>DAOUPZ010000038.1 GCA_030625885.1 Clostridia bacterium
AACATTATGGGCACCCTGTCCGGTCGTCAATTCGATGTCCAATCCTTCATCGGCAAAGATCCCCTCATTAATAGCGACATATTGCGGTGCATAGAAAATGGAATGTACGACTTCACATAAACGAACCTTTGTTAATTCTTCTTGAGTTGTTTGATTGTTTCCATATCCCCCAAGTAGGGAAGTAATTAAAATCAGGATCACGGAAATGCCCTCCTTAAAATATCCCCCAATAAATATGAATGAAATGTTTGCCTGTTCACCTCCATATGAGATATAAATTTGATATAAAAGAAACCCCAGTGGCAGACGAGGTTGTAAAGCTCGTCTGCCACTGGGGTTGGCACTTTTTTAAGTAGTTTGTTATTCCTAAAGTTTGAATTTTTGTACCAGCTTATTTAATTGAGCTGCATTTTGTGTCAGATCATTGGCCGATGAATTTATTTCTCCTATCGCTTTACTGGAATGTTCAATTCCCTTGGCAATTTCCTGGGAACCAGCAGCACTTTGCTCGGTTGTAGCAGCAACGCTTTCTATTGCTTTGCTAATTTCAGTTGTTGTATTCAAGACATAATCACCGCGTTCTTTCATACTTTTCATCAGCATTGCAAATACATCAGCAGCCTCTCCATATTGTTCACCGGTTTCTACCAGAATAGTATAATCTCTTGTGACATCTTCATTCATAAACTGCAGCAATTCATTAGCATGATCCACCATATTTTTAACGCTTCCTTGAACGTTTCCTGTTAAAGCCTGAATGTCTTTTACCGTTGTTGCCGATTCTTCCGCCAGTTTTCTTACTTCGTCTGCTACGACGGAAAAGCCACGCCCCTGTTCGCCGGCCCGAGCTGCTTCAATGGCCGCATTAAGTGCTAATAAATTGGTTTGATCGGCAATGCCTGCGATATTTGTTGCCAGTGCAGAAATCTCATCTACTACTTTCGCTTCTTCAATTGCTTTCTCTAATTTACCTTTAATATTTTCCGCTAATTCTTTAGCTGAAGCAAAAGATTTTTTAGCATTGCCTGCTACTTCAACTGCTTTTCCTTTAATATCTGCAGATTTATTTTCCCCTTCTATTAACTCGTTGCCCAATTCATTTAATGCAGAACTGATGTCTTCCTGAGAAGCGTTAACTTCCTCAATAGAAGCAGAATTTTCCTGCATCCCAGCTGCAATTTCTTCCGTGGAAGCAGAAACTTCAGCCATATTTGACGCCATGTTTTGCGTAACCGCCGAAAGTTGCTGGCTGGAAGTTGCTGTTTTGTTTGTTACTTTAGAAACTTGTCCTATAACATCACGCAAATTCGTGGTCATTTTAGAAAAGCTTTGCGCTAATTCCCCTATTTCATCTTTTGACGCAATTTTGATTTCTGCTGTCAAATCACCCTCGCTAATAACATTGGTTACAGCTATTAGTTTTCGCGTAGGTACGATTATACTTCTTGTAATGACGACTGCAACGAAAATTGATAATAATACTGCTATCGATGTGCCAAATAATAAGGTCCAATTAGTTTTATTCATTGATGTTTCTAATGCTGCATTTCGTTCTTCTAAAAGGGAAAGTTCCATATTCCTACTTTCAGAAATTGTTTGTCGTAAGGCATCCATTTGAGATTTACCTTTAGCAGCCTGTTCATTAAGGATGACATCATCCATAGTATTGATACCCGTTGTAACGTTATGTCGTAGTTCAATACTTTCTTGGGCAATTTTAAGCCAATTAACCTCACATTCTTGTATACTTTGGAGTAATTCCTGTTGTTTAGGGTTATCTATTGTTAATTCTTTGGCTTTATTAAAATAAGTATCGAAATTGGTCTTCCCCATTTTATAAGGTTCTAAAAAATTTTCGTCTCCTGTGATAGAGAATCCTCGCTGGCCTGTTTCCATATTTATCATACTTTCCTGCAAACCTTGTAATTCCATTAAAACCTGATAAGTATGTTGATTCCAATTATTTGCTTTCTTAAAATTAGATGTGTTGAAATAAGATATTAAAGATAACCCTATTAAAATGGCTAACACTAAACCAAATCCCGAATATAGTTTTTTCCTAACACTTGAATTACGAAATATTTTCATAGTAACTTTCCTTTCCATTTCTTTTATTTGTTTTTAGGTATTTTGCACCAAGTAAAAAATATTTTTAAAAAAAAGATGCTAGTGCTTTTATAGTATCTCGTCTACTTCATAATATCCAAAAGCTCCATTTGTCAGCCTTATTTCATAAAAATCACCCAATGTGTTTTTTATCACCTCCATAATATCGAGGTAAATTATCCTCATATAAGCATAAAAAAGCATGTCCAATATGAAAAAGACATGTTAAGCTTTGCTTATATTAATATATTGTGGTAGTTACTCAACTTCCACATTTTCAAAACCATCGTTACAAAGGCAAGTGGGGACGGTTTGTGAAGGGGACAATCGGAAGTTTTGCACGCACAAAAGGCTTTAACTATCAACTATCGGCTAATAATTGATAGTTGAGCCTAAATAATACTTGTGCGCAAAATTTTTGATTGTCTCGGAAGAATGAAGTCGCGGATTTGTAAGCTATGAGGTTTCAATATTTTGTTTTTTGATCTGTTGTTTATGTATTAAGATAGATACTTTTTTGCAAAAAGACCTTCTCTTTATCCATGGCAACAATCCTGTTGTTGGGGACGGTTCGTGACTTGCTCTTTCTATTTTTGAGTGATAAGTAAAGGAGAATAGAGTCATTATATATTATTGTATCGATATAAAATGCTTTTATTACTATTTATCTTTACATATTGACAATACAATCTACTTTGTAATATTATTGTTATGAAATATATATCGGGCATCATTATTTACAAATTAATTGTTGCGTTACAATTTAACAAAAAAATAAGAGGGGGAAATAAAAAATGAAAAAGATTGATGCGCATGCTCACATTGGTTATTTTGGTAGTTGGTGCAATGTAGGGATTACACCGGATGAGATGGTAAAGAAAATGGATCAATATGAAATTGAAAAAACAATCATTTGTACCATTCCTAATGAAGAAACTCAAAAAGCGGTTAGCCAATATCCGGAACGTCTGATTGGTATACCTTGGGTCAACCCATATGAGGGTCAAAAAGCAGTAGATGAAGTCTATCATTATGTTAATGAATGTGGTTTCAAAGGAATAAAACTTCATCCGCTTATGCAGTCGTTTATTGCTAATGAAGAAATTGTCCATCCTATTGCTCAAGCTGCGGAAGATCTAGCTATTCCGCTTTTTATTCACTCGGGTCATCCACCTTATTCTTTGCCGTGGAGTATCGCTCAATTAGCGGAAGATTTTCCTAAAGTCAAAGTCGTCATGGTTCATATGGGACACGGTCATGGTGTTTATATTCAAGCGGCCATAGATATGGCAAAAAAATTCTCTAATATTTATCTGGAAACATCAGGAATGCCTATGCATACTAAAATAAAAGAAGCTTACGAACAAGTCGGTTCTGATAGGATTATGTGGGGTAGTGATATACCTTTTCATGACTACTCCGTTGAAATTCAACGTACGATGGTCAGCGGGTTAAGTGAAAAACAGTTGGAAGATGTGTTTTACAACAATATTAAACAGCTGCTTAGTTTATAGGAGGAGGTAAAAATAATGTATAATAAAAAGGTTAGACTTATGGTAAAATATGCTCTTATGATTGCAGTGACGACTGTAACTACGATGGCAATTAATATTCCTGCACCTGCTGCTAACGGGTATTGTAACCTAGGAGATGCAATGGTATTTGCGTCTGCTATTTTGCTCGGGAAAAAAGGTGGATTTATTGCTGGAGGTGTCGGCTCGGCTTTGGCAGATTTGTTGTTGGGTTTTTCATTTTGGGCGCCGTTCACCTTCATTATAAAAGGATTAGAAGGCTTTATTGCTGGATATATTCTGGAGACTTCATTTGGTAAAAAACATTCTTTTCTTGCGCTCTTACCTGCAGCGGCGTGGATGGTTGCAGGATATTACATCGTTAAAATTTTTCTCTATGGTTGGGCTCCTGCACTGGCGGAGGTGCCTATAACTATTATTCAAAGCTCAGTAGGGGCTGTTGTTGCAACTCTGTTGGGAACAGCTGTTTTAAAAACAAAGATAATTGAAGATCCTCGCCAAATGAATGACAAAAGTAACATACAATAGTGGACTATTTAGGCCCAAGTTTGTTGCAATTAAAAATGAGTTAGGAGCAACTTCCTGGCTCATTTTTTTTGCAGCTTACTCGAATTGCAATTTTACCAATCATTAAACCATGCCATGTTAAGTGTTCTGGTTCCTTCTACCATATCTCTTTCTATCATTCGGCTGAATAAACACAAAATATAAAACGAACCTAATGTCAAGGACGTCATCTTTGTGTGGAAAGGGTATAATAAATTGGCATAAGCAGACACTAAAAGGGCTGTGTTACGTTGATATAGAAAGTAGACAACTAAAAAATCATTAAATGCCTATGGTTTTTGTTTTATGTAAAAGGAAAAGGTAGGATATAAAAAGATAGAAGAAAAGGAGATATGATGACAGAGAAAAAAGCAATAATAGAAACAGGATGGAACTTAGACAACAGTTATGCTCGGCTGCCGAAATTATTTTTTTCCAGCCTCAATCCAACTCCAGTATGCTCACCGAAGTTGATCATTCTCAATTATCCGTTGGCGACATCTCTAGGGTTGAACGTCCAGGCGCTGCAAAGTAAGGATGGCGTAGCGGTGCTTGCCGGCAACCAGATTCCTGAAGGCGCTTTGCCTCTTGCTCAAGCTTACGCAGGACATCAATTCGGGCATTTTACTGTATTAGGGGACGGTCGGGCTCTGCTGCTTGGCGAACAGATTACTCCCCAAGGTGAGCGGGTTGATATTCAGCTTAAGGGTTCAGGTAAAACGCCGTACTCCCGCCGGGGCGATGGTCGAGCGACACTTGGACCGATGCTGCGCGAGTACATCATCAGCGAAGCAATGCATGCGCTTGGTATTGCTACCACCCGCAGCCTAGCGGTGGTAACAACCGGTGAGTCAGTAATCCGTGAAACCGAGCAACCTGGTGCAATTCTGACCCGCATGGCTGCCAGTCATCTGCGCGTCGGTACCTTTCAATACGTTTCAAAATGGGGTACTGTTGAGGATCTTCGAGCCCTGGCTGATTACACATTGCAAAGACATTTTCCAGACGTTGATGCTGATGATAATCACTATCTTTTCCTACTTCAGGAAGTGATCAAGCGTCAGTCCGTGTTGATTGCCAAGTGGCAACTGGTTGGTTTTATTCACGGGGTGATGAACACCGATAACATGGCGCTTAGTGGAGAAACCATTGATTATGGCCCTTGTGCCTTCATGGATGCCTATGACCCAGCAACGGTATTCAGTTCCATTGACATTCATGGTCGCTATGCCTATGGCAATCAGCCGCATATTGCCGCGTGGAATCTCGCAAGATTTGCTGAAACTCTATTGCCGTTGCTGCATGTCAAGCGGGAGCAGGCTGTTAAACTGGCTCAGGATGCGATTTCAGACTTTACTGAGTTGTATCACTGTAATTGGCTTACGGGAATGAGAGCAAAACTGGGAATATTTAACGAAGAGCAGCAGGATGAATCTCTTATTGAAGCGCTCCTTAGTATGATGCAGAAGTATGGTGCGGACTATACCAATACCTTCCGTGCATTAACTTTTGATAAGCGGGAGGAGGATACGGTCCTGTTTGGCACTACGGAATTTGCTCAGTGGCATGAGCTGTGGCAGGCGAGACTAGGCAGGCAGCAGGAACCAAAATCTTCCTCATATCAGTTGATGCAAAACTGCAATCCTGCGCTAATTCCACGCAATCACAGGGTAGAAGAAGCACTAGATGCTGCGGTGAAACATGGAGACTACAGCGTGATGGAGGGGTTTCTTGATGTTCTCTCGAGCCCCTACGCGCATTCCCCTGAACAGGCTGATTACGCTACATTACCTCCACCATCAACACGTCCTTATCGAACTTTTTGCGGTACCTGATATAGAATTGAGTACTTTGATAATCAAGTGATAGAATTAATTGATAAATATAAGCCAGGTTATATTTGGGAAGATATTGGTTATCCAGAAAATGGCGATTTTAATTAGATTGTT
>DAOUPZ010000039.1 GCA_030625885.1 Clostridia bacterium
TAAAAACACTTTGGCTGTTGGACAATGTAGCCGGACGCACTCCAGGATGTTGAGCGTTCCGGTGCTTATTGCTTTGTGATTATCAAACAATGCAGAATGGTGCGTAGTGGAATTAGCTGCAAAATGAAAAATATAGTTTGGCTGATGAGTTTTAATTAAAGCTTCAACAAATGCAAAATCCGCCACATCACCTTTTATCCAATCACCTTGAGAACGAGAGACTCCAACAACGTCAATATTTATTGTTTGAAGTAACTCAGAAAGATAATATCCGTCTTGACCGCTAATGCCAAATATAAGTGCTTTCATAATATGACCATTAGCCGATTACTGGAAGAAGGGGAAATAAACAATGTTATATTCAAGTAATTCTGACCTCTTGTCAATTTCTTTTGCAGGTGCTCCAGCAAAAATGGAATAGTCTGGAATGTCTTTCATTCTTAATAATTTCATGTTGTCTCTTTCTTAACAATACCAATAATCAAACCATTGGCAAAAACCGGATCATAGCTAAACTTCAAATCCTTAACATCTTCCCAAGCAGTTTCTGCCCATTTATTATCAGAAGTTATACGTTTCATGAAATACGTTTTAGTAAATTCTATTCTCTTTTCTTTGAGTAATGTATCCAGATAAGAATTGTACCCCAAAGGCATTGTGACTATTAGAATTCCCATATCCGCAAGGCACAATTTCAGGTTCTCGATAGCATAAAGAATTTTATCGGATTCTTTTATTTCTTCATCCCACCCAACATGCTCTAAGGTAGAGATGCTGACTATTAAATCATATTTCCTTGAAGATTTGAAATCAATGACATCCTCGTTTATTACCCCCTTTCCATTATCATATTTGTCCAGAACATCATGATTAATGGAAAAATAATTTGAAAGAACATTTCCCACTTCAAGGATGGCTTTTCCTTGATACTTCTTGATGATGTCCCAAACAATTGGAATTTCAACAGTTCTCTCGTTTCTCCAGGTATGATTGTACTTATGATAAAAATAATGATAGGTCTTCCCATCCATTAAAAATGTTTTATGCCCAAAAAGTTTATAATAATTACACATTGTTAAATATTTGACATAAGAAATAACATCATATCCCATTATAATCACCTCTTATGCCGAGCATATCAGAATTCATATGTTCTTGTATCTTTCCAGTCGAAAGTATTTCTTTCAATGGCAGTATAAAAGATAATTTACCAATTTTCACTCCCATTATATTTTTTAAATAGAAAACCCGGATGGGATGATTTGGAAAAAAAGTAAGTAAACCATTAAAAAAATAGGATTTCAGCGATGGGAAAAAGCGTTTAAAATTATAACAGTATATCATAAATGATAGCAGACCCATTTTTTGAAGAATAATTTTAAATCTTTGTTTGAATTTATTATTCATAAACATCTCCATTTCGAAATGACCTATATTTTAAGAAACGGGAGCTCTATTACTTTACCAATACAAAATTTCAATGCCACCATAATAATTGCTTTGGGTTTTTGCGTCATAATTTGCACATTGTTTTATTTAAATATTATACTTTTTTACACAATTTCAATTTCAGGCAACGGAAAAATAAACTTCCCACCTTGTGCCATAAACTCTTTTTCTCGTTCCAGGATTCCAGTCTTAAAATGCCAAGGAAGCACCAAGAAATAATCAGGATTCATCGCACGAGCTTCTTTTTCTGAAATAATCGGAATATTAGTACCTGGGGTAAAAGACCCTAACTTATCTTCGTTTACCTCTGCGATATAAGGGATATGCTTCGTAGTTAATCCACAGAATTGTAAGAGCACATTTCCCTTTGTACTCGCTCCATAACCAATTATTTTCTTTCCATCGGCTACCAGTGCCTCTATTAGCTCGGTTAAGTTTTTACGATGACGGAAAACCCTCTCTTCAAAGTCACGGTATGGCTTAGGTGTATCTAAGCCCATATCATCTTCTTGCTTTAGCATCCAATTAATGATTGGTAAATTCGATTTGTACAATGCTTTCTTTTTACAAGCCGTTACTGCAAAACTGCCGCCATTGATAGCATTCATCTGCACATCAATTACTCGCAGCCCACAGCTTTCCAGCATATTTTTTACTACTCTAAATGAATAAAACTCTATATGTTCGTGACAAACCGTGTCATAAGAATTAGTGCGCAGCATGCTGGGCATATAGCTCTGTTCAAAATGCCACACACCATCATCGGCAAGCACTGTTTCAATGTCCTTTACAAATTCCATCGGGTTTTCCAAATCGTAAAACATGGCTATAGATGTAATAATCTTTGCTTTATTGTTAGGAAAATTAGCCTTGAATGTTGTCGCGGAAAAAAAATCTGGGATTAAAGTAATATCATCAGTATAGTATTCTTTAAATTTTTTCCCTGTAGGATCAATCCCAACTTTTTGGAACTTGCCTGTATACGCCTTAAGAGAGGTAGCATCGTTACTACCGATGTCAATCACCAAATCGGCATCGTTAGGTTTCACCATCTGCTCTAAGGTGCGGATTTTTTGTTGGAGATGTCTTACCATAGAGTTGTTTAGACCTGAACGGTAGCCGTAATTATCGCCATACATTTCATCCAAACTGTACGACTGTTTCATCTGCAACAAACCGCTATCGGGACACCACACCAGATCGAGTGGACCTTTCGTTATAGGCTCGTTTGGTGATTTGGGGAATACACCGGTAAGGCATTGTTCGCCAAGCGATAATACCGTGATCAAATTCGTGCTGCCACTAATGCGGCATTTTTTAATTTCTGTGTACATATTATTGATCCATTGGTTATATTAAGTTCTTTGCAGGCTTTCATCAAAACATAAAGTTAATATAATTATTACCACCTTTATTAATATTACCACTTCTTTATTAATATTTCTAGAAAATAATCACAACCATTCCAGAATGCCATATTCATCTACACCTTAAATCTTTTCAATTCTTCATAAATATTCCTATCTAATTTCAATATGAGCACCCCGTAAACTGCCCCTCCTAGCACAACAGGAACGAGCGCCAACCAAATACTGGACAGTGGCACAACTAACAAATAAACACCCACCACCGCCCCCATCGCAATAGAAGCTTTCAAAATATTCAGCAAACTGCTGCGCTCCACCCGAAGGGTGATCGTTCGTGCCAGAACATGCTGTGCCAGAATAGCATTAATGGTCATTGTCACAAGGGTAGCAACCGCCGCCCCGGAGATGCCCATCACAGGGATTAACATTGTATTCAATATAATATTAGCAACAACTGCCACAACTGTGATTTTGAACAACTCCTTTACCTGGTTCATTGCACTTAGATATGTGGTTAAAAAATACTGGAATACATTGACAATTTGTACGATGAACAATATTATAAGTGTCGTATAATTCACAAAATCTGCGCCATAGAAATAATATAGCAACTTATCGCCCAGCAAAGCCCCACCAACAAACACGGGCAGCGCCAGTATGAGTGAATAGGTGAATGCACGGGAGAGTGACTCTTCGATAAGCCATGTTTCACCAATCTGATTCCATCGGCTAACCCTTGGCCATAATGTTCCATGAAGTGCAATTGATGTAAATGCTGCAAGCGAGGTAAACTGGAATATTACCCGATATACACCCACATCAGCATTATTTAGGAAATAACCGATCATCACCGAATCGGAATAAACGAACACTAAGCCCCCGCTTGAGACCAGAAACGACCAGAATGAAAATGAAGATAGGCTTTTTAGATGACTCAACCCAAAATGCACAAAATGTAGATCAAAAAAACGCAGTTGTACTATAGAACTAACAACCAGCCCCACTACAAAGCCTCCAGCTAGTCCTGCAACACCATAACCCAAAAAAATCGCGACGACTTGAATGAGAATACGTGAGATATTATCAAGAAAACCTGCCGTTGCAGATATCCCCATTTTTCCGCATCCTCCGATACCGCTTGAAACCGCCCCATGCAAAATTGACACGACTAACGCCACCAACAACCAGATGAATGTGCCCGCGTTATCAAGGTCTACAAAATAGCTGCGAAATGCGATTAGCGCAACTACAACCACTGTCACAAACACAGAGCGCAGCACAACAAATGCACTGAAATATGCATCAGGTTCTTCACCTTCACTGATGCGCTTTATTGCCGCACTGCAAAAACCGCCGTCTGTCATAAGGCTGATGATGCCGAAATATGCTAAAAACAGGAAATACGCACCCAGAACACCTGCACCCACTACACGCGCAAAATACATCGTACTTAAGAATCCGATGAAAGTAAATGCGATCTGCCAGATTAACGACACTATGCTCTGCCGCCGTATTGGCTCGATGGACATGAT
>DAOUPZ010000005.1 GCA_030625885.1 Clostridia bacterium
TTGCTGCATGTTTCCCGCCACTTCCGTGATACCGTTGGCCAGTTCATCTACCGTAATGGAAACCTGTTCTGACCCTTTCCCCGTTTCCTCAGAAGTTGCAGCCATCTCCGCAGCAGACCCAGCCACCGTTTCCGATACCTGATTAATTTTTTGGATCAATTCCCGTAATTTATCCCGCATCATGTTAAAATCTACAGCCAATTGCCCGACTTCATTCCGGCTCTTAATCTCTGCTGTAACCGTTAGGTCACCTCGAGCCATTGCCTCAGCTACTTTACTTAATTTCTGAATGGGTTTAACAATACCGCCTGTCACGAAATAAAGTACCAGCGCTAATATTAAGATCGCAATGATTGTGGTAATGATATTATTCCTTTTTAGTACGTTTAATTGTGCCAATACTTCTTTTTCTGGCACAACAGCTATAAGGCTCCAGTTTGCTGAAGGAACTTGTGCATAACAAGCCAGCTTTGTATCTCCATCAATTTTATATGTTGCATGCCCCGATTCTCCTGCTAACGCTTTCTCCATCATTTCTAAAAGTTCTTTATTATCCGCAATATCCTCGCTCATTTTAATGCCTATTTTTTCTTCATTAGGATTAGCTAGATTTGTTGAGTCACGGTTATCAATCATAAAAGCATATCCTGTTTGCCCTACTTGAATGTCTTTAACAAGATTGGTCAGCGTCTTCAATTCCACATCACCTGCAAAAACGCCACGGAGCGTACCGTCTTGAAGATAAAGGGGTTTCACTGCACCTACTATCATTTCCTTAGTATTCATATCAAGATAAGCTGAACCAAACGTGATTTCTTCTACTTCCAATCCTTCCTTGTACCAGCTCCTTACCCTTGGATCATAATCATCAGGCGGAACCCATCCTGCCCCATCAATCATATCCCCTTGAGTTGTACCAATATAAATATCAGAAATATTAGGGAATTTTTTTACCATTCTTTTCATATACGATAATTCTTGAGATTCATCAAATTCCGGCGCCGAAATGGCATAATTAACACCTTCAATCATTTTTAACCGTGTCATTAACCACCCATCCAACTGATTGGCATTGGCCTGCGCAACAGCCATGGTATTCTCATACGCATCATAAATAACTTGCTCTTTAGCCTTCTGATATCCCAAAAAAGACACTGTTAATAAAGCTGCCAAAACCACAGGCAAAACCCACACCATAATTTTCGTTTTTAAGCTTTTCATCAAATCCCCCCTCTAATACACGCAATTATTATTCCAAAATATTTAATTACATGAATAAAAATTTAAAAACGTTAATGTGTTCTATATCAACACATATTCATACTCAATTTCTACCCTTATTACCAACAATTAAACAATATAATTTAAATTTATTATGAAAACATAGATAATCTACATACTAGAGGAAAATGGTCTGAAG
Source organism: Clostridia bacterium (assembly GCA_030625885.1). Classification (GTDB taxonomy): domain Bacteria; phylum Bacillota; class DAOUPZ01; order DAOUPZ01; family DAOUPZ01; genus DAOUPZ01. The sequence goes on from DAOUPZ010000005.1 coordinate 1,421, forward strand.
CTTTGGCATTAATGGTTTGACATGTAAACAAAAACTTTTTTCTATTGACAAAAATATAGTCAATCTGTACCTTAGCCTCAGGAACAGGATAAGTATAAACACTCCCCTTTCCTTTAGAAAATTGTTTTTCTAACAAAATCAATTCAGAAGCATGGGGTAGTGCATTAAAATCTCCCATTAAGACAATTAATCTTTCTTCTTTGCCATCAACAAATGCAAGGATTTCTTTTATATGATATTCACGTTCCTTTTTATCTAATCCTAAATGTGTTACTACAACGCCCATTTCTCTTGAAGGCGTTTTCAGAAGTGCAAATAGATAGGAACGTTTCTCCAATCCTTTACCTTCGTTTGAAAAAAAATTAGAAAACTGCCTATTTTCTGATTCAATAATTGGAAATTGTGTGAGCAAAGCATTACCATACGTATAATCCTTAGCAGGTGCAAACGCATAATACATATTTAACTTCCTTGCCAACCATGATACTTGATCAATGTATAAGCTGCGTGGCGCACCACAATCTACTTCATTCATACCAATAATCGCAGCACCGCTGTAATATATTACTTTAGCTATTTCCCCGAGCCCTTTTACCCCATGTTGAATATTATAAGTCATGATTTTTAACTGCCTCATCCCTGTCATTCTCCTCTCTTTTTAATGAATCATTAATGAAACAAACAAATAAATTTGTCATTCATAGTTTTAAAATAATAACACATAATAAATATAAAGACTCTAATAACAAAAGAATTACAATCTAATTTATTAGCAAAGGAGGTTAAATTATGAAGGAATTCACCTTACGCGACGAATTTAACAAAAAATTTAACAATGTTAATTTAGAGAAATTTACAAAAGCCGTTATAAATTTAAAAACTGACCAAGAAATTGCTGCTGAAATGGGTATTCCTATAGACCAAGTTAAGGCTATTAAAAATGAAATGGAATTTTATTCATCAGATACAAGACATAATCGATGAATAATAGTAAAAAACTGCCGCCTAAATTTAGGCGGCAGTTTTTTACTATTATTCATTATCAATACCTATACTAATCATGATGCTCTTATCAACTTGATTCATAATAACCTCATCCAAGTGAGCAATACTTTTCGTGAGACGAACCTTATCAATCGTGCGAATCTGTTCTAATAAGATAACTGAATCTTTCTCTAAATCATGTTTCTGCGCATTGATCTCAACATGAGTCGGTAATTTTGCCTTGTTAATTTTTGAAGTAATAGCCGCCACAATCACTGTGGAACTGTATTTGTTACCAACATCATTTTGAATCACTAAAACAGGACGATGTCCTCCCTGCTCTGAACCAATAACAGGATTTAAATCTGCATAAAATATGTCGCCTCTCTTTACCTCCATATCTACTCCTCCGCAATATTTTGTTCATATGCTTCTAAGGTTTCGGTCTCAACCCCAACAGCAACTTCCGCTATTTCTCTGTGAATTTGAGCCAATTGGAGATATCCCTGCTTTAGTAATTCTTCGGTTTCTTTCCTTTTCCGTTTTTGCAGATAGCCAATCAAAATCTCACGAATGAACTCACTTCTATTCTTTTTTTCTACTTGTACCACCACATCTACTTCTCGAAGTAAATTTTCTGGTAAGGTAATCATTACTTTTCGTATTTCCGGCATGATTTTTCCTCCCATCTCCTATAGACGATTTTCTTCAGCCTTAACATCTCCATCAGATCACTTTGCTGGATATAACGCTCTATATAGTATTATATATAGTGTTATTGTATTATGTCAATACTGGTGTCTATATTTACGGGAGCATCATCCGAATGCATATACTGTGTATCATCAAATTCTAAATCAAATTTCTGGGTTACTGCAGGGTGCTCCTCATTCATTTCGTCTTTATCAGCTGTGGAAGTTTTTCCTGCTCCTATTCTTACTATGCCCGAAACTGGAGTATAATAATCCTTAGAAATAATTTCGCGTTTAGTTTCTTTATCTTTCTCTTCTACTAATCGCCATACTGTCACTTGATAACCAGGCTTACTCACTTGTTCTACTTTTTGAATGCCTTTAGGTAATGAATAATCTTGACGCATTTCAATTTTGGGCTGAATCACTCTTTCATTCGTTGTAAATACCCTAACCCGCTTATTAAAACTTTCTCCAAATATATTTATAGTTATTTTACCCTCTGCCACATAGGTAGTAATGAATAGATTATGCTTGGTATTATTCTTAAACTTAAAATCCAAGCTATTAAAATCTACCGTCGCATCACGTCCTAACCCAACATAAGTACTGGGTAAAGAATGGTTGGTCCGGGAAATAATTTCTAAATCTGCATAAAGAACTGAATTATACAGAGTAGACGAGACCTGACAGACACCCCCGCCTATTCCATCTACCAATTTACCGTTTTCAATCACGGGTGCATTCTTATAACCATTCTCTCCATCCCGTGGGCCAATCCGTTCATTAAATGAAAATACCTCATCTGGCTTTAAAATAGTACCATTCAATGCTTCTGCAGCTAATTTAACGTTATAAGAACGGTTCTTTTTAGCAGGATTAAAAGCAGTGGTATAACTGGATATAAGTTTTTTTATTCCTAGATTATTAATAAAAGCTTGTGTCCTGTCGGGTTTTGTTTTATTAATTTCAATCGTAACTTGCAGATCATTTTGAGGGTTAGCTAATACCTTCTGCAGATTTTGTAAGGTTTTTTCTGAATTAATTTCAACGCCTACGATCTCAGGAATTACTTTCACACTGCGATCCTGGTTGACTTGCAAAAGTGCATTATGAGGTTTGACAAAAATCTCTTTACCTATAGTCGATAAATAACACTTCATTTCTGGAGAATGAACATAGAAGTATAAAGGTATATTTTTTCCTTTATACCGCGTTTGAAGAATATCTAAAGCTTGTTCCCATGGTTTCCCTTCTCTTCCAATCCGAAAGGCACGGGAGAAGGTTTTATTCTTATCAAGGAATATGCTTTTTTCGAAAGGTTTAATTTCCCATGTTTTCTTATCATATTTTAAAACAATAGACTTTTGATTCAATTTCTCTTCTAATTTGTCCAAGAATGCAAATATATCTTGTTTATCCATTTTGCTGATATCTTGTCCAGCAATCGTTACACCAAAGCACACCATGTTATTCTGTAAGTAATAACGTGTTATCACTCCCGTCACACCCATAATTAATATCAAAAAAGCGATACAAATACCGAAAGCAATATGCAGCCATTTATACTTGTTTATGGTATAATGTTTTCCAGTTTCCATATTACCCCTCCTCCGACATACCACATAGCATGTATACTATATGATATATTATTCATTCAAAAAGGAATTATGCATGTATTAGAAAAACCGCTAATGCGGTTTTTCAGTTGACAGCTGATAGTGGACAATTGAAAGATTAAAGATGAAAAAATTAAAAAACAAAAAAAACAAGGCTGTTTTAGCCTTGTTTACTCATCCAACGTACCAGATCTGACCGGGTAACAATTCCTCCCAGCTTTCCTTCATGGTTAAGTACGGGTACTCTGTTAATTTTTTTATCGACCATCAAAGTAGCAACCTTTTCTACGCTGTCCTCTTCATGCACACAAACAGCATCCGAACTCATCAAATCTCTTACCATTACAGCTGTGGCTTTTTTTAGTTCTTCATCATATTTTTTAGTGTCTCCCAGATAAATAATTCCACCTAAAATATCCGCAAAGGTTGGTACTTTCAACTTCTTATTTCGCACCACCAGGTCCTGTGCGGACACGATACCAATGACTTCATGGTTCACATTAATAACTGGAACACCGCTAATTTTGTTATCTGCTAACACTTTTGCTACATCTTGTACTGTAGCATCTGGATAGACAGTTATCACTTCTGTCGTCATTATATCTTTTACAATAGACATGTCTTTTCCCCTTTCTTCTTTATAATTCAAATATATCTGCCAACGGGCGACGCACCATGGCTGGATTAATCCCTGCTTTAAGACATCCCAAAATGCCTAGCGCCTCTAAATAATTATTTACCTCTAAAACACCTGTTTTAAACCCTATTTTTTCTCGAGTTACATCTAATACTGTACTATTTTCTCGTATAGCAATAACAGGAATACCATTTTCTATTGCACAAAGAATAGGGATACCCCCTAAAGCATCAGCGGGCGCTAATACAGCATTGACATCAGTAACAGCTATATCACCGTTCATCTGATGAGATACAGTAACAGGTTGCGGCGCTCGCGAGAGACCTTGCATAATACAAGGCACATACGTATGGCTAATTACTTCTGCTCCAACACGGGGGTCTACAAATTCATCTACTGGAACATGCGAATAAAGATCTGTTGCATTAGCGGGTGCATGCGCAGCGGGTACCCCCAGTTCAGATACAAGAAAATGGGAGATTGTTGCTTCAATACCCCCAATAGGATCTGCTTTTCCCTCTTTTACGTAAGCTTCTTCCATTTCCGGTGTGATATCCAAAATACGTGTTATGACAGCAATTGCTTCGGCCCCCCCATCAACCAGCACTTTCCCTGCGGAAAACAAGGTATCTAAATCTTCCACATTTCCATGAGAAGTACCTGTACTGCTCAAAAGTGCTCGAGCATCGATCGGTCGATCCGTTATCTTATAGCCTACGACCTCTATTCCGTTAACCGCTCGCACGGTATTCACTGCATTAAGCACACGCATGAGTTCACTTTTTCCACCTAAATCCTTGGAGCTTTGTGGCGGCTCTACTACGTTGCGATCAATTAGAATACCAATTGCATTTTTTCGACGAGGTCTTAAAACTGTTTTCCCTCTCATCATGTCATCCAACATTTTTCCTTCAACATAAAGGACTTGCTCTCTTGCTTCATTTAAATCAGAAGCATTCACCACATTAGGATGTGTAATCACACAGTCCGCAATCTGCGTCAGCAAATTCGTCGCCGGTGTCGCATCTCCCGCAAATCCGCCAATTTGTGCACCAATACCTGTTGGTACTAATTGTACCACTGTAAAAGGTCTCTTATTCATCGTACAATCACCGCCTCTACTGTCATCGTTGCTTCAGAAACTGCCGTAATTGCACAGCGTAACACTTTCGCAGCCTGAGTCTGTTTTTTTATTTCCTCTTCCAGCCTGTCAACTCTATTGGATTGACTTAAATCAATGCTAATGTTAAGTTCTACAAATTCACCTTTCATCATAACACCTCTTTATATTATTTCAAAAAATATAAGTTAGTTACATAAATGTAATAGCTTAAAACTTTTTTCTTTCCCCTTTAACCCAAAAACGGCATCAGCCGTTTTTTATTCTATTTCCGGTGCTGCATCTGGATTAAATGGATTCGTTCGGATCGCTAGCGAAAAAAGGTACGGATAATTTTCTTTTAAATGTTTCATATAATCTAACCATTGATGTAACAACAATCCGTATGCTCTTTCAATATCTCCCTCTAAATGCTCTCGATCTTTATCCGACAAGTGATTGACATCTGACCGTTTTTCCAATTCTTCGGCTAAATGGAATACAGCCCAAAGAAGTTCTGTAAAAGATTCATGTTCCAATAAATTGGGGTTTTGCAACAAATTGATTAAAAAGGCTCTTTTTGCAACAAGAGAATCACATAATGTGCTTAAAGCGCCCCTATTACTTTCGATAACATACTTATGATTCTTTAGCTTTTTACAGACAGCTGCAAATTCCTGGTGTGACCAATCATTACTAATGTGTAAATTTGCTGCTATTTCCTCACAATGCGGGTCAAATTCAGAAAAGTAACGCAAAAGATTTGTCCCAACTTCACTGAAAAAAGCGCCAATTACCATATTTAACTTTTGTAGTTTAGCTCTTTTTTCCCGGCGGCTCAATAATTGATTAACGACCAGGGTAACCAAAAGTACTTGCATAGGAACAAAGGCAATCTGTCCTAATAAAGTAATAAAAATACGATGGGCATCCCCGAAAATAAAGTAATGAATACAATAAATCAAAAAAGATAATAAAACCAATACTAACCCAAAAACATACTGCCATTTCATGCGTTTCATCTATCATACCCCTTTCCAGTTCATAACTATAAATAGTATAATTTTTTTATGTCCATTTGTCTACTGATTATGGTATGATATAAAAACAACAAGGCATCGTAAAGGAGGAATCATATGAGCATACCCAATATCATATTCATTCTTTTAACAGGCATTGCCGCCGGATTTATTAACGTTTTAGCAGGTGGCGGCTCACTGCTAACCATGCCTGTACTTATCTTTATGGGGCTCCCTTCTGCAGTCGCCAATGGTACAAATCGTATTGCCTTAATGATCCAAAACATCGTAGCCATCACAAATTTTAAACGCAAAGGTTTTTTTAATTGGCATTTAAGCCTCATGCTGGGTATTCCTGCTGTGCTAGGCTCAGTCATTGGTGCGCACTTGGCTATTTCCTTACCAGATCAAGTTTTTAATAAAATACTAGCGATTATTATGCTAGTTGTCCTAACCTTAATATTATGGAACCCACTTAAAAAAAGAACTATGAGCCTGGATGATGAAGGAAAACTTACATTAAAACAAAAAATAGCAGGTATCATTGTTTTCTTTTTCGTGGGAATATACGGGGGATTTATTCAAGCAGGGGTTGGCTTTATGATTATTATGGCCTTAACTTTAATTACCGGAATGTCTTTGGTAAGAATAAATAGTATTAAGGTATTTGTAATTTGCTTTTATATGATATCATCATTGCTTATATTCATCTTAAACGATCAGATTAATTGGGTCCTGGGTTTCACCTTAGCAGTAGGAAACGGCATTGGGGGTTGGCTAGGCAGTAATTTTGCAGTCGCTAAAGGCGACAAATGGATTCGCATTTTTCTCATTATTAGTGTTACAATAATGGCACTCAAGCTCCTGGGTCTATTTGAAATAATCGGTTTATAAATAAAAGCCCTTAATATTAAGGGCTTTTATTTATAAACTCTCTTTATTTTATCCCTAACGATCGTTTCTAAACTTAGGGGTAATCAATCGATTATCTTTTTCTTATCCCTTAGCACTTATTTTATGTGAAAGGAAAAAAATGTTTTTATTAATCAAATTTACGAGAATATAAACAATGGGCGTATCACACATTGCCACGATTAGCTTAATCGCATACTGACCAAGAATCATCGATAAAATAGGAGCACCTGTACCATAAAAACCAATGACAATAAATACAACGGTATCAATTAATTGGGAAACACCAGTGGATAAATTATTTCTAATCCATAAATATTTCCCTCCAGTTTTATCCTTCCAAAAATGAAATGCCCAAATATCATGATACTGACTTATAAGATATGCCGACATACTGGCTACAGTTATTCTTAAGCTGCTACCCAAAATCAGGTTATAGGCTTCCTGGTTATGCCAAAAAGGTGCCGCAGGCATCCATATTGCAATCTTAATCATAATAGCTGAAATAACACATGCGAAAAACCCTAAAACAACAATATATTTTGTTCTTTCTTTCCCCCAAATTTCAGCTATTGTATCCGTAACAGCAAACGTCAGTGCATAGCATATGACTGCTGCGGGTACCATCCATCCCCCAATAGCTACGACTTTACCAGCAATAACATTACTAATAACCAAAAGCGCTATAAATAATGAACCCAACAACAAAAAATATTTTTCTTCTCTTGTCATGTTTTTCTCCATTCTATCTTCTCCTTCAAATTTATAGTACTGTATAACGCACTTAGAATTTAACCATAATTTTATCATATATATGTAAAATAATAAAGCACTCAAAAAAATTAAAAGTAAGTTAACTATATGTAACGCAATAAAGAACTTACATTGCAGGTTTGCAGGAAAAGCGAAGGAAAGATGGGGACATTCCACGAGGTACAAGTGGCGTGTCCCCATGTTGCCAGAGCAATGTTAAATGTAAAAACTTTAATGCGATTTATATAGTAATAAATAGAATGCGTATTTATATATATATTACGCTTTTATTTAAGGAATAGCACTAGGAATAATATAGAAAAAATATTCATTTATATCTCAAGTTGACTCCGTTCTGTACCATTAATAGGACACATCTTTCGCCTTAGTTGTAAAAAAGCACCTTAATATTAAGGTGCTTTTTTACAACTCTTTTGAGATCAACACTTCTATATTCAAAATTTTTTATCTATCCTAATACCTTTTCTTTAAAAATATTAAACTCCCCAAATAAGCAAAAAGTGCAACATAGAGTTCTACGTAAGTTCTTGTAGAAATTTTGCCCAGTGTAACAATTTCTTTAATGTAATACCAGAAAACAACACCCAAGAGAAAATAAAATCCAACGGCCAACGCTCTATTCGTAATATACTCCAAACGTTCATCCAATTCATCCTTCTTCGCTTTAATTTTTTTGACTTTGAGAAGAAAAGCGACTGAAAAAACACCCAGGAACCACATGGCTTTAAACGTACCATAGTAACAACTTGCTATGATAATCAATAAAGCAAGTAACCCATAGAAGAAATAATTTTGCCTCAATACTTTTTCATAAAATGATTTACTCATGATCCATCCCCTCCTTAGCTTCGGAAAAATCAAAAATATCTTCAATTTTACAACAAAAAATTAACGCCATTTTATACGCAAGAATCAATGATGGGTTGTATCTCCCTGTTTCAATGGAAATAATGGTCTGCCGCGAAACACCAAGTTTTTTTGCCAAATCTTCCTGCGTCAAATCCAATTGACTGCGCAAATCTTTTATCTTATTTTTCACATTCTATCATCCCCTTTTTGTAAAGTTTGCTTTACATTTGTTGGTTTAATTATACTATATGTCAAAGTCTATGTAAAGGATACTTTACATTAAAAAGTTAAAAAAACGGTTCTTGACTTGCCTTTTTTAGAAAAAAGGCAAGTCAAGAACTGTCCCCCATTTGCTTTATTCAGGCTTATAGCAAGCAAATGATTCTGCTGTCCAACGTCTATAACGACAATTATAACAGGATCTCAATTCATCTGCCACAATCTCATCCTCAACATCAAGTTTAAAATTAGGGCATTTATCTGCTGCCTGTGCTGCACCAGCCCCGTCCTCTTTCCCACCACGAAACACCTTTTCCCCTCTTTCATTGACTTTCCACATGTAAATCAACTCCTACCCAAGACTTTTCAATATTTTTTTGGGACACATCTGCCACTTGACACCATCAGGATCATTCTCAGTGGGACTTACGATAAGAACACATTTCCCTTCCAATAATACAGATTTTACCCAATCATTTAATCTAACCTTATCATTATAATCCAAATCATTTCCATCTAAACAGCGAACCGCATCGATATCTGTCTGAGAAAGAATTTCCCCCGCAGTTACTATGTCATTTATCCCGTTAATTTTATGTTTTCCCTTAAAACGGCCGTCATTACCGCTCAAACGCAGTCCCACGCCAGCCAGCGCACCAATAACACCCTGGCCTGTACCCCCATGCTCAGAAAGGTGAATTCCCAGCCGTTCTGCCATATTATACGCTTCTTTCTTAGTCATTACATCCTGTTTAGCACGATGACCATACTTAATGAGGGTATCCACATCATCAATTTGATCAATCACCGCTACACACAAACCCGGATCCGACTCCGGCGCACTTTCACGCACCAAAAAATCAGCTGCAAAATCAATCAAGACTCGTAAATAACTTGTATCAATATCCGCCTCAAAACACATCGAACTGTTATGTGAGGTATACGGAATGTCAGGATGAACCAATAATTGATGGCGGGTAATACGCGTTGTTTTTCCCCAGTTACTTGTTTCAATATGCTCTGCAATCATTTCCGCTAATTCTCCAGTTCCCTTACTCTCCATATTATCTGTATCATCAATACACACCAAAATACGCATATCATATACCTCCTAAATTATTGTTTGGCCTCTCTCATCCCTTTTCCGCTCATCATCTTTTGCATCATGTCTTCAGACAACTCATGGTCAAAAAATTCTTTATAGAAATATTGTGTCTCAGCTTGAATATCTATATCATTGAATCGATCTGGATATAATTTTTTCGCGGTCCATAAGATGGCAAGGGGCGTTTCAATGCCGCCGGGATGTCCCCAGCGGGAAATACCATTAGGCATCTTATATACTTTATGATCTGTAACCGCTTTAATATTCCCCCATTGTTCATTAGCCATGATATATTCATCTACACCTTCTTCATTAACAATAATGACCTCTGGATCCCACAGTAAAATTTGTTCCAAACTGGCAAAATACTTATTCTCTGCAAAGTGAAGGTTTTCATTGACAGAAACATTATACGCTCCAGCTATCTGCGTCCAATCACCCGGCAAGGTATTCTTTGCATCTGTTCTGACAGCTTCGTTTACAGAATGATAAACCCTGACCCTTTCTTCCATTGGAATATCTTTAATATTTTCCTGTACTCGATCCATGCATGCTTGATAATAATCGTTGAATTTTTTTGCTTCATCAATGGTCCCAATGGCTTGACCCATCATTTCTATAGAATATTTTTGTCCTTCTATGCTATTAAAGTCAACAACCAAATAGGGGATGTTGAATTCTTCCATCTTCGCTAATTCTTTTTCATTATTAGCAATTTCGCCTTTAATAAAAACAACATCAGGATCGACTTTGGCCATTTCCTCTATATTGATAATACCGCTAACACTGGTTACAGGCGCATCCGTTATGCTTGGACAAATCTCTCTCAATAACACCTCACGTTTGGTTCCCGGAACAATAGCTGCAATATCATCCCCTCGTCCCAACATGGTAACAACCTGAGCGGTATAAGCATACATACACCCTATTGTCTCAACCTTTTTAGGGATTTGAACGTCCCTGCCCGCACAATCTGTAATCGTAATGGTTTCGCCTGCTACTTGATCAGGCACTGATTGCGGGTTCGCACCACACCCGGAAATCATAAACAGCAAAAGTATTAATAAAACGTTTACAATCGATTTTTTACGCATCTTTCACACTCCTCATTATTTTTTTAGTGTATTGATTGGAATGATATGTTTTAACTCATTTCCCCTAGTGGTTAAATGAGAGATAACTTCTGAGTTAATATTAAAAATCCTTTTCATATTTTCTGATGTCAAAACCTTACCTGGATACCCAATCTCAGCAAACTCACCTTCATTCATCAATGCCACCCGGGTTGGAATATCATTATTCTCAAAATAAAAGGCATGATTGGGAAAATGCGTTGCCATAATAACGGAAAGCGCCTTATCTTTCACCAGTTTTACAATGGTTTCCATAACCGTAAGCTCATGTTTGAAGTCAAGATGTGCTGTCGGTTCATCCATCAGCATAATGGGTGTTTTCTGAGCCAGCGCTCTAGCAATCATCACCATCTGCCCTTGACCTCCGCTGATTTGTGTATAACGCCGATCTTTAAGCTTGCTCATTCCTACGATTTCTAAAGCGTTCTCCGCAATTGCAACATCTTCCATTGAAGGCGTCGAAAATGTAGGCGTATAGGCTGCTCTTCCCATTAATACGATATCTATAATCTTGTAAGGGAATGTTCTTTCATGCCTTTGTGGTACATAGGCAATATGTTTTGCAATCTCATAAGATTTGAAATGGTCAATGTTTTCTCCCTCTAAAACAATCTGTCCCCTTTTAAGTTTCAATATGCCCAATAAGCAATCCAGGAAAGTCGTTTTGCCACACCCATTTGGTCCAAAAAGGCAGAGAATTTCTCCTCTCCTTACGTCTATATCGATATTCTCAAACACATTTTCGTGTTCATATGCAAAGGTTGCGTTCCTAACTTCAATTAAACTCATAGCGTTACCAGCCCCCTCCTTTTGTTCTTTTCAAAAGATATACAAAGAAAGGACCACCCACCAAAGCGGTTAAAATTCCAAGTGGAATTTCTGCACCGGTTAAAACCCTGCCAAGATTATCAACAATGATTAAAAAACAGGCGCCAAGAGATACTGCCGTTGGTATAAGAATACGATTGTCATTCCCTACCATCATTCTCCCAATATGAGGAATAACTAACCCAACCCAACCAATAATGCCGCTGACACTAACAGCCCCTGCTGCAGCGAGCGTTGCGCAAATAATCACAATCCCTTTACTCACAGTTGTATTGATGCCTAAAGAACGTGCTTCCTTTTCTCCCATTGATAAAACATTCACCTGCCACCTGATGGCAATTAACCCCAGTATCCCTATAACCATGGGGAGCCCCCCGAGAATAATATCCTTATAACGTGCGGAAGCTAAACTACCCATTAACCAAAAAACAATCGCCGGCAATTGATCATAAGGATCGGCAACATACTTGGCGAGAGAAATTAATGCAGAAAACACCGACGAAACAATAACACCTCCCAAAACAAGCATGATAGTCGGAGTGGTGTTATAAATTCGTCCGATAATATAACTTAAACCAACGGCTAAAACGCCAAAACCAAACGAAAAAACATACACCATAAATGTATTATGAAAAAACAAAAATGCCAAAGCCGCGCCAAATCCTGCACCGGAACTAACCCCTAATATGCCGGAACTGACGAGCGGATTACGAAACAACCCCTGAAATGAAGCCCCGCTTACTGCAAGGCAACCACCGACAAGCGCTCCTAAAATCGCTCTTGGCATCCGTACATCCCATACCACTGTTTTATAAATGGGGGGAAAGTCTCCCCCTATCCCCGTAAGCTTAAACCATAATATCTTCATAACCATCGATATAGATACTGGATACCTGCCTAGAAAAAGCGAACAAAATATACAGATTAAAGGTGCGAAAATCAGTAATATATAAACCAACCTTCTTTTTACCTTATTCAATATAAAGAACTCCTTTATCATAAATTAATTATTTTTTTCTTCTAAAATAAAAGTATCCTCCGATTGCTGCTAAAACAATGATGCCTGCAACCACAATCCCTTTATTGTTTCCCTGTTCTGTTACTTCATCCGCAGAATCTGCCACACTTTCTTCCGCCGCTTTTTCCTGAATATCTGAAGTATCATCTTCTTCCTGTTGATCACCGTTTATTTCTTCAGGCGTTTCTTCTTCCTCTACGATTGTTGCTTCAAACGGTTCATTTTTTTCCACCACTGTCTTCTCTTCAGCAGGCGCTGGAGTTTCAACCTGCTGTTCCGAATTATTATCAACAGGCTTTGCAGCCTCAAGCGTAGTAAATGTTACCGTGACTTCCTCTCCTAGAGAAACACCACTTTTGGACTGCAGGTTGGGAGAAATTTTTACGGTATAGGTCGTAGAAGACTCTAACGTCTGCTGAGGAATGAGAACAATATCATCTCTTTTCTCACGTCCTTCCAGCGTTTGATCATCTGACATTTCAACCGCAAAAGGAACAAGATTGCCAGCAGCATCATTCATAACAAAACATTCCTTGTTTTCATCCTTTACTTTCATATTCACTACATTTTTGCTAAAAGTAAGTGTGATCCGGGGAGAAAGCGAAATATTATCCTGACCCTCTGCAGGATCAGATGACTCTAGAACTAATGGGCTTTTTTGTTCGCCGCCACTCCCATCTCCATTCCCTGCCAGAGCAGGTATAACCATAAATACACAAAGCATGACAGTTAAAATACTCATTAATTTTAATACTGATTTCCCTTTTAAATTGAACAAAATAACAACCTCCTTAAAATGATTTAATTTTATATTGTTCTCCTGGCAACTCCCTTGTAGCCAAGAAAAAATTACCTCAAACATTTTCATAAAAAAATCCTGTACATATTTTCCGTACAGGATCTCCCTTCTTCTTTCCGATACGGGAGGAACGATAATTTCTTACCGAACCCAACGGTTGTTCAATCATAGGATCTCCCCCTTAGATTAGACAACTCGAAGAAAATAAAACAAAAATATTTTTTTGTATGCTCATATTTCTAATTATTCAACTCCAAACAACAATTTCCTGCATCCAGAAAATAATTCTAATCATTGCTTTTTATACTGTTATATATGAAAAGGTCACATTTTTCTGTAAAGATACTTCTCAATCTATTTACACACAAAAACATAATCATTGATACTCACTCCCAGATCCTTGGCAATCACTGGACATTTTGCTTTCAAAAGAAAAAATATCCCCCTATTTTCATCTGATAACGTTTCATAATTTCCTTGCCCTTTACTGATGATAATATCTGCCGCTTCATACACATCCAGAAATTCTCTGCTGCACGCTTCTAAAATCGTACCCGGAGCACTACAACCACTGGATATTAGATGAGTACCATAATTTAAGCCCGACTCCAAACCTTCCTGAAGTGTGGCATCATTGATAATGGGTTCACTTCTTACTGCATAGGTAATATCCAGAAATAAAAGTTCTTCCACTAATATTTTATCAAAAACTGTTTCACCCGCATTATCTCCGATGATCAACAGCGTTTTTGCTGTACTTATATCTTTCTTAAATCTCTCAATATCATTTATCTTAAACTCTTTATCAAATTCTTCAATAATGTTTCTTTTAACATCTACATTGCCGTTAACTGCAGCATCAATCACATTTCCAACTGCTGCAATTTTCAATGATGCTTCCAAACGGTCTTTCTGTTTAAATAAGAAATATTTCATGTCGGGGTAAATTCTTTGAGCTGATTCAATATGGTTTTTCTTTATTTCACGGTATGGATCATCAATTCCAGTATGTTTTTTGACTAAATGGTATAGTTCTCTGCCAACTTCGGGTGAAGAATCGAATTGATCCACGTTACTAATGATCTTTGTTGCTTCTATTAATATTCGTTTTTGCATTTTTTCATCGCTCATCGATATCCGAGCTGCTTCTAACGCTTGCCTTAAGAAACATGGCATACAATCCAGATAAATCTTCATTTTCTACCTCCATGCACAATTTATTATAAGAATAAACTAGGTTTTAAAGATTTTTTTATACGATCTTAGTTGTCCAAGATTCACAATTCCATATATCCGTTACAACATCCTTATAAAATTCTGGCTCATGACAAATTAAAAGAATACTACCCGTATATGCCTGTAACGCACGCTTCAGCTCTTCTTTAGCATCGACATCCAGATGATTTGTCGGCTCATCCAAGATAAGCAAATTGGTTTCCTTATTAATCAGTTTGCATAGACGTACTTTAGCCTGCTCACCACCGCTTAACACAACCACTTTACTTTCAATATGTTTTGTTGTCAAGCCACATTTTGCTAAAGCTATACGAACTTCAAAATGACTGTATGCCGGAAATGCCCCCCAGAACTCTTCGATACACGTGTTGTAGTTCCCTTCCTTAATTTCCTGTTCAAAATACCCGATATGCAGATAGTCACCGAGTTCAACAGATCCAGATATAGGGTTAATCTCGCCAAGAATGCTTCTAAGAAGTGTTGTTTTTCCTAGCCCATTAGCTCCAATAAGTGCAATTTTCTGTCCCCGTTCCATACACAGATTCAAAGATTTAGAGAGTGGTTCGTTATACCCGATAACTAAATCCTTTGTTTCAAAAAGTAATTTACCAGAAGCTCTTGATTTTTTAAAATTGAATTCTGGTTTTGGTTTTTCTCTTTCAAGTTCAATTCGCTCCATTTTATCAAGCTTTTTCTGCCGAGACATCGCCATATTCCTCGTAGATACGCGTGCCTTATTTCTTGCAACAAAATCTTCAAGTGCCGCAATCTCTTGTTGCTGTCTTTTATATGCCGCTTCCACTTGCTGTTTCTTGGCTTCATAAACCTGAATAAATTTGTCATAGTTACCCACATATCGGTTTAATTCTTGGTTCCCCATGTGATATATTAAGTTAATGACACTGTTGAGAAAGGGTATATCGTGAGAAATCAAAACAAAGGCATTTTCGTACTCTTTTAGATAACGCTTTAACCATTCAATGTGCTGTTCATCAAGATAGTTTGTAGGTTCATCCAAAAGAAGAATATCCGGCTTTTCAAGTAATAACTTTGCAAGAAGAACCTTCGTTCTCTGTCCGCCGCTAAGATCCTGTACATCCTTATCAAGCCCAATATCTTGTAACCCAAGGCCACGAGCAATTTCTTCAACTTTTGCATCTATGATATAAAAATCGTTATTCGTTAAAACATCCTGTATGATGCCCAAATTTTCAAGCATCTTTTCCAGTTCCTCCGGTGTCGCTTCCGCCATTTTATCGCATATCTGATTCATTTCAGCTTCCAAATTGAAGAGATATTGGAATGCACTCTTAAGGATATCACGAATCGTCTGACCTTTTTCGAGTGTTGTGTGTTGATCGAGATAACCAATTCTAACACGTTTTGCCCACTCAATTTCACCATCATCCGGTTGTAATTTTCCAGTTATGATATTAATAAAAGTAGATTTCCCTTCTCCATTCGCTCCGATAAGGCCAATGTGTTCACCTTTCAAAAGTCGGAATGAGACATCGTTAAAAATTGCACGGTCACCAAATCCATGGCTTAGATTTTTTACAGTTAATATACTCATTTCATGCTCCTTTTCTAATGTTTCTGTTCAACTTCATACGTTGTAACTCAGTGTATTTAATTTTATGTCGTTCTGTAGCTGTTTTACAAAAATCCAAATACCCTTAAACACTATACAAACATACATGGTTAATTATATACGAATGGATCTTTTTTTTAAAGTAAAATAAAAAATGCATAACAGCTGTTATGCATCTTCTTGACCTTGATATAGTGGAAGTGTAAAAGAAAACGTGCTGCCTTCCCCTCTTTCGCTATCAACCCAAATTTGCCCGCCCATCATTTGAACGAATTCTCTCACAATACTAAGCCCTAATCCCAGACCCCTTTGCCCCATTTCTAATGCTTCCTGACTCTGGTAATAGCGTTCAAATATTTTTTCCTGCTCCTCTGGAGCTATACCAATGCCTGTATCCGTTACAGAGACACGAATCATTCCTTCTTCATAAGGTATGACACACAAAATAATATTTCCATTTCGCGACGAAAATTTGAACGCATTGGATAATAGGTTTGTTAAAATCTGTCTAACCTTGCTAGAATCACCATAAACTCTACACTCCGAACAATGGTTATCTACAATGAATTCTATCTCTTTTTCCATAAAAAGAGGTATATATACATCAACAATAGAATCTAGAAACTCCCCTACTAAAAAAGCATCATTATTATAATAGATTTTCCCTAAATTACTCTTAACATAAATCATCATATTATCAATCATCTTCAATAACTCATTCGCATTACGATATATGACTCTGCCTGCTTTCTTTACTTTCTCAGGATCCTTAACATTTCCTTGAGCTAAAAGGGAACTATATCCCATAATCCCGGCAAAAGGCGTTCGTAATTCATGATTCATTTGGGCAATAATTTCATCTTTTAACCGCGACTTTTCTTCTAACCCCCGTATTTTTTCCTCCATAATTTTTTGTTCTTCTTTCACTTCCCCAACACCCTCTTTTCTTAATAACCCCTAATTGTAAATTTCATAATAATACCTTAATGTTATCATTCTATTATTTTCCATATTTTCCTGCCTATTTATGAAAAAACTGCTTCGCTGTTTTTTTAATTCACAATTTATAATGTATAATTCACAATTAAAAGACAATAATTTAAAAGTAAATTTGCAAATTGAATAGATATACTGTAGAAAAACATTTGGCGAGTACGGGCAGAACCTTACCCTTTTATAATAACTTTCAACGCAATGCTCCCACTTTACACCTTATTAAACTTTTCTTAGCATTCAAAGTTTTTCGGAAGTATATCTATTCAATTGCACTACCTTTTTTTCTAACTCTATTAAAAAAACAGCCTTTCGGCTGTTTTTCTGCTCTTTTACCCTTATTTGCGACTGCCTGGCTTTACGATCGGAAGACCTTGTTTACAAAATGGGCATTCTTCTGGTTCGAAAGACTGCACTTCCATAGAAAGTAAAGCAAACTGGGGAACACCAAATTGTACTTTCCCATTACTACGGTCAACCATTAACCCAACACCCATAACTTCTCCCTCATTTTCACGAACAAGATCAATGACTTCTTGTACAGATCCTCCGGTTGTAACCACATCTTCTACTACTAAAACCTTTTCACCGGGCTTAACTGAAAAGCCACGTCGTAAAGCCATCTTACCATCAACCCGCTCAGTAAAGATTGATCTAACGCCCATTTGACGTGCAACTTCAAATGCAATAACAATTCCACCCATTGCTGGACCAATGACAACATCCACAGATTCATTTTTGAAATACTCAGCAATATCAGTACATAATTGAGTTGTATGTTCAGGATATTGAAGTACTTGCGCACATTGCAGATACTGACCGCTGTGTCTTCCAGACGTTAATTTAAAATGCCCCTCTTGCAGTACGTTTGTCTTTTTAAAAATATCAATGACTTCTTCTTTTGTTAACATGATGTATTCATCCCTTTCTCCATTGATTCACAAATCATTTGTGCTGCTTGTACTGGATCTGACGCTTGAGTAATCGGCCTTCCCACAACAACATAAGTCGCACCAACACGTAACGCATCTTCTGGCGTCATGGTGCGTTTCTGATCATTCTTTGCTGCCCAATCAGGCCGCACGCCTGGTGTAACAATAGCGAATTGATCCCCGCACTGCTGCCGAATTACTTCAATTTCTCGCGGAGAAGCCACTACACCATCCAGGCCAGCTTCTTGAGCCATTTTTGCCCATTTTACCACTTGTGTTTCTACTTTCCCTGAAATACCTACATCTTCATTCAATGTCCGCTCATCAATACTGGTCAATACGGTTACTGCAAGCAATAGCGGGCAAGGTTTCCCCATTTTTTCTGCTGCTTCCCGAGTTGAAATTGCTGTCTGTCGCATCATTTCCATACCACCTGCCGCATGAACGTTAAACATATAAACGCCCATACGTGCTGCCACTTCACCGGCTTTTTTCACCGTATTCGGAATATCATGAAATTTTAAATCAAGAAAGACTTTTTCGCCACGTTCATGCAAAAAATCAATGATCTTGGGACCCTCCGCAGTATAAAGCTGCATGCCTACTTTCCACATGCCAACATGGCCCGTCAATTTTTCGATAAGACTTTCCGCTGACTGCAAATCAGGCACATCCAGGGCAACAATCAAACGTTCTTTAGCGGATAATGTCATCACGCCACCTCCTATAAATAATTAACCTAATTCTTCTATATTAGTATCCAAAAAAGCGTAATAATATCTTTATAGCTGGCAGGTAGCTCGTTCCTTTCAGTCACTTGTAGCAGGTGGGAGGTAGGACTTAACTTGATAACTCCAGCTTTTCGCTTTCATATAATAAGAGTGAAGAGTGAAGAACGCTCCCGGAGGTCGCTGGAAGAAAAAGATCAAGGAATTCAAAATATTATTTTTTTCTTTTCTCTTCATTCTTCCAGCAGCCAAAGGCTGCGATCTTCACTCTTTCTTTAATCTTTCCCTACCTGCTACCTGCTGGTTGCTACCTGCTATATTTCAATTTATATTTGCAAGCTTCCAATAAGCTCATGAATGTCTTTCATGCCTTCTTCTTCTAAATATTGCTCTATGCCATTTACGATGTCCATTGTCGCATGGGGATTAACAAAATTAGCTGTCCCTACCGCTACTGCAGAAGCCCCTGCGATTAAGAACTCGACCGCATCTTCGGCAGTCATGATGCCCCCCATCCCAATAATAGGAATGTCAATCGCACCTGCCACCTGCCATACCATCCGTAAAGCAACCGGCTTAACCGCGGGTCCTGATAATCCGCCTACAATGTTCGCTAAGCGAGGCTTGCGGGTCTTAGCATCAATACTCATTCCTAATAGTGTGTTAATCAACGAAACCGCATCTGCACCTGCTTCTTCCACACTTTTGGCAATCTCTACAATACTGGTCACATTAGGCGATAACTTCGCGATAAGAGGCAATTGAGTAACTTTCCGCACGGCACCAATCACATCCTGCGCCATGGAACATTGTGTCCCGAAAGCAATCCCACCTTGTTTTACATTAGGACAAGAAATGTTCACTTCTAGCGCTGCAATCCCTTCTTCTCGATCCAATCGTGCTGCTAATTCAGCGTAATCTGCAGCGGAGTTTCCAGCAATGTTAACAACAACCGGAACATCATGCTGTTTTAGAAATGGCATTTCATGTGCAAGAAAATAATCAACACCTGGATTCTCCAAACCGACAGCATTTAACATCCCTGCTGGTGTTTCTGCTATACGAGGCACCTTATTCCCCGCCTTCGGTTTTAAAGTTGTCCCTTTAACAACAATTGCACCTAAGCGATTTAAATCTAGATATGGAGCATATTCCTTACCAAACCCAAAAGTTCCCGATGCCGTCATGACAGGATTATTCATCTTTAAACCACCAATATTAACAGCTAACGAGGGTTTATTCTTCATCCCAAATCACCTCCTCAGCCTCAAAAACCGGCCCATCAA
Source organism: Clostridia bacterium (assembly GCA_030625885.1). Taxonomy (GTDB): domain Bacteria; phylum Bacillota; class DAOUPZ01; order DAOUPZ01; family DAOUPZ01; genus DAOUPZ01. The sequence continues at coordinate 21,874 of DAOUPZ010000005.1, forward strand.
CACATACTTTTTTATAAGTAAAAGCACTATCTTCGGGCACTTTAATAGAGCAGGCACAAGATAAACAGGCACCAACACCGCATCCCATCTTTTCTTCTAAAGAAACCTGACATGGAATATTAGCAGCCATTGCCTGCTGCGCTACTTCCTTTAACATGCCATGGGGACCACATGTTAATATCTGATTAATATTACAGGTTCTGATAACCTCTGGCAGCATATGGGTCACCAATCCCTTCAAACCACTGCTGCCATCAACGGTCCAAATAAAGATTTGGTCACTATACAGTCTAAAATCATCTTCTACATAAACATGTGAACGTGATTGAGCACCCAATAGGGTAACAATTTCAAAACCCTGTTTCTTAATATCTTGCGCTACTGAAAGTAAAGGCGCAATACCAATCCCGCCACCTACTAATACATATAGGCCATTCCCTTTTTTCAAACTAAAACCATTCCCCAAGGGCCCCATCAAATCTACATATTCTCCCGGACGCATTTGGGATAAAAGCGCAGTTCCTTTCCCTTTAACCTGATAAAGGAAAAACAATTCACCTGTTTTACTCCGATATTGATGAATACTGATTGGCCGACGTAATAATGGATCATATTCCGCGCCGCAGCGAACATGAAAAAACTGACCACTTTTCACTTCCTTTGCTATTTCCGGCGCTTCAACCACCATCCGAAAGACATCAGGTCCTACTTGTTCATTAAATAAAATCCTCGCTTGCATTTGTTGCGACATGAAACACCCTCCTTTCGCTAAACAAGTTCCCCATTCTTCATCACAATTTTTCCACTTACAATTGTCATGATTGGCCATCCTTTTAGATTCCAGCCATGAAAGGGCGAATTTTTCCCTTTAGAAGCAAATTGGCTGACATCCACTGTTTTTTGCTGATCTAAATCAATAATAGTAATATCAGCTTCTACACCCGCCTTTAATGTTCCTTTATTAATTCCTAATATTCGTGCAGGATTAACGGTCATCTTTTCGATAGCCTGAGCAAAAGTCAATGTCCCTTTGTGCACCAGTTCTGTTATCACTAAAGGAATCAGTGTTTCTAGACCCGATATTCCAAACAACGCATTGTCAAATTCAACTTCTTTTTCTTCAATCGCATGAGGCGCATGATCTGTTGCAATGACTTCTATGGTTCCATCTCTTAACCCTTCTTTGATCGCTGCTACATCTTCCGCACGTCTCAGGGGTGGATTAACTTTTAAATTGGTATCAAAGCTGTGCAAAGCCGTTTCATCCAACGCAAAATGATGTGGCATTGCTTCAGCTGTGACGGGTAAACCAGCCGCTTTGGCACGGCGAATCATTTCAACACTCTGAGCAGTACTGACATGACAAACATGCACATGTGCGCCTGTCAGCTCACTAAGCATGATTTCCCGTGCTACCATAATGGACTCAGCAATAGCCGGCATGCCTTTAAGCCCTAGTAAAGTAGACATTCTTCCTTCATTAATCACACCATGAGCTGCAAGATTTTTATCTTCACAATGAGAAAGAACGGGTAGTTCAAACATTTTCGCATATTCCATCGCATGACGCATCTTTTCCCCATTCATTACTGGGTTACCATCATCCGTAATGGCTACAATACCAGCCGCTTTTAAATCTCCAATTTCCGTCAAACGTTCCCCTTGTAACCCGTTCGTAATTGCCCCAACAGGATAAACATGAACCATACCTTCTAACTGAGCCTTGTTTTTCACAAACTCTACAGTTGCCTGTTGGTCAATCACAGGTTTGGTATTAGGCATACAAGCCAGTGAAGTTACCCCGCCTTTTGCAGCGCTACGGGTTCCTGTCGCAATCGTTTCTTTGTATTCGTATCCGGGTTCCCGTAAATGAACATGCATATCAATTATACCTGGAATAACATATTTTCCCTGTACATCAACGGTTTGATCTGCAGCACGTTCAATATTCTTTTCCACAGCTGCGATCCTGCCGTCTTCAATATAGATATCTTTAACACCTTCTATTCCCTGGGAAGCATCCATTACATAACCATTTTTGAGTAATATCTTCATACCTCCCCACCTCCTCCTGCCAATAAGTAGAGTAACGCCATACGAATTGCAAGACCATTGGTTACTTGATCTAAAATCGCAGACTGATTTGAATCGGCTACATCAGGGGTAATTTCCACCCCACGATTAATCGGTCCAGGGTGCATAACTAAAACATCTTTAGCAGCATACTTTAAACGTTCGTGATTAATACCGTAAAGACGAGAATATTCTCTTAAGCTTGGAAATAATCCTTTTTCTTGTCGTTCTTGTTGAATCCGTAATACTTGTATCACATCGGCATCCTTGATGGCTTCTTCCACATTTGTACAAGCCTTAATCCCCAAACTTTGCAACTCTGGCGGCAACAACGTATTAGGTCCAGCAACAACAACTTCTGCTCCCATCTTGGTAAGCCCCCATATATCGGAACGTGCCACACGACTATGAAGAATATCCCCCACAATAGCTACTTTTAATCCTGCAACTTGCCCTTTCTTCTCTCGAATGGTATAAAGATCCAAAAGCGCCTGTGTGGGATGTTCATGCGTCCCATCGCCTGCATTGATTACGCCTGCTTTAATTGTTTGACCTACCAAGTGTGGTGCACCCGACATGCCATGTCGAATAATGACCACATCAGCGCCAAGCGCCTGCAATGTTAATGCCGTATCTTTGAGACTTTCTCCTTTGACAATACTGCTGGCACTTGTCGAAATATTAATGACATCAGCACTCATCCGTTTGCCAGCCAATTCAAAGGAAGTTCGAGTGCGAGTACTCGGCTCATAAAATAAATTAATAACGGTCTTTCCTCGCAATGTAGGAATTTTTTTAATCGGACGTAACGTTATTTCTTTAAAAGGCACTGCTGTATCTAAAATATATTCAATTTCTTCTCGAGACATTTCCTGCAACCCTAAAATATCTTTTCTGTTGAAACTCATTGTATACCGTCACTCCTTTCATATAATATCTCACCCATCATCTTCATACTTATTATTTATCGAAAAACAGCCATTTGGCTGTTTTTCTTATACTTCTTTTAATACTTTTTCTTTTTCAGAATCATTTTAATCGGTTTCCAGAATAGAATCTTTTTCAAGATTTGATTCCTTATCTTTAGGCAATACCATATTGAGAATAATACCGGTAATGGTTGCCAATCCCATACCTTGCAGCGTAATAGGACCCATTTCAATGGCCATTCCACCAATTCCCAAAACTAAAATGGTAGAAGCAATAATTAGGTTTCTGGTATCTTCTAAATTAGTATGAGCATCAATTAATGTACGCATACCTGTGCTGGCAATCATTCCGAAAAGCAAAATGGTAATTCCTCCCATGACGCCAGGCGGAATCGTAGATATCAACACACTAAGTTTATTTACACAACTTAAAGTAATTGCTAAGCAAGCAGCCACCGTTACAACATAGGTTTTATATACTTTTGTCATAGCAATAACACCCACATTTTCGCCATAAGTTGTATTAGGCGGCCCACCGATAAAACCTGACAATGCTGTTGCCAATCCATCCCCAAGTAACGTACGATGTAAGCCGGGTTCTTTGACAAAATTTTCTTTTGTTACTTTACTTAAAACCAGCACATCTCCTAAATGTTCTACCACCGTAACTAAAGCAATAGGGGCAATAATGATAATAGCTGATATATTAAAAGTCGGATGTACAAGTTTGGGAAACGCAAACCAAGGTGCAGCAGTAATTTTACCCAAATCGATTAAAGTTGTGGGTTCCATTCCAAGTGCACTCTGAATAAATGGATAAACGATTGCAAATAAATATCCAGAAATAATTCCTATCAAAATAGGAATAACCTTCAAAAAACCTTTCGCAAAACGACTGATAACAATGGTAACCGCCAACGTAAAGAATGCAACGGGAATATTAGATTTAGCCATTCCTACTGCCACAGGCGCAAGCCCTAACCCAATGGTCATAATAACAGGTCCAATGACAATGGGTGGTAAAAAACGATCGATAAACCCGGTCCCTGTCATTTTAACAATTGTAGAAAAAATGACATAAATAAAACCAGCTGCAATACAGCCACCCAAAGCTGCTTTATACCCAAATTTTGTTGCGGCAACAATGATAGGTGTAATAAAAGCAAAGGATGAACCTAAATAAGCTGGTACTTTACCTTTAGTAATAAAATGAAATAATAACGTGCCAAGACCCGCAGCCAGTAATGCTAACGACGGTGTCAGCGGTGAAGACATTCCCGCATCATTTAAAGCTTGAGAAACTAAAATCGGTACAAGAACGGTTGCCCCAAACATTGCAAATAAATGTTGAAATCCTAACGGTATTGCTTTAATTAACGGAACCTTCCCCTGCGTTTTCATCATCTGATTCATTACTCTTCCTCCTCCATAATAACCACTTTATTGTGTCCATCAATTTCCTCTAATCGAACAGCGATGACCTCTTTATGTGAAGTAGGAATATTTTTTCCCACAAAGTCAGCCCTTATCGGTAATTCACGATGCCCCCTGTCAACAAGAACTGCCAATTGAATCGCTGCTGGACGCCCAAAATCGATCAGTTCATCTAAAGCAGCCCGCACCGTGCGCCCCGTATAAAGAACATCATCGACCAAAATAATAATTTTACCCGTTACATCAAAAGGAATGTGCGTACCATGAACTACAGGCTGTTGCGAAATTGTGGTTAAATCATCACGATATAAGGTAATATCCAAATATCCCAGCGGCAGGTCAACACCTTCAAATTCTTTAAACATATGATGCAATCGCTTGGCCAAGGGAACGCCTCGTGTTTTTATACCCACAATCACTACTTCTTGGGTACCATGATTGCGCTCTAAAATTTCATGCATCATACGTTTTATAGACCGATCAACTCTTTCATTATCCATGATTTCAGTTTTTTCTTTTAACACTTACCCCCACCTCCTTATTTGCAAAAAAAAGCCTTCTTACACTAGTAAGAAGGCATAATATACCATGAATATACGACAATATTCATCCCATCTCCTTACCAGTCTCTCGTACTAGTTTAAAGGTGACACCCTATTCTTTTCTCACTTAGTTTAACATCATCAATAAGGCTTGTCAATTATTTTTTTCATAAGGCTTAAGCGAACTTAAAATTCTTTCCATCTCTGCTGGAAGAGAAACTTTAAATTCCATATAATTTTTAGTTTTAGGATGATCAAATCCTAATATATGAGCATGTAAAAATTGGCCGGACAGATTAAACTTTTCTTTTTTAGGTCCATAAACCGGATCACATACGATTGGATGATGAATATAAGCCATATGGACTCTAATTTGATGCGTCCGCCCTGTTTCTAAAGCCAATTCCATAAAAGAATAGTCTCCAAAACGCTCCCGCACTTTAAAATGAGTAATGGCATGACGGCTATGTTGCTGCACCACTGCCATTCGCTTCCGTTCAACAGGATGGCGTCCAATAGGGGCATCTATGATGCCTTGATCAGTTTTTATATTTCCATGAACCAACCCCAAATATATCTTTTTTACTGTTCTAGCCTTTATTTGATCTGCAAGATGTAAATGAGCCGAATTGGTTTTCGCCACCATCATGACGCCTGATGTATCTTTATCCAACCGGTGAACAATCCCCGGTCGGACTACCCCATTAATACCCGATAATTGCCCTTCACAATGATAAAGTAATGCATTTACTAACGTTCCGGATTCATTTCCTACTGCTGGATGAACCACCATACCCTGAGGCTTATTGATGACAATAATATCTGCATCTTCATAAATAATGTCTAAAGGAATAGGCTCAGGTTCGATTTTCAATTTTTTCGGCTGTGGAATAAAAATACTAACCTTGTCTTTCACTTTTACTTTATAGCTGGCTTTCTCTCTTTTTTCATTAATCCACACCTGATCTTCATCAATAAGCCTCTTAATGTGCGAACGAGAAAATTCAGGTATAGCTTGCGACAAAAAAGCATCCAACCTTTGCTTTTCATTTTCCTCTTTTACCTCAAATTCCTTCTTGTTGTTGTGATTCATCTTGTAGTTCCTCTCTTAATTGTGAAGTGTTTTGTCTTAAATTTCGCATAAGAAGGATGATTCCACTTATACCAAGGAAAATACTTACCAATTGAAAAACAGATAATGGCCCTAATATGCGAATACTATCACGCCAAAATTCCACAATAAAACGAATAAACGCGTAAATAATTAAGTAAAGCGTAAATAAATAACCATTATAAATAATTTTTTTCCGTTTCTTCCAAAGAATTAAAAACATAACGACATCTAAAAATGACTCATAGATTTGTGTTGGATGTCGAGGAACATCAAAGAAATTAACCCCCCACGGCATATGGCAAATCACCCCATAGCAGCAACCATTCAAAAAACATCCAATCCGCCCAATAGCCATACCCAGCGCTAGTGAAGGCGTCAGCGCATCCGCTAATTTCCCCAGCGAAATCCCCCGACGTTTAACAATAAAAAACACAACAATTATGGTAGCTATCAACCCGCCCTGAAAGGCCAAGCCGCCTTCACGAAATGCCAATATCTTACCTGGAAACTTCATATAATAATCTAAATTGATAAGAATATAAAAAAGACGCGAACCCACAATGCCTGCCAATAAACAGTATAAACTCACATCAAAAACATCTTCTTCCTTGAGCCCTTTTCGTCTGGCTTCTTTTAATGCTAAGATAACGCCAACACCAAAAGCGATGGATAACATAACACCGTAACCAAAAATGGGTATAGAACCAATATGAAACAAAACAGGTTTCATGACTTAATTTCTTCCTCCTTTGACTTTCTTATCATTTGCAATACCATTAACCCTACGCCCACAACAATACACATATCAGCAAGATTAAACGTAGGCCATATAATAAAATCAACATAATCAATCACATAACCTAAACGTAGACGATCTAATAAATTCCCAATTGCCCCGCCAATTAACAATGGAAGTGCCCACTTTAACAGGGGATCATCTCCCATGGTCTTATGAAATAATAAAATAAAAATAAAAGCAATAAATGTAAAAATGATAAGCCAAGCACGCTTTCCAGATAACATACCAAATGCAGCTCCAAAATTTTGCACATACGTAAAATAAAGCACATTATGTACCACCGGAATAGACTGGTGAACCGCCATATGGGTATCAACAAAATATTTTATAAGTTGATCAAAAAAAACAACGAGTGTCGCTAACCCCCAGAACATCATATTTCTCATCCTTTCTCCTTCATAATAATTACACCTTATTATTTTATCATAAAATCCTAATGTATATAAGAGAAAAGATTAAAGGAAGCTAAAGGCTTAAAGCTTAAGGCAAAAGAATTTTAAACCTTTAACCTATCCTCTTCATTGACCAATAATAAGAAGCTCTCCGTTCTCTGCAGCATCGAGAACGGAGAACTTCTTTTTAATGTTTTTACAGCTTCTCTACATTATTTAAACTTTCTTTACCCCCACTGGGCATCTCGTTATATTTCTCTACATCCTGCCAGGTATCTTCTGCATCATATCCCACTCTGGAACTCACTTCAAATGGAATACGTTCCAAAACATCTTCTTCAGCAGGACGGGGATTATTAGGATGCTCTTCTTCTAGTTCCTTCTGACACTCAATACATAAAACAGCATAAGGAATAGATTCCAACCTTTGTTCACCAATTTCTTTTCCGCAAATATCACATTCCCCATACGTTCCATTTTCAATTTTAGCAAGCGACTCTTCAATATTGGCCAAAAGCTCCAGTTCATTATCTTTAATGCCAATATCTTTTTCCCGTTCAAATGTTACATCAGCAATATCTGCCGGGTGATTATCATAGACAGATAGTTCCCCAATCGACTCTGATAATTCATAATCTAAACCCGAACGGTTTAAAGCTTGTACTTCTGAAACCAAACGACTTTTCTCATCCAGCAAAAGATGGCGAAAGTGATTGAGTTTCTTTCTATTCATTTTCATTTATACACATCCTTAATCTTCGTTAAGCGCCCAATCACCAAAAATAAGGTATTCACGCTCTTTTTCTGTAATCGATTCACGTCCTGGCTTAGCCAAATAGTAGAAAATAATACCGAGAATCAACCAAGCACCAAACACAATCCATTCCAAAGGCCAGACCAATGCGCCAGGACTACCCGGGACAACCAGTACTAAAGTAAATATAATAGCCATTAAAACCGCAATATAACCCGTTGTAATACCTCCTGGCATTTGATAAGGTCTAGGCATATTGGGTTTGTTCTTGCGCATTGAAATAGCCGAAGCAGAAACCAATAACCATGCTAGCATAAAGCATAAAGATCCTACATCAACAATTGGCAGTAAAATAGCGGTACCAATGAATGGCGCAACTATGGTTAATACCCCTACAAAGATGTTCGCATTAATGGGTGTTTTATATTTATCATCAATTTTACCAAACCATTGTGGCAAAAGACGTGCACGCCCCATCCCAAACAGCACACGAGTAGAGGCGACAAAAAAAGCGTTAAATGTTGTTAGTAAGCCGCCTAAGGCACCTAGAAGTACGATCCGACCTACTATAGGTGCTATTGTCATCATCGCATCTGCAGCCGGGAATTCAAGGTTTACCAATTCTTTCCACGGCATAACCATAGATACAGATAGAATGGCCAATGCATAAAAGACTACACCGGCACCAACTGCTAAACTTAATACTTTACCCAAACTGTTATAGTCCATTCCTTCGCTGCTTTCTTCCGCCCCCTGTGGAATTGTATCAAACCCAGCAAAAAAGAACGGCGTAATAGCCAATACGGCCACAATACCACCCAATGTGCTAAACCCTTTTAAGGAATGACCGATCCACGGTTGGGCATTGGCAAAGCTTCCTTTAATAAAGCCAGTAATAATAAAGATTGCTGAACAAGCTAAAAGGAAATTTGTCATCCCACTCTGGAATTTCGCAACTTTATCAACACCCAGAACATTCATCCAAATAATCGCACCTGCTACTACAAGGTCTAAAATAAGAAGGGGTAGATAAACGGTAAAACCCATCACCTCATAGATTGGTATCACCTTCATAACTGGTAACAAACTACCTACCAAACGACCGATAGCAACAGCTTCCCATGGACACAGAAATGCATACCCAAAACACAAAACCCAACCTGTATAGAACGAAGCAGTAGAACCAAACGCACGGTAAGTATACGCGATTTCCCCACCAGCCACCGGCATCGAAGCAGTCATTTCACCATATGCATAAGTTATGGGCAACAACATCAATCCACCAATCGCAAAAGCAATAATAGCACCTAACGGTCCACCAGCGTTAGCAATCCAACTTCCAACCGTAACAACCCAGCCAACACCAACCATGGCACCAAAACCCAAGGTAAAGAAGTCAAACAACCCCATTGCTTTTCCTAATTCTTGCCTTTCTAAATTTTCAGCCATATCATATGTGCCTCCTTCACTTTTAAAGTCTACTTATGTGTGAACAAAGAAAATACTTAATGAAAGTTCTTACTTAATATTAGTCTTTCTAAAGAATAAAGAAATATACATAAACACGAGAAAACGCCTACAGGTCTTTCATTTGACAGTTAGAAGAACAAAAAAAAAGTGCTGTCCCCTAGGGGACAGTACTTTTTTATATTAATTATTACGTGCAACTTCAGCACAACGAGGACAAAGCGTGGAATGAGCTTCATCTTGCCCAATTTCTTCACTATACATCCAGCATCTTTCACATTTAACGCCGGGGGCTTGTTCTATTTTTATTTTTAGACCACTTATTTCATCACTTATATAAAAATCATCTTCTATAGCATCACCCGCATTAGCAAATTCCATCTGCGAAACAATACATACCATTTTCAATAATGATTCATCCACCATTTCCGGGATCATACTATCTTCAGGAAGATAAACCGTCACTTTAGCATCTAAAGCGTGACCAATCGTTTTATTTCTTCGGGCACCTTCCAAAGCTTTAGAAATCTCATCCCGTAATTTAAGGATGTTGTCCCAACGATCGGCTAGTTTTTCATCTAAATAGGTTTCTGTAACATGAGGCCAATCCGTAAAAATGACATCTTGTTGACAAGATGCAGCCCCTGGAAGATATTGCCACACTTCAGTTGCTGTATGCGGTAGAATCGGTGCAAATAATTTGACTAATGTAACTAAGATTTCATACATAACGGTTTGAGCAGCTCGTCTTTCTACTGAATTAGTACCACAAGTATACAAACGATCTTTCAAAACATCTAAATAGAATGAACTCATATCAACTGCACAAAAATTATGAATATCATGATATAGCATATGAAACTCAAAATCTTCATAAGACTGTGTCACTCGCTTAATAAGCTTGTGTAATCGAAGTAAGGCCCATTTATCCAAATCCATTAATTCTTCATAATCAACCTTATCATTTTCAGGAACAAAATCATATAAATTCCCTAAGATAAATCGACATGTATTACGAATCCGGCGATAAACCTCTGCCATTTGTTTCAATATATTAGATGATACACGAATATCACTCTTAAAATCGGAAGAAGCAACCCACAAACGTAAAATATCCGCTCCGTATTGATCAATTACTTTTTGGGGACTAATGACATTCCCTAACGACTTAGACATTTTTTTACCTTCTCCATCAACCACATAACCATGTGTCAAAACAGCCTCATAAGGTGCTTTACCTTTCGTAGCCACTGATGTCAATAAGGAAGACTGGAACCATCCACGATGCTGATCACTTCCTTCTAAATATAGATCAGCAGGTCCTCTTAGTTCAGGACGCGTTTCCAAAACAGCTTCATGGCTCGTACCAGAATCAAACCATACATCCATGATATCCGTTTCTTTGCGGAAATGACGCCCACCGCATTCTGGACATACGATACCCTCTGGAAGCATTTCATTCGGTTCTTTTGCAAACCAAGCATTAGACCCTTCCCGGCGGAACAAATCAGCAACGGCTTTGATGGTTTCATCATTAATCAGTTCCTTATTACATGATTTGCAATAGAAAATAGGAATAGGTACGCCCCATACTCTCTGACGAGAAATACACCAGTCATAGCGATCGGCAACCATATTAGTAATCCGATCCTGACCCCAAGTAGGAATCCATTTTACATTTTTTATTTCATTTAATGCTTCTTTACGAAATCCATCAACAGAAGCAAACCATTGTTCAGTCGCCCGGAAAACAATAGGATGCTTACAACGCCAGCAATGAGGATACTGATGGGTGATTTCACTGGTATGAAGCAAGGCACCACTTTCTTTTAAATCCTCAATGATTAATGGATTGGCTTTATTGATATGCATCCCAGCATATTTTCCCGCTTCTTGGGTAAAGACCCCATTGTTTTGCACAGGATTAATAACGGGTAATTTATATTTCAAACCCACTTCAAAGTCTTCCTGCCCGTGTCCAGGTGCAGTATGAACACAACCTGTACCCTGTTCTAACGTAACGTGTTCTCCAAGTATTATGGTAGACATCCGATCCATAAAAGGATGCTGTGCTTGCAGACCTTCAAGTTTTTGACCATCAATTGTCATCAATACTTCGAATTCTTCAATACCTAATTCTTTCATAACCTGTTCAACCAGATCTTTAGCAATCAAGTATACTTCATCATGAACCTTAACTAAGGCGTAAACAAAATCAGGATTTATAGAAATAGCAACATTAGCCGGTAACGTCCAAGGCGTAGTTGTCCAAATAACCACATTAATATTTTCATTTATTTTACTTAATTCTATTGATTTTGCTTTTTCTTCCAAAGGCAATGCAAATTTGACATAAATAGAAGCTGACGTCTTGTCTGCATACTCTACTTCTGCTTCTGCCAAAGCCGTTTCACAACTTGCACACCAGTACACTGGTTTTAAGCCTTTATAAATATATCCCTTATTAGCCATTTCCCCAAATACTTCAATCTGCTTTGCTTCATAATCGTGTTGAAGTGTTAAATAGGGATTGTCCCAATCTCCTAAAATACCTAAACGCTTAAACTGTTCTTTTTGAATATCCACAAATTTACGAGCGTAGATTTCACATTTTTTTCGCAGTTCTACAGAATCAATCTCATGTTTATTAATCTTTTCCGTCTTAACGACTTGATGTTCAATAGGCAATCCGTGCGTATCCCAGCCAGGTACATAGGGTGTTTTATATCCGCGTAACGTTTTATATTTCATGACAATATCTTTTAAAATTTTATTAAGAGCATGTCCTAAATGAATATTTCCGTTAGCATAGGGCGGCCCATCATGCAAAACATACAAAGGTGCATCTTTACGTGCCTCTAGTATTTTGTTATAAGTATCTTCTTTTTCCCATTTTTCTTGAATTTCTGGTTCTCGCTTCGGTAAATTCCCCCGCATGGGAAAATCAGTTTGGGGTAAATTTAATGTTTCCCGATAGTCCATATATACACCTCCATAAAAATCAAAAGGGCTATGCCCTTTTTGATATCATTACATTTACTAATAAATTGTATTATACCATAAATCAATAAAAATTACACTAGTTTTTAGGAGCAAGTCTTTATCAGTTAAACATTTATTACAAATTCCTTGCTTTTCAAACAATTCTTTACTTGCTCTTGGGAAAAACCAATAATTTTAATCACTTTATCACGCGATTTGTGTCCTGCTACGATCTCCACCTGCCCTTTGGTCACTTTAAAGTACTTAGAAAAAAACGCAATACAGGCTCCATTAGCCGCTCCATCAACTGGAGGAGAGGTCAATCTTACCTTCAACGCATCACCATACATGCCAACGATTTCATTCTTAGATGCGCGAGGTTGAACTCTAATATTAAATTGCACGCCATTATCAACATCATTAATATGCCACATTTTTCCTCCTAGTTAAGGTTAAGCTGTCACCGCTGATTTAACCTTAACATATTTGACATTTCCTAATTTACCTGTTAATGCACCAATTTCATCTGTGGTCCCTTCAATAATCAGTGCAATAACAGCTCGATCTTTTTCTCGACCCGGAATACCCATACGGCCAGAAACCATATCGGCATATTCTCCCAAAATTTGGTTTACTCTCTTTGCTGCTTCACGGTGCTCCAAAAGAATACCAACAACCGCAATACGTTTCTCATTATTATGCCCCACGCGAATCACCTAGTCCCTTGCCGCAGGCAATTTCTTCTAAAACGTTTTCCTCTATTTCATCTGTATCTTGCAAAACTTTTAACTGAGAATCTAGAAAATGAACATATTTATTTTTAAACAAAATAACTTGACGCTTTAAATTATCATATTCATTATTTAATACCTTTAGTTTTTCTATGCCATCATGTTCGATTCTTTCTGCCTGCAAACGGGCTTCTTGTAAAACCAGTTCTTTTTCTTTTTCAGCATTGTTTTTTACTTCTTCCGCTGTTTCCTTTGCTAGAATCAATGTGTTATGAAGTGTATCCTCTAACTGATGATAGCGTTCTAATTCTTTGTTAATGACATCACTTTGTTCTTTAAGCTGAATATTTTCTTTATACATTCGCTCATAATTTTTGATGATTTCATCTAAAAAATCATCTACATCTTCCCGCTTATATCCCCTAAGGCAAGTGGAGAATTCCTTGTTTTGAATATCGAGAGGTGTTAGTGCCATAATATGCCTCCTTATTATTAATTGAACTTAAAATAGTAACATTACAAATAATTTGTGTATAATTCGTTGTAAAATTTCTAATGCAAAAATTGCAATAATGGGAGAAAAATCGATGCTATATCCACCTGTTGGAATTAAATCGCGAAAGAAATTTAAAATTGGATCAGTGGTTCGATAAACAAATTGCACTAAAGAATTCCCATAATCCGGTCTTATCCAGGACATAAAAGCTCTAATAATAATAAGCCAAATTAAAATCTGAAAAATAAAATCAATCGATTTAAGTAAAGTGTATGCGAACATGCTGCCTCCTTTTTAACGTTTCTGTTCAGTCATTTTTCGTGCTTTTTCGGTAGAAGCTTCTACAGCCCCAATTAATGCAGCACGTAACCCTTCTTTTTCTAGAAGATGAACGGCTTCAATGGTTGTTCCAGCGGGTGATGTCACCTTATTCTTGAGTTCCGCGGGATGTTTACCCGTAGACAGCACCATCTGTGATGCCCCTAATACAGTTTGAGCTGCTATGGAAAATGCCATATCAACCGGTAATCCTGTCTTAATTCCGCCATCAGCTAATGCTTCAATCACCATGTAAACATAAGCTGGCCCACTGCCGCTAAGCCCAGTTAGGCGCTCCAACATATCTTCTTTTACTGTGTAGACTTTTCCCGTCATTCCAAGTAACATCTCTGCTTCTTGTTGTTGTTCCAAAGAGACATGTTCACCCACAGCTAAACCATGAACACCTTCTCCTACTAAACTGGGTGTGTTCGGCATAACTCGTATCACAGGAACTTTTTCTCCAAGTTTTGCTTCAAAGATAGACAGCGGAATACCAGCTGCGATTGAAATTACAATTTGTCCCTCTGAAAATAAATCTTTAATGGGCTCAAGTACCTGTTCCATAACCTGAGGTTTAACTGCTAGAATAACAATGGATGCAAAATCCAATACTTCTTGATTAGAAGATGTGGTTTTTACTTGCATCTCCTTTTGAATATATTCTAACCGTTGTGGATTAATATCGCTCATCATAATATCCTGATTTGATATTTCCCCGGACAAGGATATTCCTTTAACAATCGCTTCTGCCATAGCGCCACTGCCGATAAAACCAATTTTCATAGTACTGCCCCCTTACTTTCCTTTATCCTTCAATCTTTCCTTCAATCTGATCGCTAATAACTGATAGCTAAAATTAATCCCCTATTTTATCCAGGGAAAAACACCTCGCTCATTGAGTTCTTTTTTCTGTTCAGCAGAAATATCAACATTGTTAGGCGTAAAAAGGAAGATACCGTTACCCACTTTTTGCATACTGCCCTCTAAAGCATAGGCTACCCCAGTACTAAAATCTAAAATACGACGAGCAAGTTCAAGATCAGCACCTTCAAGGTTAATAATGACGGGTCTCCGGTTCTTCAAATTTTCAGCAATTTCCTGCGCATCTTCAAAAACAAGCGGTTGAATAACAACGACACGCATTTGCTTTTGCGCATGAAGACTAACAACCGTACCTTTTTTCTTCTTTATTTCTTGTAGACCGCCTTCCTCTTCATCAGATAAAGGCACCTCTTCTTCTTCAAAGCCTATGAATCGCATCATTCGCTCAAAAATTTTTGCCATTTTTTATCCTCCTTTAATTTCTAGGCCCAAAAATAGCTGTACCTAACCGAATCATATTCGCCCCTTCTTCAATGGCAACTTCAAAATCATTCGTCATTCCCATTGACAAATAGTTCATGTCAACATGAGGAATATTTTGCTTTGAGATTTGTTCAAATAATTGCCGTAATTGACGAAAAACGATTCGCGTTTCCTCTACATTATCTACATGAGGCGCAATGGTCATTAACCCTTGAATAGATATGTTTCCACAATCAGCTGCTACCTGCTGAACAAAATCAATGGTTTCCGAAACACGCAATCCGAATTTACTTTCTTCTTGAGCAACATTCACTTGTACTAATACTGGAACAGGTTTTAAAGCCTTTTTATTCAGCTCTTCTGCTAACGAATAACGATCTAATGAATGTATAAGATCAATGCTATTGATAATGTATTTAACTTTATTGGTTTGAAGGTGTCCAATAAAATGCCATCGAGCGTTTCTACCAATCTTGTCAAATTTTTCTCTAACTTCTTGTACTTTATTTTCTCCAATATCCATAACACCAGCAGCAAGTGCCGCTTCAATAGTCGCTACATCTCTAGTCTTTGTCACCGTAATGAGTTGAATATCCCGGGGATCACGATTGACCTTACGGGCTGCTTCGGCTATACGATGATTGATTTTAATTAAATTTTCGCTAATTTTATTCATAGTTACCCTCCTACACCATTAAATATTTCTGCATTATACGGTAAATTCCTTTACTTCTGATTATTTTTTTGCATGATTTGGAAAAAATTTATCGCGCCATACAATAATGTGAGGATTAATGACCACTTCCCCTTGCCCAGAAAATTCAGAGGCAATCACATTATTTTCATTACGCGTCATAATATTTAGGGGAACAAAAGTTAGTATCCCTTTTTTCTTTTGATAAATGCCTTCCTGTCCTTCAATCTTCACAACACTCTCAGTAGGAATTAATACCCCATTCAGTTTCATATTACTAATCTCTAAGTCTACTTTCCGATGCTCAATAAAAGACTGTTCAAATTGATCATGAGAAAATATAATCAGCACTTCATCTCCCTTACTTACTAATTGTTTAATCTTTGAAGAAAATAATTTTTCATTATTATTAATACGATAACTAATCTTTTCCCCTTTTTCAAATGAAAGGCCTGAACTTATATCACATAAAAATGCTATGTCGCAATGATAGTTATCAATCACTTTAAACACCGGAATACCTTTTTGAATTTTATTTTCATCTTTCACTTGATTTATACTTTCTTTTAAGTCTTTTATGGTCTCAAAATCTAGTTTATCAAAGGTCTCTGGTTTAGTTTGTTCTTCCAGCCCGTCAAAGTAAAAACTTACAATCCCTGATACAGGCGCTTTTAAAGCAATAGCTCCAGATAAATACTTTTTCTCCAAAGATTTTTTCTGTGATTCTACTTGCTTTTTAGCACTTTCCAATCGACTTTCGTTTTCTGCAATCTTTTCAAGTCCCTCATTCCGCTTTGTTCCTAATTGATGTAATTCGTCCGAAGTTGCTGTTAAATCCACTTTCTGATATCCCAAAGATGTTTGCGAAAGCTTATTTGTCTTTTCAAGGATCGCAGCATTAAGTGTTGTAATGTTTTCTTTTAAACGATTTATATTTTCCTCCAATTCCTTTTTCTCTTTTTCATATTGGGTCTCCACATGCACATATTGTTGTTTATATCTTTTCTGCTGTATTTCACCGACAATATAGCCCACTGACTGCTGAGCAGGAACGCGCTCCCCTCCATTAACTTTTTGAGAGAATACACCTTTCTCAGGTGCATATACCATTGTTTCATTCATTAACAAAAAACCGGAAGTTCCAAAATCATTATCAATAGATCCTGTTTGAAGCATTTCTGTTCTTATCATCTTAGTTGTCAAAAAATATACCGCTTTTTTCATTAACATACCAAATATAGACAACAATACAACACTGATCATTAATACCACAAACAGCCGTTTTAATTTCTTTTTATCTTTTAACTGATATTTTTTTCTTTTCGATCTATTCATATTACTTTTAGCTGCGTATAAATTTGATTTCTTATTTTTGGGGGGCTTATAAATTAATCTTAAATTTCTTTTTCGTCTATTATTTTTCATATAATCTCTTCCTTACTGTAAGTGGACATGACTCACATAAACAAACTGTGGAAAATAAATATTCTCCACAGTTCCTTTATCTTCCTGCCATTATTTATAATTAGGCTTTTTATTTACAAACCCCACACCGTCTACAATGCTGCACATCACAAAATGCAGTCATTTTCCCACTTAATGATTTTTCATACTCTTGCATTAAATACCCTGGATCAACTTTAGGCATTAACATTGACCAAGGAAAAATCTCTGTCATTAGTCTTTCTCGATAAATATAAAAATCAAGTGATCGATCCATTGCTTTTAATGATTTCTTCCATGCTCCAAAACTTCCTGCCTTCCCTTCACGATATACTTCTGCCAAACAACGTCCTAACTGCCTGTCCCCCCTAGCTAAAAGTGCTTGAACAGCTGACCATTTATTGCTTTCTGTAATGACTTCAATACCATGTTCTTTAGCCAATTTAGCTCTTATCCATGCTATTTTTTTATCTAACGAATTTACCTTTTCCATTGGGGCCCATTGAAAAGGGGTAACCGGTTTAGGAATAAAGGGATTAATACTCAACGTCACTTTCCCTGTTTTCTTCCCTGAAGCTTCATACAATCGTTCACGACAATGTTTAACCAAAGATACCATTTCAACCAAGTCATCCATTTCTTCAGAGGGAAAACCAATTATAAAATAAAGGCGAATATTGGGAATCCCCGCCTTTGCAGCCATCGTAATTCCTTTTAAAACATCATCTTCTGTAATACATTTGTTTATCACATCACGCAAACGCTGAGACCCTGCTTCCGGAGCAAGTGTTAGCGTTCGCTGCCCACTAGCAGCCAGCAGATCAACTAGTTCTTGTTGCAAAGAATCCGCCCGAAGAGAAGAAACTGAAATTTCTATATTTTTTGCTAACAAATACTGTGTTAACGCTTTCATTTCAGGATAATCAGAAACAGCAGCGCTTACGAGTCCTATCCGGGGTTGATACGTGATCCCTTTTTCAATCGATTTTAAAATATTATCTAAACTTCTTACCCGCGGCGGACGATAACAATATCCTGCCATACAGAACCGACAATGTCGCCCACAACCACGAGAAATTTCTATTAAAAACATATTAGAAAAAACGGTATCATTTGTAACAACCTGTGTTATTGTATCATACTTATCAAGATTTTCAATCCATCGCCGTTCCACCTGCTCAGGCGCATTTCCCAAACCCTTAATAGTCTGGATTAATCCATTTTCGTGATAACTTACTTTGTAGAGGGAGGGAACATATACCCCATCAATCTGTGATAACTGCTCAAATAAATCGTTTTTGTTTTTTTTCGTTTTATTCCATGTATCATAAGCATCCATGACTTCTTGAACCATTTCTTCACCTTCACCAATCATAAAGAAATCAATAAAGTCCGCTAAAGGTTCTGGATTGCAACTTACAATCGGTCCACCAGCCATAATAATTGGGTCCTGCTCCCTTCGCTCCCTGGCTAACAAGGGAACACCACCCATGTCCAAAATTTTGAGAATATTAATATAATCCAATTCAAAAGATATCGAGAAACCAATCAACTCGAATTGATTCAGCGTTCGTTGTGTTTCTAAAGAAAACAGCTTCGTATTTGTACGAATATGCTCCTGTTCTTCTTCTTGATCTGGAATAAATACCCGCTCACAGAATGTATCCAGGCGCGTATTTAAAATATGATATATGGTTTGGTATCCTAGATTTGACATCGCTAACTGATAGGTATTAGGATAAGCCAATGCAACATGATGGGTTAAACCATCTAGTTTAATAATGGTTCCCTTTTCTGCTGCAAGCCGCTTTTGTGCTTTCTTTTTCAATTGCCACGACACAAATTTCACTTCCTTATTTCATAATGTTCTTACTTGTCATTTCTTCTCTGACAGCACATCATTTTCTGGGCACCAGAGTGCTAAGAACCACATACTTATTCTGTGCAATACCCTATTCATCTTATACTATAAAGCTTATCAAAGCATGTTCTCTTTACAGTTTCTTCTTCATCTCTGTAATCAGTTTTCCCACTTCATGTTTATGTTCATATTGCTTTGCCATATTAATATATTGACGCGCTTTTTCAATTTCGTGCCGATTATAATATATTTTGCTTAAGTTTAAACAAATCATTGCTTTATCGTTTTCCGTTTTCATGCCGTTTTCCAAGGCTTGAAGGAAAAAGGATTCCGCTTCATCTTCATTTTTCTCCTCCATCGCAAAGAATCCTTTTAAAAAGTAGTAATAAGCTTTATGCTGGCGCATCAAATGACTGCTTATTTTATCATTTTCAGCCAAAAGTATTTTGGCTTTTTCTATCCGACCCTTTTTAACACAATTTAAAGCAGTATAAACACTTCCTGCACTAAAGTACCCATAAAACAAAACCATTCCAATGGCTAAATAAATGGTCCCCCGAAAATAATCTTGGAAAACAAAAGCAATAGCAGTTAAAATCACGGCTGTAATCATTAAAAGAATCCGCATTTTTTTAGTAAGCATTCTATCACCTCATATTAAAATTTTCTTTATTTCTATGCTCATTAACCCTATTTTAGGATAATATACACAAAAAAACAACCTGCAAAGCTTTGGCAGGTTACATTTATACTTATATTTCTCATTTCTCCATCCTATCTGTGGTTCAAATGCTCGATTCCTTGATTGAAAATTTGGAGAACATGATCATCATCTAGAGAATAAAAGGCAATTTTTCCTTCCTTCCGGTATTTTACTAACCTTGTTTGTCTTAATACCCGTAATTGATGCGATACGGCAGATTGGCTAATGCGCAAAATAGCAGCAATATCACAAACACACATTTCTCCCTGAGAAAGAACATAAATAATCTTGATTCTTGTGGTATCCCCAAATACTTTGAAAAAATCTGCCAAGTCAAACAAAACATCATCTGGTAACATATTTTCTTCTATTTTTCGTACCATCTCTCCATGAATACAATGGACTTCACAAATTTCATCATTATGTGGATTCATATGAGTTCCTCCTGATTTATATGTGCACATATACTCAACTATATTATATGGCAAAAAATTAATATTATCTACTATCACCTCATCTTAAACCTTGAATTTTTAAATTTATAACTCACCTTGAGCTTTTAATAGCGCATATTTCTCTACCCATAACAATAATTGATTCATTGTAATGGCCAAAACCGAAACAAAGCATGTTCCCCAAAATATTTTAGGTACGGAATTTTGATATAATCCTTCGAATAAGATAACACCTAATCCTCCTGCATTAATCCACGCCGCAATGGTCGTAATGCCAATAATGGAAATTGCCGCAACCCGGATTCCTCCAATAATGACGGGTAAAGCCAAGGGTAATTCAATTTTCCATAACATTTGCAAAAAACCAAGCCCCATTCCTTTTCCTGCTTGTAGGATAGATAGATCAATAGATTGAAAACCTGCCATAATATTCCGCACAAGAATAAACTGGCTATATGCCACCAATGCAATAACAGCAGGTTTAACCCCCAATCCAGCGATAGGAATAAGCAATGCAAAAAAAGCCAAACTAGGAATGGTATATATGATGCCCAAAAGCACTAATATGGGGGTAGAAAACCATTTGTTTGATTTCGAAAGCAATAAACCGACAGGCAATGCAAAAGCAATTCCAAATCCCAATGACATGCCCACCAATAGAATATGCTGCAACAGCAAAGTAAAGATAAAGTTATAATAATTGCTAAAATATACCAGCAACAACCATCACCTTCTTTAAAATTATAATGCCAGCGCCATTTCTTCTACTTTATTCATTTTTAACTGGTTCAACCAGATTCTTCCGACTGGCTTTTCAGAGTCATCTTCTACAATTACAGAATCTCGCTCACTTCTTAAGATACATATTAAAACATTTTTTAAATTTTCCTGACTTGAAACACGTAACTCTCGTGCATCAATTTTTCCTTCAATCCCAATCATCGCTTGCTCTGCTTTCATCAAACTCAATCTTTGAATCACATCTTCTGAATTTACCAGATTTCTAACAAAATCATTTGCCGGACTCAGAATCATATTTAAAGGGGTATCATATTGCAAAACCTTCCCTTCATTCATAATTATGATTTTGTCCCCTAACTTTAACGCTTCATCAATATCATGTGTAACAAAGAGAATCGTTTTATGTAGTTTCTTCTGTATACAGAGCAATTCATCTTGCAAACTTAAACGCGTAATCGCATCAATAGCGCCAAACGGTTCATCCATAAGCATAATTTCCGGATCACCTGCCATTGCTCTTGCCAATCCAACGCGTTGTTGTTGCCCACCCGATAATTGTCGAGGATAACGTTTGCGAAATTCTTTAGGAGGAAGCGCTACCAATTCCAGCAAAAAATCGATCCGTCTATCCTTTTTCTGTTTATCCCATCCGAGAATCTCAGGAACAATCGCAATATTTTTTTCTACAGTCATATGGGGAAAAAGCCCAATCTGTTGAATAACATAGCCGATCTGACGCCGCAGACATGTCTTTGGCATCGTTTTTATATCTTTTCCCTGAATCATAATGTGCCCCGTAGAAGGTTCCTGAATACGATTGATCATCGTTAAAAGTGTTGTCTTACCACAACCTGATGCACCTACAACCGTAACAAAGACGCCTTTTTTAACTTTTAAGCTGGTTTCACAAACAGCAGGCTTTAAATTATTTGTATACGTTTTGCTTACTTTATCAAAAACGATTGCATCAGGTTCCATCATCATTTACTACCTCCTTTGGGTTATCAGTCATAACCACCTTATATAAATTCCTTTTATCCTCTATTCCTTAGTCATAAGTCCTTCCTTTTCTAAGAATTCATTTGCCACTTCGGCATATTCTCTTTTGTTGATATCCACTTCCGCGTTTAGGGATTGTAACACCTCATTGGTCAACTTTTCTGAAATCCGATCTAAAATATCTGAAATTTCTGGGTTTTTCTCTAACAATTCTCCTCTTACTACAGGAACAACATGATAGGGAGGCCAAAAATGCTTATCATCTTCCAAAAGCACTAAATTTTCTTTGGTTAATTCTCCGTCTGTTGTAAATCCAACTGTTACATCCGCTTCATCATTTTCAACAACTCGATATTTTACGCCATAATCATATAACTTAATATCTTTGAATTCAAAACCCCCATAGAACTTTTTCAATCCCTTTAATGCATCTTCTCGTTCTTCAAATTCTGGTACAGCCGCCAATCTCAATTGCGGTGCCAGTTGTGCCAGTCTGGAAAGGGTATAAAGATTATATTTTTCTGCTACTTTCCTTGTTACCACCATCCCTTGAGAATCATTAGCCTCAGAAGGGTGAAGCCAAATTAAATTCCACTTATCTTTATATTGCCCAGAAACGATATCATAAACTTCCTGAGAATCAGATTTGGGCGTTTCCCCTAAAACATTAATCAACCCTGTTCCTGTATATTCCGGATACAAGTCAATTTCACCCTGCTTTAACGATTCATGAGCAACCATGGTACCACCCAAATTCAATTTTCTTTCCACTTCGTAACCATTATTTTCTAAAGCCAACGCATACATCTCTCCTAAAATAAAGGCTTCTGTAAAGTTTTTAGACCCCACTTTAATCTTACTAACAGCACTTTTTGGGGTAACGCATCCTGTTAATAAACTTAGCGTTAACACCATTATCATAAATAGAATCAACAACTTCTTTCCCATTTTTCAGTCCTCCTTATTAAACTCGTCGATATCCAGTAACCGTTCTCTCCATTCCTGTAAAAACGATTTCTATTAGAACCGCTAGGAGTGCAACTGGAATGGCACCCACCAGCAGCAAGGAAAAGTTATACATTCCCAATCCATTGACAATAAATGTACCTAACCCGCCCCCGCCGATAAAAGACGCCAAAGTGGCACTGGCAATGACTTCAACCGCAGCGGTTCGTCCCCCAACAATTATCAAAGGTATCGCAAGAGGCACTTCTATTTTTCTTAAGATCTGTCTCTCACTCATCCCCATCCCCCATGCAGATTGAATAATAGCATGATCAATGGTTCTAAATCCCAAATAGGTATTAATTAATATGGGCGGACAGGCCAAAATGGTTAAGGCAACTAATGCAGGCAAAAACCCCGTACCCAAAACCGGCAAAACAATAATCAATATTGCTAAACTTGGAATCACACGCAGAGAATTCATACTATTGATAATCAGTATAGAAAGCTTTTCTTTTTTTGCACATATCATACCAAGCGGAATGCAAATGATTAAACTCAGTATTAATGCACTAAAGCTGAGTTTCAAATGCACCTGCACCGCTTCCTGAAAGCGAACATTATTTTCTAGAATATAATAGTATGCATTGATAATCGTTTCCACCTCATACCCCCTCACATCATATTTCATACCTATAATGAACAAATTGTTTCAAAAATGCGCTTTCTGAAATGAGTTGAATCGCTACAACTCTTAGTAAAATCAGAGTATATCTCCAGCTTATTCCTGTTTCTCATTTTTATGACTGATTAAGTACAATATCCCCCCACCTCTCATATCACCATACATACCGTTCGGTATACGGCAGTTCATAATGTGTGAACGGTAAAACATTATATTCAAACGCGAAATAATAAAAGGGTTCACGGCTAAAGTACCGTAAACCCTTTTATAGTAAGATTTTATATGTTTTTGCAAATGTAACCTTTTGAGTAAAAGATTGCGTTTGTAGATGTAAAAGAATAAGTTGTGCAGATACTGCATAATCTCTTTTGTGCTTTATACATAAGTGAAAAACATAATTTTGCTGTGTTATTATCACTTAATAAAGGAAATATAATGTACCCATAGGATAGTAAGACAGAGGCTCTCTCTATAATTCGGGTTAAATTTATAGAGATAATTGATCTTCATTAATAACAACGCTTTCATGATTACTATTAAGCAAAATTGCATTTACTCTGTCATTTTCTTCTTTTTTTAAAATATACTCTAAAACCTTTACGATAAGATTATCCATTTTTACCGGTGTATTTCGCTTAATCTCTTGTAAAGCATATTCATAGGATTGGGCATCACGATAAGGACGGCTGGAAGTAATGGCATCGAATGTATCCGCAACGCTAATAATCTTAGCCTCCAGGGGAATTTCCTTCTCTTTTAATCCAAATGGATAACCACTGCCGTCATTGCGTTCATGATGGGCAGAAATGATCGGAATAATATTTTTAAATTGATTGATAGGACTAAGGATATCCACACCTAATAACGGATGCTGTTTTATATGGTTATATTCCTCGGGTGTTAAAGAACCCTCTTTATTTAAAATATCATCATTAATGCCAATCTTTCCAATGTCGTGTAAAAGCGCAGCCTGGTAAAGATTTTCAATTTGTTCTTCTTCAAGGTTTAAATGAGCCGCTATCTTTCGTGATAAATCTGCAACCCTCTCGGAGTGTCCTTCTGTATAAGGAGATTTTGCCTCGAGCGCTTTGGCAAGAGCAATGACAAGTTCATGTGAATGATTTTCTAACTGGTTAATCATTTTGTCTCGTTCATTAAGCATTAAAAATTGTCGAATTGCCACCAATACTAAGAGAAGAATACTGCAAATGCCAACGCCTAGCATAGAAGCAAAATCCCGCGGCCAAAAAACATTGATAATGATTAAGCTTGGGACAAATAACATGATTACATAAGGAGCAATATTTAATACTGTTGGCATATTGAAATTTATTTGTCGTGTTTTATCCTCTAAAGAAGAATTGTTTAAAGCAGCAATGGCCGCCATACTTAAAAATATAAAACCGATTGGCCAAAGCATATCAAAAATAATCCCTGTTTGATATGCAGCCCGTACTATACCGGAAACAAATTTAAGTGCTGCGATTGATATACACATTAATCCCAATATAATATAGATAAAGGTAGATAAATTAATTTTACTTTCATTGCTTTCGGTGTAATTATAGATCAGAAGAAGGATGTAAGTGATAATATCCAAAATTAATACGGGTTCTATCAAAACAACCAAAAACATGGAATTGCTTGTTCTCCAGAACGTAATCAGGAAACTTCCATGGAAATACCATAAAAGTGTAACTATAGTTATCATAAGTATAGCAACATCAAATACAATTTTGTAATGTTGTTTTCTTATTCTTTTAAGGGGAATGCACCTAAAAAGGCTAATACTCATTAACCAGTAGCTCAGTAAGTATCCTGAATAACCTACAATGTCAATAGGATTTATCTTGTTTAAGAAAACTTCTTTATACATCCAAACCATCTGGCTTAAAACCCAAAAAAAACCAGCTAATGCCATTAATTCAAAAGATTTTTGCAGGGGTTTTTGAACGTACTTACTCGTATAATAATAGATTACCCCACATATCAAAGGTGCAATTATTTGAGCAATATTAGAATAAATAAATAGTATTCGAGGATTAGATTGTAAGCAGACAAACAGAATTATTATAGAAAAAATCAGAAATTTTAGCCATCTATCTAAGTATTTTAATCCTAATATTTTTTCGCCCTTCATTTTCAATACCTCTCTAATTCAATATGGTTATTCTTATTTCGAAAATTTCTTTGTCTACATATTAATTTTAGGGATAAAACTGAAATAGAACTTTGCAAAGTTCTATTTCAGTTTTATTTATATTAATTCATGTTTTTAAAATAATTTATGCCATTTCAACTAATGCTTTCTGCTCAGAAATGGTAAGTATTTTTTGCAGATCCAATATAATAACCAGCCGGCTATCCACTTTACCGATTCCTGTTAAATACTCTGCAGTAATTCCACCTATCGTTTCCGGAGCGGGTTCAATATGATCTGTGGATATACGCAAAACTTCAGTTACTTCATCTACAATAATCCCTATATCATTATTCATTATATCAAATACGATAATACGACTGTGATCCGTAAGATGGCATTCCTCCATTGCAAACCGCTTTTTCAAATCCATAACCGGTATTACCTTCCCTCTTAAACTAATGATGCCTTTTATGAAATCAGCCGTTTGAGGAATTTTAGTGATTTCCATCAACCGAATAATTTCCTGAACCTGGGTAATTGGAACGCCATATGTACATTTTTCACCATTGCTTTCTAGCATAAAAACAACCATCTGAATCTCTGCCATGTCGCTTTTCCTCCTCTATTAATATTTTTTATTACTGAAGTTTAAACTTTTGTACCAGCTCATTTAATTGATCCGCATCTTGTATTAAATTATTTGCCGATGAATTTATTTCCCCTACTGCCTTACTGGAATGTTCAATTCCCTTGGCAATTTCCTGAGAACCGGCAGCGCTTTGCTCTATTGTAGCAGCAACGCTTTCTATCGCTTTGCTAATTTCAGTTGTTGTATTCAAAACATAATCACCGCGTTCTTTCATACTTTTCATAAGCATCGCAAACACATCCGCGGCATCTCCATATTGTTCACCAGTTTCTACCAAAACAGTATAATCTCTTGTAACATCTTCATTCATAAACTTCAGCAATTCATTAGCATGATCAACCATATTTTTAACACTTCCCTGAACGTTGCCTGTTAAAGCCTGAATATCTTTTACCGTTGTTGCGGATTCTTCCGCCAGTTTTCGTACTTCGTCAGCTACGACAGCAAACCCGCGTCCTTGTTCTCCTGCCCGTGCTGCTTCAATGGCTGCATTAAGCGCCAATAAATTCGTTTGATCGGCAATGCCGGCAATGTTTGTTGCCAGTGCAGAAATCTCATCTACTACCTTCGCTTCCTCAATTGCTTTCTCTAATTTACCTTTAATGTTTTCCGCTAAATCTTTTGCTAAAGCAAAAGATTTTTTGGCATTGCCCTCTACTTCAACTGCTTTTCCTTTAATCTCTTTGGATTTGTTTTCTCCTTCTACGATTGCATTACCCAATTCATTTAACGCAGCACTGATTTCTTCCTGAGAAGCATTAACTTCTTCAATAGAAGCTGAATTTTCCTGCATACCAGCTGCAATTTCTTCCGTGGAAGCAGAAGCCTCAGCTACATTTGCTGACATGTCTTCAGCGAGTACCGAAAGCTGCTGGCTGGAAGAAGCCGTTTCTCCTGCCGTATTGGATACTTGGCCAATAATCTCTCTTAAATTATGCACCATTTTCTTAAATGCTTGTCCTAATTGTCCAATCTCATCTTGTGTTTTTATCATAACTTCTGCTGTTAAGTCACCATTGCTGATAATTTCTGCAGTTGTTGTCAATTCCTTAATCGGTGCTATTAGATAACGTGTAAAACCGATTACAATCAGAATGATTAAAATTGCAGCCACAATAACCAGCAACAACAGAAAATGACGCATTTGATTAACATCTTTAAAGAAAAGGGCATCATCATTGGGTGCCGTAACACCAATAGACCATCGCGCTGTTTCAATGGGCGCATAACCCAAATGCTTTTCTACCCCTTGATAGATATCAAAATCATTTCCTGTTTTGCCATCCACCATATCCTGTGTAATCTGTTTAGAATGATCATTATCGGTAATAAAAGCGTTCTCCGCTTCATTAAGCACAATTTCTTGTGAAGGATGCGCTAAAAAGATTCCCTTTTGGTCAATCAGATAACCATAACCATTAGCCCCGATTTTAATACCTGAAATATCTTGGGTAATTTTTTCCAAAGAAACACTGGCAACTAAAGCACCGGTTATTTGTCCGTTCGTACCTTGAAGTGGTGTAGCAATAAAAAAAGCCGGTTGGTTGGTGATTTTTGAGGTTGCAACATCAGAGACAAAAGTATTCCCTTTTAAAGCCTCTTGAAAATAATGACGTTGGCTGACATCAGTACCAATTGCAGAAATACTATTATGATGGTCAATCATTCCTGCTGTATTAACAGTAAACAACGATTCATAGTGAGTAGAACAGCTGGCTTGCTCATGAAGATAATGATTAATCTCTTCATCTGTAGTTAGCATGGGTGGGGTTAACGTCATTCCTTTAACGTCATCTTCCATTGCACCAATCCAATCATTAAGTCCTTTAGCTGTATCTTGAGCTCTTGCCAATAAAATTTGATCCATACTGCTTAAGAGCGCTTTCTGTGCTTTTTTGTAACTTAATAAACCTGCAATACATAATGGAATAAGGGATATTATCAAACAAACCACCATAAGTTTAGTACCTAAACTTATTTTTCGTGTGCTTTTTACCTCTTTTTCTTTTTTTTCTAACATTTTTCTCATCATCCTTTTCTTATTTTATTATGATTTTTTTAAATATCTGAAAAACCTATTTTTTCCCTGGTATTTTTTCGCCTCCTATATTCAATATTTCAAATATATAAAAAGATAAATCTGCAAGGTTAACAAGCAGATTTATATGACTAACTTGCAACCCGACAGCCATAGCATATTGCTTTAGGCTCGTAGCTTTGCGTCCTTACCTTTCGATAAGTTTGCCTATTTATGAATTTATGTAAAAGATGATTTTTCTCTTTATTATTAACTTACCATTCTCTGATAACTATCTAGGAAACAAGTCATGATATTAGGAAATTATCCCTAAGCAATATGCATTATATATCCTGTATATAAAATATAAAAACCTCATATATTATTAAATTACTTGATATACCCTAATATTCATCATTTAAACATATTTTTCTTGCTATTTCGCTATATTTTTACATTTTTTTAAAATGGGTAAAAATTATATTCAAAAATCACTTCTTTAACGCTCCTGGACGCACTTAAAAACCCAGGAAATATACTCTCCTGGGTAAATTAAATTCACTTTTCACCTATTTTATTTAGTCTCAATTTCTTTTGCCAAGGAGTTCTGAATAGGCTACACATACTCTCACTACCTCTTCTTCAACAGTTTTGAAAATTTATTCATATTCCTTACCCCTCGTATTACACCCTATCCTTCATTATACTTTAAAATATTATATTTTATAATATATAAATCTAAAGTATATGGGAAAAAAGTTCTTCTGGACTGCTGGACACACCACAAAAAAAGAGAATCCATTATCAGGATTCTCTTAGACGTTTTTTACCCCTACCTGTTATCAAATTTGTCTACTAGTTCTTGTAACTTTCTAGCTTGCATACCCGATTCTTCAGCAAACTCTTTAAATATACTACCAACTTCATTATCATCTACTTGCTTAGAATACACCTCATAATCACGTACAGTTTCTTGAGCATCCAGAAGTTTTTTCATAACTATATCTTTAGTATTCAAATTCATTTGAAACACCTCCTATTAGTTGTACGAAAATAGTATTACCTGACAACATATTAATTATTCAATTACTAAATAAGCAGTCAGCATATTATAAATTCACTTTATTATTTTTCTTCTAATAATTTCTCTAATTCTTGGCGAAATTTATTAATATCTGTAAATTGACGATATACCGAAGCAAAACGAACATAAGCGACTTCATCTAATTTTCTCAAATGTTCCATCACCATTTCGCCTATTTTATTTGTTTCAATTTCTTTTGCTAAGGAGTTCTTTAACTCTTTTTCAATATCATCAACCAATTTTTCCAAATGACTCATTTGAATCGGTCGCTTTTCACAAGCCGTTAATAGCCCTCTCAGAATCTTATTGCGGTCAAAAACTTCCCGTCCTCCGTCTTTTTTAACAACAACCAAAGGAACTTCTTCTATCCGCTCATACGTAGTAAATCGCTTACCACAGCTTGTACATTCTCGACGACGACGAATTGCACTACCATCATCTGTCGGCCGGGAATCCAACACCTTACTCTCCAAATGACCGCAATACGCACACCGCATAACAATTCCTCCTTTTTCTCTCTTAAAAACCAATAAGCCCATATTTTAGTAACTATTTAAGTATATTATACTGTATGGTACTTGTCGAGAGCAAATTAGAAAGACATCCTTAGAATATGGATGTCCTTGGTTTGTCTTTATCTTTTCTTAGAAAAATTTTATGCTTTCTCAAAGGCTATTCATCTTTCTCATCAAATTCTTCATTATTTTTGTAGTAACGCTTAGAAGGCTTTTTATCACTCCCCCATTCCTGTGCTTGCTCTACATTATTCTTCTCCGTTGAAACCAAAACAACATCTTCTCCTACTTTTACAATATTCCTCCACGGAATAGCCATTTCATTATTTTTTCCAAAAATACCAAACATGGATTCTGTGCTTGAAACTGTAATGGCTACAACTACACCCGTGCTGAGGTCAATCTCTATATCTTTAATGGCCCCTAGATTTTTCCCATTTGATACATCAACCACGTCCCATTGTTTAAGCTCTGTTACCCGTAACATCCATCCCACCTCCTAATTCCCATTTACACCTTCTTTTAAATATATATATGCTTTCAAATATAAATAAACACTCTAAAAATAAAAAAACAGCCTTCAGCTGTTTTTTATCTCTTATTTCCGTTTTTTCTGACTTTTTCTAATAACTTAAGCCGAAATTCTACCGGTGCTTTTTCAATATCTTTTTCATCTAATGATTTATTCATCGATAATCCATGGGGCATATCTACAAAGCATAGAGGTGGAAATAAGACACACCACCAGTTTGAACCTTTTCCTTCTCCAATTACAACCCTCAAAGCCTGATACTCCCCTGCAGGCAGCGTAACCGTTCCATATATCTTTGTTGGAAAAGAAAATTCCCCTACTTGTACGCTTACTGAGTAATCCTTATCGTGTGCTTTTATTTCTTCTACCGCAATGGCTTCTATTTCATTCAAATGCGCTTGAACAAATATTTTTGCTGCCCCTGCATCCTGTTTCCCTTTGAAATCAACAGCCATTTTGTTAATAATAGCATCCCGTACTTGATTTTTAAGTTGCTGATCGGCTACATCATCACTATTTGCAATCACATGCAATCTCAAAACACTCTCTTTGGAAAGTGTTGTTACCGTATGACCTGAATGATCATGCAAATTAACATAATAAGTAAAACCAACACTACACAAACTTGTAACTATCAATAGGCAAATAATCATAACCTGTTTTTTTGTAAACATCTTCTCCATCCTCTCTATCCTCTTCAAGCTTTTTTTATTTCTTCTTTATTTTTCGTTCTTCGTTCCTCGTTTTTCGTTCAATATCTTTTAATCTTTCGCTTCCCTCTTACTATACATACTTACGCATATGCACTAATGCCGCTTTCTCTAAGCGAGAGACTTGTGCTTGTGAAATCCCGATTTCATTGGCAACTTCCATTTGCGTTTTACGTTGAAAAAACCTTAAAGTCAGAATTAATTTTTCTCTTTCATTTAATTTTTCTAAAGCCTCTTTAATTGTAATTTCCTCTAACCAGTTATTATCACCAATCTTTTCATCTTGTACTTGATCCATTACAAAGATGGGATCACCGCCATCATGATAAATAGGTTCAAAAAGAGACACAGGTTCTTGTATCGCATTTAATGCAAACACAACTTCTTCTCGTGACACATTTAATTTATCTGCTATTTCATTGATAGTGGGTTCTTTAGAATTTTTATTTGCAAGGCTATCCCTTACTTGTAGCGCTTTATAAGCAATATCTCGTAAAGAACGACTTACACGAATAGGATTATTATCACGAAGATAACGTCTAATTTCACCAATAATCATGGGCACCGCATAAGTAGAAAACTTAACATTTTGCGAAAGATCAAAATTGTCTATTGCTTTTATCAATCCAATACACCCAACTTGAAACAAATCATCTACATATTCACCCCGATTATTAAATCGCTGAATGACACTTAATACCAATCTTAAATTTCCCTGTATCAATTTATCCCTTGATGGTTCATCCCCACTCTGTAATTCAACAAACAATTGACGAATTTGATCACTTTTAAGTAATGGTAATTTAGCTGTATTAACGCCACAAATTTCAACTTTATTATTCAGCATCTGAAGCCCTCCATTTAATTTATTCTCTTCCCATTACTCATTATTGACAGGTGACTTTTTTTTATACAAAAAAAAGAAAAAATTTACAAAAAAAACTTATCTTAAGATAAGTTTTTTTTGTAAATTTTTAAACTTTCAAATGCTTTTCTATTTTATAATGCCTGTGTACCTGACAGCATCTTTCTTATTGCATTTGCATCATTTCTTGCTTTAGACGTTTTATAATTCGTTTTTCCAAACGTGAAATATAGGATTGGGAGATACCTAACATATCTGCTACTTCCTTTTGGGTCTTCTCTCTCTCTCCTCTGAGCCCAAAACGAAGTTCCATAATCTTCTTTTCACGTTCATTAAGTTTTTTAAGCGCAATACCCAACAACTTTCGATCCACTTCTTCTTCTATAAACTTATAGACTAAATCTGATTCCGTACCCAAAACATCAGAAAGAAGCAATTCATTACCATCCCAATCCACATTTAGTGGTTCATCAAAAGACACTTCCGTCTTTAATTTATTATTACGTCTAAGATACATCAAAATCTCGTTTTCAATACATCGAGAAGCATAAGTCGCTAATTTAATTTTTTTATTAGGATTAAAAGTGTTAACCGCTTTAATCAATCCCACAGATCCTATTGATACTAAATCTTCAATGCCAATTCCAGTATTTTCGAATTTCCGTGCAATATATACAACCAATCTTAAATTTCGTTCTATTAGAATACCTTTTACGGCTTCATCTCGATCATTTTCAAGCTTATTCAGTAAATAAGCCTCCTCTTCCGCATTAAGCGGCGGGGGCAATGCTTCATTATTACCAATATAAAATATTCTTTCAGGATCTAGCTTTAATTTATGGAATATTTTAATTATAAGAATTCGCCACTTTAACCTTAAACGCCAAAGTAATTGTTTCATACTGTCATCTCCCATCATTAATTTACCGCTGTAAAAGCGTACCTGAATGAAAAATTTCTGGATTAAGCAAAGCATGATACGTATTATCTCGGGATAATGGCTTTTGATAAATACCAATAATAACATCACTTACACAATATTTTTGATCACCATCTAGAATTTCAATTTTATCAGGTCGAAATCCAAGTAACATTCCGTTACTCTTTCCCAAAGCTGAAAATGGAATGAGGGAAAACCTTTCAGAGCAGTTTTCCTTTTCTAAAACACGCACAAGCTCATCCCAATCATTTATTTCCGTCCCCTGCTCTAAAATAGTTTTCATGTTATCAGGAATTAATGAAGAAATAGCACTATAATCAACTACAATAACAGGCTTTTTCGTAATTGGGCATTTTAACTGATTTCCTGTATCCACTAACCCATTTAGAATAATTGATTTCTCTTGAAAAAAAATATATAGGGTAAGTTGGAGTTGCTTTTGCCAATCTCGTTTCGTTAATACACTCAAACCAAAACGTCCT
The DNA here is from genome assembly GCA_030625885.1 of Clostridia bacterium. Classification (GTDB taxonomy): domain Bacteria; phylum Bacillota; class DAOUPZ01; order DAOUPZ01; family DAOUPZ01; genus DAOUPZ01. The sequence continues at coordinate 55,676 of DAOUPZ010000005.1, forward strand.
ACTAATATAAGCATTATAATACCAAATACCAAGCCTAAAAACACACTATTTCCTGAATAAAAGATCGCGCCTTGACGAAATAACACTTCACGATTAGATAAATAAATGATCCCGAGTGCTGCGCCACCCAAAGTAAAAGCCATTAAATAAAAAATAAGCATATATTTTAAAAAAATCTTTTTTCCCAAAGGCCAAAAAGTTAATACTAGCATAATGCCAGATATGGCAACTTTGATTAAAAATGAATTAAGAAAATGTGTCATAGGTGGAAAAAATATAGCTAATGAATATAATGCCCCTACACTTGCCCCTAAAAAAAGCCGCCTAATTCTAATACACTTTCCAAAAAACTTTCCCGTAGCCCATAATAGGAGAAAGTTAATTCCAAAATTAGTAAGCAATAGCTGGTCAACATAAATAATTTCCATCAGAAACGCCCCTTGATAACTAATGTTTTACATTTTCCCATAGCATTTCCACTATACCTTTTCTATGCATGAGCTCCCTATATTATACCTCTTTTCCATAAGGAAACATGTCAAGACGTGATGTCGTTTTATACTAATAATGTCGAAAAAAATCTTTCGAGGAAAGAGGAACGAACGCAGCCTGCGGCTGCTGAAAGAGGGAAGAAAAAGATTAAAACCACCTGGGCATAGTTATGCCGAAAGACAGGTTGGCGCGTCGATAGCCTCAGCAGTATCAAATATTAACCATCCTACTTCATGAGCAACATCCTTCAAGTTCGTACAAATCTCTTTATCTTCAAGATGGCTGGAGGCATAATCATGCCCATGCACAAATTTTCACTTTTTAAAAAAGGAAAGCCGGTATGAATTATTCATACCGGCTTTAAAAACTTTATCTTCTTCTTAAGAAAGCGGGAATATCCAGCTCGTCACTCAAAAAAGAAGGAATTTTTCCTAGTTCATCAGGTAATCCCTGTTGTTTCTTTTCAGAAGCGGTACTAACAGGCTTCTTCTCAAACCCCGTCGCAATCACGGTCACTCGCACCTCATCTTGTAAATCCTCGTCAATAACTGCTCCAAAAATAATATTTGCTTCAGGGTCAGCTGCTTCTGAAATAATTTCTGCTGCTTCATTAGCTTCTAAAAGTCCTAAATCTAACCCTCCGGTTATGTTAAAGAGTACGCCCTGCGCGCCTTCAATTGATGTTTCTAATAGTGGAGATGATATAGCCGCTTTGGCTGCATCGGCTGCTCGCGTTTCTCCACTAGCTCGTCCGATTCCCATTAATGCTGAACCAGCTTCCTGCATAATTGTTTTTACATCAGCAAAGTCCAGGTTAATAAGTCCTGTAACAGTAATAAGATCTGAAATTCCTTGGACACCTTGTCGTAGGACGTCATCTGCTATACGAAAAGCTTCCATCATAGAAGTTCGTTTCTCTACGATTTGTAATAACCGATCATTGGGAATTGTAATCAACGTATCAACCGCTTGTTTAAGTTGTTCTATCCCTTTTTCAGCTTGTACCATACGTTTTTTTCCTTCAAAAGCAAAAGGTTTGGTAACAACACCTACAGTTAAAGCGCCTAGCTCTCTTGCCACTTGAGCAATAATGGGTGCAGCACCTGTACCAGTCCCGCCGCCCATACCGGCTGTAATAAAAACCATATCCGCACCTTTTAGAGCCTCTTTAATTTCTTCTTGGGTTTCTTCTGCCGCTTGTCTCCCTACTTCAGGATTAGCCCCAGCACCTAATCCTCTTGTTAGCTTTGAACCAATCTGTATTTTATGATCGGCATAGGAAAGGAGTAAGGCTTGAGAATCCGTGTTTACGGTTATGAATTCAATTCCCTGCAAATTAGCATCAATCATCCGATTAACACCATTACTGCCACCCCCGCCGGCACCAATAACCTTAATCTTTGCCATATAATCGGCATCATTCTTTGTATCTGTCAACAATATAAACCCTCCCTCTCATCAGCAATAATATGATAAAACCTATACGTAGCTTATTGATCTGTGCCTTAGAACATGTTACCAAAAAAATCCTTGATGCGTTGAATAAAATCCGTCATAATATGATCACTTTTGAATCCTTTATTCTCGGTTTTATGTATTTCTTCTATCCCAAAAAGTAATAAACCCACACCCGTAGCATAAATTGGACTGCGAACCATATCCGTTAAACCACCTAAGTTTTCAGGATATCCAATACGAACGGGAAAATTAAACTCTCTTTCAGCTAATACTTGTATGCCTGGTAAGAGCGAAGCGCCCCCTGTCAAAACAATGCCTCCTGGAAGCAATTCGCTACATCCTAAACGCTTAATTTCCTCATTTACCATTGCAAAAATTTCGCTCATTCTTGATTCAATAACACGATATAGAATAGCCTGAGGGACTTGATGAATCCCACAACCACCTACGTCCGGTAATTCAATATGCTTACTCTGATCAGCCAATGCTTCTGACGCACATCCATGCATTAGTTTAATATCTTCTGCTTGTGCAATAGGGGTTCTTAATCCCATAGCTATATCATTTGTAACATGATTACCTCCTACAGGCAGTACAAATGTTTCACGAATACCGCCATGTTCAAATATCGCAACATCTGTCGTACCCCCGCCTATATCAATAAGAATGGCTCCTAATTCCTGTTCGTCATGTGTCAACACTGCCTTGGCAGAAGCAATGGGTTCTAACACTAACCCACCGATATCAACACCTGCCTGTTCAACACTTTTAGTTAAGTTTTGAATCACTGTAAAAGATCCCATTACAAGATGCGCTTTTACTTCTAAACGGCTTCCTGACATACCCTCAGGATCTTTAATTCCTTCGTAGCCATCTATAATAAATTCACTCGGTATCACATGAATTATTTTCTTTTCTGAAGGAATGGGAATAACCTGTGCCGCTTGTATCACTCTTTCAACATCATCAGCGGTTATTTCTTTATCATCACTGGCAACAGCTACTACACCACGATTATTGGTTGAAAAAATATGACCACCTGCAATACCTACATAGGTTTCTTCAATCTTGATTCCCGCCATTCTCTCTGCTTTTTCAATAGCATGTTGTATTGAACGAACTGTTTCGTCAATATTAACAACGATACCTTTTCTTAAACCAGCAGATGGATGGGTTCCTAGTCCAATAATTTCTACACAATCCTCTTGATCTACCTGGGCCACGATGGCACATACTTTTGTGGTTCCTATATCTAGTCCTACGATGATATCCTTTGGACCCATACTGCATCCCCTCTCTATATATCCATCATTGCAGTTACTTATTAAATATTAATAATCATCAAATGGGTATAATGAAGAATATTCAACATAAAAAATCATTTTCCTTTTTTCATACTAGTAAATGGGAAAATTTATTCTTCATTTTTTTGATTTTCTTCTGCTGAACTTACATCATCACGGATAAAATAGCTAATTAGATACCGCCTTATGGCAGCCAAATTGGTAAAAAGCCGAATGCCAAAAGCAAAAACAGCTGCATAATATAAATCTACGCCTAGACGGTCACCAATATAAGCCAGCATTGCCGCCAAAAGCATATTCCCAAAGAAACCTGAAATAAAAATATTATTATCAAAATGCTCTTCCATTCCTGCACGAAGTCCCCCAAAAACTGAATCAAGTGCTGCTAAAACGGCAATGGACATATATTTGGCATAAAATGGGGGAATCACGACGGGTGAATTTAAACCTATTAAAATACCTACAATCAATCCTAATATGGGTAACCAAATCATGCATTAGCACCTTCTTCCACCGGATGAGCTTGCTCAAACGTATAACTTCCTTTATAAGCAGGAATTTCCAGCTCATCCTCTATAGTAATTAATAAATTAATTTGTAATGTCACCAATTGTTCAGAAACACCTCCAGGCATTTTCAATGAAGTTTCTAAAGTCTGTGCATCCCCTATTGCTATAATTTGGTAGGGAGATGCTATAGGTTTATTGTTAGTCCATAAATTTCTAGATCCTTCCCGAAATTCAAGTGAAGAATTAATCGCCAACCGCTCCCCATTAATGGCTATTCCTTCTGCACCCGCAGCCCACAACTCATTTAGAACCGTAATGATATCATAGTTTTGCAGTGCAGGGCTCTCTTCTATCTCAATCATCACCCCAGGACCTTTCACGCCTACCAAACCTGTAGCAATCTTTAATCGTTGCAATTCTTTTTCCATGTTATCACGAGATTGAGTGCCATCTATAGCCACAGTTTCATACTCTGCTTGTTGTTTCCTTAAAGAAACCAATTCATCTTCCAACCGTTGTCGTCCCTCATTTAGGCTCTTTAAGATTATTACTAAATCTTCTACCGGTTGCCGACTCAAGTCATTTTGCGTTTGTTGATTGGTTTTAAATTGTACAGTCACAATAATTCCTAAAAATAAACAAACCACTGTTATTGATAAGTAAATGCTTTTTTTCCCTTTCACGATCTCCCTCCATCTTTTCAATATCTTTTATGTGTAATGCAATAAAGAACTTACATTGCAGGTTTGCAGGAAAAGCGAAGGAAAGATGGGGAAATTCCACGAGGCACGAGTGGTGTGTCCCCATGTTGCCAGAGCCATTCTAAATGTAAAAGCTTTAATGCAATTTATATAGCACCTAAAAAGCAAAAACTTAACAGCCAAAGTTTATAACCAATACTGTTTGCTTTAAAACGTTATGGTAAGCTGCACAGCGTTTAGCTGTTTTGCTTCGGTTCCTCTACAATCTCTACATTATTAAAAGTAAAACTTTTCTTATACGCAGGAATAACAACTTGAGATTCCTTAACTTCTATAGGAAAATCAAGTGATTTAAGTTCATAAAGTATACCCTGCCGGTTACCTTCTATACCCTGACGTAGCCTCTCAGGATCACCAATTGCCCTTATTTCAAAAGGTGGTGCAATCCGCTCTGCATTAATCATAATCGTATTTCCCACACATCTCACTTCAGACATCATAACAATCCTTTGATCATTTACTGCCATGGATTCCGCACCATATGCCCATAACTCATTAATAATTCGTAACAAATCACTATTATGAATAATATACCAGTTTGGATCTCCGCCTAATTGGTTAAAACTTTTCTTATTATCATCCATAACAATAATAACGCCGGACCCTTCAAGCTCTGTTAGCCCAGCAACATCTTTCAAATCATCCAATTGGTTTTTAAGTATTTTAAGATGGCTTTCACCCTTAGTTGCTTCCTCTTCATATTCATTGATTTGATCACGAACAACCTGAATGCCTGCTTGAAGGCTTTGATTTTCTCCTTCTAGATTCTTTATCATTTTTACAATATCATCATTCTTTTTATACAAAGATGTATTATTTAGATTTTCTTGTGCTCTTAGTTGTAATGCTATAATTAATCCTAAGATAATACATATCAAAGTTAAAGAAATAGGCCAATGCCTATGATGTAACTTACTCACTACCATCACCTCGTTTCTTCTATCAAAATAAATATTTACCCTGTTTATTTTACAACTGCCTGTTTGCCATTTCTAATGTCAATCATTCCAACATCCTGATTTTTACTATGAATATCATTTAAAATTGAATTAAGTAGTTTTATTTTTTTACCTATATCCTGATTTGAACCTACGTACACTGTTATCGCATCATTAGTAAAGAAAGTCATATCATCTTTTTGAGTCATATTAATTTCAGCAATTTGAAGCTGTGTATTTTTCTCAATTTGTTTCAAAATATCTAAAATAAAATCCAAATCATTCATATCAATTTTATTTCCAATTGAAGGTATTTTCCCTTTACACCCCGTAATAAAAGGTATGTCAAAATGTGTTCCATCTAATGATAATACGATGCCTTCATTATCAATTTCTATATAATGACCATTTAATACGATAACGCCAACAGGAATTCTTTCCGTTAATGTAATGATTATGGTAGAAGGAAACTCGCGTTCTATTGAAACATCTTCAATCAAGTGGTTTTGATCTAATTTCTCTTCAATATCATACAAATTTAGTTTGAAAATATTAATATGATCAGGAATTCCGGCCATCGTTTTTATAGTTGAACTGTCTAAATAAAAATTCCCTTGAATCCTAATAGCTTGTACATTAAAATAATTTGAATTAATAAAACAAAAGACAGCTAAAACCAATAAGATAATAAAAACAATAGCTAAAGTACTTCTTCTTTTTTTAATTTTTGCCAGTGTCACTTTTTCTATTTTTCTATTGGACATATCATCACCTCTGCATGCTAGTATTATACCATTGATATGATAAGAAAAAAAGAAAAAGTGGTAAGTAAAAATACCACTTTTTAATAAAAATATATTTTTTTACCAATTATCTATATAACTTATATTGTTGCAAGAGCAATTCTAAATGCAAAATCTTTATTGCTAATCATATATCAAAAATTTAAAATACCATCAATAATATTTTTTCTACTAAATCATCAAACTCTAAACCTATGTATCGAGCTGCTTGTGGAAGTAAACTCGTACCTGTCATCCCTGGTATCGTATTGACTTCTAATACATAAGGGGTTCCATTTTCATCCACCATCATATCTACTCTAGAAACGCCTTCACATCCTAAGGCTTTATGAGCAGATAAAGCCATGGATTGTGCTTTTTTATAAGTCGCTTCTTCAAGAGGCGCAGGAATCACAAATTCTGTCGCACCCTTGGTATATTTGGCTTCATAATCATAAATACCCTTCTTAGGTTTAATTTGAATGATAGGAAGAGGTTTAACATCATCTTTTCCCAATATTCCAATTGTTATTTCCATACCCGCTACATATTCTTCAATTAAAATTTCTTTGGAATAACATGCAGCTTTACTCAGCGCGTCACTGATCTCATCGATATTATTAACAATACTTAAGCCAAAACTGGAACCTTCTATATCTGGTTTAATAACTAATGGAAAGTTCATTTCATCTAATTTTAGTAAAGAAACATCAAACGCTTCATCTATTTCAGCTGCAATAAAACGTGGTGTCGAAATGCCTTGGTGCTCAAAAATTTTCTTTGCCATAATTTTGTTCATAGCTAGACTACTTGCCAGTACACCGGAACCAGTATAAGGAATACCCATTATTTCCAACAGCCCTTGAATCGTTCCATCTTCCCCAAAACGACCATGAAGAGCAATAAAAGCAACATCGATTTTTTGCTGCCGCAATACCAAAGCAATATCTTCATTTACATCTATCCCTACAACGTCATATCCTTTTCGCTTTATTGCTTCGACAAAAGCAGTACCCGTTTTAAGAGAAATGTCTCTTTCAGCAGATTTTCCCCCCATTAATACTCCAATTTTCACCATATTTCCACTCCTCTGTTTTTCCATTACTTATTACTCTGATAAACCTTTTTATCTTATCCCTTAGCTATTACATTATAGTATATTCATTTATCTTTGAGAACATTAATCTCTAATTATTTCAATCCGTGCACCTAGTTTAACCAACTTTTCTTGGAAACTTTCATATCCTCTTTCAATATGATGTATTTCTTCTACAATCGTTGCCCCATCAGCTACTAAACCCGCCAATACTAAAGCCGCTCCAGCACGTAAATCCGTAGATGAAACAAATGTTCCACTTAATCTCCCTTTTCCACGAACGACGGCTGTTGATCCTTCCAGCTTTATTTCTGCACCCATACGACGCAATTCAGGTACATGTTGAAATCTATTTTCAAATATAGTTTCCGTTATAATACTCGTTCCTTCTCCTAAGGTTGCAAGAACCATCATCTGCGCTTGCATATCCGTCGGAAACCCAGGATATGGAAGCGTTTTTAAATCAAAGGGGGCAAAAGTACCAGGCCCTATAATTCTCAAGTTACACTTATCACTATCAAATACAATTTTAGCGCCAATTTCACTTAGTTTTGCTACAATTGACTCAATATGTTCATACATAACATTCTTTAATATAACATCACCTTTGGTTAGGGTTGCCCCTACCATATAAGTACCTGCTTCAATTCGATCAGGCATAACATCATACTCAACATTATGAAGCTTTTTGACCCCTTGAATCATAACTTCTGCTGTGCCTGCTCCATGAATTAAAGCACCCATTTGATTTAAGAAATTTTGTAAGTCGACAACTTCAGGCTCCTGAGCAGCGTTCTTAATTGTTGTATCACCCTCGGCAAATACAGCTGCCATCATAATATTTTCAGTGGCACCTACGCTAGGATAATCAAGATGAATTTCTGTGCCAACCAGCCGATCAGCATTAGCGACGATATACCCATATTCTTCCTTAATATCCGCACCAAGCATCTTCAATCCCTTAATATGTAAATCAATAGGTCTTGAACCAATTGCACAGCCGCCAGGAAAAGATACCTTAGCTTTTTTAAATCGCCCTAAAAGCGGCCCCATAACCAGACTGGACGCACGCATTTTTCTCATGAGTGCTTCTGAAACATCTCCTGAATTTATTTGACTAGAATCTATTTCTAAACCATGAGATTCAACTTCTTCAATTTTTGCACCTAAAGATTGTAAAACTTCAGTCATAACCTTAATATCCGTTAAAGAGGGAATATTACGTATGATACAAGATTCTCCATTTAAAATAGTTGCTGCTAAAATAGGCAAAGCTGCATTTTTAGCACCACTAATTACAACTTCCCCTTCTAATCTACTTCCTCCTAAAACAATTAATTTTCCCACGTTGGACACCTCCACAGCCTGTATGCATACTTCACCATCACCAAGCCACAAACCTTTAGTATCCAAAATAACAGCTGATTGGCTCCAATCGTTTATCATTAAGTTCATTTCATAATTTAAGCCAATCAGCCCGATCATTTAATTGAAAATCATACCTACTAGTAACTAACAATTGCTTTTGCTTCTGATGCTAAAGTGTGATCTTCCGTTGAACATGAATGTTTTTGTTTCAATCTTTCTACTAAATCCCGAGCTACCGTCCAAATATTTCCAGCCCCTAATGTAATAACTAAATCCCCGGTTCTTACTTCTTTTTCTAAATAATCTACAATCTCTTCTTTATTGTTTACTAAAATAATGCATTCATTATTTTCATGTGGAAATGCTTTTAAGATCAGTTCTGAACTCACATTTGCAATTGGTTTTTCCCCAGCACCATAAATATCAGTTAAAACGACGTGATCCGCTAGAGATAACGCTTCAGCGAATTCATCCTTTAAATAAAAGGTCCTTGAATAACGATGCGGTTGAAATACCCCAATCACACGTTGATATTTTTTTTGTTGAGCTGCTTTTAAAGTTGCCTTAACTTCTGTAGGATGATGTGCATAATCATCAACAACTAAAATACCATCCACTTCACCCATTACCTGAAATCTTCTTCCTGCACCACAAAAAGAAGCAATGCCATTGGCAATTTCTTCAAAAGTCAACCCTGCCTTAATGCAAACAGCAATTGCAGCCAAAGCATTATTCACATTATGATCACCTGGAACGCAAAGTTTAATCTGCCCTAATTTATTGTTATGATAGAAAACATCAAATTCTACCCCAAAATCAGTATGTTTAATATGAAGCGCACGAAGCATTGCATTAGAATCAATCCCATAAGAAATATAAGGTCCATCAAATCTTTCGGCCAATTCACGCACATGAGGATCATCAAAACACAAAACAGCTAACCCAGTAGGTGGTAATTTCCCTAAAAATGAACTAAAGGCTTTAATAATATTTTCCAAGTTATGATAATAATCCAAATGATCTGCTTCAATATTGGTGATGACAGAAATAATTGGATCCAGCTTGAGGAAAGAACCATCACTTTCATCCGCCTCTGCAACAACATAGCTACCTTTCTTACCCAATTTAGCATTCCCACCTATTTCTTGTAATTCCCCCCCTATAATAATAGTAGGATCTAAGTTGTTTTTCTCTAATATTAAAGAAATCATAGAAGTTGTTGTTGTTTTCCCATGAGCACCGGCAACAGCAATGCCAATTCCCTCTTTCATGACTTCGGCTAACATTTCTGCTCTTTTTAAAATCGGGATACATCTTTTCTTTGCCTCAATAATTTCGATATTTGTTTCCGGAATAGCAGATGAAAAAACAATTACATCTGAGCCTTCAACTGCCCGTTCATGGTGCCCAATGTTAATTTTAATACCCATTGTTTCTAATTTTCGTGTATTTTTGTTGGCTCGGAGATCAGAACCTGTTACTTTATAGCCCATTTCCCATAACACTTGAGCAATTCCGCTCATTCCTATACCGCCAATGCCGACAAAATGAATGTGTTCAATATTTCTTAGCATGATGTCCTCTCCTTCCATCTGGAGCAGAATAAGTATATCTTATACCTGCATATTATGCCTCGAACTGCAGAGGCGTTAAAGGTAATATATAGCAGCGCCTAATGGCGTTGCTGGCAGGTAGCGCGTTCCCTTTGGTCACTTGTAGCAGGTAGAAGGTAGGACTTAACTTGATAGTCCCAGCTTTTCACTTTCATGCAATAACGGGGACACACCGCTCGTATCTCATTAATGGTAAGTGGCAAGTTGGATTTGCTTGATAATTGTGCTTTTTTATTTGGAACTTTTTTGTTAAAACTTGAGTACACTAAATTTCCAAATTGCAAACTCTAACATATTAGCATTTAATTAGCTGATTTTTCCCACTTACTACTTACCACTTACGTCTTTTAATCTTTCCCTACCTGCTACCTGCTGGTTGCTACCTGCTACCTGCTAACTTATCAGAAGTGTTAATTTTACTAAAAAACGAAAAATCTATCGTTTCAATAGTTTATACGCTTCATCGACTATTTTTGAGGCAGCATCAATTTCACCACATTTTTTACTATTTTCATACATTCGCTGCAAAAGTGGTTGATCCTGCAATAAATTAGTGGTCTCATTCAATAATTTATCACCTGATAAATCTTTATCTAAAATAACACGTGCCGCTTCCTGGTCTTCCAAAGAACGGGCATTGTATTCTTGATGATTATCCGTAGCATATGGATAAGGAATCAAAATTGACGGTATCCCCCTTGCTGTAACTTCTGCTAATGTTGTAGCCCCTGCGCGACAAACAACGATATCAGCCACTGCTAATGCATTTTCCATACGATGCAAATAGGGCTTAATTATAAGTTTCCCATTTAATTTCATTTCTATAACGCGCTTCTTAACAAAATCAAAATCTTTTTGCCCTGTAATAAATAAAACTTGCAAGTCCTCATGTCTATGAAATCCTTCCAGTGCTTCTAATGTTGCTTGATTTATGCTATGCGCTCCCCTGCTGCCTCCAAAAATCAAAACCGTTTTTTTGTCGGACTTGAGCCCTAACGCTCTATAACTTTCTCCTCTTTTTGCTAATAATATTTCAGGACGCACGGGGTTACCTGTTTTTATAATATGAGCCCTTTTGGGGAAAAATTGTTTAGCCTTTAAATCTGTCAAGGCTACAACACTCGCAAATCGTGACAAAAAGCGATTTGTAATACCTGGAAAAGAATTTTGCTCATGAATTAAAGTAGGAATTTTTCGCATACCACTCATAAAAACAACAGGCCCACATACATAGCCACCTGTTCCAATAACAATTTGAGGTTTAAATTGGGAAATAATTTGATTGGCTTCCAAAAGTCCTTTAGCAAATCGGGCAAATGTTTTAACATTCTCCCATGATATTTTTCGCTGCAAACCCGTAACAGTAACTATTTTCAAAGGAAATCCAGCTGCTGGGACCAATTCAGTTTCCAACCCTTTTGAAGTTCCAACAAAAACAATCTCTGTTTGAGAATCTCTTCTTTGAAATTCTTTAGCAATAGCAATACCGGGGTAAATATGACCCCCGGTTCCACCACCTGTTATTAATATTTTCATTTTTTTCTCCTCACTACTTTCTTGCCTGATGTATTGAAAATTTTGAAATATTAAGTAATAACCCCACACCTGCTAAAGTAATTACTAATGATGACCCGCCATAGCTAATAAATGGCAGTGGAATTCCTGTAACAGGCATGGAAGAAGTTACAATTGCAATATTCATAGCCGCTTGCAAACCAATTAATGATGTAATACCAACGGCCAATATACTTCCAAATGTGTCCCGTGAATAAATAGCAATCTTATATCCGCGCCAGAGAAATAGGAAAAAAAGCAAAATAATTGTAACTGCACCGATAAAACCCAATTCTTCTCCCAAAACAGCAAATATAAAATCAGTATGCTGTTCTGGAAGATAAAAGAATTTTTGCCGGCTTCTGCCCAGACCTAATCCTACCAACCCACCGGAACCAATCGCATATAATGACTGAAGAATCTGAAAACCAGAATCCTGTGGATCAGCCTGAGGATTCAAAAATGCAGTTAATCGCCTCATTCTATAAGGCTCCAACCAAATCATGGCACCTACTGCCGGTAACGATAAGGACGCTAAAAAAGCTAAATGACCAATACGTGCTCCTGCAGCAAAAAGCATAATAAATACAGATCCTGCTATTGCTAATGCAGTTCCCAAATCAGGCTGCTTTAAAATAAGCCCAAAAATCACACCTAAAACAAGTAAGGGTGGTAATAATCCATGCATAAAATTCTGCATTTTTTCTTCTTTATCCGAAAAATATTTAGCCATAAAAATAATAATACCCAATTTTGCGATCTCGGAAGGCTGAACCGTCAAAGAACCGTAGCCTAACCAGCGTTGTGATCCATTAATCTCTTTACCTACTCCCGGAATTAATACCAGCACTAATAAAGCTATCGTTGTATACAATATGGGTTTTGCCATTCGTCTATAAATCTGGTAATTAACTTTCATTGTAAAAGTCATTGCTATAAGACCAATTACAACCCATATAATCTGTCTCTTCAAAAAATGATAACTATCACCATACCGTACAAATGATTTTATAGAACTAGCACTAAAAACCATGACAATACCAAAACCTAATAAAATTACTACCGTTAAGTAAAGCACGTAGTCAGGATCTCTTCTCCTGCCACTCACAGCATTACCTCCTTAATCGTGCAACCTCTGCTTTAAATATTTCGCCGCGATGCTCATAACTATTAAACATATCAAAACTAGAACAAGCAGGCGATAACAAAACAACATCTCCCGGTTCTGCTAAGTTATAAGCTTTATCAATTGCTTCTTGCATATTGTTAACAGTATAGGGTGTACTATATCCAGCTTTCGCAAGAGATTGACTAATTTTATTCATTGTCTCTCCCATTAAAACAATTTCACGTGTTTTTTGTGCAGCAAGCGCCGCAAAATCATCAAAACTTGTTCCTTTATCCTTCCCACCTGCAATAAGAATTAAAGGTTGAGTAAAAGATTGTAGTGCCTTCATAGCTGCATCACAATTTGTTCCTTTAGAATCATTAATAAACGTTACGCCGTTGATTTCAGCTACAAATTCCAAGCGATGCTCTACGCCTTTAAAACGTTTAAGTGTATCTGCAATAACAGTTTCATCAACACCCATAGAATAAGTTGCTGCAACAGCTGCTAAGGCGTTTTCTAAATTATGTGGGCCTGGAATACCAATCGATTCCACCGGACAAATGATCCTCTTTTCCCCTTGATCTGCCACGACCACATGATTGTTTTCTACATAAACACCTTGAGCTAATTTCTTTTGACGGCTAAAGAAAAAAGGCCGTGCGGAAACATCTTGCTTAAATTTTATTGTTTCATGATCATCTTCATTTAATACAACATAATCGTTAACATCCTGCTGGCGGAAAATATTTGTTTTAGTATAACCATAATCATCAAATGAGTCATAACGATCTAGATGATCAGGTGTAATGTTTAATATCACACTTACTAGAGGCTTAAATTCATTGACCCATTCCATTTGAAAACTGCTTATTTCTACAACCGCTACCTCAGCATCAGGATGATGAAAGATTTCTTCAATTAAAGGAATACCAATATTGCCTCCTACAATTGTCTTCTTCCCTGCTGCCTTAAAAATTTCACCTACCAAAGTCGTTGTTGTTGTTTTACCATTCGTTCCTGTAATAGCCACAAATGGAATACCTCTACTGAAACGATATGCTAATTCAATCTCACTAATCACTTCAATTTGCCTTTCCAAAGCTCGACGCACAAATGATGCCCACTTAGGAACTGCAGGACTCACAACCATTAAATCTGTACCGTTTAATAATTCATCGGGATGCTCGCCTAAAACTATTTCTATGCCTAAGTCCCGTAATTCTTGCAAATTATATGAAATTTCTTTTTCACTTTTTAAATCACTTACCCAAACGTTAGCACCCATTCGATTGAGTACTTTAGCTGCACCTATACCACTCATACCAGCGCCTAAAATAACAACCTTTTTTCCCTTCATATTAAGCATCCCTCTTCCCCCTGCCATTAATTATCATTAGTTCTCAGTTCCCGGTTCTCAGTTATCAGCAAAAGATAAAAGCAGAAAACTAACCAATATTTTCAGTTCTCAGTGTAAATTAAAAAAGATAACACTTTGCAATTTAGACCTGAGAACTGATAACTGAGAACATTCCTGAATTTTTTATCTTTCTACCTTCAGCATTTTTCATCTTCTCTCAAAATTACATCAAAATCAAGCTGACTCCACCTAATATAGCCGCTACAATCCAAAAACGAATCACTACTTTGGTTTCCGACCAACCCTTCAATTCAAAATGATGATGAATAGGACTCATGCGAAAAATTCGTTTACCCGTCGTTTTAAAACACAAAACCTGAATGATAACCGATAAGGTCTCAATAACAAAAACACCACCAATAACAATAAGAAGAATTTCTGTTTTTGTCAGTACAGCCAATGCAGATAGAGCACCACCCAAAGCCAGTGAACCTGTATCCCCCATAAAAACCTGTGCAGGATGAGCATTAAACCATAGAAATCCCAGACAAGCTCCGGCCGTAGCAGCACAAAAGACTGCCAATTCTAACCTTCCTAAAGCAATACAGATAAATAAATAACAGGTTATAGCAATCGCCATTGTGCCTGCAGCCAATCCATCTAACCCATCCGTTAAATTGACAGCATTGGATGTTCCAACTAAAACAAAAACAACAAATGGTATATAAAATAACCCCAAGTTAATTTTTTGTCCCCATACAGGAATTAATATTTCTGTTCCCAATTGCGGGTGCATGCTTACAAAAACAGCTAATATGGTTGCAATAATAACTTGACCCATAAATTTCTGTTTGGCATTGAGTCCCAAATTTCGCTTCATTACAACTTTCATAAAATCATCAATAAAACCTAATAATCCAAAACCAATGGTAACAAAGACTAGAAGGTACAAACTTAAATCATGACGACTAAAAAATAAGGACCCTAAACTTAATGCCAATATAATCATGATACCGCCCATAGTTGGTGTTCCTGCTTTTTTCAAATGACCCTTGGGCCCTTCTTCTCGAATATGTTGCCCGAACTTTAGCTGCCGCAAAAAAGCAATCATAATAGGTCCCGTTATAACACATATTAAAAAAGCAAATAGTGCTGCTAATATAATGCGAATATTCATCTTCTCATAGCTCCTTATTTAATATCTATTGTTCTCTCTATCATGGGGACACACCTCGCTTTAAGGAAAGTCCCTGGGTAGATTCGTATCAAAAATGGTCACATTCTATTTTAAATGTACATTCTCCTTTGATATAAGTCAAGAAATTAAGAAATATTATTTTTAAGATGGTCAATGATTTCTTCTAATTTCATACCACGGGAAGCTTTCAAGAGAACCATATCCCCTGGTTGAACTAGCGTAAGGAGCAATTCTCCAGCTTCTTGATTTGTTGCACAGTAATAAATGTTTTCCATCATTCCCCACTGACAAGCACCTTCGCCAATATTTCGAGCCTCCTGCCCTATACATATCAAGCAATCAATGTCACATTTTCCTGCTTGTATACCGACCTGAGTATGTAATACGTCACTCTGATTTCCCAGTTCCAACATATCTCCTAGTACAGCAATTCTTCTTTTGGCAGAAACGCCACACAGCATTTTCAGTGCTGCTTCCATAGATGTTGGACTGGCATTATAAGCATCATTAATCACTCTAAATTGAGGAAAATCAATAAATTCACAGCGCATACCCGTCAGTTTTAAGTTTTTTAACCCATCTTTTATCTCGCCAAGGGAAAATCCCAGCGCACTTGCTACCCCGGCTGCAGCTAATGCATTATAGACGTTATGCTTGCCTGGAACGGGTAAAACAACGTTCATTTCCTCTTCATTAATTCTCAATAAAAATTCACATGATTCATCGCTTAATGAACAGATTGTATTCGCTTGAATATCTACTTCTGAGGAAAAACCAAAAAAGAGAACCTTTCCCAAATTATGACTGGCTAGTTCTCTTACGAAGGGATCATCCCCATTCAATACAGCCACTCCATTTGCATCTAAAGCTTCAATCAGTTCCCCTTTAGCTGCAGCAATGTTCTTTTGGCTTCCTAATTCCCCAATATGAGTAACACCCACATTTGTTACCACACCCATCGTTGGGTGAGCGATTTCACATAAGCGCATAATTTGTCCTAATCCACGCATTCCCATCTCTACGATGGCACCACAATGATACCTCTCAATACCTAAAAGTGTTAATGGTACCCCTATTTCATTATTAAAGTTACCACTTGTTTTGTGGACTGGATATCGCTGTGCTAAAATAGCTGCTATCATATCCTTGGTCGTTGTTTTTCCATTGCTGCCGGTTACACCAATTACAGGAATATCAAATTGCAGGCGGTAATACGCTCCAATATCCTGCAAAGCCTTTAAGGTATCTTTAACCTTAAGAACTGCTGTATCTTCACATATCTCATTTTTATAATCATCATCCTGAGATAAAAGTAATCCAGCAGCCCCTTTTTCTATCGCTTGAGAAATAAACGTATGCCCATTAAATTGATCGCCGCAAAGCGCTACAAATAAATCTCCTTTTTGTAACTGACGACTGTCCGTTGAAATACCAGTAAAAACGGTTGAGGCACAACCGTGCAAAAGTTGTGCCTTTGTAGCTTTAATGATATCATTAACGTCTAATTTATCCATTCTTCATTCTCCTTAATACATCCCGCGTAATCTCTCTATCATCAAAATCATACTTTTGTGTACCAATAATTTGATATGTTTCATGTCCTTTGCCAGCAATAATAATTACATCATTCTTTTGCGCCATACTCAGCGCCCTTTCGATTGCCTTTCTTCGATCGGATATGACTTCATAGCGATCATCTGTAAGCGCCTTTACCCCGGCTTCAATATCCTTAATAATCTGGGACGGTTCTTCTGTCCGAGGATTATCGGAAGTAATAATAGAATAATCTGCAAGTTCAGCAGATATTTTACCCATAAGGGGACGTTTCTTGCAATCCCGATCGCCGCCACAACCAAATACAGAAATAATTCTTCCTTGGACAAACGCTTGTGCTGTTTTCAATATGTTTTCTAATCCGTCAGGTGTATGCGCATAATCAACAATAACAGCGAATTCCTGTCCCTCTTGAATCAATTCAAATCGACCCGGTACCCCTTTAACACTTTCCAACCCTTTTTTGATGGTTCTAAATGGGATTCCAGCTGCAAATCCAACACAAAATGCTGACAATGCGTTATATACATTAAAGAAACCTGTTAACTGTAAGGAGATCTTCTCATTTATTCCGGGGGCAATAATGGTGAATGATGCACCATTTGCGTTTATTTCAACATTCTCAGCACGAATGTGTGCTTTCTTATTTAAGCCGTAAGTAATCACTTTCGCCTGTGTGTGCTCTATCAAATAATCACTACTGGGATCATCCATGTTAATAATTGCCGCATTATTGTATTCAGGCTTTAATAGTTCTGTAAACAACCTTCCTTTAGCTTCTAAATATCTTTCTAATGTAACATGATAATCCAAATGATCCTGAGTAAGATTAGTAAAAACAGCATAGTTAAAAAAACAGGTGTCCACACGATGCAAATCTAAAGCATGAGAAGAAACTTCCATAACCGCCATATCTGTCCCCTGGCTTTTCATATCATAAAAAGCTTTTTGCAATTCTTCGGATTCAGGTGTTGTATTAATAATCGGAAATACTTTATCCCCAATTTTATTCATTATTGTGCCTATTAATCCCGTCTTAAAATCGGCATGGGCAAAAATAGATTCTACAAGATAGGTTGTTGTCGTTTTGCCATTTGTTCCAGTTACACCGACTAAAGTAAGCTTTTTTGAAGGATGATCCCAAAACTCAGCAGAAAGCTGTGCCAAAGCACAGCGGCTGTCAGATACAATAATTTGAGGAACATCTCCTATATCAGAAAGTTTATATTCTACAACAAGCGCAATAGCACCTCTCTCAACAGCTTCCTTTGCAAATCGATGACCATCATGCTTAAATCCTTTAATACAAACAAAAACACATCCTGGTTCTACCTGCTTGGAATGACTGGTGATTCCTGTCACTTTTTCGTCTTTTACATTTATTTGTGGTTTTTGATTCAATACGTTAAAAATCTCTATCAGTCGCATCACAGCCTTTTTGTACCTACCTTTCTCCATATTTAAGAAATTATTTCCATTATTATTTTTGCTTATAGTTTTCCATAGTCAACTGATTCTATTCATGAACGGAGGGCGGCTCAAACCATACTTCAACTAAGGTTCCCTGATTTACTTTTTCACCGGCATGGGGCTTCTGTCTGACAGCAATTCCAGAACCATGTATATTAATATCCATCGATTCATAGGAAATAATTTCTGCCACATCCCGTATCGTCTTTCCAGTCACATCAGGAACTTCCATTTTTCCTTTCTGATCTGTGTTTCCCTGTGCCATATTTTTCTGTTCATCACCTAAATACAGAATAATCGTCGTATCAGGAACTACCCTTACATTAGCTTTAGGTATTTGGTTAACCACTTTACTACCTTCACCCATAATTTGAACTTTCAAACCTAATAGCTTAGCCATTTGACGCGCTTCAACAATACTTAAATCTGTTAATGGCGGAACATGAATGGTTCGGTTTAGTGATTCTTCAAGATACTGAGAAGACTCACCTGTATTATTTTGACCCTTATCATTATCTATAGGCTCGCTTGGAGGAATACCCAAGTACTGTAACGAATCTCTCATGATTTCCCGCACAACAGGTGCCGCAACGGTTCCTCCATAATAAGCGCCTTTGGGTTCATCAATAGATACGAGTACAGTTAACCGTGGGTCATCAGCTGGAACAAAGCCAACAAAAGAACCTACATATTTTCCGGGCGCATAACCACCATGAGGTCCCGGCTTTTGAGCAGTTCCTGTTTTACCGGCAATTTTGTAACCTTCAATGACAGCATTACGTCCTGTTCCGTTTTTAGTAACAACACCGGCCAACGTTTCACAAAGCGTTTTTGCTGTTTCTTGTGAAATAACTTGGCGTACTATAGTAGGTGTTACTTTTTTTATCACTTTTTCATCGGGACTTCTTACTTCTTTTAATAAATGAGGCTGCATTAATTTCCCATTATTAGCAACTGCCGAAACGGCTACTGCAAGTTGAATCGGCGTCACAGCAATCCCTTGACCAATTGAATTTGTAGCCACGTCTATCGGACGTAATTGTTCAGGTGGACGAACGATCCCTTTCGCTTCTCCTGGTAAATCAATTCCTGTTTTCTCGCCGAACCCAAAGGCTTTAATATATTTACCAAAAACATCTTTCCCCAATCGTTGCCCTACCGTTACAAAACCAGGGTTACAGGAATTTTTAACAATATCAGCAAAACTTTGACTTCCATGTCCTTCAGTATGTGAACATTTAATACGATCCGGGCCTACTTTAATTGAACCGCTGCAAAAGAAGTGATCATTGATCGTCGTTTTCCCTTCTTCCAGCGCTGCAGCAGCTGTAATTGTCTTAAATGTTGACCCAGGTTCATAACTATTGGAAATAGAAGCGTTTCGCCATGAAGTTTGAGGATATTTACCAAAATGATTAGGATCATATGTAGGGTAATTTGCCAGTGCCAGAATTCCGCCTGTTTTAGGATCCATGACAATAGCAGTTCCACTCTTAGCTTGAGTTTCTTGCATTGCTTTGCTAAGTTCTCGTTCTGTAATATATTGAATGACCTCATCAATCGTTAAAATAACATCGTTTCCATTTTTAGGAGGTAAATATTTTTGCTCCCCCTGGGGGATTTTTCGTCCTGTAGCATCACGCTCCGCAACAATCCAACCAGGCGCTCCCCGTAAATACTGATCATAATAAAGTTCTAATCCATCGAGTCCCTGACTATCGATTCCAGCGAACCCCAAAATTTGTGCAGCCAACGTCCCATTCGGATAAAATCGTTTGCTTTCTTCTGTCAATCCAATACCATCTAAATCCAACGATCTAATCTTTTGCGAGTTCTTATCGTCAATCTTTCTTTTGATCCATACAAAGCTTTGCTTTTTAGAAAGTAAGGTCTCTAAATAAACCACTTCCATATCCACCACTTCAGCCAATGCTTCAGCTGTCTTATGTGCATTCTTTATTTCTGCTGGAACGGCAAATACAGAATCTGCACTTGCACTGACCGCTAACTCCTTCTTATTTCTATCAAAAATAATACCTCGTTTGGGCTCTACCTGAACTTCTCTCATCCTCTGTTTTAAAGCCTCTTCCTGATAATATTCACTGCGAATAAACTGAATCCATACCAAACGAAAGGTTAGTAAAAAAGAAATACATCCCATAATAAGAAAAAGGGCTGTAATTCTCCTACGTACCATTATATTTACTGCTCCAGCCAAGGAACATCTTCTCCTTCCTCCTGTCAATTGCTGGCCGGTATCCACTTAATGTTCTGAATTTCTATCATTTGCAACTCATTTTTTGCGATCATCTCAATTCGGTCTAGAGATTCAAGCTTTGCAATTTCTACCTCTAGTACTTGATTGTCACGCGTCAATTTTTCTAGATTTTGTGTTTCTTGTATTAAACGATAATTTACTTTAGCAATCCGAGTTTGATTAAACAAATGCAAAAAGCAACCTGATACCATCACCACGACTAGAACAGAGGTGAATTTTAAAAATCTTTTTGGATTGCTCTTTAACCGCTTTTTTCGCCTCGGTTGCCATTCTTCCTGCGGCCAGTTATGATAAATTTCTTGTTTTTTGTTTACTATCAAATTTATTCACCCCTTATGTCCTTTAGAACGTTTATTCTAGTTTTTCTGCCACTCTCAATTTTGCACTACGGGCTCTAGGATTCAATTCTATTTCCTTCTGAGCAGGAAGAATGGGCTTTGAAGTTACTATTTTCACGGACGGCTTGCCATTACAAACACATACGGGTAACTCAGGGGGGCAAGTACATCCTTTCGCCAGTCTTTGAAACGTTTGCTTTACAATCCGATCTTCGAGGGAATGAAAAGATATGATACAAATTCTTCCGCCAGGCTTTAAAACACTGATACCATCTTCTATCGCCTTTTCCAGTATTTTAAGTTCTTGATTGACGGCAATTCTTATCGCTTGAAACGTTCGCTTAGCTGGATGTGGACCATCTCTTCTTGCGCCAGCAGGAATGGCCCGTTTGATAATATCGACTAACTCTCCTGTTGTTTTTATAGTTCTTTCCTTGCGAAACTTCACAATAAATTCAACAACTCGTTTCGCCCAGCGCTCTTCCCCATATTCTTTAATAATTCGAATCAAGTCCTCCTGCGAGTACTCGTTAACAATATCCTCAGCCGTTAGCATTTGATTTTGATTCATACGCATATCTAACGGGGCATCGGCTTGATAACTAAAACCACGCTCAGGATTATCCAATTGATAGGAAGATACGCCTAAGTCATATAACAACCCATCTACTTGATGCATCTTTGGATTTTGAATAATATTTTTGATGTTATAAAAATTATCCTGTACAAGCTGAAAGTGACCGGAAAAGGGTTCCAACCGTTTATAGCCATTACATATTGCCGCTTCATCTTGATCAATTCCAATTAATAATCCTCCAGGTAGGATGGCCTCTAAAATTTTTTGCGAATGACCTCCTCCACCAAAAGTACAATCTACGAAAGTACCACCCGGAAAACAATTTAACATTTCTAAACATTCTTCTAACAGAACAGATTTGTGAACAAATTCCATATCATCACCTATATTCCTAACTCAACCATTTCTTCTGCCAATATTTCATAAGATGCTTCAGCATTATTACAATAATTATTCCATTCTTGTTTATCCCAAATTTCTAAACGGGTAGAAACCCCGATAATAACGGCATCTTTAGATAATTTAGCATAATCACGTAGGGTAGGCATTAATAATACACGCCCTTGTTTATCCAGTTCACATTCTGAAGCACCGGAAAAGAAAAATCGCACAAAAGTTCGAGCCTCTTTTTTAGTAAATGGTAGTGTTTTTAATTTTTCTTCAATGACTTTCCATTCTTCCATAGTATAAACAAAGAGACAATGATCCAAACCACGGGTAATAACAAAATTTCCACCCAGCTCCTCTCGGAAGCGTGCAGGAATAATCACTCGCCCTTTAACATCAATTGTATGCTCAAATTCACCCATGAACATCAAAGTCACCACTTTTATGCTTATTTTACCACACACTACCACTTTGCCCCACTATTTTCTCTTTTATAATTCAAAATTCCTGCCTCAATATGAAATAAATGGGTATTTTTTTAAAAATAATTCTCTGGGCAGGTATTTTTGGGACTTTAGCCTTATTTAAAAAATAAATAATTCCTTTCCAGTCAGGATATACTATCTAAGAATATTGATAACTAAAGGAGGATAATAATATGGAGAACTTTGCAATAATGGGTATTCTGATTAATCAACGTGACAAGCATTCTCCCCAGGTACAAAAAACATTTACCAAATATGATCAACTTATCATTGGAAGAATGGGTAGCCCCGATCCCAATAGAGAAGAAGGCCTCATTTCATTAAACTTAAAAGCAACACCCCAGCAAGCAGAATCTTTTGCAAATGAACTTTCACAAATCGAAGGGGTAACCGCTAAATCTTTAGTTTTATAAGAAAGACAGCTTCGCTGTCCTTCAGCAGGTAGCAACCAGCAGGTAGCAGGTAGGAAAAGATTAAAGAAATAAAAACAAAAGAACAAGCGTTCAAAGCTATACTTTCTGCCTCTATAAAAAAGAGATTGTAACAAAAGCTAGATAGCTTTTGTTACAATCTCTTTTTTATGTTTTTCTACTCTTTTCTCATTTCATCTTGACACGATTCACAATACCCGTAGAACCGCAAATCATGGTCTTTAATTTTAAAATTGGACTTTCTGCCAATTTCCTCTTCAAGATCTTCTAGCAGATCATCATTAAATTCTATAATTTGTCCACATTTTAAACAAATCAAGTGATGGTGATAGTGTTTTTCTTTAGGAGAAACAACTTCATAACGCGCTGCGCCATCTCCAAAATCCGATTTATGTACAATACCAATCTCTGTAAAGAGTTCCAATGTCCGGTAGGCAGTAGCAATACCAATATCGCTAGACATCTCTTTTGCCTTCAAATAAACTTCCTCTACAGTTAAATGCTGGTCTTTAGCAGCTAATAATATTTCTAAAATAATACGTCTTTGGGAGGTAAATCTTAAGGCTTTATCTTTTAACCTTTTTTCTACAACTTGATATATTTCCCGTACCATTTCCATCTATCCCCCTTAAGTATTATGTACTTTTAGTATATATGGAACTTTTTTCCCTGTCAATCCTTGTATCATTCCCAATTATTTTCCTAAACGATATCCTCAGAACAATAGGCAATTACTACTTTACACCCATAGCCATTATGGGAAAACAGCGGAAGATTAATCTTCCGCTGTTTTCATATCCGTATATGGCCAAAGTGCAATGCCGCCAATGACATTATATACCTTTACAAATTCTCTCTGGATTAAAAAACGACTGGCCTCAATGCTTCGACGTCCAGTACTACAAATTACAATAATCTCTTTTTGGGGATCCAATTCACTGTAACGGAAATTTAATTCTGTCAAAGGAATTAAATATGATCCTTTTATATGAGTGCGATTGTATTCTTCCGGTGTACGAACATCAAGTACAACAATATTAGGGTTCTTATCTATTTTTTCTTTTGCTTCATTGGCATAAATATTCCCATAAGCATTCATAGTAAACTTCCCCTTTTTTGAATAAATTCTATTTCTATCATTCTATGCAAAAAAAGGAATTGTGTGTAAGAATAATGGAAAAAAACCAATTTTTAGAAAAAGGAAAACAGCTAAGACCATTTTTGGGTAAGTAGTAAGTGGTACGCTCCCTACGGTCGCTTGTGTAAGTGGGAAAAGATCAATATTTAACTGTCACTTTCTACAAACATGCATTTTCATCCATGGCTTTCAGTCTATTCCAACGTCGATCTACTTCCCCTTGAATTTCCTCTAATAGTTCTTTGTTTTCTTCTTTTAATAAATGTTTTGTTCGTCCCTGATATTTGAAATATTCTGAAACAGATACCTTCTTCCCTTTCTCTTCTGGATTAAAGGTAATTTTGGTTATCCCTTTTTCAACTTCATATAGGGGATGAAAACAGGAATCAACAGCCGCTTTAATAACATCTCTTTGAATACTTGGCTCACTGCGCCAATTTAGAGGACATGCTGAAAGGGTTTTAACATAAGCTAATCCTTCTGTATTGGCATACGTCTGAGCTTTCACTGCTTTTTTGATCATATCTTCCGGGTTAGACTCTGCAACCTGAGCAATATAGGGTATATTACAAGCTGCCATAATTTGTGTTGTGTCTTTATGGAAAGTATTCGTGCCAAATAATGTTTTACCAACCTGTGCCGGACCAACATGAGAAGTAGCTGTAGTTGCCCCACGAGGCGTACTATAAGATAACTGATAACCCGTATTCATATATCCGTTATTGTCATATTCAAAAATAATCATTTTATGATTCCTAAGCGCCGTTCCGATGGTAGGACCCATACCAATATCGTTACCCCCATCTCCTGTAACCATTACAAAGGTAAAATGATCACCTACATCAATTTCTCCCCGTCTCTTTCGCTCATAAAACATTTCTACCAACCCGCTCAATGTCGCAGCCCCATTTTGGAAAAGATTGTGAATGTAGGTAGATTTGAAACTCGTATGTGGATATCCTGTCGTTACAACCATACCACATCCAGTTTGAAATAAGAAAACAAGATTTCCTTCAAGCCCTTTTGTAAATAGATTTAAATTTGGGAAAATACCACATCCGGGACAAGCACCATGCCCTGAAGTAATTCTTTTTGGAACACATCCCAATTTTCTTAAAGAAACGCCTTTCACGTCATAAAAACCCGTTTCTTCATTTTTAATGACTTCAATCTTTCCATGTGATTGCTCTTCTTCTGTTAATGGCTTAAAAAAGTTAAACGCCTCACCTTTATAGTCCTCTTTTCCGGGATATGCACCAATATAGTCAAAATTATTAATATCCTTCTCACCTTTTGCCGCTTCATAAGCTTCCTTTAACACGCCTGCTGCATCGCTCATAGAAAAGTCTAATCCACCCAGGCCATATATACGGCTGATCACTTTTGTGTTATTGTTTGGATCATCCTTCAATGTTGCTTTTATTTCTAAAGTCATATTACCGCCATGAGCGCCATAGCTTTCCTGACGATCACAAACTGCAAGCGCTTTAACATTTTTAAATACCTCTTGTATCTCTTTATAAGGCCATGGACGAATCACATTTGTTGTCACAACGCCAACTTTTACCCCCTGCTTTCTCAATTCATCCACTGCCTGTGTTGCCGTATCAAAAGCAGAATTAAGAATAAACAAGGCTGCTTCAGCATCCTCCATTTGATAACTTTCAACCATTGTATATTCTCTATCCGTTACATCCCCATATGCTTTAAGAACTTGCGGCAGAATCTCATAAGCTTTATCCATTGCTTGAGATAATTGATATTTATTGTTAATTAAATCCGGCTCATTCATATAGGGGCCGATGGTTACGGGGTGCCGTGGATCAAGCGCATGATAAACTGGTTTATTTTTACCAATAAAATTCTGAACATCTTTATTATCCTTAAATACTTTTACCTTCCTTTTTTGATGACTGGTAAAGAAACCATCAGAAGCAACAATAACAGGCAGCCGAACATCTTGATGTTCTCCTACCTTTAACCCAATCACATCAAAATCATAAACACGCTGAGGGTCCTTGCCCATCAGAATAATCCAACCCGCATTAAGGGCATACATGATATCACTATGATCACCTTTAATATCCAGAGGACCTGAAACTGAACGTGTTACAACATTAAGTAACATGGGAAAACGAGTCCCTGATTGTACAGGCAATTCCTCCAGAGCATAAAGAAGCCCGTTTGCAGATGTCGCATTACCAACCCGACCGCCTCCCGTTGATGCCCCATAACATATTCCAGCCGCACCATGCTCCCCATCTGCCGGAATCATAACGACATCATTTTCTCCATTCGCTTTCATATAGTCCAGTGTTTCTGCTATTTGCGTAGACGGTGTAATAGGAAAATAGCCCATGACATGAAAATTCATTTGATTCATTGCCATAGCTGCCATTTCATTACCGGTCATAA
Organism: Clostridia bacterium; assembly: GCA_030625885.1. GTDB lineage: Bacteria > Bacillota > DAOUPZ01 > DAOUPZ01 > DAOUPZ01 > DAOUPZ01. Next base: position 82,290 of record DAOUPZ010000005.1, read on the forward strand.
ATTTTGTTTCTTGAGGTTTTATATCTGGCATTAGTAATACCTCCATAAGTTTGTTATCAGTTCTCGGTTAACAGTTTTCATCATTGTACCTGCAGTTATTGAAAGTAACAGTTGGCAAGTAATTCCGGGCAGGCAGCAGGTAGCACGCTCGCTTTACTCGCTGTAGCAGGTAGGAAAAGATTTTTCAGCGGTCTTTCCCCTACCTGCTACCTGCTGGTTGCTACCTGCTTCTATTACCTTTTCCTACCTGCTGGTTGCCACCTGCTTCTTTATTCATTTATCACGCCTGGGTTAATCCGATGATCCATGGTTAATGTCACGGTCATATCATCAACGTTATAGTCTCTTTCTGCACCCTCTACAATAGCATCTACAGGACAGACTGAAACACAACGCATACATCCTTTGCAGTACTGATAATTTATACCTTTATTTATAACTTTCTGCTTACCATCTACTACTTCTTCTTCAAAAACAAAGCAATAATCGGGGCAAGTGGATTCACATAAACCGCAATGAATGCATTTCTCTGGTAAAAATACAGGTATTTTTGCTTCCCGGCTGGTACTTAAATCCTTCATAGCCGTATTCCCAATTTGAAGAATAACTCCGCCCATAGGCTGATTATCGTATCCTACATCACGCTCAAGCACTTCATATGCAACTTCTTTATATTTGCCATCATCAGTAAATTCTTGAATTTTCAGCGCTTCATAACCACGCTTGAACCCTTTAATATTTCCTTCCATTAATTTGGGGTATTTCTTACCAAAGGTTTCCTTCATGGCTTCAATAAGTACTTCGGGTGTAAGGAATCCACTAACACGGCTAATGGCACCCATCATAACAACATTTAACTTGGTTTTTTCTTCAGAAGCAATTCTAATTGCATCCACACAGACTACTTTTCCTGAAGGTATTTCCAAATAGTCTCTTGCTTCACTAGGACTTTTATCAGTGTTCAAAATGACTGTATTCCCTTTTTTAAATCCAGCCAAAACTGCTAAAGTCTTTTTTAAGTTTTCATGAAAAATAACAAGCATATGTGGGTTTTCTACAGCACTATTGACACGAATTTCATCATCCGTTTCGCTAAAGCGAATAAACGATTTCACAGGTGTCCCCCTTTTTTCCGAACCATAACTGGAAAAACTAATTGCATTTAATCCCAGAGAGAACACGCCTGCTTCCGCTATGATTTTGCCAGCTATATTAGCTCCCATCCCGCCAATACTTTCCATCCTTATTTCATAAAACCCATATTTATTCTTTTCAGGCAATTTAACCAAGACAACCCCTCCTTTAACGCTCACATTTTATGCCACTTATTTAAGTGTTTTCTAAATAGTTACACCTTATACATGATTTTTAATGTAACTCTAATCGTTTTATTGTAAGACAAAAAAACAACGGAGCTATTTTTCGGAAAATAGGAAAATATTTTGGGTTCTCAGTTATCAGTTTTCGGTTCTCAGCATTAAGGATAAAAAATGACATTTCTTACTTAACCCTGAGAACTGAGAACCGAGAACTAATAGCATTTTAATCCTTTGTCATTCCTCCAAAAACGACATAAAAAAACAAGAGCTGGACTTTACGACAAAATCCAACTCTTGTTCTCATAATGTATTAAGGATATTTAAAAAATAAGCCTAAAGTTCATTCATAAATACTTTAAAGAAACGGTATAGTTCGTAAATATCGGCTTTAGAGCACACCTCGTAAGGCGAATGCATGCTCAAAAGAGCAGGCCCGCAATCAACCACTTCCGCACCTGATTTGGCCAGGAACATTGCAACGGTACCACCGCCGCCTTCATCCACTTTACCCATTTCCCCAATTTGCCACTTAATTTTATGTTGATTCATAATCTGACGCAGCTGTGCTAAGTATTCCGGGTTGGCATCATTAGCTCCAGATTTTCCTCTGGCACCGGTAGCTTTTGTCATGACCACCCCATATCCCAATTTAGGAACATTCTTCATATCATATACTTCTTTGAAATTTGGATTTAATCCAGCAGATACATCTGCAGAAAGAATATGAGACTCATTTAAAATCTTCCACAAATAAGATTCCGGCGCTTTAGGCTCATAAAGATTGACAATATCACTGATCACATTTGTGAAATATCGTGATTGTGCGCTGGTATTACCCTCACTCCCAATTTCCTCTTTATCCGCAAACCAAATAGCACATGTTCGTTCAGGGTTTTTAATTTCATTCAGTGCTTCCATAGAAAGAAAAGCACAAACTCGATCATCCATTCCATAACTGGCAATTAACCCACGGTCAAGTCCTAAATCTCTTGCTCTAAATGCAGGTACAATCTCAACTTCCGCAGTCGTAAAATCTTCTTCAATCAACCCGTATTCCTCATATAAAATTTTTAACAAATGAAAATAAACACTTTTCTTTAATGATGTAAAAAACATTTTCTGTTCTTCTTTTGACATCTCTTCTATAAAAGGAAGGCTTGCCATTAAAACGTTGAGTTGCTCTCCGGTAATCAGTTCACTCGCTTTATCTTTGCCTTGAGTTTTACGGGATAGATGCGGTAACAAATCACAGATAACAAATGTTGGATCCGCTTCATCCTCACCAATCACCAAATTGACCACTTCTCCATTTTCTTTAACAACCGTACCATGTAAAGCCAAAGGAATGTTAAGCCACTGGTATTTTTTAATGCCGCCGTAGTAATGTGTTTTCGCAAAAGCAAGGGTGCTATCGCTATCCTCATAAAAAGGACGTAATTTCAAATCCAAACGCGGCGCATCAACGTGAGATACAATAGCTTTTATCCCTTTATTAATCTCTTTCCCCAAAACGCCCATTATTATATTTTTATCTCTATTAATATGATAAAATTTCTTTCCCATAACATCTTGTATTTCTCCGTTGGCTGCTTTCTCCTGTAATTCAGTTAGCAGCATAAAACCATTTTCTTGAGCAAACCGCTCCGCTTCCCGCACGCTTTCTCGTTCTGTTTTTGCTGCATCTAAAAAACATTTGAATCGTTCTGATAATGCAAATATTTCTCCTTTTTTCTGTGGATCCCATGCCATTTCTTTCTCAGTTGCTAATTTTTCCTCAATAAACTGACGCGTTACTTTTTCTTCTACCATCTTGTAAGCCACCTTTCATGATGAATTAGGAAAGACAGCTTCGCTGTCTTCCAGTTGACAGTTGACAATGGACAGTTGACAGTTAAAAAACTAAAAACTTTAATGGACAAAAACCGTTAAATTAACTTTCTGGTACCAGACTGGCTTCCTCCCATGCTTCATATAATTGAGCCAGCTCTGCTTCGAGCTTCTGATATTCTTGTGTTAATTCCTTGATCTTCTCTCCGTCTTCACAAATAGAAGTGTCTCCCATTTCTTCTGCTAATGCTTTTAATTTTTCTTCTAATACCATGATTTCCTCCTCTATCTTTTCCGGAGAGGGTCTTTTTTGCTTTTTTTGTGGTCTTTTTTTCTTGGAACCGACTACTTTGACAGACAGTTTATCCTGAAGTTTTGCTAGGCTTTCTTTTTTAAGCTTATAATCCGTATAATTGCCAATATACTCTGTAATACGTCCATCTTCTAACTCATAAATCTTATTTACAATTTTATCTAAAAAATATCGGTCATGGGAAATAATAAAAAGTGTTCCTGAATAAACCTGTAAAGCCTTCTCAAGCACCTCTTTTAAAGGGATATCAAGATGATTCGTAGGTTCATCCAGCAAAAGAAAATTTGCCCCTAAAAGAGATAGTTTGCACAACAGCACGCGAGCACGTTCTCCCCCGCTTAAATCCTTGATTTTTTTATAAACATCGTCATTGCAAAAAAGAAAAGCACCTAAAAGATTGCGGGCCGTTTCTTCTGAAAGGGGAAAATGATATAACAGTTCCTCCAGAATAGTATAATCCAAATTTAAACTTTTATGCTCCTGGTCATAATATGCAGTTTGAACCCGGCTGCCCAGCCCGATATCCCCTCCGTCAGGATCAAGTTTATTCATAATCATTTTAAAAAGGGTGGATTTTCCTGTTCCATTATCACCTAATAGAGCAACGCGCTCTCCCTTACGAATCTCTAGATTTACAGATTGAAACAGTTTTTTGTCATCAAAACCTTTCGTCAGTTCATTAACTTGCAAAACCCGTTGCCCGCTCTCACCTGTTATTTCAAATTCTAAATGATTCACCTTTTGCGCTTCCAGTGGTGCTTCCAATCGTTCCAGCTTTTCCAAACGGGTTTCCCGCCCACGCGCTTGCTTTGACTTTACGCCAGCTCGGTATTTTTCTATAAACGCTTTTTCCTTTGCAATTTTATCATACTGTTTTTCATACGCCCGCTGCATCGCCTTGGCTTGTTCTGCTTTCAGATGCAAATAACGCGTATAGTTTCCAGAATAGGAAGATAACTTATGACGGGTCAACTCCAAAATTTGCGTACCCACGCGATCAAGAAAATAACGATCATGAGATACCATCAAAATAGTTCCTGCATATTTTGACAAAAAATCTTCCAGCCATTCCATCGATTTTATATCCAGGTAATTGGTGGGCTCGTCCAATAATAGAATATCAGGTTCCCGCATTAATAATTTTGCTAACGCCAGTCGTGTCTTTTGTCCCCCGCTAAACGTTTTGATTTGCCTTGAAAACGTTTCTTCTTTAAATCCTAACCCAATTAAGATGCCCCTTAATTTGCTTTCAAAAGCATAGCCGCCGCGACGCTCATATTTTTCCATCATTTCGCTATAGATGTGCATCACTTTATCCAGCTGGGAATGATCATCACCAACACCTAATTCCGAAATTTGATGCTCTAAACGCGTCAGTTCTTCCTGCATAGCAATTAAATCTGCAAACATAAGCATCATTTCCTCTAAAACTGTCGCATCTTCATTCATCTTCGCCGTTTGCGCCAAATAACCCATTTCATAACCCTGACTCACAATCACATTTCCGTCATCTAGCGTTTCCTCTCCCACAATGCAACGTAACAACGTTGTCTTTCCTGCACCATTGGGTCCTACCAAACCCACCCGTTCTCCTTTGTGAAGCTGAAAGGTAATATCGTTAAAAATCACTTGATCTCCAAAATACTTTGTCAAATGATGTCCTTGTAAAACAACCATACTTTCACATCCGTTCTCTCCAACATATGTTTTATTATAGCAGTGAAAGTCACGGATATCAAAAAAATAGAGCGCATTCATGAAATTTCATGAATGCGCTCTATTTTTTGATATTTATTTTCTTAATTCTTGGGGAATTTCGGGTTGGTAATTCCAAAGAACACTCGGCGCATTTGCACCCATTTGTGCAACAAATACCACTGCTAAAGCTATAGAGGAAATAATCTGGTACTTAAATTGCTTAAAAAATCTCAATCATACCACCTCCTTTACATCTTTTTTTAAAAAACTTAATCCTCTATCTAATGTATAGAATATGCGATAGCCAAAAGGGGTTACGGAAAAAATTTGCCACAAAACCCCCAACGTTGCGGCTATAACAAAAGATTCCCAACACGGGTAGTAATAACCCGTTCCCCAAATCAAAAAATTAATAATAAGCCAGAGATTTATTAAACCAAAAGACATTTTCCGGAATTTAATTTTTTCTGATATATCCCTGATTGGACGGTTTGGATTCTCAGCAGGTACCCAAAAATAAATCACCCACCATGATAGCAGATAAACACTTAATATAATCCCTAACAAACATGTATGAGGCAAAACATCTGCAATCCATCGAGCAATCATTCCCAGTACATTAAATCCTACTGTACAAACCAAAAGACAATGACCAAAAGTAGAACAATGTACACCACCTGAAACCCCACGTAATAAAGCTGCTACCATGGCAATAATGAAAACTTCCTGGGTAACACCTAAAAAATAGGCAACAACCAAAAAAATGACCAGCTTAAACCCTTCCCCCAACAACAGTTGAAAACCAAAGCGCAGGGCAACCTGATCCCGCTGACTAAGAGAAACTTGTCCACTTATTTTGTTGGCTAAATATGTTGAAAATTTTATAATCATATCCCATCACCTATTATCATTGTACACTACTATAATTGAAAAAAATGTAAAAAACTGCAGCTTATTTTTTGTTTTATTTTGTTATTTTTTGTAAAATAAAAAAGAGCAAAATCAATTTGCTCTTTTTATTATATCGGAAGACTAACATTAAATACCGTCCCCTCTTCAATTGTACTCATAACATCTACTGTTCCCTTATGTTTTTCTACCAAGTCCCGAACAATATAAAGTCCCATACCCGTCCCCTTGTCTCCCTTGGTGGTAAAACCAGGATTAAAGATTTGATCCAACAAATCAGGCGGAATAGGCTCTCCCAAGTTGCATACCTGAAATAAAAAACCATTGGCATTTTCCTGTAAGTTAACTTCAATATAACAATTTTCAGGGGGTAAATCCTGTACCGCATCCATGGCATTATTAATTAAATTCCCCAATACCCGCGTCAATTCCCATGATGGCATAGGAACATCCTTGAACTGGCCTTCAATATCATAGTGAATATTAATATTACGCGTTTCTGCCACGCCCGACTTAACCATAAGCAATGCGCTAATAGATGGATTATCCGTTTTGGCAAACTGGCTAACGGCTGCCATTTCGCTATGCATACCTTCAATAAATTTCTTAATCTCCTTTATTTTTCCAATACTGCTATAACCGTAAATCACCTGGATATGATTCATAAAATCATGCCGTTGAGCCCGCAGGGTATTGAGCAATTGTTCAATATTACTCATATTTTCTTGCTGCATGGTTAATTCCGTTTCTTTAATTACATTGTAAAAAGAATTACGAACAAAATAAATACCCCCAATCGTTATAGCTACCGATAAAAAACTAAATAAGGCATAAATAATGACAGATATAAAAGAAACCCCTGCATTTTTTTCTAAAAGATAAATAATATAATTAAAAGATAACAATGCTAAAAGCGATTGTATTAAAAACAAAACGAAAATAGGAAAATATGTTTTTTGATTCATCCCGTCGCACCTTTTCACTGTGAAAGATTATTCTTATTTAAAATAAAGAAATCATTTTTACGACAATAATGGATCATTGCTAATAAAACAAATGCTTCAGGAATAAAATGTACCAAACGTAAGAAAAAGCTGTCCATTACTTTCAACATAGATAAACCTGTTACTGCAATAAATAGAAACGTATAAATACATTCAATCCCTATATATATAGCAAATCCCAATAAAATTGCAACTAAACACTTTCTATAATTTAAACCACCAATAAAATGAAGCAATAAATAAGAACAAAACAACAACAAAAAAGAATGAATTCCAAATGGAACCCATAACATGATCAGGTAACAAATCATGCCATAACCCAATCCAAACAGTCCCATTTTTTTTCTGTTTATTTTTTCACTAATCAAGCATAGTCCCAAATTGATAATAAGCATAATTTCCGGTACGGAAATAAATAGTACAACCCATAGCAATTGAAAATGATCCATATGTTATCTCCTTATAAAACAGTATTACAAGTAGTAAGACTAAGACTAAATTCTTCATAATAAAATATTTTCCTGCAATTTATTAGAAATAATTTCATATTGTAGAAATATTATGAAATTATCCTTTTTACTCCTTAACGATATAAAAAATACCCCCTAAGGGGTATTCGTTTGTATACCATATGTAACTCGTACAGACCCTACCACTTTCAATGGTTTAGGTACGAGCGCATACGATTCGTTTTCTTCTATTTTATTATTAGAAACAAATTGAATCGGTTCTTCTTTAGTTTGCACAACAGGTCCTAATTTGATATGAAGCATATTTGCAATAACTTGAGCCCTTTGTTGAGCATCTTTCAAAGCAACCTGCAAAATCTTATCATAAATTTGGTTATTTTCAGTATGACATAATGCAATACCATTAACACAATCCGCATCATAAAAAAGATGCGCCTGTTCAGATGTAAGTAATACGGTGCCATAACCACAAATAATCAATTCAGCAGATTCTGCAGCAAAAGATACACTCGTACCTGCCGTCAGTAACACAACCCATATCATAATCAACCCTAATGTTAATATCAAACGATCATATCGTTTCATTTCTATTCTCTCCTTCATCCCACTTTCCTTCATGTAAATTCTTCTTAATAAGTTAGACGCAAGAGAGAAAATTTTTGTTCCCCCATAAAGGTTTTTGTTATCATCTCTTATCTTTTTTTGTAATACATTTAGGACAGTTACCATGGCATGATATGAATAAGCATATTAATTATAAAACTAGCGCTTTTATTACAGATTAATTTCTTTTCATCCTATTTCCATGTCCTTGTCCTACTTTTCGTCCTAAGGCATTAATTAATTTTTTAGCTTCTTCCAAATCCAGCGCTGCCTTGTTGGGATAGATTTCATAATGCTTGCGATTTTCAACAGGCGATATATTGGGCATCAAAACATTCGCCCCTGCTTCCAAAGCTCGTTTTCGACCTTCAGGATGAATGGTCTCAATTGCAGTGGTAGCAGGCATATTGATATCTTTGAGTACAATTCGTGATACAGCCACCGCTTTTAATGTTAATGTTAGATCTCCCATTTTTTCATCTTTGAGCGGCGTCTGAGCATGGGGAATAAAAGGGCCAATACCGACCATATCCACATTCATACGCTTCATAAAAAGAATATCCTGTGCTAAATCTGAAAGACTTTGTCCCGGTAAACCTACCATACAACCGGAACCCACTTCATATCCCAATTCTCTCAGCCAAGCTATACACTGTATCCGTTCCCGCCACAGTGAATCTGGCTTTAGCTTCTTAAAAATGAGCGGATTCATAATTTCGTGCTTTAATAAATAACGATTGGCACCCGCTTCACGAAAGCGCTTGTAATCTTCCCGGTCTTTTTCCCCCAGACTTAACGTCACTACCAAATCAGTTTCCTTTTTAATTTTTGCAATCATCTTTTCTAACATATCAGTGGAATAATAGGGATCTTCTCCTGATTGTAAAACAATTGTCTTAAATCCATGATGTTCAGCGCGGTAAGCGGTATCGATAATCTCTTCTTCTGTCATACGGTACCGCACAAGGGGTTGATTATCAAGACGCAGTCCACAATATAAACAGTTGCGGGTACAGTAGTTTGAAATTTCCAGAAGACCCCGAAGATGTACTTCCTCACCCACATACTTGTGACGAATTTTGTTTGCCAGAGAAAACAACGCTCCTGTTTCCTCCCCTTCCTGAGCAGAAAGTAATATCATCATTTCATCAATGCTCATATTTTTTTCCTGCTGAGCACGCTCAAGCGCATTTAAAAAATCCTGTTTCATGTTTTTCCCCTTTCCCATCATATCAAAAATTTCATCTAACGATCTGTGCTTGTTGCTTGATTAATAACGCCTATATCTTCTAATATATCTTCAATTTGATCCATTGATTTTGGTTTATCTTCCTCCATTAAACGCTTCATTTCTACTAATTGGGTTGCTAAAGCATCCATTTGTTTTTGCAACCGTTCTTTCCGTACTGCATCCATGTCCATAACATCGTCCTCAGATACCGTTTGTGTTGCTTGCGGCTTAAGTAATATGCAATCTTTGAGCTGTGGAACATAAGTTGCTAAACCCAGTTCACCATTAATTTTCTTTTCTAACGCCAAACTGCCTTCTTCTTCTCCATGCACTAGGAAAACTTTTTTCGGCTTCTGTTCAAATCCATTTAACCATTTCAGAAGACCATTCTGATCCGCATGTGCCGAAAAGCCGCTAATAGAATGAACATGAGCTCTCACGGCAATTTCCTCACCAAATATTTTTACCTTTTTAGCACCCTCCAAAATACTTCTCCCTAAAGTTCCCTGGGCTTGATAACCCACGAAAACAACGCTTGATTCGGGGCGCCAAAGATTGTATTTTAAATGATGCTTAATGCGACCCGCTTCAGCCATCCCGCTGGCGGATATAATGATGGCGCTTTCATCTACCTCATTGATTGCCATTGATTCTTCAACTTTCCGTGTAAAGGCCAGCCCCGGGAACCAAAAAGGATCATCGCCCTCTTCTAATAATGCTTGTGTTTCTTTGTCAAAAACCTCCAAATGCTCTTTGAATATTTTAGTAGCAGAAATAGCCAGGGGGCTGTCAACATAAACAGGAATAGAAGGAATGATGCGGTTTTGGACAAAATAATTCAAATAATAAAGTATTTCCTGCGTCCGTTCCACAGCAAAAGCAGGAATAACCACATTTCCGCCTCGAGCAATCGTATCTTTAATAATCATAAGTAATTTATTAACTTTTTCTTCTTTCCCTTCATGGAAACGTTTTCCATAAGTAGATTCCATAATCACATAATCTGCTTCCTTAATAATCGTAGGATCACATATAATAGGCTGATTTGTACTCCCTAAATCACCCGAGAAAACCACCTTCATCTTTTCCCCCTGCGCCTCAAACCATAATTCAATAATAGCCGAGCCTAAGATATGCCCCGCATCTTGAAACCGAATATAAATACCAGGAGACAGCTCAATCTTTTGGCCATAAGGAAAACCTTTAAATATTTGAAGTGCTTCTAATGCTTCATCCGCCGTATATAAAGGTTCCAGCGGCGCTTTGCCTGCACGACTCCTTTTACGATTTTTCCATTCAACCTCCATTTCTTGAATGTGGCCGCTATCAGGAAGCATGATTTTACAGAGATCAGCTGTTGCTTCAGTGGTAATAACATTCCCGTTAAACCCCTCTTTATACAAACGTGGAATCAATCCACTATGGTCAATATGTGCATGGGTTAATAACATAAAGTCTAATTCCTCTGGTTCAAAAGAAAAATTACGACGGTTTCTCATGCGTAAATCCTGAGGACCTTGAAACATACCAAAATCAACTAGAATCTTTTTACCTAAACCTTCCAATAAAAAGGCAGAACCCGTAACAGTCCTGGCTGCCCCTAAAAAATGTATTTTTACCATCATTTAACCTCCTCTGTTTTTATCATGGACTAGCGCTTGTTTTCCTAACCGTTAATTAATAATAATTCTATAATAATTGTATAAATCCTGTCATACTCTAGTGATTTTATCTGAAGTACCGTTTCGGTTTTATAAATATTATCCTATTCTAATGCTTTTTTGTCCTTTTGATTCGAATCGTCAGCGTCTTAGTAACTGTCTTTCTCTTTCGCTTTTGCTTAGTTACTTTACAGGGGGGTTCTTTAATCACTCTTTTTTTGTGTTCAATGGCACTTTCGGTCGTATAGCTGACTTCCTCTTCTTCTTGTATGGTATTATGGTCATTATTTATCATTTTTTCTCCCCCTTTCGTCCAATCATATCATTCCTTTTATTACATTATATGGGTTGATGCTTAAAATGGAATAAAATATAAAAAATTAAGGAAATGGAAACTTTAAAGTTTCCATTTCCTTAATCAAGCAACACATATCCTACCATTAATCGTATCATTTCATATAATCTTCTTTTAAGATTGCGTACATGGCCACATCTAAAAATTTTCTTTTACTCAAATGGGGTGCATACTTTCTTAAAACGCCTTCCTTGCCAAAACCTACTTTTTCTAACGTTCTGATTGCGCCTATGTTTTTAGGGTTAACCAAAGCCTCAATTCTATGTAACCCCATTGCCTCAAATCCAATAGCAACCACAGCTGACATCGCTTCAGTAACGATACCCTGACCCCAATATTCTCTGGCCAGATTAACAGCAACTTCCGCTCTGGATTGACACACAAAATTAAAATAAAAGCACGTACCGATCAGTACATCTTCACCTTTCATCGTAATGGCCCATTTAAGCGATTTCATCTTATTATACTTCTTTATATCATTTTTTATAATTTTTTCAGCAACTTTAACAGATTTAGGTCCATCCCAATCATAATATTTGATGACCTTAGGATCCGAAAAATAATGATAAAAATCTTCAGAATCTTCAACTCTCAGTTCTCTTAAAATCAATCGTTCTGTTTCTATCACTGGGAATACCTCAAATACATCTTCAAAACCCATCTTTGTTCCTCCTTACATGCTTTATCGAATCATTAGAAAAACACAGCATATAATACAAGGCATGGTTATGCTGGAAGACAACTTGTCGCGTCGGTGGTCTCATTAGTATCAAATATCAGCCATCTAGACTTATGACTCACATTTTTCTATCTTGTACAAATTTCTTTAGCTTAGAAGGTGTCTGGAAGCATAACCATGCCTAAGTACTAACTTTCACGCTAAAGATTATGCTGGAAGACCGCTTTTTTATTCCAGCAGCATTTTTTCTACCCCCAACACCTCTTTGCTATAACACTTCTTACAATGACAACTTGTGCCCCTCTCTTGCGGCAAAGTATATGTAAATAATTTCCCTTCATAATTTCTTAAAATTAACTTATTGTCATTCTCTGATAGAACATAATTGGGCTGGATCGGAATTTTTCCACCCCCATTAGGGGTATCAACAATATAGGTAGGCACGCAAAAACCGGATATATGTCCTCTTAATCCTTCAATAATTTCTATTCCCTTCGCCACGGAAGTACGAAAATGATTAATTCCTTTGGCAACATCACACTGATATAGATAGTAAGGTCTTACCCGAATTTTAACGAGTTCTGTAAGGAGTTCTCTCATAATATATACACAATCATTTACGTCTCTTAGGAGAACGGATTGATTTCCCAGCGGTATCCCACCATCCACAATCTTCTCACACGCTTCTTTAGAATAAGACGTAATCTCTTTGGGGTGGTTAAACTGCGTATTAACCCAAATAGGTTGATATTTTTGTAGCATTTTTATTAAATCATCGGTAATACGTTGTGGCAAAACCACCGGCACCCGCGTACCAATTCTGATAATTTCAACATGCGGAATATTGCGCAGGCCTTTAATAATATATTCTAGATCCCCGTCATTCAGTAATAAAGGCTCACCACCTGACAAAAGAACATCTCTTACTTTGGGATTGGATTTAATATAAGCAATTCCCTCATCAATTTGAGTCCTGTTAATAACCGTCTCCTCATGACCTACCATTCTTCTTCTTGTACAATGGCGACAGTACATCGAACATTGATTAAAAATAAGGAATAAAACTCGGTCGGGATAGCGATGTACAATACATGGCACTGGCGAATCCCCATCTTCATTAAGCGGATCTTCCATATCCCCTTTGAAAGATTCCAGTTCCCTTACATCCGGCACCGCTTGCTTGCGTATAGGACAATACGGATCATTAGGATCAATAAGCGAGGCATAGTATGGTGTAATAGCCATCTTGAATTTTCCCAAGCATGATATTAACCCTTTTTCTTCATCTTCTGAAAGAGGGATGATTTCCTTTACTTGTCCAATAGTAGTAATTCTATGGTTTAGTTGCCAGTGATAATCATTCCACTCCTGATGTGTTACTTCTTTAAACATCTCTAACTGCTTATAATCTCTCACTGTTTCCACCTCCCTATATGTGATAGTCAATATGATTCCTCAATAGGGCATTGCGCAAAATTCTTCTTATTAACGCTTCAAAGGAAATCCCCATTCTCTCCGCAGCATAAGGAAGGTCACTATATCCCTTACTCAACCCTGGCAGAGGATTGAGTTCAATAAAATTTAATTTCCCTTCAGCATCACAGCGAAAGTCGATCCGTGCCATATCCTTACAATCAAATAATACAAAAATCTCTTTTGCTGCTTTTTCCATCTCATCTCTTTCTGCTTGCGTCAATTGGGGTGGGCAGTGATATTCAACGCATTCTTTATAATTCTTTTTAACCTCATAGGAATAAACATCATACTTCCCAAAATGTTTTTTATAGACAATTTCCATTGGGGGCAATACTATAATATGATCTCCTTCTTGCAACAAGCCAATCGTAAATTCTCTTCCCGTTAAAAATTCCTCCACTAGCACCGGTTGTTGATATTGAGACAACAATCGCTGCAACAATGGATAAAGATCCGCATCATTATCAGCTGTACACGCATCAAAAATCCCTTTACTTGAACCTTCCTGATTGGGTTTTAAAATAACAGGAAATCTGATATCCTCAACCAATTTCTCATCTACTTTATGAAACAACTGATGTTTAGGCGTTCTAATCCCAACTGATTGAACAATCACTTTAGTCAGATGTTTATCTAAACTAAGACATAGTGATGTTTCGTCTGATCCCGTATAAGGAATTTGTAGTATATTCAAAAATCCCGGAATTTCTGCTTCTCTTCCCCGCCCTTGAATTCCCTCCGCAATATTAAACACAATATCGGGTTTATTCTTTATCGTATCGATGATGGTTTCATTCGCTTCTAAAAGAATGACGTCACAACCAAAATTCTTAATTGTTTCAGCCAGAATAGTGATCGTTTTTTCATCATCATATTCTGCTTCTAGATCTGAACCCATTTTGCGTTTTAAATTATAGGTGATCCCGACCTTTAATTGATCCTTCATCTCCCTTCACCTTCCTCGTAAAATCCGGCTAAACTCTTGGCATAGTCTAATATTCGTATTTTCATTGTTTTGTACATCCGTTTATCATGAATATAAAGCGGCACCTCATATTCATGCAGCACATTAATCTCAATAAGCCAGGGATGATACGAGGCATCTAAAACAATATCTAACCCTAAGTCCCCATATATACCACTCCCATAACAATCCAAAGTACCACAAGATCGTGTACATAAATAAACAATCTCTTCTTCTATTTCTTTAATCACATCCGCAGGTAATTTTCCTGTTTTTTCTAACGTTTCATTAAAGGGCATCTGAATACCATAATAGTAGGAATGGCTGTCAAGCCCGCCTGCATGCCCCAACAAAGCAACAATTCCCGTACATTTCCATTCCTTGCTGGCATCCTTTTGCATAATCACCCGAAAAACAATCTTTCTGCCTTCGTATGTTAATACTGGAATGCCTTGTTGGACAATATACGGCTCCTGAGCAACAATTTTATCTACCATTAACGCCAATTCTCCTTTATTCACACAAACAATAGTCTCAGTCGTTTTTCCCTTGAGATCAGGCCGATACTTAAAATAGTCTCCTTTCTTTTTTCGGGTAACCGCAACAATCCCATCTCCCAAACCGGAATTAACCGGCTTGAGAAAAACCATATGATATAAGTGAAGCATATCATCTAAATCGTGTGATGAATAAAGCAACCGGGTTTCCGGTAAATACGGCGTGAGTAAAGGATCTTTCTCTAACCATTGTGCTGTTTGCTTCTTATCAAACCAGGGATAGTTAATGATTTTGTCACCCATTTCAGATTTTAAGTGTTTATAAACCGGTTTTGGGATATGAGGCCGTCGGAATATAACATCCGGATAGGGGAATATCGCTTCTTTCCATGGCAGTTCTCCTTTGGGAACATGCGGTTGATAATAATATCCGGTAATTGTTTTTTGATCCATGTCAATACCATCAAGGCTGAATACATAAACCATTCCATTGATTCTTTCATACTTAGAGGTATACGAACAAAATTTTTTCAGGCGTTTTTTTGACAACAGTTCTGCTTTATGCGCTAATAACAGGCCAATAATCGGTCCAATATGCATTTCACCATTCTCAAAAGAAATATCATATGGAATATCAAGTGGCAACAAGAAAAAATTGACTAAATCTGAAGATATCTTAATTTCATTCTCTTTTAAGCTTTTATCAGAAAAAACTTTAACTTCTTTCCACCTGGCACCTACTTTAACTCTAATTTCACCCGGCACTTGGATGTTATTGTCATTAATAACTCGGGACGACAGCGTCAACTTGTTATGTAAACTATTATTGGAAATTATTTCATAAGACATTTTTCTCCTCCCCTCTATTCTAGTAACTTTGAGCCAAACTCTTGGCATAATCTAATATTCTTGTTTTCATATTACAGTACATTTTCTTATCATTAATAAATAATGGTACTCTATGGTTGTGACGCAGTACATTAATTTCAATCAACCAGGGTTTATATGATTGATCCAATACCATATCTACCCCTACATCTCCATAGTGCCCATGCCGATCTATAATGCTGCAACCTTCCTTGCAGATTGCAACCATTCCTAGTTGTAGTTTATTAATCTCTTTTGGCGTTAAATAACGTGATTTTTTTAATGTTTCTTGGAAAGAAAGCTGTATACCCTTTTCAGGTGAATGGCTATCAAGACCATCCACTTGGCCCAGCAAAGCAACAATTCCGGTACATTGCCATTGCCTGCTCCCATCCTTTTGCATAATGACTCGAAAAACAATAGGACGATTTTCATAAGTTAAAGTTGAAATCCCTTGTTGCACAATATACTCTCTTTTTCCTGTGAACGCTTTGATTACCCGATCGAGTACTACTTTATTTTTGAAAACTTTTTTCTCAGATTCATTTCGAAGACGGAAATAATCTCCATCACGTTTCCTGCATACGGTCATAATCCCTTTTCCATACGACCCTGAATGGGTTGGCTTGAGAAAAACCTTATGATACTCATTAAGCATATCATCCAAATCCTGTACTGAATGAAAGCATCGTGTTTCCGGTAAATATCCAGCCAGTAAAGCATCTTCTTCAAGCCACTGCGCCATTTCCCATTTATTAAACCAGGGGTAGTTAAAAATTCGATTTCCCATCTCGGAAGTTAAATGTTTATAAATTTGCCCTGAGATATATTTACGTTGAAATATAACATTTGGATAAGGGAAAACCGCTTTTTTCCAGGGTATTTCTTCTTTTGGAACATACGGTTGATAATAATACCCCGTAATTGTTTTTTGATCCATATCAATTTGATCTCTGCTAAACACATAAACAAGTCCCTTAGTATTCTCATAATTTAATGTATACGAAGAACACCTTCGCAAAAATTTTTCTGTTAAATCTTTTTCCTCTCTAGCTAACAATAAACCAATGACTGCTCCAATATGCAATTCTCCATTTTGAAAGGATATATCATACGGAATATCAAGCGGCAGCAAGAAAAAGCTAACTAAATCGCGTGAAATTTGGATCAGGCTTCCCTTTAAAGTATTCATAAAAGAAGCTGTCACTTTTTTTTGCCGTGTACCTGCCTTGACGACTATTGTACAAGGTACTGGAATTTTGTATTTCTTTATGATTGAGTATGATAAAAAAATCTGGTTACGAAAACTGGAATTAACCCCTATATAACATGCCATTTTACCCTCCTAGTTTTCTTGACTCGCAAATCCATCCAGTTGAGCAGCATATAATAAAGGTTGGTAGCGAATAGATAAATAATTATCGTAATTCATGTGTTTAAATCCTTTAAAACTAGGAAAAACATTGGCCTCAATAAACCACAGCTTTCCCTCGATATCTATTGCTACATCAATACCAAATTCCGCGTAATGCTCTCCTGTTTGATCCATTGCCTGACAAAATTGGTAACAAAGCTGCAGCATTTCTTTTTCAATTAATTCAGTATTCATATGATATCCAAAAGCTTGCTGTAATGTTTCCTTTAAGAACAGGGCATAACCCCCCCGCGATATATTTGTAAGGAAATTCCCGTGATTAGCAATGCGGCATTCTGTACCACTATGAATCCACTCTCCACTTTCATTTTTTTGCATCACAATACGAACATCAAACGGACTTCCATTTATTTTTGCAAGGGGTAATAGCGGCTGGATCAGATATGGCGTAACAAAAAAATCTTCTTTTTCTAAAAATGTTTGTAAGGCCCAAGAAGAGAACGTAAATATTTCTCCTTCATCAAAATATCGATAATCGTGAATTCTAAAATGTTTACCATAATCCCCAACCATCGTAAACATTTTATAATTTGCATTAGAATAATAATGATTGATGCTTAATTTTTTACCGTCATCTTTAACCCTTTCAATGACACAAATGCCCCTTCCCCTTGATAAATAAGTCGGCTTCAAAATGACCTTCTCATATTTATTTAAAAATTCATCCACTTCACTAAAATTTTTAATCATTTGGGTTTCAGGGATAAATGGTTTTATTGGCTCACAATCTTTTATTATTTCATATATATCCCATTTACCTAACCGCTCTGAATTAAATACCTTTCCACCTGTTACTTGTTTTAATCGATGGAGCGGTTGGGGTTTTGTATGTGAATTACGCCGATATACCACTTCAGGAAGAGGCAATTCACCATATTCCCATCCTTGATTAAAATAATTATGATAAAGACCATAAGCAGACTTTTTTTCCCAGTCAATTGTTTCCGGCGAGAAAGCACAAATAAGACCCCCAACTTGATGGTAAATTCCCAATATATCGGAATGCCTTCTCATATATGCCGTATTATAACGATAGTTTTCGTTACCTAATAACAAGCCGATCACCGGACCTAATTGAATACCGTCTTCCGTTATCATCATTTGCAAATGTATAGACTCTACGATTAATAATTCCTGTATCAATGATGGCGTCATCTGAATCGTTTGAGGATGTTCAAATGTTTCTCCTCCTAATTCCATCAATACAGGCAGAGCCCTTACCTGCGCCTCTATTCTTTTCTGCCCAAAACGAATAGATACTGTGGCTTCTAACTGTGAAACAAGGGATTGAGGAATAAAAATGATATCTTCTTTAAGGATTATCTCTTCAATTCTTACCCACATCATATATTCCCCTCCTTCACTTTATTTGCACCTTGCTGAATCAAATAACTCAACGCATTGCCCCAGTATTGAGTCCAAACACTTTGATCTTTCATCCTTGATAACCATTCCTGCTGTTCCCAACCACTAAAAAAAACTAAATAGGGGTTTCCGACTTCATCCATTAAATAATCCAGATAGCAACTGGCTAAATCCGGTAAAAATTTTTCTAAATGTGTGCAGGACCGTATTGAATCATTCTTAAACTTATCTATGACATATTGATACGTATTGGGAAATATCTCTTGAAGAATAGCATCTAATTCATGCGTTTCATGAATAAAACAATGGTTATATCCCATGAAATCATTTTTAGCAATCATGTGAATAACACGCCACTCATTCATTTTTATTTTCTGAACATAAACCCGTGCCTCAATCTTTTTTTCTTTCCAATTCAAAGGATAAATACCTCTTACTATAAAATATTGATCATCATTCATCATTTCCAAGGTATCATTTAGTACCTGATCTTTTTCACAACTCCAAACATCTTCACCCAAAAAAATGAGATAATCGCCCGGATCCCAATATGAACTTTTTGTAATGATAATCATCTTTTTAAAATCAGGTTTATTAACGGGTAACAGAAAAACATGCTCCCATTCCTGTACCGCATACTTTAATGTATCCAAATCAAATGAATACTGACAAAGCAAGAAATCTGATGATTTAGAATGACTTGCTAAAATATTATAAATCATCTCCTGATCATAGTGATTCACTTTATTTATAAAAGTTATGGCCGGATCATCAAATAACTGGCGTAGTTTCCGGATATGGTTTTTGCGATAGTGAACCGATGTATTATAAATAATTGAAGGAATTTTAATTGCCCCTGCACTTTGATTGCTTGGAAATACTTTTTTGGTGTACACCAGCCTATTAAGTAAATCAATATTATTTAAAGTAAAAATTGAAATACTTATATCTTTGTTCATCAAAGAAGCCGCCTGATATTTGTCTAAAATATTAGAAATTATCTGTTCCTGCTGACCGTCATCATTAACTAAGAATCCTATGTCTTTCCCTGTCGTGCCTAGTTCCATTTAGTCCCCCTCCTTACTTTTATAAATATTATATGTAACCTTTGTTAGTAATGTTAATACTGACCAGCCATACCCTTAGGAATTGTTTTCGCTTAAATCTTAAACAATCGTTTTCGAACTACGATTAAAATCCGGCTAAAGCCTTCGCATATTGAATAGGAGATGATTTAACATCATAATACATCTCTTCTGCATTAAGATCTAAGGGGAAATGATGCTCATGCCGCCGGTTATTGATTTCAATCACCCAAATATTCAAATCACAATCCAACCCAATATCAAAACCAAAGTCACCATAACATCGATCTCTTTCATCTAATACATGGCAAACTTTCTTGCATACTTCTATAATCTGATGCTCTTTTTTCCATATCTCCCTGGGTTCTAAATGGCATATGCCTCCAAGTACATCTTCAAAAGTATGAACATATCCGCCTCCTTGAATATTGGTATCAATATTGCCCTTCTTCCCAAAGCGGGCAATCACACCTGTACATTGCCATTTTTGCGTATAATCCTTTTGCATAATAAAGCGAAAATCTATTTTGCGCTCTCTATAAGAAAGTAAATTAATAGATTGCTGAATTAAATAATTATGATGTTCACTTAAAAAATCAATAATAAAGTTCTCTGCCTCATATTTTGTTCCAAAAATTTTTTCTTCATCACCCTTATTATATTTAAAATGATAGCCATCCAGTTCATAGGTTACCTTGATAATCCCAAGCCCTTGAAAACCATTTGATGGTTTAAGAAATATCGCAGGGTATTGTTCCATCATATCAAAGATATCAACTGGTTTTTTTAAAGGATGCGTTTCCGGCAAATAAGGACGAATTGAGTTAACAGGGGACAGCCATTTCCATGCTTTCAGTTTATTAAACGTGGGATAATTAAATATTTTATTTCCCATTTCTTTGATAAGCGATTGATAAACATCTTTTTTGATGCCAATTCTTTGATAAATGACGTGTGGATAAGGAAATACACCTTTTTTCCAAGATGCTTCATCTTCATCAGTACAAGGGTTAAAATAATACCCTTGAATAATCTTTTTTTTCTGATCGATGCCTTCTGGGCTAAAGACAAATAATAGTCCTCTGACTGCAGGATATTGAAGGGTATAATTCAGGCACTTTTTCAAATACGCAGGCGAGTATTTTTCATCTTGCTTATGTAAAAGAAGGCCTATGATCGGTCCAAGATTTAATTCCTCATCATTAAGCAGGATATCATATGGAATATTTTGCGGAAGAAAAAGGTCCTCGAAAACATCTTTCGATATCTTAATGGTTTTTTTAGCTAACCGTGATTCAAAGGATACCCCTACCGGGCACTTTCTTGCCCCGCCTCGAACGACCATTTTTCGAGGTATCTCATCAAAATATTCCATTATCAATTTCTCCGAAAAGATAACTTGTTTTTTTAATTGCTCATCCACTTCAAGTTGATAATTCATTTATTTCCCCCCTTTTTTATGAGTAAAATGCAATATTATTTTATTAAAATTTATTTCTTATCGGGAACGTATCTTTTCCTATCTATAACACTATATGTTATTTTTTTTAAAAATGTTAATACTATCCACAAAGGATAAAAAGCAACCCAAAATTATCTATATATACTGCACCGAAAAAAAATATACCATTTACAGGAAAATGCAAGATCAAGGTCATTGCAGAAGATACAAGCGACATGTCCTCAATCTTGCATTTTAAATATGAAATGCAGATTATTTAATGTAATTTATATAGTTATGATTTTAAGTTGTTTTATTCTTTATAACATATGAATGATGACACAGCTACTTCATTAATAAATGTACTAAAGATAGTCCAGATGTTCTTTTTCCTTCTATAAAAGTAATTTTTACCAAGACCAGAGCATTTGAATCAAGCGCCTTTTTTAAGGTTAGTGCTGCGTGATTTAGATCATTTACATAACATATTTTCTCCCTCTCCATCCCATTTTCTACCGCAACCTCCCCAATTTGTACAGCATTTTTCCCTATCGTAATCAATCTATCTAAATTAGCATCAGCTACTTTTTTACCAACCATTTCATAACTTTCGTCTACAGACTGCCCAACACGTTGAACATCCCCCATAACAGCAATTATCTTCCGGCCTCCGGCAATATTCTTTAATACTTCTAAAGCTGCTTCAATTGAAAATATATTTGACTTTACGCCATCATAAAGAATAACACTGCCATTAATTCCCGCCATTGTTTTTAACGGACAGCGCTCAGGCCAATGGATCATTTCCTCACGATACTGCATCAAGCCAGCTTGAATATCATTAACAGAACAACCCATTAACTGACAAGCTGCAATAGCAGCTAAAGCATTATAAACATTATGAATTCCCCATCCGGGAATAACCAACTCTGCTGTTTCTTGAACAGTATGTAAAATAAATTTCATACCTATATCCGTATACTGAATATTGGAAGCAGAAATATCTGCTTTATCATTAATACCAAAATAAATAATTTTTCCGTCAAATTGTTCTAACTTTAGTTTCTTACTATTTTCATCATCATTATTTAAAATCAATGTCCCCCCTTTTTTCATTCCCTTAATAATCTGACCTTTTGCCTTTATTATATTTTCTAAAGTTTTGCATCCTTCCATATGATCAATCCCGATATTGGTAATAATACCGATCGTGGGCTGTACATAAGCACTTTGAATGGCTATATCTGTAGGACCACTCAAACCCAATTCGATGACTGCAGCATCTGTTTTGTTATCAATACTCAATATATATCGCGGCTTAGAATCTAAGGCATTAAAACTGCAATAGCTATATACAATATCATGATATCTCTGCTGTAAAATATGGGCAATCATTTCTTTTGTTGTTGTCTTTCCCGCTGTTCCGGTAATCCCTATAACAGGAATATCAAACAAATTGCGATAATATTTAATAAATCCCCAATAAGCTTTCCGTAAATCCGGTACGTAAACAACTCCTATTTCCTCGGGCACAGTTTGTAAATCAATTTGTTCTTGTGTTACTATCGCACGAATCCCTTTTTGCAGCATTTCATCAAAAGAAACACGGTACAGCGAACGATAATAAAATACAAGACACTGAGGATATAAATGCTTCTTGATACGTCCTATTCCAGTTATAAGGGATTCCGGATCCCCTCTAAGCAGCTCCCCATTAATCGCTTTTACAATGGTTCCCAATGTCAAACTTTGCATATTATCCCTTCCTTCCATTTATTTCATATCATTTCCAAACCAATAAATTATCTAATCTAACACCTAGTTTAGAAAAAATGACATGTTCCCTTCCTTTAAAACTAACCTGTGTCGTACTATATAAAATAGCCGACAACAAATGCTTAACTCGGCGTCATAATTAATTTTTCTAAATCCTTCATGAATCAATCTTATATACGTTGGTTAGACGAATAATCCTTAAGCCAAAATATAACGGTTTTTAGCATTGTCTATTTATATTTAACAGTTATGTACTTTTGTAATATGATATGTTATTTTTGTTATAAATGTTAATTATAACCATAATAATAAATATTAACTACTTATTAAATCCACTTTTATAGATTCCAAGCTGATAACTTAAATTATAGATTCCTTAATCTTTTATTTCCAACTAACCAACTTTCCAACTAACCAACTGCCCCCTGATATTAAACTCTATGAAAAATATTTAATACGGTCTCAATAATAATTTTAATTTTGACATTGGATATCTATATCAAAAATAACTTTTAAAGAAAAGGACAAGAATTACAGCATAGAGTTGTTGAAAAATAAAAAAACATAAAAAAACCTGAAGATCCTATCATCATATTAAAAGACCTTTAGGTTTTTTTATGTTTTTTTTTATGTTTTTTTTTTATGTTTTTTTTTTATGTTTTTTTTATGTTTTTTTTATGTTTTCTTTTATAGCTTTAATAAACATCTTATATACTGTATGTATTATCCAAAAGTAGTATAGTTCATCATAAGCAGTAATAAAGATTAAATATTATCATCCATATTATAATTAAATCCTGCTAAACTCTTTGAATATTCCAGGATACGTGTCCGCATTGTTTCATACATCTGCCGATCCCCTGCATAAAGCGGTACTTCATGAGTATGACGTACATTAACTTCAATTAACCAGGGACGATATGATTGATCCAAAATGACATCTACCCCTAGATCCCCATATAAACCATGATGATCCATTAATTCACAGGCTTTCTTGCTGATTTCAATCATTTCACTTTTTGTTCTTTCTATTTCTCCGGATGGTAAATAACTCGTTTTTTCCATCGTATCTTCAAATGTCATCCCTTCACTATGCTGTCCATAGATTTTCATATGACTATCCATTCCACCCACTAAACCTGGTAATGCGACGATTCCCGTACACGCCCACTGCTGGCTTTGATTTTTTTGCATAATAAGACGAAAATCTAGTTTACGCCCTTCATATGTAATATCATTGATTCCTTGCTGCACAATATATTCTCGCTCTGCAGTAATTGCTTTTACTTGGACATCCATTTCATCTCTTTCCTTAATAATTCTATCTTCTGGTTCTTGCCGAAAGCAGAAATGATCGCCATCTTCTTTTCGCATCACTACGATAATACCGTATCCAAAACAAGAGGCAACCGGCTTCAGAAAAACCTTTTGATGCTTTTGGAGCATCTCCTCTAAATCTTTTGCTGATTTAAGCATTTTCGTTTCAGGAAGATAATTAATTAATGACGGATCTTTTTCCAGCCACTGTGCCATTGTTCGCTTATGATAAAGCTCAGGGTAGTTAATAATGGTCTCTCCTATTTCAGATTTTAAATGTTTAAAAAGATTATACGGTATATATGAACGCTGAAATATGACATCAGGATAGGGAAATGCAGCTTTTTTCCAAGGAACTTCTCCCGGAGAAACATTTGGTTGAAAATAATATCCCGTAATCGTTTTTTGCTTAGTATCAATTTTATCCCTGCTAAATACACATACCAAACCATTTATATCGTCATACTTTAAGGCAAATGTTGAATAATCTTGTAATCGTTTCTTGGTTAAAGCTGATTCATTTTTTGCCATCAGCAAGCCAATAACAGGACCGATGTGCAATTCACCATTAACAATCGAAACGTCAAAAGAAACATCATCAGGCAACAAGAAAAAATCTTTTAAATTGGGTGAAAATTGAATAACATTTTCTTTTAGTCCAACATCTATCATTATATGCACCGTTTTTCGCCGGGCGCCTACTCTAATGATCGTTATATCCTTTAAGTCTTCTTTTTTTTCTATTATAAAATCATAGGGTAAAACAACCGTCCCCATTAAATTATTATTAATAACCATTTTATAAGGCATTTTTTCCCCTCCATTCTTTTCCTTGATTACATCACATTAATTATTGAACAAAAAATTAAAACCCCGCCAAACTTCTGGCATATTCCAATATCCTGGTCCGCATGCCTTCAAACATTTTCCTATCTGGAATCAGTAATGGCACACTATGATCATGCCGTTTATTAATCTCAATGAGCCAGGGGTGATAAGCTGTATCCAAAATCATATCCACGCCCAAATCTCCGTAATGACCATGCTGATCCATGACTTCACAAGCGCTCCTGCTTACTTCTATCATTTCTTTTTTTAATTTTTCTATCTCCTCAGAATTTAAGCCATCCATTCTTTGCATGGTTTCTGCAAATGTCATCCCTTCACTGTGCTGCCCATATATTTTCATATGGCTATCCATGCCGCCCTCGATACCTGGTAATACGACAATTCCCGTACACTGCCACTGTCGGCTTTGATCTTTCTGCATAATTAACCGAAAATCAAGCTTGCGCCCTTCATAAGTAATATCCTCTATGCCTTGCTGTACAATATATTTGTGTTTCCCAATAATACCTTTTACCTGTTCAGCCAATTCTTCCTTATTTTCAATGATTCTTTCCTCTGGTTCATGCCTAAATTGAAAATGCTCACCATCTTCTTTGCGCGTTACGATGACAATACCCTGACCAAACGACGCCGAAAGCGGCTTTAGAAATACGCGTGAATATTGATTGAGCATTTCATCCAATTCTTGTACCGAACCCAAAAATTGTGTTGCTGGTACATAGTCGGCAAGAAAAATATCATTTTCCAACCAGTGTGCAACCTTCCTCTTATTCGCCCAGGGATAGTTAATAATCATGTCACCCATTTCCGCAGTTAAATCCGTATAGAGTTGCCGCGGAATATCAGCACGTCTGAATATCACATCGGGGTAGGGAAATACCCCTTCCCTCCAGCACCCATCACTTTGTGTCCCATGCGGTTGAAAATAATATCCTTTGATTGTTTTATGCGTCATATCAATCCCTTTAGGACTAAATACATAAACCAACCCATGAATATCATTATATTTTAAAGCATATGAAGAAAACCGACGCAACCGCCATTCAGGAAAAATCTCTGTCTTTCCCCCTAACAGCAAACCAATAACGGGTCCGATATGCAATTCGCCCTCACTAATGACCATGTCATAAGACAAATCACCCAAAATCAAAAAGAATTGCGCCAAATCTTTGCTCATATGAATAATATTGTCTGCCAAATCTTCATCAACAGAAAAGGAAACTTCTTTCTTTCGTGTCCCAAATTTAACAGTTATCATATCTGAAAATTCTTGTCTATTCGCGCTCATAATTGGAAATGGTAAAATCACCTGATTACTTAAAGCTTGATCAACCATTATCTTAAATACCATCTTCATTCCCCCTTTAACATTGTTTTATAAAACAATGTTAAGAAATCTAAAATCCAGCTAACGATTTAGCATAGCGTACAGGGTTTGATTTAACTTTATAATACATTTGTTCATCATGAATATATAACGGGAGACGATGCTCATGCCGCCGGTTATTTACTTCAATCACCCAAATATTTAGTTCTTGATCCAGAGCAACATCCATACCAAAATCGCCATAACAATTTCCCATTTTATCCAATGCATAGGCTATTTTCTTGCATACCTGAATCATCTCTTGCTCTTTCTTGTATATTTCCTTATATTTAAATTTTGTCGCTTTCTTTAATGCCTTTGCAAAAGTTCGTGTATATCCTGCCCTCTGAAAATTAGTCGCTATGCTTCCCTTTTTACCAAAGCGCGCAATGATGCCAGAACACTGCCATTCTTTTGTATGATCTTTTTGCATAATAAACCGGAAATCTATTTTTCGCTCCTTATATGAAAGTAAATCAATAGATTGCTGAATTAAATAATTAGGATGTTCTACCAGCAGCCGCTCAATAAATTCTGCTGCTTCTTTGCCTGCAAAAGCTGTATTTTCCGCTTCTTTTTTATTAAATTCAACAAAACATGTATTTTCTTTCAAAACCACCTTAATAACCCCAAATCCCTTGGTCCCTGCTGCAGGTTTAATGTACACTTGAGGATACTTCCTGATCATCTCCCAAAAATCAGATACCGTTTTAAGCGGTCTGGTTTCCGGTAAATACTTTCGCACAGAATCAAACTGCGATAACCAATCCCACATTTGCTTTTTACCAAACCAAGGATAGTTGAATATTTTATTTCCAATCTCTTTTGTCAGAGATTGATAAATATCATCTTTTAACCCGATTCGTCTATAGATAGCATGAGGATACGGAAAAATCCCTGCTTTCCAGGGTGTGTCTCTTTCTTTTGCACAGGGGTCAAAATAATATCCATGAATCGTCCTGTTTTTCATATCAATACCTTCCGTACTAAAGATATATAATAATCCGTTTATAACAGGATATTGCAAGGTAAAATCAAGGTGCTTCTTCAAACGTTCAGGTGTAATTTTTTCATCTTTATTATGTAAAAGAAGACCTATTACCGGTCCAATATTCAATTCTTCTTGCTCTAGTACAATATCATAAGGTAATTCCAAGGGCAGCAAAAGATATTCAAAAATATCTCTTGATAACTTAATATAATCTTTTTCTAATCCCTCTTTGAAGATAACGCGTGCTTCACATTGCCTTGCGCCACTACGTACCACAATTCGTTGGGGAACAGTACGAAAATGACGTGCTGCTAAATTTTCTGAAAGAGTAACAGTATTTTTTAATTGAGTATCAATTTCTAAACAATATGCCATTAATTCTCCCCCCTTTGCGGAGAAAAACCCGCTAATTTTTTCGCATAAAGCATCGGAGCCGTCTTTGCCGCATAGTACATTGCCTGATCATCAATATCCAAAGCAATGGTAGGATCAGGAAAACGATTGTTTACTTCAATTAACCAGATATGCCCTTCCTTATCCAGTGCCAAATCAACCCCCAAATCACCACAATTCACCCCGCATTCTCCCAATCTTTCGCATACTGTTGTCGCAAAATTCACCATCTTATCCTTTAAAACAAAAACTCCTTTTTCAGAAAGCAATAATATCTTTTGCAGAGCCTCTTCTCCCCTCATCGCTTGACCGCCTGTAGATATATTACTTACCACACTGCCTTTTACCCCAAAACGAGCAACCATCCCCACAAAAAACCAGTGTCCAAATTCATTTCGTTGCATAATAAGCCGAAAATCTATGACACTGTCATTATGTTTTAAAATATCAATCGGCTGCTGAATAATATATTCTTCTTGAACCAAACGATTTTGAAAAACTCCATTCAGTTTATTTATTTCTAAAAACTCC
Source organism: Clostridia bacterium (assembly GCA_030625885.1). Taxonomy (GTDB): domain Bacteria; phylum Bacillota; class DAOUPZ01; order DAOUPZ01; family DAOUPZ01; genus DAOUPZ01. Next base: position 110,712 of record DAOUPZ010000005.1, read on the forward strand.
ATTGTTCTACTTTTCCCTTTCTCAGGCCCCTCATTCTTGTCACGAAATTTCAAAACATATTCATTACCTCGGGTTGATACCTGCATAACCCCAATTCCCATTCTGCTTGCTAACGGTTTAATATAGGCCTTACCATACTTTTGCAAAAAAGTGTGTATATCCTCCGGCCTCTTATAAAGTATCGTTTGTGGTAAATGTTTGGAAATTTGAGGATAAACCTCAAGCCACTCATACATTTCCCATTTATTAAAATAATCACTGTTAAATATTTTATCGCCAAATACAGAAACCAGATATTTCATCCATTTCTTACTAACTGCTGTTCTACGGAAAATTGCTACAGGATAGGGATATGTTCCAGCCTTCCATTCATTTTCAACTGGATCATAGCAATACCCTTTAATAAGCTGTTCTTCCCGGTTCATTCCTTCCAAAGAAAAAGCAATAATGGCTCCGTTTACCTGATGGTAATAATGCAAATACTTTAACATGACTTTAAGTTGATGCGGCGTTATGTTCTCTTCTTTAATTTCCGATAAAATACCAATAAAAGGTCCCAATATGATTTCATTTCCGTTTACCCTTACCTCATAATGCGATGATAAAGGTAAATGTAAATACTCAATCACTTTATTGGCTACTTGCAGTTCATCCGGCGCTAATTGTTTAGAAATAACAACCTCTATCTTACAAGCCCTGCTTCCAAAACGCAGTATCCCCAGTCTTTTTTTTTCTAATCCCAACAGCCTGGCTGCTTCAGGATGAATAACCAAAGTTGATTTATTTTCAAAATCTGGAATTATAAAAAAGCGCATTTTCTAATCCTCCCCCCTCCCAAATCCGGACAGTTTCGCACCATATAATAACGGACGATAACGAATGGTTAAATAGGTATCATAATCCATTTTTTTAAAACCTTTAAAACTGGGAAAAACATTGGCTTCAATAAACCATAACTTTTTCTGGGTATCGATCGCTACATCAATACCAAATTCCGCGTAATGTTCTCCTGTTTGATCCATTGCCTGACAAAATTGTTGACAAAACTGAAGTATCTTTTCTTCGATTCGTTTATCATCAACATCTGGCCCAAAAGCCTTCTGTAAGGCTGCCTTTAAGGATAAGGCATAACCTCCCAAAGATATATTGGTAATTAATTTTCCTGAATCAGCTACCCGACATTCCGTACCACTATGAACCCACTGTCCCCTTTCATCTTTTTGCATGACGATCCGTATATCAAAAAGACTTTCACCTGCTTTTGCCAGCGATAATAGCGGCTGAATCAAATAATATTTTCCGGAAAATTCTTCTGACACAAATATTTTTAACATGTCTGAAGATACCGTATAACACTCCAAAGGATTATGATTACGATAATCGAAAATTAAGAATTTTTTATTACCCTTATTAATATTTGGAAAGCTTTTTAGCTTTTCTAAAAAACTACTATTATCAATAAGACTTTGACTGCTATCGTCTTTGATACTCTCAATAATACAAATACCTCTTCCTCTTGATAATTGCGATGGCTTCAAAATTACATTTTTATATTTGGTTAAAATATGAGTTACATCCTTAAAGCTTTTTACTTTTACAGTCTGAGGAATAAATTCTTTCAATGCTTTGTTATCCTTCAATTTTTCGTATAATTCCCATTTACTAAGACGCTCTGAATTAAACACTTTCCCATCTGTTATTTCCTTTAAACGTTCCAAGGATTCTTCCTTGGAATGAAAGTGGCGCCGATATACGACCGACGGCAGGGGAAATACACCATATTCCCATTCTCCTTTAAAATAATTATGGTAAAGTCCATAGACTGATTTTTTCTGCCAATCAATTGTTTCGGTTGAAAAAGCATAAATAAGACCGCCAATTTCCGGGTAAATACCAAATCGATCGGAATATTTCTCCATATGAGCAATACTATAACGATAATTTTTATTACCTAACAACAATCCCATAACCGGTCCCAATTTAATTTCCCTATTCTCAATCTTCATTTGTAAATGTATAGATTCAACCAACAGTAGCTTTTTCCATAAACAGGTCGCAATCTGTATCTTTTGGGGCTTTTCAAATTTTTCCCCTCCAAGCTCCATAAAAGAAGGTAGGACACTTACTTGTGCCCATATTCTTTTTTGTCCAAAAGAAATAGATACTTCAGCTTCTAATTGTGATGCAATTGATTGAGGAAGAAATATAACATCTTCTTTGAGAGAAATTTCTTCTACTTTAACCCAGATCATATATTTCCCTCCCTCACTTTTTCCTCTCTTAAATCTATCAGCTGATTAAGCGCATTATTCCAGTATTGAATCAAATCAGATGGTTCATTAAGCCTTGCCAACCATTCTTGCTGCTCCCAGCCCCCAAAATAAACTAAGCACGGATTCCCCATTTCATCCATTAAAAAATCCAGATAACAACTGGCTAGATCAGGTAAATATTTTTCTAAATATGAACAAACTCTTATTGAATACTTCTTGAATTTATCTATGATATGTAGATATGTCTTAGGAAATATCTCTTGAAGAATGGCCGTTAATTCATGTGTTTTATTCATAAAATAATACTCATAACCCATATAATCATTCTTACCGATCATGTGGGTCACACCCCACTCATTTGTTTTTTGAACATACATTCGCGCTTCAATCTTGATGCCTTGCCATTTTAAAGGCGAAATACCTTTTACAATAAAATGTTTTTTGTCCTTTATGATTTCCAACACCCGATTAACAACCTGTTCTTTTTTACAACGCCATACTTTTTCTCCCAAAGAAATCATACAACCCCTTGACCCGGAAACATTGCATTTACTGATAACAATCATTTTTTTTAAATGAGGACTTTTGACTGGCAATAAAAATACCTGTTCCCATTCCTCTAGTACATATTTTAAAGTATCCAAATCAAGTGAATAATGAGTGGGTAAAAAATGTGATGTTGCGCAATCAGTTGCTAAGATATCAAAAATCATATTCTGCTTATAACGATTGACTTTATTAAAAAAATTTAAATCCGGGTTCTCCAACAAGTTACGAAGTTTCCTAATGTTTTCTTTTCGATGTTGAATAGACGTGTTATAGATAATGGATGGAATCTTAGATGCCTTTACTTCGCGAGAATTCGGGAATTTTTTAGGAGTCAGCACAGTTCCATTTTCTAGATCAATATCCTCTATAGAAAAAATAGAAATACCGCTCGCTTTATTCCATATTGAGGATTTCATATATTTTGCTATCAGATTAGTCATTTCTTCTTTCTTTGACTTATTAATTAGGAATCCAATATCATTCCCTGAAATAATTGATTCCATTTTTCTCCCCTCCTTATTTTATTTATCAATGACTCTCAATGTACCAGTATCTATCCTTAATTGGTATTAATGGTAACAACTGAAAAGTTTTACTTTTATAGATATCATATGTAAGGTTAGTTACTAATGTTAATCATAGCCAATAAAAGCTTAAAAAAACTTCATTTGATAAAAATAGTAAAAACCCTAAAAGGGTTTTTAAATGAGATTTCAAATTTCGTTTAAACGATAAAAAACCATTACAATAAGCAATGGCTTTTTATCGTTTAAACGAAATCTGTAATTTTTTTAATACGATACAGGGGGAGGAAAAAATGGCGACCTGTAAAATTTTGTAATATGACATACGAATAATCAGATGCTAATAATTGGACATTACGAAAAATCCCTTGGTCAGATAATATATCTAACTTCATTCCCTGAATGGCATTCAAAAGGTACATTAATTCATCATTTGAATCTATAGATGTTTTTGGATGGCTTGGATAAGAATAGCTAAACGACGTCGAAAGATCATGCTGATTACCAATTAACTTTTCCGTTGCAGCATGAGGTATTTCCAAATAGTGAACGTCATTAATAGGCAAAACCGCTTCTTGGTGATCTTCAGTGATAAAGGAGATAGAATAATAATAAGGCAAAATTTCGGCTCCGAGTAATAATCGTGCGCTTTGATACCATCTATCTTCACTACAAATGTGAATGGTTTCATCTTTTAACCCATTTATTGTATCCACCAAATTTCTTCCCATAACATCAACCGGAAAATAATCGGTAGAAAATTTATCCATATGAATACTCCTTCCCAATGTATTTCTTGTATTTTTTATTATGTGTCTATTTATGGATGTCATACCGAAAGCCAACCTTATATTTATTGGAAGGAATGTTGATGATTACATTTTTCAAACAACCTCAAATATGATCTGATCGCCTTCTTCAATTCCCAAATTTAAATAAATGCTACTTTCCATTTCAATCACATATTGACTGTTTTTTATGACAGGGCTGCAACGATTTGGTTTCATATCATTGATCATCTTTAATATTTCCCCTTCTTTTGATACAAAGATAACATCAATTGCATAGCTCATACCAAAAGTATGAATACATTTGCAAGGTGTTAATATGAGTATATGGCTCTTCTTTTGCATATTTTGTTGTAATAATCCCCACAATCTAGAAAAGAAAGTGTTTGCAATTTTTACATGCTGCAAAATATATTTTTTATTGGTTATGTCATAAACATTAACTCGCTTCATTTTCTTACCTTCCTTTCTCTATAGCTTTTCTATAAATATTGAAGGTTAGGCATCTCCAAGAAAATAACTGGTCCGTATGACAGCCTATTTTGAGTTATACTGCGTTATCAGAACCTACTGACAACTCTAACCTGATGCCTTGTCCATCTCAAAATATTTCTAACTAGTTATTTTCTTTACAATCCCTTACTGCGGATATTCTATGGTGTATTCACCTTTTTTTTCAGCAATAGACAGGATCTCCAATGAATAATCAATTAACGCTTTCGCATTTTCAGTTGATTGTTGGGAATGGAATATCGCAACACCAATATTCGCAAAAATATTTTCATTAAATTTAACGTCATTCATATTAAAAGTAGTCGATTTTAGTACCAAAAGTAAACTTTCTGCAAAGGCCTCAATATCTTCCACTTCTTTGTGCCGGAAGAGAAAACAAAAACGATTTTCTGTTATCTTGCCAACAATATCAATATTCTCAGTATGATTTTCAATAATCTTTATCGTTTTCTGGATCATTTCACTTTGAATATTAATACCCATTATGCTTTTCCGCTTTTTGCGATTATTAACCTGTAAAGTTATTAATGAAAAAGAATAACCATACTTCATAGCCCGCGCCATTTCCTGCTCAATATACTGCTCAAAAAAATCATACTTATAAATTTTTGAACCCTGATATTGGAAAGATTCTTTTTTCCCTCTGATTCCTTCATATTTGTCTAGATAGCTAAATAGATTGTTTTTGATTTTACTATTATCAAGAGAATCCTCCAATGATTCTCTCGAATCATCCGTATCGATATTATTAATATTTTGCAGATCATTGCTAATCACCTGAAATACGCGATCATTTAACTGTTCATATTTTCTAATAAATATAATGATGGCACTCAATGAGCATATAAGACCAATAGCAAGCGCTATCCCGAAACTCTTTGATAAATTCTGTGTTTCTACTACATTAAGCAAATTTGAATGAGCACCCGAACCCATTGTGAATGAACCGCTAAATAGGCTTTGACCAATCTTTTTGCCCAGCATCACCACACCGCCTACAGAATCATGTTCCCTGCTAATAATAATGGGTGCATAAGCAAGAATGGCTACGCCATCGTTATACAGCATATAACGATATCCGGTTTCTCGCCGCATGCCAAGTTTATAGGTATCACTATCACGCATGCTATAATACCATGATGACAAATCCAAATTGCTGTAAATGACTTTCCCATCCTTATTTACCAAAATCATAAAATCATAGTTTGCCGTGATTTTATTTTCATCTTGGAACCATGCTCTTACGCCTTCCGCATCATCATGAGCTGCAGCTATGGAAATGACCTTCAACTGACTCAATTTTTCAGCATCCAAACTCATCTGCTCTCCTGTCTGATGCACCCCCTTTTGTATTTCCTCGTAGACTGTAGATAACGAAACATTTACTTCTGAATCCAAAAACCGGTTGGATGTTTCATTAATGATAGCGGTGTAAAAATATGATATTGAAATATAGGGTAATAAAATAAGAACCAGTATAATAAATTTTTTTAGCGACATCTCTCTCCCCTCCTTATCCATTTATTTATTAAATAATACCGTCATAATATTGATAACTGCCGGCCCCAATAAAACAACAAAAACAGTTGGGAATATAAAGAATATTAACGGAAGCAGCATTTTAACAGGCGCTTTCTTCGCTTTTTCTTCAATTTTTTGTTTATATAACCGCCGCATTTCTTTTGCTTGTATTCTTAAGACATTCCCAATACCTACACCCAATTTCTCTCCTTGAATAATGGCATTGACCACATTTTTAAACCCGTCAACTTGTAAGCGTTCTGCTAGATCCCGTAACCCATCATCACGAGATTTCCCCATTTTCATTTCTCTTATCATTCTTTTTAACTCTTCAGCAAGAGGGCCATGTATTTTTTGCGATACACGAATTAATGCCAAATCAAATCCTAATCCTGCTTCCACACTAACCATAAGAAGATCCATTAAAAAAGGTAATTCTTTTGCCATACTCTTTTTTCTTTTATCACATCGTATTCTTAAAAGTAAATACGGCCCTAAACATTCAATAGCCGTTACTATAGCAAACAAGCGAAGCGTTTTTAAAAACGAAACGTGAAATTGAGACCAGCAATACCCTATGAGCAGCGTACTGCCCATGAATAACAGCATCGGAATGGTCATAAATTGGGATATATCCATTTTCAGACCACTTTCCAGCAAGGTTTTTTTCAATTTATCTTTCATACCGGAAGGCATAACAGCCATTATAAATACCTTCAATTTTATCATCAGTGGACCTACAACCCTTGTTAAGAAAGGAAGTGACCGCCTATTCTGCTTATTAGACAAATCATTTTGTGATATTTGAACATATTGCAATAACCTTTTCGTTATTAGTGACTTATTATAGATTAATTTGTCAGATATCAAAATAAAAACAATCATAAATGTGATAGAAAAGCATCCTAGAATAAGCGCTTCAAACATCTCGACACCTCCTTTCGCTAAAATCTATACATCAATACTGACAATTTTACGAATGCATAAAATCCCGACCAATTCTCCCGCAAGCGCAGCGATAATAAAAAATATGCCCAATGGGTGAACAAAAAGTGTTTTCGTATATTCCGGATTGACAAAATACAATAACAGGAACAGTGATAGTGGAAGCAAAGAGACAATATAACCAGAAATCCTTCCTTGCGCTGTCAGCGTCTTTATTTCTTGTTGAAGATAAACCCGCTCCCGGACATTTTCCGTAATGTTATCTAGTATTTCAGCCAAATTACCACCAACTTCTCGTTGAATAATAACTGCTGTAGCCATCATTTCTAACTCACTTACTTCAAGCCGCTGGACCATATTATTTAATGCTGCTTCAAGTGTGCTTCCTAATTGCATTTCCCGCAGCAATTGTGCAAACTCTGCAGCAATGGGTTTTTCTGCTTCTGATACGATATTATTGATGGCCATGGACAAACTGTACCCTGCTCTTAATGCATTTGATAAGATCGGTAATACCCCAGGTAATTGCACTCGAATTTTTTTTTGTTTCCTTTTTTTCAAATGCCGGGGGATAAAAAAGAAAGATATGACGCCCAAAACACAGGGGAAAATAACAAATAAGCGTTTGTTTCCAAGAATATACACCAAAACCATCAGAACGAGTGTGGCTAGAATATGTAAAAACAAGTATTCGTTAGGCTTTAAAGGAATATCAGCATCACTCAATCTTGTATCCAACCATTTTTCAAACCGAGAATAAGCATTAACTCTGCTTAACAACTTGGACTTACCAAAAGAAAGCTTAACAGTGGATTTTTTATTCACAGGAGCTATGACTCTATGATCAATATATTTCCAATACCGTAGAAATCTTTTCTTAACAACACGTTGAAAAGAAAGATATTTGTATATATAGTAAACCAAAAATATGACTGTTATAAAAAAGGTTATTAATAAAACGATTTCCAATTTTATCACCTCTTTCCCTCCAGATACTTATACCCCTATTGCTTCGAGTTTCTCACTGACCTTGGGTCGGATCCCTGTTTCAATAAATGCTCCTTTTTCACTCCCCAAAGTCCCTCTACTATTATGTTCAAAACGAAAGATATCCTGACAAACATATACATCTCCTTCCATCCCGAGTACTTCTGTAACATAGGAGATTCTTCTTTTACCATCTCTAAAACGTTCTGTCTGAACAATAATATCTATTGCAGAAACAACCTGCTGCCGAATGGCCTTTAAGGGTAATTCAACCCCTCCCAGCAGTACCATCGTTTCCAGTCTAGCCAAGGCATCATGCGGTGTATTGGCATGAATCGTAGATATAGAACCACTGTGACCGGTATTCATGGCCTGCAGCATATCTAAGGCTTCCCCTCCGCGCACTTCGCCAACCACAATACGATCCGGCCGCATCCTTAATGTATTCCTGACTAAATCATTAATTGTAACAGCCCCTTTTCCTTCAACATTGGGCGGGCGGGCTTCTAACCGCACAACATGGGGCTGCATCAATTGCAGTTCTGCGGCATCCTCAATCGTAATAATACGTTCATTATGAGGAATAAAGGAACTTAAACAGTTCAGCAAAGTTGTTTTACCTGATCCTGTACCACCGGAAATAATGATGTTTAATTTCCCCAAAACACACCGTTTTAAAAAAACTGCTATTTTATTATTTAATGAATTAAATTGGATGAGCTTTTTTATGGTAAGCGGTTTTTTCGCAAATTTCCTTATGGTAAGCGTGGGTCCTTCTAATGCGATCGGATGAATAACCGCGTTAACCCGTGACCCGTCAGGAAGACGCGCATCTACCATGGGTGAACTTTCATCAATTCGCCTTCCTAGAGGTGTTACAATCTTTTCAATAACATGCAACAGATGGCTATTATCACGAAAATGATTGGGAACCGCTTCAATCATTCCTTTTCTTTCTACAAATATTTTATTACATCCGTTCACCATAATTTCGGATATACTTTCATCTTCCAACAACGGTGTAATCGGTCCATAAGCAAAAATGTCCTGAAACAGCTCATTTATAATCTTTTTATAGTCACCTATTGGAATTTTAACAACTTCTTTCTGTAAACTTGTATTAATAATACGCTCTAATTGTTTTTTTACTTTTTCTTCGTTTCCTTTGCCATTTAACACAAAATCATGATTATCGCCAATTTCCTGAATAATATCCCCATGTATTCTATCTTTTAAATCTTTATAAATATCTTTCTCATAAGTATAAGTCGTACCGGTACTTTTCGTGCTCCGTTTCTTTTGCTGCGCTTGATCGTTATCAGCTTTTCTTTTTTGTTCCATCTTCTCCAGCAAAGACATTCATTCTACCCCCTTTTCAGGAAACTGAGAAATTTTCTTTTGCGTATATTTATGGCTTGTGCTTCTTCATGATTGCTGAGACGTGAGGCAAACCGGTTAACAATCTTCGTTATGGTTTCCTGAGGTTCGGAAAGCACAAACGGATCTCCTTTATTGACACAAATCCCTACCAGTTCCGGATTATCAGGTAAATAACATGCAACCGGATAATTTAATGCTTTTTGCACTTCCTGCCAGGTAATGCCTATTTCCATTGACGATTTATTTAAAATAATTTTTATTTTCGAAGTATCAATTTTTAAAGATTCCATAATATCCAATCCCACTTTAACATTTTTTATGGTTGGTAAATCCAATGTAGATATGACAAATATCTCATCCGATAACTCAAGGGACATTAAAACAGGATCATTAAATACGGGTGGTGTATCAATAATAATAAAGTCAAAGCATTGTTTAAGGCTGTTTATGATCGCTTTTACATGCTCTTCCAATACCAAATCCGCTTTTTCTGGCTGCAACGGCCCGGGAAGAACATAGATCCCGGAACTATGCTGAACCAAATAGTCGTTAACATTTTCTTCATTAATCTCATTGACTTCATTAATGAGTTCCACAATACTTTTCTTAGGAATAATGTTCAAAAAAACCGATACATCACCAAACTGTAAATCCAGGTCAATCAAGACCACACGGTGATTATAAACATGTGTCAAACTTGCTCCTAGATTGGTTGTTATCGTTGTTTTCCCAACACCGCCTTTGGTACTGATAATTGAAATAACCTTTCCCTCATCATCTTCCAGCGTTTTTTTATTCCCATTTTTCTCATTTACTGAATGTTGCATATACCGCTCAATACTATCTTTTATTCCATCTATTTGTAATGGCTTCACTAAAAAATCTTTAGCTCCTATGATCAATGAGCGGCGAATGGTCTCTGGTTCTTTTTTAGAAGATAATATAATAATACCTACCTCTCGCCTGGAATCCATAAAGCTTTTTGCCAGTTCCAGACCGTTATCCAAAAAATCTAAATCTATTAATATAACATCAGGTTTAACTTTATGGAACTGATTTTTGATGTACCCCTTTTTTTGAATAATATAGAACTTTGATAATTTCATAATATCCTTTAATGATGAAACTTCATTTATGACTGTTTCATCGTTGGTAATTAACATCAAGTCTATTGTACTCATCATATTCCTCCTTTCTGTGTATAGATGTTTTAACTGTTCATATTGCCTTTAATCACGTTTATCAAGTATTCAATCATCATTTTTGTCTTTATTATCATCATAAGGACGTAACAACAATCTGATTTTCCCTTTTTCGGCCGCATAAGTAAGAACCTTTCCTTCTTCCGGCGTAACACAAAGCGTATAAGTCTTAGCTTCAACCTTAGTAGGTACCTGCTCATTTAATTTACTCCCTATTGCCAGAACTTGAATATATTCCAATATCATTTTAGCCCGTTCTTCCTCACAACTGTTATTTTGATCCATTACCGCAACAACATCTACATAATCCCCGACTGCAACATGCTGCCCTACCCCTATTATTTCATCTACTTTTATGGATATTGCCCGCATGCCTTCTGATATAGAAATGGAGAGACCGATATTATCATTGCTTATAACCAGTTGTTTTTTTAATATTTGCTGCCCGTCAAAAATATCGTTCACACAATGTTTCCCAATCACCTCTTCTACCCGTGAACAGGCATCTTTATTTTTATATTGCTGCGGTATGCTTTCAATTCTGATCATCTCCGGTAATATTTTTGTGCGTTCCAGAATGGTTTGAGTGGCAATAACAACCGGTTCATAGATGATTTCTTTTTGTTTCTCCAGTTTTTGAAGATACATATAAAAAAGGGATGTTGTGATGCTCGCCATCAAAATGGCAATAATAAATATTTTTTTTCGTTTACTAGACGTCATAAAATCCCTTCTTTCTTTCACTACGCTCCACCCATAATATTTTGGGTTTAAGTCTATTCTGAACCGATATATCTGAGGCCGCTACGATAACAGGTTCATAAATAATCTCATTTTGTTTACCTATCATCAAAGAAAGCCACAGGAAAAACGCAATCATACTACCAATCAAAAAAGTTATCATAACCATCTTTCTCAATATAGGTTTTGTCATACGATCCCTTCTTTCTTTTTTCCCGGAGCCTACTCCACTTTCATATAGATGAGTGCATCGATCGGATAGGGATTTGGAAGAATCTGTTCCATGAGCGGAGAGAAAATATCTAAAGAATGATTGATTCTAACCATCAAATCATCTCCTGTCTGCCGGGTAACAGCATCAGGACTGATTTTTACAATGACATTATCAATACCGGCATTCAAGCTGGAAATGGTCGCAATAACCATGTTCCGTCCCTGCTCATCCGTTCCGGAAGAATAAGCAACGGTACATCCTGCCCCCATATAACCGGACAAATTGTTCACAATCTTTTCCACAACCACCGTATCCGAAGTATTTACAACGCCCACCCTTGCCCCTTCACGGCTGGCAAACTGCATCATTTGCATGATATATAAAACACGGCCAAATTCAATCATACTAAAGAGTAATAAAAGAAATATCGGTAAAATCAAAGCCAATTCCACCACAGTTTGCCCGCGTTTCTCCCGCATCACCTTAATTGATTTTGTTATCCATTGACACATGTTTTCACCTTCTTCACTGTTATCATTAAACCTGAAGCTCAGAACTTTATTCGTTCCTTGTTACTCGTTTCAATATCCATCTTATGTAAAAAAACATTTTACTTAATACCTCTGTTACCCTTTTTAGCAACAACATTGGATAGATTATATTTCATTACATGGAATTTATTTCTATTACATCTTATGCATATCCAAGTTAAAATGTTAATATTTAACAAAATCACTATCATCTTTTAAATGAAAGTTAAACAAAGATAGGCCTTGTAAACATTTACAAGGCCTATCTTTGTTTAACTGCTAATTAAAGACTATTACTTACTTCTGTAAACATATTTGTCAGATTGCCTCCCATAGTCGTTAATATCGTAATCACAACAACTGCTACAAGTGCTAGAATGAGCCCATATTCTACTAAACCCTGACCTTCTTCATCCATTGTTACTTGATCAAACATACATCTTAAGAAAACCATTAAATTGGTTAGCATATCCAATCCCTCCTTTCTTTTATGAGTTATAAAATAATGACTATCCCCCTTTTTGGTAATATATTCTAATACATCATATGCGTAATGGATAATAAATGTTAATTTTTACCTAAAACGTTTGCAGTCGTCTTTCAGTTGATAGTAAAAAAACTCTGAAGGATTTTTCGAGGGAAGAGGAAAGACCGCAGCCTTTGGCTGCTGAACGAGGAACGAAAAAGATTAAGAGAGGGCTAAAGGCTAAAAGCTAAAGGCAAAAGATTAGGAAAACGACTTCGCCGTTTTTGGGAGAAAGATTAAAGGGGAAAGAAAAAATGTCTAAAAAAAATGACCTTTAAACCAAATAATAATATCACAAAGCACTTATACCTTCCATATTATGTAACAAGGAGCTTTTATTGATCATTTCTCAAATTATCAAAAGACTTAAGGGGTGGATAAAATGAAACAAATATTTAAAGATCAGAGAGGAACAGCAATCGTCTTGTTTGTCCTGATGTTTACGGTGATTTGCGGTATTAGCGGACTGGTGGTTGACCTGGGCTATGTGTTTTATAACAAGCATAAGTTACAAAATGCTGTAGATGCTGCGGCTCTAGCTGCTGCCCAGCAAATCATTAATAACCCCGGTCAGATAACTTATAGCGCAGAAGATATTGCAGAAAAAAACGGCGTTAGCCCTAGCGAGCTTACCATAAATCATCCTTACCAGGTTGACGAAAATAAAGTAGAGGTATCTGCTACCCAAATGTTGGATTATTTCTTTATGCAAATCCTTGGATTTAACAGCACAACCATATCTGCCCGAGCCGTGGCAATGCGCTACAATTGTATTGACTTTACCGATGAGGCTTTAAAATATGCCATTTTCAGCGGCAGTACTTCTTTGCCATTAACATTTGCAGGAGAAGGTTCTATTATAAATGGTGACGTTCACGGCAACAATAATGTCTCCCTTCATGGTGTAGGCCATACCATTAATGGCAATGTATCAGCAGTAGGTACAATATCCTCGATTAATGACACAATAACAGGAACAATAACTGAAGGGTCCCCCAAATTACCCATACCCGTGTTTGATTTCAACACTTACGCCTATCATGCTGATAAGGTATTTAATGAGGACGTTACCTTAAATGGTGAAGTAACCATAGATGGAATTTGGCTTGTAAATGGAAATATTCACATTTCAGGTTGTCGTGTATCTGGTAAGGGAATTATATTAGCTACCGGTGAAATACAGATATCAGGAAGTTTGGAATATAACACTTATAAAGCGGAGTACTACGCTTCTAACCCCGAATACAACGAAATCCTAGAGTATAACAGTTCCGACTCCCTACTGTCGCTATACTCACAAACCGATATTCAAATTAGTGCGGTTAACGCTGATATATACGGTGTATTATATGCTCCTAATGGGCAAATTCGTATAAATGGTTCAGGTAATACAGTCCATGGTGCCCTTATAGCCGATCAGGTTACCTGGGCCGGAAGTGATATAGTCATTAATGGGGACTATGATATCAGAACGCCCGGTGCATTTACAACTGAGAAAGAAGTATTTGCATTGATAGAATAAAAAACATATACTGCAATACATCTTTGTAGATGAGTAAAAAAACTCAAGTAGTAATTTTAATAAGCTTTTGTAAATCATACAAGAACCTCTGAGAGGTGGATAAAATGAAGAAAACATTTAAAGATCAGCGAGGAACAGCAGTCGTCTTGTTTGTCCTGATGTTTACGGTGATTTGCGGTATTAGCGGACTGGTGGTTGACCTGGGCTATGTGTTTTATAACAAGCATAAGTTACAAAATGCTGTAGATGCTGCGGCTCTAGCTGCTGCCCAGCAACTTTCTGTAAGCCATAGTGAGGTCGTTTCAAACGCTGAAGATATCGCACAAAAAAATGGAGTTGCTGCAAGCGAGCTTACCATAACCCATCCTTATAACGAAGACGCTCATAGTGTTGAGATCGTTGCTACCAGGACTTTGGATTATTTCTTTATGCCTATGCTTAGCCTAAACAGCACCACCATTTCGGCCCGGGCGGTAGCAAAAAAAACATTAAAAACCATATCAGGTTATAATTTCGAAGCTTTTGAATATGCTGTATTTAGTAACAGTACAACCACAGAACTGGCTATCAAAGGAAATAGCTCTATAGTTAACGGAAACGTACACGCCAACAATAATATTAGTGTTTCTGGGAACAAACATACTATTAATGGAGACGTAACAGCTAATGGAACCATTAGTCTCGGTACTACTACTGTGAATGGAACAGTTACTAAATACGCACCAACCGTACCTATACCCGCATTTGATTTCAATGAATTTTCCAACATGGCGGATCAAGTTTTTAATCAAGACGTAACGCTAAATGGTGTCCAAAACATAGAAGGTATTTGGCTGATAAACGGCAACTGCCATATTTCCGGCACGCAGATTTCCGGCAAAGGTATTATTCTGGCTACAGGCGAAATAACGATTTCAGGCAGTCTAGAGTATATAACCAACCCCTCTGCTATTTATAAATTACAGGATGGTACCATTAGCTATATTACTTATGGAGATCTATTAGCGTTATACTCCCTGACTAATATTAGAATCAGCGGTGTCAATTCAAATATATCCGGCATACTCTACGCCCCTAACGGGCAAATAAGGATTGATGGTTCCGGCAACTCTTTCAATGGTGCCTTAATAGCAAATGAGGTTATCTGGGCAACCAATGAAACTACTATTAACGGAAGCTATGATTTAAGAGCCCCGCAAGCATTTACAACAACGGTCGAAACAATCGCTCTGGTAGAATAGAAAGTTTATAATATATTCTTTTCTAAAAAACAACATAAGAAAGCATGTGATTGCTTATGATAAAATCCCCTAAAAATAACGGACAAATTATCATTCTTTTTCCATTTGTTTTAATTATTATAATCGGCCTTTTAGGATTGGTCACCGACCTGGGCCATGCTTATTATATTAAGATTAAAATGCAGCAGGCTGTTGATGCCGCAACTTTAGCAGCTGTTCAGGAACTTCCCGACAATCCTGAAACAGCTATTGAAACCGCAAAATATTATAGTGAACTCAACGAACTTGACAGAAATATTATTGAGGTGACAACACCATACAAAAGTGATCCTTGTAAAATCCATGCCGCGGCATCTAAGCAGGTTAACTTTTTCTTCGCGCCTATTATCGGGATAAATTCAATGAATATTAGTGTTTCTTCTGTAGCAGGCATATTTTATGCGAATGAAAACTCAATTTTTAACCATATCTTTTGTTCCGCATCAAAAGATGAGCTATTTGAGATCTCCGGATCAAATTCTACCGTTCATAGCAGTGTTCACATCAATGGAACTGTAAAAATATCAGGTTCACACTGGATGTTTTTAGACAATTTTGAATGTGCGGATTTTAATGGTAAAGTAGATAAAAGTGTCAAATTTAAAGACCTGGTGGTCCCCGGCAGCTTTATACCCCTGCCCTCCTTTGATATTGAAGGCTATCAAAACAGAGCAACCACGGTTTATAACTCAGATTTTACGATTTCAAATTCAGCTGCAAGTATTGAGGGAATTATATATGTAAATGGAGATGTCTATATTTCAGATAGCAATATCAGAGGCCAAGGAATCATAGTCGCAACCGGAAACATCTATATATCCGATTCAAATATTCGCCACCAAGCAAATAATGATTTAGTTTGTTTTTATTCTTTAGGAGATATTGAGATTTCAGGAAGCACACAAACATTTGAAGGGGTCGCCTATGCCCCGGAAGGCATGATTAAAATCTCCGGCAGCAATAATACTTTCCGCGCATCATTCGCAGCAAAATATTTTGAACCAATCTCCGGTTCATATAATACTTTCCATTATGATTCGAGAATTAAAGAAATTCTTGAATCGAAGAAATCAATAAAACTCATAGAGTAATTATTTTTCTTCACCTAACTAAGTTTTTAACGAGAGAATGGATCAAAAAAAACAATCCCGTAACACTTTTATAGTGATACGGGATTGTTATTAAATAGAATAGATTTAAAAGTAAAATAGTATTTATTTTACTTTATCCAAAACACCTTCCATACAATATAATTGATAATTACTCCCTTCTTGTTTCTTAGCACGATACATAGCAATATCAGCATTTTTAATAATGGTTTCAGCATCTTCACCATCTAACGGATATATCGCAATCCCAATACTAACTGAAATATCAAGTTTATGGCCAGTAAATGTAAAAGGTCGTTCAAATTGTTCAAGTATTCTTTTAGCAATATCTCTCACAGTCTGCACCTGATTAATTTTCGTAATCAATAAATTAAATTCATCTCCACCCATCCGGGCAAGCGTATCTTCTTCACGCGCACAAACCTTTAATCGAGAAGCAACACTTCGTAATAATTCATCTCCTGCAGTATGACCCAAAGTATCGTTAACATACTTAAATCGGTCTAAATCCAAGAAGAACACCGCTAATATCTCTCTTTTGCAACATGCATTATCTAACGCTTTGTCAAGACGATCCTTGAATAAAAAGCGATTAGGCAAGCCGGTAAGAAAATCAATATTGGCTTGTTTCTTCAACTCTTCATGCATTTCTTCAAGAGATTTTGCCATAGAAACAATTGATTTTGATAGTTGTGAAAAAATATCATTACTTTCCGAACGGTATTTAAGTTGGGTATCAAATTTACCTTTAGAAATTTCTTCGGCATTGGAAATTATCGGATGAAGAGACCTTTCAAGCGTTTTTTTAATAGTAATAAAATTTATTAAACCGACAATAAATCCTGCCGTGATGCAAGCTATTCTAAAACTATAGTTGATTTCTATAACCACAAATCCTGATATAAAATAAGGAAAAGTAATCCCCATAATAATACCTACAATAACCATAAGGTATAATAACTGTTTCATTAATCCTGAAAATCTAATTCGTTTCAAAAAAGACATTTTTTATCCTTCTTTCATGAAATTTTAGATAAACACTTAATTCTCTACAGAGATTTCATTTCCTTACTCTACGCTCTCTTTTTTTTCGTTTATTTTCGTACATTCTATCATCTGCTAATTTAATTAAATCATCTAAGTTTTTCCCTTCATCAGGGAAAGTGGCTTCTCCTATTGAAACGGAAGTATTTATTTGTATTCTTTTAGATACTTCTTGTAACCCTTTCTCAAAACGATTTACCATTGATAATGAAGATATTTCATCTGATATAGGAGCAATAATAAGGAATTCGTCTCCACCCCAACGAGCAACTACATCGCCTTTTCGTATACTGCTTAAAAATGAATTTGTAATTTCTTTTAGCACCAAATCTCCTTTTTCATGACCATAAGTATCATTTATGTTTTTAAATTTATCAACATCTATAATGAATACGCTTAATTTTTTATTATTTCTATCTACTTGAGATAATAATTTTAAAAAAATTTCATAAGTAAATCTGCGATTATAGACCTCTGTTAAAGGGTCTCTGGTGGCATAGAATTTATTTATATCATAAAGTTTTCCAAGCCACAAATAAAATATACTAGATGTAGATGTCATAATAATTGTAGTTATTATTGCTTCTAAAGGAAAGACGCCATAAACAAAATACCTCCTAATAAGCATCCCTGTTAATGTAATTAACAATATAACTACTGCGGTTATTCTCCCTGTATATTTAATGGCAAACCACCTCTTTTCTTTACAAGCTTTTTAACACGATCTCTTTAAATACTTCTACTACTCGCGGATCAAATTGGGAATCAGAGCACCGATCAATTTCTTCTATAGCTTATCTCTCTACTCTCCAATAACTTTAATAAAAACCTCAACTAAATCCGGATCAAACTGAGTCCCTGCATTTTTTCTCAATTCGGAAATGGCTTCTTCCTTGGTTAACGCTTTCCGATAAGAACGATTGGAGATCATAGCATGATACGAATCAGCTATACATATAATTCTGGCACAAAGGGGAATACCTGTATCTTCCAATCCATCGGGGTACCCTTTTCCGTCCCATCTTTCATGATGGTTACGGATACAGGACTCAATTTGCGGATCTTTTGTGATAAATTCTATAATGTTACTGCCTAATACGGTATGATTCCTTATCGTTTCCCATTCATCTTCATTAAGGGAACCCGGCTTATTAATAATTTCATCGGGAACCCCAATTTTTCCACAATCATGTAATAAAGAGCCAATCTTCAAAGTGTACTTTTCTTGAGGAGAAATATCAATGATTTCGCCTAATAACAACGCATACTTCGCAACCTCCTGCGAATGTTTTCCGGTGTAATAATCTTTTGCATCAATCGCTGCAGTTAAAGCATATACAGCGTTGAGCATAGCTTTTTGAGTCAAAAACTCAGTCGCATTATTCTTTAGTTCTTCGTCTATTTCCGGAGAATAAACACAACAGTTATCGCGGCCTTTCTGTTTGGCGTAATACATCGCTTTATCAGCTCTATTAATCAGCTCTTCAACCGTTGATGCATTTGAAGGATAAGAAGCTAAGCCAATGCTAATAGTAATTGGAAAATCTGTTGCATGCTTTTGAATAGACGGGTAAGTGCTAATATTTAATCGAATATTTTCAGCTATACTACTAGCTTCATCTAATGTACAATTTTCTAATAACCCAATAAACTCTTCTCCTCCATATCGGAAAGCGGCCCCTTTATCATTAAGCTCATTTTTAATAATATGAGCAACTTGCTGCAAAATAATATCTCCCGTATAATGACCATGAATATCATTCACCATCTTAAAGTGATCTATATCACAGAATAAAAGAATCATTTCTTTAATACCTTCTGATTTTTTATCCTCAAAATATTCAAACAAATATCCATGATTATATAAAGCTGTTAGATTATCTATAATTGTAAGCTTTTTAAGCGTTGTATTCTCTTTTTTATGTTTATTAATACGGTCCATCATCTCATTGAAAGCATCACCGAGGCTGACAATTTCAGACGGTCCTTTTACAGTTACATACTCCAATGAATTGTTTTGACCCATTTTAGAAATCTGCTTTTTAAGGTCTTTAATCGGTAAGACAATTATCTTTTTTAATTCAAGGCTCAATAGAATAATCGTAAGAATTGATATAATTAAAGTACTGAAAGCATTTTTACGAATTAATTGTAAGGTTGATAAAAACGTGGTACGAGATTCAATAATAAATAGATGACCTATTTTCTTGCCGGATATATTCTCTAAGGGTATATTCCCCATGATTTTTTCTTCCCCAAGTTCACTGATATCTTCATGGGTCTGTTTGCTAAATTCATCAAAATACGCGGCTACTTGCTCCTTTTCTTCAGGTATTGAAACAATATAATCATTAAATGAGATAAACATTTTATATCCAAATTCTTCCTCTAACTTAGAAAGCAATGCAGGTGTAATCTCTTTGCCAAAAATAACCACACCATTGGAAGACCCTGTACCATCATTTTTAAGGATTGGACTTGATCCCACCAAGTACAGTTCATCATCATATGTAATTAACCCATGTGGATACATCTCTTCCCAATCATACGCTTCTTCTTGCAGTAATTTATTAATCTTATCATTTTCAAATAGTTGTGATGGGTTGCCATTCTTTAATCCAAACTCATTCATGATTTCTTTACGATTATTGGCTACTACAATTAAGTCCATACCAAAGTTATCAGGAATCCATTTCGAAAAGTTTTCCTTAAGCCAATCCGTATCATTTTGTTCTACATTTTGGTAGGTATCATCCCATATTGCATAATCCTTTGCAGTTTGTGCCAATTCATTCGCTTTAGTAGTAAAAATTGTCTTTGCTTTAAAAGCTTTAGAATGCATATTATTTCTTTCCAATTCAGAAAAATTTTTATAGACCGCTAAATTATTTAAAGTAAAATATATAAATAAAGGAATAATTGCGACCACTATCAAAGAAGCAATCACTTGGAAATTCAATGTTTTAGAGTATTTTTTAATACTATTTATTTTCATAGCATCCTTCTCCTTCAAATATTATAAAAATCATTGTTAATATTATAATATGTCTATAGGAAATATTTGGTTAATAATATCTGATATATTAGTATAAAAACATTTATTTTTTTAAATTTTTACTACAAAAAATATATAACGCAATAAAGAACTTACATTACAGGGACATTCCACGAGGCACGAGGGGTGTGTCCCCATCTTTCCAAAGCAGTTTTAAATGTAAAAACTTTAATGCGTTTCATATAGTACAAAAATAAAGCAATACGCTGATAAAATAATATGTCTTATTAATAACATTATAAACAAACCAGCATATACTATTATTAGGATATATTTACATAAGTTGAAGGGAGGTTGTTATATGTCCATATCAAAAAATGATAAAAAAATTTTTCCATTCAAATGTGATGTAAATCCAACAAGTGAAACATCTCTTGATTTAATAAATGCGCCTATTAACTGTGATAAGACCGTATGGAAATCCATGATCCCTGTAAAAGGTACTGTTTTTGTCTATAACGGTAGTTTTACAGAAGGTGAAACCAGTAAACAATTGGATATGACCATAACCTTAAAACGTTTCATAGGCAACGACATTTTTAGATCGTTAAAAGCTGGAGAAGGTTTAGCAATAACAGCATTAGATATAAAAGCACTTACCGTCAAATTTTTATCAGGATGCCCTGATGCGCCTCCAAATGGTAAGCTGATTTTTAAACTTTATATTCAAGAGCAATAGGGTCTTTCGAGGAAAGAAGAACGACCGCAACCTTCGGTTCCTGAACGAGGA
>DAOUPZ010000019.1 GCA_030625885.1 Clostridia bacterium
GTGGATAAGCCTCTTTGATGGCTTATTCATCATATTCCTTTCGTGTTTATAATTTGTTGGTAAGTTAGTATTATTATTAACATTTTCCCCAGAATTAACCACAGTTTTTCTTTTCCACATTTCTTGTACAGCTTATCCCCGCTTTTTTAACAATTTTCTACAATAATTAATTTTTTATTTCTTCTAAAATTTCTTCTATATTGGATGTTAATTTTGGATCTTTTTTCATGTCTTGCGATATCTTATCACATGCATGAATAACCGTGGTGTGATCACGACCACCAAATTCATCTCCGATTTTTGGTAATGAAGCATCTGTTAATTCTCTGCATATGTACATGGCTATTTGTCTAGGATAGGTAATACTGCGCGTTCTTCTTTTTGATTTTAAATCAGGTACTTTTATATTAAAGTATTTTGCTACAACTTGTTGGATATTTTCTATAGATATTTGCTTTGGTTTATTAGAAGGTATAATATCTTTTAAAGCTTTATTGGCAAGTTCTAATGTAATTTCATGATTTATTAAAGATGAATAGGCTACTACACGTATTAATGCACCTTCTAATTCACGAATATTGGAGACAATTTTATTTGCTATATAACTCATGACTTCGTTTGGTACACTTAGATTTTCCATATTGGCTTTTTTTCTAAGTATGGCAATTCTTGTCTCTAAATCAGGTGCCTGAATATCTGCTATTAATCCCCATTCAAAACGTGAACGTAGTCGGTCTTCTAGAGTAGGAATTTCTTTAGGAGGACGATCACTAGAGATGATGATTTGTTTTGCTGCATCATGCAGCGCATTAAAAGTGTGGAAGAATTCTTCCTGAGTTCTTTCTTTTCCCGCTAAAAATTGAATATCGTCAACCATTAATACATCTATGTTACGATAACGATTGCGGAATTCTACTGTCTTATCATCACGAATTGAATTAATAAGTTCATTTGTAAATTTTTCTGATGATACGTATACGACTTGAGTTGAGGGATTTTGATCAATGATGAAGTGTCCAATAGCATGCATAAGATGTGTTTTTCCTAGACCAACACCCCCGTATATGAATAACGGGTTGTATGCTTGAGCGGGTGCTTCTGCTACAGCTAGCGATGCAGCGTGAGCAAACCGGTTACCATTACCAATAACAAAGGTATCAAAGGTATACTTTTGATTAAGCATAGAGGGTATTGTTCTTTCTTGGGATTGATTTAATGTTTTTTCAGAAAAGTCTTTGGGTTTAAAGGTATTACTTTTTTCTTTCCTCGTATTAGGAATTGAAAATCCAATTTCTTTATCTTCGTTTGTTACTGTTTTTAAAGTTTCTTTAATTAAACTGGCATATTGAGTTTGGAGCCAGTCCTTTGCAAATTCATTGGGAACTTGAATAATGATGGCCTTTTCATTTATTGCAATGGCTTTTGTTGATTTTAACCAAGTTTCAAAGCTTGGTTTACTAATTTTTTGTTTAATTATTTCTAAAACTTGTTCCCAAAGTTGTTGCAATTCATATTCTTCCATTAAGTTATCCTCCTACTTAAAAATATTTCTTATATTAACAGGTTATTCTAATACTATCAACAGATTATCCACAATATTTATTTTTTATTGGATATTTTTGTTATTAGTAACATGATAAGACCCCTTAATTTCATGGATGCTTTTGTATTGTTGGAAATATTAAATATTTATATTCTTTTATATATTTTAGTTCTATAGCTTGTTATATACATATTATATCTTATCCACATACTTTTACACAATTGTGGATAAATTAATTCACATACTTTATGCACAAACTTATACACAGAGTGTGTATAAGTTTGTGCATAATCGAAGATATTAACTAAGTTAATGATAAATGTATTAATTTAGTTTAATAATATCAAATAATATTTTGCTATTCAATATAAAATGTTATTAGTATGTTAGTTAAACAGTTTTATCTTGACATTAATGATTTAAATAAGATATAATTTTTTAGGATATCCTTAATGTGATATCCCTGTTTAGGAAAATTGCTAACAGAACATCAGATTATTAAGTGTTTGATGGTATGAATATGTAATAGAGAATCATTTTACCAAAAATATATTTCTAATATATATATTTTTTGATTCTCTTTTGTTGTTGAAAGGAGGGAAAAAAATGCAACCAACATTCCAACCTAATACTAGAAAGAGAAAAAAAGTTCATGGGTTTAGAAAACGAATGAGTACAAGTAATGGGAGAAAAGTACTTGCTCGCAGAAGAAGAAAAGGAAGAAAAACATTGTCTGCTTAAGACCACTCCATTGTGGTCTTTTTCCTCATTTTTTTGGAATTTTGGACTTAAGATTTGGGGGTTTCCCAACATGGTTAAAGAAGGAAGAATCGTTAAAAATCGTGAATACAAAAAAGTATATGCAAAAGGTAGATATTATTCGAGTAGGAATGCTGTTTTATATGTTTTAAAGAATGAGAATAATAAAAAGCGTGTTGGTTATTCAGTGAGTAAAAAAGTAGGAAATGCCGTTGTTAGAAATAAAATTAAAAGAAGATTAAGGGAAATTTATCGGTTAAATCAACATAGAATTAAACATGAAGTAGATATGATTTTAGTTGCACGTCGAGGTATTGGAGACCTTAATTTTCAGCAGATGGAAAAGAGTATTTTATCGTTATATAAAAGGGCAAATTTATTAACGAATGTTGAGGAGGCGTGTAATTAATCGTGAAGTTTATTTTGGTTTTGCTTATTCGCATTTACCAACGTTTTATCTCTTCATGGACGCCAAAAACGTGTCGCTTTTACCCAACTTGTTCTGAATATGCTGTTTTAGCAATTGAAAAATATGGGCCAATGAAAGGGGTTTTTTTGGCTTTAAAGCGAATATTGAAATGTCATCCGTTTCATCCGGGTGGATATGATCCGCTATAAAAGATTTTGAGGAGGAGAATCATTGTTAAAACCATTAAGTGATCTTATGGTATTTGTTTTAAATTATTTTTATGATTTAACGAGTAGTTATGGTATTTCAATTATTTTACTTACTTTAGGGATAAAGATTGTTCTTTTTCCTTTAATGCATACACAAACGAAATCTATGGGAGCAATGCAAGCCATACAGCCTAAGATAAAAGAACTTCAAGAAAAATATAAAAGTGATCCTAAAAAAATGAATCAAGAAATGGCAAAGCTATATAAGGAAAACAAAGTTAATCCAGCTGCAGGTTGCTTGCCATTGCTTATTCAGTTACCTTTCTTATTTGCATTGTTTAAAGTTTTACAAACATATAGTTATGATGTTGATAGTGCAGGTTTCTTATGGCTACAAAATCTTGGTAATCCTGATCCTTATTATATCTTGCCAGTATTAGTTGGTGTAACGACTTATTTACAGCAAAAGCTCACTCCTGGTGCTAATCAAGGCGGACAATCTCAAAAAACAATGTTAATGATGATGCCATTGTTAATAGGGTTTATGAGTATGCGTTTTCCAGCAGGATTATCTTTATATTGGACTGTTTCTAACCTATTTACCATTGTACAAACCTATTTGATGGTCAAAAAGAGTCCTACTGCTGCGAAGGAGGAATAAAATTGAAATCTGTTGTTGCTACTGGACGAACTATTGAGGAAGCTGTGGAAAAGGCTTTATCTAATCTTAGTGTTAGTAGAGATCAAGTTGATGTTGAGGTATTAGAAAAACCAACAAGAGGATTTTTTGGTTTTATTGGATCAAAAACTGCTAAAATTGAAGTTATAGTGCATAAATCTAAGTGTGATCATATTGTAGAATTGTTACAAGATATTTTTAACAAGATGTATATTTCTGTTACTGTTAATATTGATGAAGACCCAGATGCTATTCATGTTAATTTAGAAGGTGAAAATTTAGGGATTTTGATAGGAAGACGTGGTCAAACTTTAGACGCATTACAATATATTGTTAATTTGGCTGTTAATAAAGTTGATGGAGAGCGAAAACGTGTGATTCTTAATATTGAGGGTTATCGCGAACGAAGAGAAGAAACTTTACAGCAATTAGCTTTTAAGTTAGCTGAAAAAGCTAAACGTAAACATGGTGATATTGTATTAGAGCCTATGAATTCTCACGAGCGACGTATTATTCATACAGCCCTTCAGGGGAATCCAAATGTTAATACGTATAGTGAAGGAGAAGATCCTTATCGCAAGGTTATTATTTCTTATAAAAAGTAAATTTTTTAAAACCCGGTAAGTAAATTACTGGGTTTTTTTATAGCAATTTCTTACTCATTATGTTAAGGTATCTTTGTTGTTATTTTACTTATAGAAAATAAAAATAAATGAATATTTTATTCTCTATTACAAATAAATAAAACGATGTCTATTTTTGATATTTAAAATATTGTCTTTTTATTTATAATAATTAACAGTTAATAATCTAAGTTGAGGTGTTTATGATGAAAAATGATTTATCTGATAGTATTGTTGCTATTTCTACGCCACTTGGTGAAGGTGGCATTGGAATTGTGCGATTGTCGGGTGATGGTATTTTTGATGTTATAAAGAAAATATTTCGTTCTTCTAAATATAAGGATGTTAATCAATTATTATCTCATAGAATCTACTATGGGGTTATTATTGACCCTGATAATAATAAGACAATTGATGAAGTTTTATTGATGGTTATGAGAAGGCCGAATACTTATACTCATGAAGATGTTATAGAGATTAATTGCCATGGTGGTATTGTTTCTGTTAAGAAAATTTTACACTTGTGTTTATTAAATGGTGCTCGAATGGCTGAACCAGGTGAGTTTACGAAAAGGGCCTTTTTAAATGGTCGTATTGATTTAGCTCAAGCTGAAGCAGTCATTGACATTATTCGTGCTAAAACTGAGACAAGCTTGGATGTTGCGATGGATCAATTATCTGGTAATCTGTCGGAAACGGTTAGAAAGATTAATTATGAGATTATTAATCTTTTAGCACATGTTGAAGCGTGCATTGATTTTCCTGAACATGATATTGACGACATTACCTTTAAGTATATATCAGAAAAGTGTGATGAGGTTACTTCTCAATTAAATAATTTAATTGAAACTGCTGATACTGGAAAAGTGTTGCGAGAAGGATTACGTACTGTTATTGTTGGAAAGCCTAATGTAGGAAAGTCTAGTCTTCTAAATGCGCTTTTACGAGAGAAAAGAGCTATTGTAACTGAAATTCCAGGAACCACTCGTGATGTCATTGAAGAAGTAATGAATGTCCGTGGTGTGCCTTTGAAAATTGTAGATACTGCGGGTATCCGTGAAACACATGACTTAGTCGAGAAGATGGGTGTTGAACGCACAAAATCTTTTTTACAAAGTGCTGACTTAATTTTATTTGTTGTTGATGCCTCAAGAAAAATTGAATTAGAAGATATTAAAATTTTAGAGATGATACATGGCAAAAAAGTAATTTTTTTGTTAAATAAAACGGATTTACCGCTTCAAATTGATAAGAATGATATTGAAAAGTTTATTGGACAAAAACCTTTTGTTGAATTATCTGTTAAGGAAAATAAAGGTTTAGACCGCTTAGAAGATAAGATTCTAAATTTATTTTTTGAGGGTAATATAACTTTTGGGGATCAAACAATCGTGACTAATGTGCGCCATAAAGTTGCTTTAGAAAAAGCAAAGCAAGCCATTCTAGATGTACAACAAGCAATTCATAATAAGGTATCTATTGATTTATTATCTATCGATTTAAAAAATACATGGGAATATTTAGGCGAAATTACGGGAGAGTGTATTGACGAGGATATTATTGATAGAATATTCACGCAATTTTGCATTGGAAAATAGTCTTATAGTGACAGACTAATAAGAATTTATTTATTTCTTCCTCATTTATGCAAGGTATTAAATTTCTTTTTGTAGAAATTTTAAACTAGAATAGATGATATTTTATTTTTAACTGAATTTTTGAAAAGGATGTGAATATATTGGCTTTCGAAGTAATGGATTATGATGTAATTATTATTGGCGCAGGTCATGCTGGTTGTGAAGCAGCATTAGCTGCTTCAAAAATGGGATGTAAGACGTTAATTTTTACACTTAATGTTGATACGATTGCTTTAATGCCGTTTAATCCTTCTATTGGAGGTCCTGGAAAAAGTCATTTGGTTAGAGAAATTGATGCATTAGGTGGAGAAATGGCAAAAGTAGCAGATCAAACTCGAATGCAAATAAGATACTTTGATCATTCAAGTTGTCCTTCTCAAAAGTCAATTTTGTGTCAGGTTGATCGAATATCATATCAGATGGAAATGCGGTTGCGGTTAGAAAGACAAGAAAATTTAGATATTAAACAGGCAGTAATAGAAGAAATATTAGTTGAAGATGGCAAAGTTACAGGAATTCGGACAAAAAATGATGCCATTTATCATTCTCATGTTGTTGTTTTAGCTACAGGCACTTTTATGGCAGCAAAAATTAGTGTCGGTGAGGTTTCTTTAGATGCTGGTCGTCAGGGTGAAATGACTACTTTCTCCCTTTCTAATAGTTTATCAAGTTTAGGATTACAATTTAATCGTTTTCAGGTTGTAACTTCACCTCGTATTCATAGACGTTCAGTTGACTTTAAAAAAATGACTGCAATTGAAGGGGAATATGATAATCTAGATTTTTCATCTTATTCTGATTCTAATCATATTCCTCAGGTTCCTGTATATTTAGCACACATGCCCCAGAATACAGTAGATATTATGAACAGGCATGTTAAAGCGTCTTTATTCTATAGGTCTTTTATCAAAAATATTAAATCATACGCTGACGATGTACATTTTTATAGTGATATATTTAGAAAAGATATTGTTGATTGTAGTATTTTAATTGAACCAGATGGTTTGAAGACAGATGAATGTTATATTCGAGGTCTACATAATGCTTTACCACCAAAAATCCAGTTAGAGTTATTACAAAGCATTCCTGGTTTTGAGAAAGTAGAAATGACACGGGCTGGCTATGGTATTGAATTTGATATTTTAGACCCTACTCAGTTAAATCATACACTTGAAACAAAGCTAATTAAAGGATTATTTACTGCCGGACAGATAAATGGGACATCTGGTTATGAAGAAGCGGCTGCGCAGGGTTTGATTGCTGGAATTAATAGTGCTAGTTTTGTAAAGTGTTTAGAACCGCTTAAGTTGGATTCATATGATTCTTATATTGGCGTTATGATTGATGATTTAATTACGAAAGGTATTCCTAACTATTATGTGACAGAGAGTAATAGCGCTAGTCATGAGTCAAAACTCAAGATTAATAATACCATTTCATTTTTAGGGGATAAAGGATATCGTTATGGATTACGTGTGTATAATGATTCTATGGAGGGGGGCAATAAGTATAATGGTTAGTGACCATCATTATGATATTATTGTTGTAGGCGCAGGTCATGCTGGGTGTGAAGCAGCATTAGCTGCTGCAAGAATGGGATGCCAAACTTTATTCTTAACAATTGATTTAGATAATGTTGCTTTAATGCCTTGCAATCCTTCTTTAGGGGGGCCTGCTAAAGGGAATATTGTTCGCGAAATTGATGCTTTGGGCGGACAAATGGGTATTAGTATTGATAATACGTTTATTCAAATGAGATTACTAAATACTCGTAAAGGACCAGCAGTTCAAGCTTTGAGAGCACAGGCAGATAAAAAATATTACCAAATATATATGAAACAAGTTTTAGAAAATCAGGATAATTTAGTACTGAAAGAAGCGATGGTTGATGAAATTTTAATTGAAGATAATTCTGTCACTGGGATTGTGACCCAAACGGGTGTAAGATACTTTTGTGATGCATTGATTGTAACGACGGGAACTTATTTAAAGGGACGAATTATTGTTGGGGAAACAAATTATGAAGGTGGGCCTAATGGACAATTTCCTTCTATCAATCTATCCAGTAGTTTAGCCAAGATTGGTTTAGAATTAGGTCGATTTAAGACGGGGACCCCTGCTCGTGTTGATGGTCGAACACTTGATTATTCTAAAATGGAAATTCAACCGGGTCATGAACGGACGCCTTATTTTTCTTTCACAGATTCACATAGAGAAATTAAGCAGCAGCCTTGTTGGTTAACTTATACGAACGAGCTTACACATGAAGTTATCAGAAATAATCTTCATCGTTCACCGTTATATGCTGGTATCATTGAAGGAGTCGGTCCGCGTTATTGTCCTTCTATTGAAGATAAGGTTGTACGTTTTTCTGATCGAACAAGCCATCAAGTTTTTGTAGAGCCGGAGGGGACACACACACATGAAATGTATATTCAAGGGATGTCTAGTAGTTTACCAGAAGATGTACAAATAGAGATGTATAAAACGCTCCCTGGTTTTGAAAATATGAAAATGGTTCGTCCTGCATATGCAATTGAGTATGATTATGTGATTCCTACTCAGTTGAAGCTCACTTTGGAAACTAAAATAATTTCAGGTCTTTTTACAGCTGGACAAATCAATGGTAGTTCAGGTTATGAGGAAGCTGCGGGACAAGGCCTTATGGCGGGTATTAATGCGGCATGTCTTATTCAAAATAAGCCTTCTCTTATTTTAGATCGGTCTGATGCTTACATTGGTGTACTAATAGACGATTTAGTTACTAAAGGAACACCTGAACCTTATCGTATGATGACTTCTCGTGCTGAATATCGTTTGATTTTACGTCAGGATAATGCAGATTTACGTTTAACTGAAATGGGTCGTAAAATAGGTCTGATTTCTGAGGAACGTTTTCAAAAATTTATGGTGAAGAAGAATTTAATAGATGATGAATTTAATCGTTTATCTCAGTTTAGAATAACACCTAATGCTGATGTTAATCGAAAACTAGTTGATTTAGGAACAAGTGAGATACGTAATCTTTCTTCATTAGCTGAATTACTAAAGCGTCCTGAGTTGTCATATCAGGATGTCCTTTCAATGATTGGTGAAGATTCAACTTTGCCAGATGATGTCATTGAACAAGTACAAATTCAGATTAAATATCAAGGGTATATTGTTAAACAACTCAATCAGGTTGAACGCTTTAAAAAATTAGAGAATCATCTTATTCATGATAACCTTAATTATGACGAAATTGTTGGACTTTCAACAGAGGGTCGTCAGAAACTTTCGCGTATTCGACCTCATTCTATTGGTCAGGCTTCTCGTATTTCGGGCGTGTCTTCTTCTGATGTTTCTGTTTTAATGATATGGCTTGAGAAAAAAAGAAAAATGCGTAAAGGCAGGGAAGCTTGATGAAGCAGGATGAAAGAGAGTTGTTTATCAATGAGCTTAAGAATATTAATATTTCATTATCTGAAAAGCAAGTTAAGCAATTTGATGCGTATATAGATATTCTTTTGGAATGGAATCAGCACATCAATTTAACGGCTATCACAAAAGTTGATGAAATTTTGATGAAGCATTTTTATGATTCTTTAGTTTTTTCACAGTTTATTACTTTAGATAATGATATTTCTTTAATGGATGTAGGGACGGGTGCTGGTTTTCCGGGCGTTCCATTAAAAATAGTATTTCCTGATGTACGTTTAACTTTATTAGATTCATTACGCAAACGAACAGATTTTCTTCAGTTTCTCTGTGAAAAGCTATCATTAGAATTTGTTAACATTCTCAATGGTCGAGCAGAAAAGTTTGGAAGAGAAGCTCTATACCGAGATCAATATGATTATGTCGTATCTAGGGCGGTTGCACCGTTACGAATTTTATCAGAGTTTTGCTTACCTTTTGTTAAGAATGGTGGATTATTTATTTCTTTTAAGGGACCCGATATTGATATTGAACTACAGGACGCACATCATGCTATTGATGCTTTAGGTGGAAAGGTTGAAGCTGTTAAATCTATAACTTTACCATACCAAAATGATAAGCGTACGATTATTATGATTCGAAAAATCAATAATACCCCTGAGAGATTTCCTCGACGTGAAGGTATTCCTGCTAAACGCCCACTTTAGAAACAATTAATGATTAATTATTTAAAAACCCTCTTTTCTTTTTGAAGAGAGGGTTTTTTTTTATGTTATCGAATATTTATATATATTGTAATGTTTTTCTTTTCAATTAATATTAATTTTTTTCAGAAGGATGTGTGATTTTATGAAGAAGCATTTAGCAAAGCTTTTGGGTGTTGATGAAGAACATATAAATAATAATGAGATTAAATATTTAACGATTAATGAAATATGCGCTAATCCTTATCAACCTCGAAAAAACTTTGATATTGAAAGTTTGACTGAGCTTAAGGAATCTATTTTACAATATGGTGTCCTTCAACCTATTATTGTTCGCCATATTTCCAGCGGTAGTTATGAATTAGTTGCAGGTGAACGCCGTTGGCGAGCATCTCAGCTAGCAGGCTTAAGTGTTATACCTGCTGTGATTAAAGAACTTGATGATAAGATGATGGCTGAAATTGCTTTAATTGAAAATTTACAACGTGAAAATCTTTCTGTCGTTGATGAGGCTCAAGCTTATAGACAACTAATAGATCATTTTCAATATACGCAGGATCAATTATCTCATCGTATTGGTAAAAGTCAATCTTCTATTGCAAATAAACTTCGCTTACTTAAGTTACCTGATTTTATTCTTAAAGAACTCAATCTTAGCCGTATCTCTGAGCGCCATGCACGTGCCTTGTTGAAAATCAATGATTCTCAGCAGTTAAATGAATGTTTGCGGGAGATAATTGATAATAACTTAACTGTCAAACACACAGAGGCATTAATTAATGATGTGCAATTAGGTAGAAATATTTCCCGGGAAATAAAGAAAAATCCTGTTCGAAAGAAACAAAGACGCAAGGTTATTATTAAAGATTTTCGGCTTTTTAAAAATACAATCGATAAATCTATTAAAACGCTTAAGGAAGGTGGTTTTAATGTAAGTGTTGATGAAGATATTGAGGAAAATAAAATGGAGTTACATATTATTATAAAGAAATAGGTTTCAATTACAGACTTTACCTAGATATAAGGCGATTAAAATAAATATTATATATAATTTGGCTCTTCAATAAAGCGTGTTGTTGTCCTGAATTCAAAATCTAAAATTCTACATATTGGTAATAAAAATGACTATAACGAAATGCTATGAGATTTAATTAGATTACGAATTTGTATGAAAAGCAAAGGCAGGAGCGGGGACATTCACAAGGTATGAGTGGTGTGGATACGTGTTGAAAGCACAACTCTAAATAAAATTTTTTTATTTGAAAGCATATATTATTATGTATGAGGACACCAATCTATAAGTACTAAAAATTTAGTGCTTATAGATTGGTGTTTGCTTTAGTTAAAATTTAACAATTTAATAGAAGAGTTTACTAGGATTATGTTAACTATCTTTATCCTAGAATTAGGTTTTATTATATCAGGAAGTTTGATTCTTGTTTTGTATATAAAGGGCGTAAAATAAGCAGGGTTTTTAATATTTTTATACTTATCCTTTGTTTTGGTTATTGGATTATTTTTTATTATTTACCAATGTAGAGAAATAAAATGAATAAATGAGATATTAATAATTTTAGAATTTTTTTGTTTAGCTAACTTATTCGGATGGGGGTATTTTAATTAATGTAGTTATAATAAATATCTCTTAGGTAAATACTATCCTAATAGAAATAATGAATGAGGTGTTTATATGAAAAAATTACTTTATGTTACCTGTAATTCAAAGCCTGAGAATTTATCTGCTAGTAAGTCTGTTGGCAGAGTGTTTATAGATGCATTAATTGAAGGTCACAGTGATTTTGAACTTAAGGAATTAGATCTTTACGAGATGTATCTTCCAAAACTTCAATATAAGTATTTTCAAGACAGAAATTCAGTAGTTGATTCACAGACGTATAGCAGCCTATCTCAGGAAGAGAAAAAAGATGTAGATAGAATAATTGAACTTGCTAATGAATTTAGAGAGACTGACTTTTATGTAATAGCAGTCCCTATGTGGAGTCTTATGTTTCCCGCACCACTAAAAGAATACTTAGATTGTATAATACAAAATGATATAACAGTAAAGATTGATTCAGAAGATATAGGCGGGCTCTTAAGTGATAAAGAGAGAACGATGGTATATATTCAATCTTCTGGAGGAGGCATTCCATGGCTTCTAGAAAGAAAAATTAATCATGGTGGAACTTATATTAAGGATATATTTAAATTTATTGGCGTCAAAAACTTTTATGAAATTCTTGTTGATAAGACGGGGTTTACTATAGAAGAACAACTTGTAGCTATTGAACAAGGAAAGAAGGATGCCAGAGCTTTGGTATCAAAGATTTAGGAATAAGTTCTCATATGAGATAAATTTCCTGATCTAGGATGATGAAACAATTGGGTTCTTTATGTAACGATTAGGAAGAATGGAAAGGGAATACGTTATTATGATAATGATATTTTAATAATAATAGAATTATAGGTGTGTTTCATTTGTAACTTTTTCGTAAGAATTATGTTATATTACTTTAAAAGTTATTTGGCAGCATCAGAAGAATATGATTTAAGATAAGAAAATCTCACATGTCATAGATTATGACATGTGAGATTTGTAATTGTTTTACGGATTATTTACTGATAAAATTGTTAATAAGCTTTAATATTGATATATTATGCTGTTTCAAATAATGATTTATTAGGACAAAGGGTATATGTGTTAATAATATAACTTACTAGAAATAGTGAGGTGTTCAATTATATATAGTGAATATGAGAAGGGTAAAATATATATGATAACTATATTTTAATTTCATTACTACGAAAGGACTGGGAGGAGAACGATCCATAACCAGTCCTTTCGTAGTATGGGAGTAAATTTTTTGGTTGTTTGTTTTGATTACTGATTTAAGATGGTAAACTTTTATTTCTTATCAGACCATTTTTATATTCTGGGACAATATGGTATTTATTAATTGTAAGGCAAAATTCAATATCTTTTTGGAGACCTAAATTAGTGAGTGTTTGATAATGAGTGGCTTGACTAATCCAATCCTTTAAGTTTTGTGAATTTGATGTATATAACGAATGTGCTGCTATTGCAAGATCAGTTAGAAAAAGATCGGCGGCTTGCATTGTAAGATAATGGATGATCAAACCTGCACAACTAATATCTTCTAGTGAGAATTTTCCATCTGTTCCCGCACATATTATTACGATATCTTTGTTCTCCTCTAATAATTTATGAGCGACACTTTTAGCATTGATGAATGCTCCTATGTATATATGATGAGCCGGGGAAGCATAATGCAGTGCTTTTGTACCATTTGTAGTTGTAATAATAATATGCTTATTTTTTACTTTTTCTGAAGTGTATTCTAATGGTGAATTTGATAGATTAAAACCTTTTATTTTTATCCCTTTTCTTTCTCCACCTAATAGTTTCTCATCTGTAATTTTTGCAGCGATATCTTTTGCTTTTGCAATGCTTAGGCATGGTGTTATATTTGAACAATTGTTATTGCAAGCTTGAATCATAGTTGTTGTTGCTCTTAGTACATCAACTATAACAATATTTTTGTTAATAAAGGAATGGTTTTTTGCATTACTTGCTGTGGCTATCGCGTCTACTTTCATTCTTATTCACTTCCTTGAATATACTCGATAATTCGGTTCAAGTCTTCTAATGAATAATATTCTATTTCGATTTTCCCCCGTTTGTTTTTTGAAAGAGGATGAATAGTTGCCTTAGTACTTAAATAATCCATTAAGTCTTCCTCAGCTTTTTGTAAATATATATCTTTAGGTACTTTTGGTTTGGGGATGGAACTTGTTCCACGTGGAACATAAGTTTGCTGAATTGTTAATTGTTTGATTCTTTCTTCTGTTTTCCGTACTGAGTAACCATTATCAATAATTTCATTATAGAGCTGCTTTTGTGTAGCAGGCTTATCTTCTAAAGAGAGCAAGAGTTTAGCATGTCCTGAAGAAAGTGTTCCACGTGAAACACTTTCTTGAATATAATTTGGTAAACGAATAAGGCGGAGAATGTTAGCAATAGCAGAACGACTTCTACCCAAACGTTGTGCTAAATGATTCTGAGTATAAGAGAATTTATCCATTAAACTTTTTAAAGCAGAAGCCTCTTCTATAGGGGATAATTCCTCGCGTTGTATATTTTCGATTAAGGCAATTTCCATTACTTCTTGCTCGGATAAATTTCGTATAATGGCAGGAATTTTAGTTAATTGAGTTTTTCTAGCAGCACGCCAACGCCTCTCTCCAGCGACAATTTCGTAACGTTGGTTTTCTATGGGTCGAATGATAATGGGTTGTACCACACCATGTTCCTTAATAGATAGAGAAAGCTCTTCAATTTTTTCATTGTCAAAATGGGTGCGAGGTTGTGAAGGATTTGGGGAAATAAGGTCAATAGAAATTTCTGCGATGTCTGATTCGTTTTTATCGGGTAAATCAGACAGCAATGCTTGCAGGCCTTTTCCGAGTCCAGCTTTAGATTTAGCCAAGATCAATCACTTCCTTTGCTAATTTTAAATAAACCTCCGCACCTCGAGAGTTGGGTGAATAAAGAGAAATTGGTTCTCCATAACTGGGGGCTTCGCTTAAGCGAACATTTCGAGGAATAAGTGTCTTAAACACTTTTTCTTTTCCATATGATCTTAATTCAGAAACAACCTGTGCGGATAATTTTGTGCGCGCATCAAACATAGTAAGTAAAAAACCAAGAATGTCAAGGTTTGGATTGAGATGACGTTGAACAAGTTGAATGGTTTGAGTTAATTGGGTTAATCCCTCAAGCGCAAAAAATTCACATTGGATTGGAATAAGGACCTCACTTGCAGCAGTGAGAGCATTTAAAGTTAAAAGGCCTAAAGAGGGTGGACAATCAATTAAAATATAATCAAATTGATCTTTGATGATAGTTAGAGGCCCTTTTAACTTTGTTTCACGTGATAAAGCAGAGACTAATTCAACTTCAGCACCAGCTAGGCTAATATGAGCAGGTATCAGAAATAAATTAGTAACTTTAGTTGGAACAACTACGTCTTGGACAGGTGCATTATTAATTAATAGATCATATATACTTAAATCCAAAGAATTTTTATCAAGTCCTAACCCACTAGTTGCATTTCCCTGGGGGTCAGTATCAATAATTAAAACTTTTTTATTTAGGAGTGCAAGGTAAGCTCCAAGATTAATGGTAGTTGTGGTTTTACCTACGCCTCCTTTTTGATTAGTAATAGCAATAATTTTACCCATTCAGTTACCTCCTTATGAAATAAAAAATAGTATTTGCTGGGTGATAATTAAAAAAAAGTAAAAGTTAATCCTAAAAAGCAGGGAATATAATGAAAAAAGTATAACGAGTTGCCTATTCATATTACTTCGCATTTAATTATAACATTCCTCTATTTATTAATATATTAATATGCAATATTATAATATAAGCTAATATACAATATGAAAAAAATTACAATTATGCGATATATTAAATTTAATCAATAAATGTTGCTATATACAACGCATTAAATACATTACATAAATTTGATAACAAAGAACGAAACCGATAAGCTTTCTCGCTATTTCGATTTTAGGGAAAAGGGGAAAGGCTGCTTCCTTTGGTCGCTGAAAGGGGAAAGCAAAAAATCTGGATTAAAGCTAAAGAATAAAAGCTGAAGATAGATAATGAAAAAATTTTATGTAAATTATATATAATTTACATAAAAAGAAGGAAAAAAATAATATATGGAGAATACTGTAAAAATATAACTGTAGCAAAAACTAAGAATAATGATAAAATATTGTAAAGTTACATGAGGTGATTAAAAAATTGAATCGTGTAAAAAGAAAATCAAATAATCAAAATGATTATAAAATAACATACTTAAATAAAAATACGAAACAAAAAAATACTAAAACTCTAAAATTGGGGATATTATGTCTACTTATATTTTTGGGTTGTAATTTTACTTATCAACAGTATAAAATATGGACATTAAATAATGAAATAAGTGAAGTTCAGGAACAATGTAAAATACAAGAAAAACATAATACTGATCTCAAGCAAAAAATAAAGTTACTTAACGATTCAGAGTATGTTGCAAAAGTTGCAAGAGATAAACTAGGGCTTGTAAAAAAGGGGGAAAGCGTGTATAAGATTTCCGCAAATAATTAAATAATTAAAAAGAAGAAATAAAGGAGGGTGAAAACATAATATAAGAACGTTGACATATATATGTTAGTAATGTATTCTAAGGATATAATAAAAAAACTAAGGAGGAAGATTTTTGCATGTCAATTGCAGTAGGAAGTGTGATTTCTGGTGTTGTGACAGGTATTACTAAGTTTGGAGCATTTGTAGATATTGGTGAAGGAAAAACAGGGTTAGTTCATATTTCAGAAGTGGCTGATGCCTATGTTAAAGATGTGAATGATTATTTAAAGGTAGCGGATAAGGTACAAGTTAAGATTATTAATATTGAAGATAATGGAAAAATCGGCTTATCAATACGTCAAGCACAGCCAAAGGTAGTATCTGTTTCACACGTTAAACAGGATAAAGAAGGAAAACCAAACTATCCAAGAAAAGAATTTAGGCAAGATAGAGGGAAACGGGATAATCGGGGGAAAAGAGATAAAGTAGTTTCTCTTACATTTGAAGATAAACTGGCTAAATTCTTAAAAGATAGTGATGAAGTGCAACAAAGCTTAAAGCTAACATCAGAATCTAGAAAAAGAAGAGGACGTAGCGGCGGAGGCGATTGCAAAGAGCAAAGATAATTGCATATCGTTAATAATATTAGAGGAGTATTCCTAAAAAGGAATACTCTATCTTTTTGAAAAGGTGAGGAAATGAAACAAGAAGCAGTGATAGATATCGGTACAAATTCAATAAGATTATTAGTTGGAGAAAAATCTAACCAGGGTGAAGTCATTCCTATTTATACGGATAATAAAATAACGCGTTTAGGGGACGGGGTAGATAAAAGTGGTTACCTTAATTCCCAAGCTATTATGCGAACATTAGAAGGATTAGTGGAATATAGGACAAAGATTACTAACATGAATATTGATATCTTTAGTATAATAGCAACAAGTGCTGTGCGTGATGCAAAAAACAAAGAAAGTTTTGCTGAAAAAATTGCTGATATAATGGGAAGACCACTAGAAATATTGAGCGGAGAGGAAGAAGCACAGCTCAGTTATCTAGGTGTAATTAAGGGATTGAAAAAAAATACAGAAAATATCTTGGTAATTGATATTGGAGGAGGCAGTACAGAAATAACCTGGGGGATATCTGAAAAAATAATTAACGCACAAAGCTTACAAATGGGTGCGGTACGCTTAACAGAAAGATTCATAGAGAGGGATTGTATTAGCCAAAGAAATTACCAGGATATGATTAAATATATAAAGCAACAGTTAAAAGAACAGATAGACGTAAACCATTTAATATCTGAGATGCAGGTGATTGGAGTAGGTGGTACAGCAACAACCTGTGCAGCAATAGATCAAAATATGGAAGTGTATAATAGGGAAAAGATACATGGTTATGTATTACAGGGAGAAAATATTGATAGGATTCAGAGTATCCTCCTATCAAAATCTCTAAAAGAACGTCAAAAAGTTAAAGGACTACAACCTCAGCGAGCAGATATAATCGTCTCTGGTATTGCAGTTTTATTACAAACGTTGAAATATTTTAACTGTAAGGAAATCATAATTAGTGAAACTGACTTGTTATATGGAAGATTGGCAAAGTAAATATGGAATAAATTTGTACTAAATACAGTAAATTATATCGTTTTTATCTTGACAATACACACTAATGTGTTATATAATAAATCTTGCATTAAATTATATGCCGGGGTGGCGGAACTGGCAGACGCACGGGACTTAAAATCCCGCGAGGCTTACCCCTCGTACCGGTTCGATTCCGGTCCTCGGCACCATAATTTCATAATATTTATCGCGGGGTAGAGCAGTTGGTAGCTCGTCGGGCTCATAACCCGGAGGTCAGTGGTTCAAGTCCACTCCCCGCAACCAAGTTAATGGCGGCGTAGCTCAGCTGGCTAGAGCATACGGTTCATACCCGTAGTGTCCAGAGTTCGAATCTCCGCGCCGCCACCATATATGATAATTTATCTGGGAGAATACTTGTAAGTCTACCAGGGAGAAGATAGCAATAGCAAGGGTTAAGAGCCCTTGCTATTTTTTGTGTGAGCCCATGGCGAGCGTACAATAAAAAGACTGCTGGTTTTTATAAAAACCAGCAGTCTTTTTATTCAAAAGTTGGTAAATAGTCTAGATTATCCTCTTTTTTATCATTAGGGTTGGCTCGAAGAAACTTTCGGCCATTTTTAGCTGTTCCTACATTGACACCATCGATTTTTCCTGAATCCACTAATTCTATAGCAGTGTCCATATCTAAGATCTGACCATCATCTAGCATAACTTGTTCGATATCATTGTTAGCATTTTTATTGACTTTAATGATATGTGTCATATCTAACACCTCCTTAAAGACTAGTTTACCTACTTTTAAGAAGTACTATTCATTTTCATCATTCTGCTTATTATGGAGAAAAAATAAAAACTTTTTACCATAGTTTTAACAGCAGTGGAAAGTCTTATTTTAACCAAATGCAGGTAGGTCTCCTAAAAGAATTTTTTCTTGATCATCATTGGCTTGAAGGAATTTTTGACCATTCTCTGTTGTACCAACACTAAAATCATCTATTTGCCCCGAATCAGCTAATTCTATGGCAGTTTCTTTACTTAGAATTCGACCGTCTTCTAATAGAACTTGCTTAATGTCATTATCTGTAGTTTTATCAATTTTAATAATACGTGTCATCATCTAACACCTCCTTAAAGCCTAGTTTATCCAGGCATTGAAAGTGTTATTCTTTTTTCTTTATTTTTCCTGTTATTGTACCCATAGGGCAAACTGTGCACCAGCTGCGAGGTTTATAAATAATGCCCATGAAGATACCCACAATGCTACTAGCAAGCATGAAGCGGAAAATAGTAAAGCTAATTTTTTTTATATCCATTCCTGCATGATATAGAGAAACAATCATTAATGCAAGCATCAGTACAATGAGTGCATATCGGAAAGTGTCTGTCTTTATCCTTGCAGGTAAATTATTTTTTAGACTGATTTGGCTCAAAAATTTTTGAAAAAATGAGCCTCTAGGGCAATACTTTGCGCAGTGAATTTTACCTCTTCCCTTTACAGCATGATATATGGGTGCACCCATACAAATAAATCCTAAAAGACCAAAGCGAATATCCACAATGGATAACACAAAAAATGAAACCATGAAAATCCAAGACCATTCCAAGTGAGATTTGACTCTCATAAAATCAGCTCCTTTAATTTATATTATTATAATATTACAATATATAGATTAAATTGTCAATAATTATTTTAATTTAATTATGGGCACTTGCCAATTATTTTTAAAAGGGTTATAATATAATTAGCAAATGCCCATAATAACAAATGGGATTAAAAATTTAAAATAAAAAGGAGGAAATACGATGCCAGGATTTAATGGAATGGGGCCGCAAGGTGATGGGCCAAGAACAGGTGGTGGCTTTGGTTATTGTTCACCAGCTAGAACAGGTCGTAATGATGCTGGCTATGGAGTTGGTAGGGGCGGTAAGCCATACGGTGGTGGTCGTGGACGCTGCTTTGGGGGCCGTGGAGAAGGAAGAGGATATGGATTTCAGGCTTGGGGTGCACAGCCTAGACCGGAAGAAAATGGCGATTCTGTAAATGAAAAATTGGATTTTTTGATGCAACAAATGGAAATGATTGAAAGAGAAATTTCTGAATTAAGGCGTAATGCAGGAGAAAAATAAATAAGGCAGGTACACAAGACTGGTAGGGATGGTCCTGCAGTAGAAGTAGAGAGAAATTTCTCTCTACTTCTACTGCCCCATATATTAACATGTTATAATGTTTATAATAATATGGATTGAAAAAAAGGAGGAAATAGATATGAAAATAGCTTTTAGTTGTAGTGGAAATGATTTGGATGCTATGTTAGATCCCCGTTTTGGACGGGCTGCTAATTTTTTAATTGTAGATGAGGATACGTTGGCGTACAAAGTTATATCTAATGCTGCCATTTCTGCTTCTGGTGGGGCAGGGATAGCTGCAGCACAAAGTATTTTAGATGAGGGTGTAGAAACACTTATAACTGGCAATTGCGGACCTAATGCTTTTCAAGTATTAAATACGGCTGGTGTGAAAATATTTACCGGTCAAAGCGGACAAATTAAAGGTTTAATAGAAGACTATAAAAAGGGTGTGTTTACAGATTCTATTAAAGAAGCTACTGTACAATCTCATTCTGGAATGGGAAAAGGACTTTAGAAGGAGCTGCGGGTATGATTATTTCAGTTGTAAGTGGTAAAGGGGGTACGGGTAAGACCAGTATTGCGATTAACCTTGCCCTAGCATTAGAAGAAGGGCAATTTTTGGATTGTGATGTTGAAGAACCGAATGCTTTTTTGTTTTTAAAGCCAGAAATTACAAATCA
The DNA here is from genome assembly GCA_030625885.1 of Clostridia bacterium. Classification (GTDB taxonomy): domain Bacteria; phylum Bacillota; class DAOUPZ01; order DAOUPZ01; family DAOUPZ01; genus DAOUPZ01. Next base: position 20,537 of record DAOUPZ010000019.1, read on the forward strand.
AATGGATGTGCAGGTATCTATCCCTGACATTGATACAGTGCTTTGCAGCGGGTGTGGTGCGTGTGTAAAAGCATGTTCGTTTCATGCTCTGGCTCAGGCTGGGAATAAGATTTTAACGTTTGAAAATATCTGTCATGGTTGTAGTGCTTGTTGGCTGGTTTGTCCGCAAAAAGCGATCAAGGAAGGGAAAAGAAGCATTGGGTTCATTGAAAAAGGCCAAGTGAAATCATTGGAATGTATTCAAGGGGAATTAAATTTGAAAGAACCTTCTGCGGTTCCCATAATCAAAAAAATGAAAACATTAATCGATCAAAAGAAAACAATTATTATTGATGGTCCTCCGGGTACATCGTGTCCAGCTGTTGAAGCCATCAAGGGAAGTGATTTTTGTCTTTTGGTTACAGAACCCACGCCTTTTGGTTTACATGATTTAAAAGTCGTTGTAGAAGTTGTAAAACAGCAGGGGATTCCTTGTGGGTTGGTTATCAATCGTTCGCAAGGGGATGATCAAATAGCAGAGGAATTTGCACAAAAAGAAAATTTACCTATTCTATTAACCATTCCACTGGAAAAGGAAATTGCACAGCTATATTCTAAAGGGATACCATTTGGTAAAGTCATGCCTCAATGGCAGCATAAGTTTAAACTTCTTTTGGAAAGCATAAAGGCAGGTGACGCGTCATGAAGCAATTGGTTGTTCTTAGTGGAAAAGGTGGCACAGGTAAAACGACAATTACAGGTAGTTTAGCTTATTTAGCAGGCGAAGAAGCCATTATGGTAGATTGTGATGTAGATGCTGCCAATCTGCATTTACTAGTTAATTATAAGTTGGAAAATAGAGAGGATTTCATGGGTGGAAAAGCAATAAAAATTGATAACAGTCGCTGCAACTCGTGTGGCCTTTGTTCCCAATTGTGCAGATTTGATGTTTTATCTGTTGAAATGTTTCCTTTAAAAAATAATCAATTAATACCTTGTGAAGGGTGTGGGGTTTGTGCGCGTTTTTGTCCAAAAGGGGCAATGACTGTGCAAGACATTAAAAATGGTCAAATTTATACATCGCGTAGTGGGCAAAGATGGCTCGTTTATGCTGAATTGGATCCCGGCGCGGATGCCTCCGGTAAATTGGTTACGGAAGTGCGTCAGCGTGCGTTGGCAATAGAGGAAAAAGAAAGTAAGCCTTACATTATTATCGATGGGCCACCAGGAATTGGGTGTCCTGTGATTGCTTCATTAACCGGGACGGATATGGCGTTGCTTGTAACGGAACCAACGATTTCAGGTCTGCATGATCTCGAACGGATTTTAGGATTGACAGAAAGTTTTTCAGTAAAGACAGCTGTATGTATCAATCGTTATGATATTAATGCTGAAATATCAGAGACAATAGAAAAATATTGTAAGCAATCCGGGGTTGAATGGGTAAAACGGATTCCTTTTGACGAAACGGTTATTAAAAATCTAAAAATGGGGCAGCCTGTTATAAAAGATGAAACAAGTGTAGCAGGGCAAATCATACGGGAAATGTGGTCTCAAATAGCTAAAAGCCTTGTATCATAGGGGAAGTTTCCGGTAAAATTAAGAAGTAGTTTTAATGATTTCTCTAGCAAAAAAGAAAAGGAGCGGAAAAGGCTATGGGACGACCGCCAAAGTGGAGAAAGGTAGAATTTATTCCCCAAGATTGTTATTTTAAGCCGATAGGCAAACCAATGTATGAATTAGAAGAAGTGATCCTTAAGGTGGAAGAATTGGAAGCGTTACGTTTGAAAGAGCTTGAAGATTTGGAGCAAAGTGAGTGTGCTGAACGTATGGAAGTTTCCCGGCAAACATTCCAGCGTATTTTGAACATGGCTCATAAAAAGATGACAGAGGCATTGGTTAATGGTAAAGCCATTCGTATTGAGGGAGGTAACTACACCCGTAATATTTGCATATTAACGTGTAGAAATTGTAAGTATTCCTGGCAGGAAAGTTATGAAGCTTATATTAAAAAAACACAAAATCATATTGATATTTCTTGTCCTCAATGTGGTGGGCAAGAGATTACGTGTCAGCAGGACAATGATTTTTGCAAAGGACATTGTCATCGGCATGGAAGAAGACCGTAGAAAAAACTTTGGATCAATTGATCCAAAGTTTTTTTGTGTATTATCAGTAAGTAAAAAGCCTATCTAAGAAGACATAGATACAAACTATTTTTCACATAAAGCGATTAACCTTCTCATAATATTAAATGATTGAATAGAAATAATGACTATAACAAGATGAAGGAGGTATAGTAAATGCTTATTAATGATGTTTTAAAATATGTAAGAGTTGATGCGCAACAAAGAAAAATTACCAATGTTTGTGTAGGGTTAAATTATGTGGGGGTTGAGTTGGATGATCAAGCGACAGGGATTGCATATGTTTTTCGAAATGAGTTGGGCGCACACTATGGCATTTTAACTGAGGCAGGGATATTAAAGGGAAAAAATGCCTGGGAATTAGCTCAATGGGCAGCAGATCCATATCATATTTTGAAGAGTTCTATTGGGGTAGCGGTTTTGAATGCTTTAACAAATTATGACTTATTAGAAAAGCAGGGAAAGAAAGAGAATGCCATTCAATTACTTAATATTTGTCCTAATGACAAGGTAGGTATGGTGGGTTCTTTTATGCCGATTATTGAAAGAATTAAAAGTAGGGCTGGGGAGTTAGTGATATTTGAAAGACAGTTAATGTTAAATGATGTTGGCGTTTATCCTGATTGGGCGGCACCAAAAATGTTGCCAACTTGTGATATTGTGATTATGACGGGTTCGGCTTTTATAAACAAAACAATTGAGCCCACTCTAAGGTATTGTGGTCATGCACGTGAGGTAGCTGTGATTGGACCGACAACCTTACTTTATCCGCAAGTGTTTAAAGGCAGCGGGATTACACTACTGGGTGGATCAATTGTAAAACCTAGTCAAAAGGATAATGCTTTTTGTGTTATAGCGGAAGGCGGGGGTGAAAAAGAATTAACGGGAAGCCTGGAAAAGATTTCAGTAAGGGTTGATAATTAGAGGAATCAGTATTAAATGCTAACAAAAATTAAAAAATCAACAACATTATCAAATATATTGAAGTTAATTATGTTATATGAAGAAAAATACAGATATTTTGAATTTTTTGTGAAAAATATGTTGAAGTGTCTAATAAAATCAGATAAGATAGACTTGAGTATGAAACTTATTATTAAAGGTTTCAATCTTGTTTGGCAAGCAATTAAAATTTTATATGTTTTCTCCGAATTAATTTGCCTAAAGGAGTTTTCCTATGGCAATTAATCGATGGGTATTCGTGGAAACATGAATGCCTCCCGCATTTGGAAAGGAGATCGTTTTTGAAAGCTGGTATGTTCCTTTGAAGTGGGCGTACTGGCTTTTTTTATTTGCCAGCAAGTATCATAACAAATTTCCTGAAAGGGGGGATATTTACAGTCGTTGAAAGGAATTTGTTGAGGGATATTAAGGTAAAAGACATCATTATCAGCTTTAAGGGGGAGGTAAACAGATGGAAAAGATGGAGAAAATTTACCGTGTAAACATGACTGATCAGACCGTATCAGTCGAACCTACGCCTGAATGTTATAGGCTTATTGGTGGTAGAGCATTGATTACTCAAATTATGAATGAAGAAATGGATCCTCAATGTCATCCAATAGGACCAAACAATAAATTGATTATTGCTACGGGATTGTTTAATGGAACGACTGCGCCGTGTTCAGGTCGGATTAGTATTGGGGCTAAAAGTCCGCTGACTAACGGTTCCAAGGAAAGTAATGCAGGTGGACCGACTGGTACGATGTTGGGGAGAATGAAAATAAAAGCAATTATTATTGAAGGGTTACCCAAAGTAGGAGAAGATGATTTTTTTGTTTTGCGGGTAACACCAGCAGGAATCGAAATATTGCCGGCACCTCAGGAAATTATCGGTAAAGGTTGCTATGAAACAGCACGTTATTGTAAGAAAAAATATGGTTATTCTCATACGGCCAGTGTATTAACCATTGGACAGGCAGGTGAAATGCGGGCGACTGCGGCATGTATTTCACTGACCAATATGGAAGGCGATACGTCTCGCCAAGCTGGACGTGGTGGTCTAGGAGCTGTAATGGGTTCCAAAAAAATTAAAGCTATTGTTATTGATAACCGGGGTGAGAATCACATTACATATGCTGATCCAAAAGCCTATAGAGATGCTTCCTACCGGTTGGCCAAGATCGTTAATAAAGCAGGAAAAGGTTTGAATGCTTATGGAACAGCTGTACTCGTAACGCCGATTAATAACGTAGGTGGTTTGCCAGTTAGAAACTTTAGTGAAGGTACATGGGATGATCGTTTTAAGAAAATTACGGGTCAGGAGCTCCATCGTTTAGCCGATGAACGTGGCGGTCAGTGGGGGCATTCCTGTCATCCAGGTTGTTGTATTGCTTGTTCCAATGTAGTAGCCGATAAGGATGGAGAATATGTTACGGGTTCATTAGAATTTGAAACGGTTGCACTGTTTGGTTCTAACTGTGATATAGATGATTTGGATTGTATTGCTCGTTGTGATTATAAATGTGATGATTATGGTGTGGATTCTATTGATACTTCAGTTGCAGCTGGTATAGCTATGGAAGCAGGCGTCATTGAATGGGGCGATAAGGAAGGGTTAGAAGCATTTTTAGATGAAATGGGCAAAAAGACGCCTTTAGGACGAGTGATTGCCTGTGGTGCTGCTACTTTTGGTAAAGTTTTTGGTCAATGGCGTGTTTCTCAAACCAAAGGACAAGCTACAGCAGCTTATGATCCGCGTGGGTGTAAAGGAACAGGTGCGACTTATGCAACTTCAACGATGGGTGGAGACCATACAGTGGGTAACGCGTTGCCGGGACGTGGTGGTATTGATCCGCACAGTACTGAAAAACAGGCTGGTTTGATTCGAAATTTACAGGCGTATAGCGCTTATATGATTGATAGTACAGGCTGGTGTCTCTTTGTTGGACCATCCTTTACGAAATTACCATTTGCAGTTGAACTGATTAATGCAAAATATGGAACATCTTTAACGGAAAAAGATGTTTATAAAATGGGTATTGAGACATTGAAAAATGAAATCAAATTTAATAGAGCAGCGGGTGTGCCGGATATCGATATTCCTGAATTTGAAAAAGTTGAGCCTCTGCCTCCGCATAATGATGTATTTAATGTATCGATGGAAGATATGAAAAATATTCATAACTTTGATTATGAATTCCCAGAAGAAAAGACAACAGATTGGTAAAATCTAAGGTATGGAGGAGGAGATTACGGTGGCTAAATCCAAAAAAGTAGCGCGTCTAGCTTGCCAGGGCAGTAAAACTATGTTAAGCATACCACGACAACTAGGTGGTATAACAAATTGTGTGGAAGCAAATGAAATTGATGATGGGGCTTGTCAATACGGGTGTCTGGGCTTGGGGACTTGTGTTGCAGCTTGTAAATTTGATGCCATAAAGGTTGGCGAAAATGGTATTATTGAGATTGATGAGGAAAAGTGCATTGGTTGTGGTATTTGTGCCAAAAAATGCCCTCGTGATGTTATAACGATCGTAAAACGAGAACAAACGGTTTACGTGAGATGTAATGCTAAAGGTAAGGGTAAAGATAAGACGCCTCTTTGTAAGACGGCATGTATAGGTTGTACGATTTGTGAGCAAAGATGTCCTTTTGATGCTATAAAAGTAGTGGACGGATTAGCTCAGATTGATTACACTAAATGCCGTAATTGTGGTTTCTGTGTAGAGGTTTGTCCTTCCGTTCTTTCATATAGTAAGGTTATTGCCAATGTTGCACTTGAAGAAGAACGTATGACGGCATTAATTGATTCAGAAGAATGTATTGGCTGCACATTGTGTAAAAAAGTTTGCCCAATGATCAATGCGATTAGTGGTAACAGAAAAGAAGCGCATACGGTTAATCCAGATTTTTGCGTTGCCTGTGGCGCTTGTATTGATAAATGTCCTAAAGATGCAATTGTATTAAAGCCAGTTAAATTATTAGCTGCAACTGATGTTGCTCAGATTGCGTCAGGTTCAGAAGAAGTATAAAAAAGGAGGTCAGGAAGATGGCGCTTTATATTGTTCCAGATAAGTGTATAAAATGTGGAGCCTGTTGGGCAGAGTGCCCCGTTAATGCGGTTCATGAAAACCATGTATTCTATATTGATTCAGAAAAATGTATTGATTGTGGGGCATGTGATTTTATTTGTCCAATTAATGCGGTTTTTTATGATATAGAAGCTGCATTGAAATGTTTACAAGAAGAAGCGGGAGAAGCAAAATTAAGTATGGAAGAGGCAGAGATTAAAGCAAAAGAAGCTGAGGATAAAGCGAAAGAGACAAATACTGAGGAAGATAAGGAAGCGGTTCAAGCGGCAACTGATGCGGCAACGGCAGCAAAATCAGCTTTTGAGGCTGCGGAAGCTTCATTGGCTAAAGTTCAGGCTGAGTATGAAGCTTCATAATTAGTAATTAAAATATATTTCAAAAAAGTAAAATTTTACTTGCAATTTTTGTTTAAATGCAATATAATAAAAAACGAAAAGAAAATATTTTGTCTCCGAGCTTGACCACCTAAAGGAAACTATGGTGTAAAGCCGTTAGGGTATGAAGGGAAACTTTTATGCCTCCCATGTTGGAAAGGAGAAAGGCTGTGGGCTAGTTATGTTATTTGCCAGCACCTACCAACATGGTAGGTGCTGTTTTTTGTAACCCCCCAGCTTCAAAGCATATCATCTTGCATGTGTGTTTTGAGGCTTTTTATATTTTTATACGTCTTTAAAAATAATGGTCCCTATATGCTCTCCCCGCAAGGCTTTGGTAATATTTCCCCGCTTCATACCGTTTATAATTTGAATTTGTTTAACCCCCTGACTATGACACAAACTTTCCAGTAAAGTGCGTTCCACAACTAAATCATCTTGGTTGCGATTCAGCAATTCCCGGGCACCAATTTCGGAAATAAATGATGCATGAGGGTTTTTCTTAGGATCATCTGTATAAAGACCATTTTCGTCTTTAATATAAATGCACTGTTTAGCACCCAACACTTCAGCAAGAAGAAAAGCACCTATATCGGTTCGATTTGGAGGGATGCGGCCTACTTCTGGTGGTCTTTCAAAATAATGATAGGGCGGCATGCCGTGAGTGACAGGAATACAATCTTCATTAAAGTAAGCAGCTAACTTTACGATATCGTCATGCCCCACTTTAATACCGCCGTAAGGTGCTAAAAGCGTGGCAATCATCAGCGAGTTTTGTTCGGAGATACTAGCACCCAGTTTAGCAATAATCCCTGTTGGCATTCCCAAATCTAAAGCAATGGCATAGACATGGCGGGAGCGAGTTCCACCACCGCTAGAAATCATCATTTTATGATTTTTGGAATTTTGGGCTATTTCGTCAATGATTGGTAAAAGGACTTTTGCGCCTCGATCTGTAATGCTTTGCCCGCCAATTTTTAAAACACTGATATTGGGATAAGCGCGAAATTGAGGTTTTTCTTCCAGGCTGGCTATAAAAGACTTACTATTCAAAGATTCCCCCATCAATTTACTTTCTACATGCAAACGCGTACTATTTTTCTCCTTGACCATGCTCATCTATTATTCCCCCCTTATAAACATTTAAGATGAAAACAAAAACGCTTTAATAAAAATAATATGACCAAATATATAGATATGTGATTAAATATTCTAACCATTACAGTAACTTGTAGTGGAGAAGTGATTCTTTAAATAGGAATGGTGCTTTTAACAAATGATCATGTATAACAATTGTCAACTTAAATGCTAAAAACATTTTTTATGGGAAAAATACCCAAAATAAAGTTGTTTTTCGACATTATTAATAAATATTTTTTTATATATAAGTTCATATACCTAAGTAGATACATATGCGTGACTTAGGATGATTAGTATTTTTATAAATATCTTTGTTATATGAATATTATTGTCGAAATGGTATAAATAAGGATAACCATATTATGACAAAAAAAAGAAAATAATAAATGTACAATATAATATGATAGTTTGTCTATGTTCCAATAAGAAATGAGAACAAACAATTCCACCAGTTATGGCATATTCAAAAAAATAACAAGGCAGTATGCTAGTCTATTTTGCGTCATACTGTATCAACAGAACCAGTTGATAGAACCAACTATCAATGGAACCTGTTTCTTTGTCTGATATAAAATATCCATCGCATCTTTGAATTGTTATTTTTTTCATAAGCCTAATATTTAAATGATTACAAAAGGGGTGAAGTGTTTTGTTAACCGAAGAAATAGAAATTGGCACTTATGAGAGAATGGATCAAGATGATAAATCACAAAAAGGACAAGCCGAAGTATTTTATTTCAATCGATTAGGGCATACATTTAAGCACGGACTGAATGCGTTATATAGATCATGGCTCAAGGAAATTGGGGTAATTTGTGTGTTAGGATTTATTTTAGCAAGGGCAGAGATATTGGGTGAGTTAGCGCCGTTTGGCGTTGCCTTTTATGCTGTTGCTTTGAAAAAGTACCGTAAGTATGCGTTAGGCCTTATGCTTTCTATAGGATTAGGGATGCTAAGTGCGGGGAGATTTGATAGTGGTTGGTCTTATATGATTTTATTGATTACAATGGGTATGATGGCGATGCCTTTTTTAGCTCAATTGGAAAACCGTTTGTATTATGGTATGGCGATTGCTAGTGTACACCTTATTTTTAAAGGGATTTTAGGTTTAGGGCACACGTTGACTTTATACCATTTTGTATCTATCGCCTTGGAATCTATTCTAGTACTGGTATTTACCATGATATTTTTCAAAGCTTTTTTTGTAATAGAAAACAAATCAAAAAAGTGGCAGTTAACCAGTGAAGAAGAATTGGCTATTGGCATATTATTTATGATTGTGTTGATCGGCTTACCTAGTTTCAAAGTTGGCCAGTTTGATTTAAAAGTGATGCTTATGAAACTGATTATTCTCCTTTTTGCTGCCAAGGGAGGCGCAGGGATAGGGGCTTCTGTAGGCGTTATGGTTGGATTAATCGATGGTATTTCTAGTATTTTTACGGGTCTTATGATTAACTTATATGCTTTTTCGGGATTAATAGCAGGAGTCTTTAAAGATTATGGTAAATGGGCGGTTGGCGTCGGATTTTTGTTAGGGCAAACCATTTTGTCTTATATGATGGGACAACAGGGAAACATGATCTATTCGGCAGGAGAAACCATTCTAGCATTATTAATCATGCAAATGATTCCAGAACGCTATATGAACTGGTTTGATAAATATGCTCAAGAAGGAAAAAGTAATTCAGAAGCTGCTGCTGTCAGAGAAAGCAACCTGCTATCACAGAAATTAATGGACTTTTCCCAAGTATTTGTAGAGCTGGCAAATATCTTTAAGCAAACAGGTAAAGAAGAAACGCCACCAGGTGCTGAAGATAACAATGTGACGATGATGATTAATACCATTGCAGGGCGAGTATGTAAAGATTGTACTTATTATTCTTTGTGTTGGGAAAAAAGGTTTTATAAAACGTATAGCCAAATGTTTGATTTGTTTTCATTAGTAGAAGAATTAGGTCATTTGACTGAGAGTGATATCCCTGAAGAAATAGCGTCTCGTTGTGGGAAAACAAAGGATTTGGCGTTACATATTAGTTATCTTTATGAACTATATAAGCTTAACTACTATTGGCAGAAAAAAATATGTGAAGGCAGAGAAATTGTTTCTGGAGAGTTAAAGGGAATTTCTCATATTATTTCCGATTTATCATCTCAGTTGTATCAGCCAAAGCAAGATCGAGACGGGTTAGAAGAATTACTGATTGATAAAGTGCGAGGTTCAGGGATAGAAATTGAGCAAGTTCGAATCAATGATTTAGAAGATGACCATTTAGAAATTGCTATGATGAAGAAAGCTTGTAATGGTTGTCACGAATGTGAGAAAGTCATTACAACGTTGGTTAGTGAGGTATTGGATAAGCGATTTGTTGTCGATCCTCACCGTTGTGCATTGAAAAATGGTAAAAATCATTGTGGGTTCAAACTGTATTCTATGCCGCCTTATACGGTTACGACAGGAATTGCTAAATCAGCCCGCTTGGGAAATTTTGTATCGGGTGATAATTACCGTATATCAAAATTTAAAAATGATAAGTTCGCTATGATTTTAAGCGATGGTATGGGGGTAGGGCCAAAGGCAGCGGTAGAAAGCAATGATACGATTTCTATGTTAGAACAACTGATGAAAGTAGGTTACAATCGTGAGTTTGCGGTGCAAACCATCAATTCGTTGCTTATTTTACGCTCTCCAGAGGAAACATTTGCAACGGTAGACTTAGCGGTGATCGATCTTCATACGGCAAAAGCAGAATTTATTAAGATTGGTTCTTCGCCCTGTTTTATTAAAAACGATCAGGAAATAAACGTGCTTAAATCGACTACTTTACCGATTGGCATTTTAAACCAAATAGAAGTGGAGCCTGTCAGTAAAGATTTGAAACCAGGGGATATTCTAATTATGGTAACAGATGGTATATTAGATGCACCTAAAGAAGTCGAAGATAAAGAAGGATGGATGGTAACGCTGTTAGAAGATATTAATACCAATGATCCACAGATGATGGCCAATACCATTTTACAAAAAGCCCGTGAAGCAGGACATGATGATGATTTAGATGATATGACCATTCTAGTAGCACGTGTTGATGATGAGTATTTGGGGCACTAGGGTTGTTTGCTGCTTAACAAAAGACATGAAAGTTTGTACTTAGGATATGGTTATGCTTCCAGCAAATTTCTGAAGCTAAAGAATGATGTATAAGGAGAGAAATAGCTTAATGCAGATAATTTGTAGAATATGATGAGGTGTTAGTCCACAGACGCCAGTAATTGTCTTCCAGGATAATCATGTCCAAGTAGGTTTGATCTTTTCCTACCTGCTACCTGCTGATTGCTACCTGCCGATAAACATCCAAAGGATGTTTATCTAAGTTGTGCTTGACGCTAAGGCAACTATGAATTACAATATATCTAAATTGAATGATTAACTGGGGAGCTGGATGCATCTGGCTGAGAGGGAGTTGTGTAATTTCGACCCATTTAACTTGAACTGGATAATGCCAGCGAAAGGAGTGGAGAAGACAGTTTTTCTGATGTCATATGTTAATTGAGACTCTGTATCCAGTACTGGATACAGAGTCTTGTTTTTTTATATTATCATTCTTATAGTCCAAAAAAATGTGCTGTGAAGAGATGAGGTGATAAGATGGAGAACGTATTAACCATTGCTGGTTCTGATAGCAGCGGCGGTGCTGGGATACAGGCTGATTTAAAAACATTTGCTGCACACGGCGTTTACGGAATGAGCGTGATAACGGCTGTTACTGCGCAAAATACGCAGGGTGTTATTGATGTACAGGATATTTGCCAAGATATCATTGCCAAACAATTAGATGCTGTTTTTCAGGATATTGAAGTCGCTGCTGTAAAAGTAGGAATGGTTTCTCAAATTGAAACGATAACAACCATTGCCTTAAAGTTAGAAAAGTATCATGTGCAAAATATGGTTCTAGATCCCGTGATGGTTTCTAAAAGTGGTTATCATCTCTTAAAAACGGATGCCAAAGCGGCTTTAGTTCATAAAATTTTGCCTTTAGCGTCAATGGTTACACCTAATATTCCAGAAGCTGAAGTGATAACGGGACATGTTATTAAAACACTAAGGGATATGGAGCGAGCTGCAGAAGTGATTTATAAAATGGGTCCCAAACATGTTTTGGTTAAAGGGGGTCATTTGGAAAATGATGCAACCGATATTCTCTTTGATGGAGAAAACTTCACATATTTTAGAGGGGAAAAAATAAGTACTAAGAATACACATGGGACGGGTTGTACCCTGTCATCGGCAATTGCCGCTAATATTGGAAAAGGGTATTCGGTCATTGATGCGGTTACAGAAGCTAAAAAATACATAACTATTGCAATTGAACATGCTTTATCAATTGGGAAAGGCTATGGTCCATTAAATCATTTCTATGCACTTTATCAAAAGACAGAACACTTTAAATAAAAGACTATCTATTTAGGGAGCAGAGAATACACACGGATTATTTATAATAAATGATTGAAAAGGAGAATGAAAAATATGAATTATACAACACAAATGGACGCTGCTCGGAAGGGAATCATCACAAATGAAATGAAAGTTGTAGCTGGTAAGGAAAAAATAGAGATCGATCGTTTAAGAGCGCTTATTGCGGAAGGAAAAATTGTTATACCGGCTAATAAAAACCATAAATCTCTGGATCCGGAAGGAATTGGACAGGGGCTCCGAACAAAAGTAAATGTTAATTTGGGTATTTCAAAAGATTGTTGTAACATCGATATAGAATTGGAAAAAGTTAAAAAAGCCATAGAAATGAAAGCGGAAGCCATCATGGATTTAAGCTCTTTTGGAAAAACAGAAGCGTTTAGAACACGGCTTGTGGATCTCTCACCCGCAATGATTGGTACGGTTCCTGTATATGATGCAGTAGGTTTTTATGATAAGGAATTGAAAGACATTACAGCAGAAGAATTTTTAGAAGTAGTGGAAAAACATGCGCAAAATGGTGTTGATTTTATGACAATTCATGCGGGCATAAACAAAGAAACTGTTCAGGTTTTCAAAAGGAACAAGCGATTGACAAACATTGTTTCTAGAGGGGGAGCGCTTATTTATGCTTGGATGGAACTTAATCATAAAGAGAATCCATTTTACGAATACTATGATGAACTTTTAGAGATCTGTGCAAAATACGATGTCACTCTAAGTTTAGGTGATGCCTGTCGTCCCGGGAGTATTAATGATGCTACAGATGCCAGTCAAATTAAAGAATTAATGACATTAGGCGAGTTAACACAAAGAGCATGGGAGAAAAATGTTCAAGTCATTATCGAAGGACCCGGACATATGACGCTCAATGAAATTGTTGCCAATATGGTGTTGGAGAAAAAATTATGTTTTGGTGCGCCTTTTTATGTGCTGGGACCCATTGTTACGGACATTGCGCCGGGCTATGATCATATTACCAGTGCAATTGGCGGGGCTATTGCTGCAGCAAACGGTGCGGATTTCTTGTGCTATGTAACGCCGGCAGAACATTTAAGACTGCCCACATTAGAAGATATGAAAGAGGGCATCATTGCTACTAGAATTGCGGCACATGCGGCAGATTTAGCCAAAGGCATTGCGGGCGCAGCTCAGTGGGATCATGAAATGAGTCAAGCGAGACAGGCGCTAGACTGGAAAGAAATGTTTTCTCTAGCAATCGACCCAGAAAAAGCAGAAAAATATCGAGAGGAATCTTCACCGGAACATGAAGGTTCTTGTACCATGTGTGGCAAGATGTGTGCGGTAAGAAATGTAAATAAGGTTATGGCAGGTAAAGATATTAATATTTTAAGAGAAGATGATAAATAAGGGGGGATTACGTTGCCACAATCAATTATAAAGGTAATCCATAAAGTAAAAGAAAACAACCCTTTGGTACATTGCATTACAAATTATGTAACCGTCAATGATTGTGCCAATATTTTATTAAGCTTGGGCGCTTCACCGGCGATGTGTGAAGCACAGGAAGAAGTTGCTGATTTTGTGGGTATTTCTGGATCATTGTATTTAAACATTGGAACGTTAACATCAGAGCAAAAAGAATCTATGCGGATTGCCGCAAAAACAGCCTCTCATTTGGGAACGCCTATTGTAATCGATCCTGTTGGTGCAGGTGCGCTTAAAAGCAGACATGATTTTATCCTTGAGCTTCTTGAAAATAATAAAATATCAATTATTAAAGGGAATTTGGGTGAAATTAAGACTTTAGCAGGTTTCGATACCTGTGTTAAAGGGGTAGATTCTATTGATAACGGTGAAAACGGAATAGAAGCCTGCAAAGTGCTTGCCCAAAGATATCAAACGGTTGTTGCCGCAACCGGAAAGGTAGATGTTATAACAGATGGGAAGCGAGTTTGTTTGATAGAAAACGGACATCTTATGCTGACGAAAGTAACCGGGGCAGGCTGTATGATCGGTGCGCTGGCGGGTGCGACTGCGGCTGTAGAAGCAGATTATTTTCTGGCAACGGCAGCAGCAGTAGGTATTATGGGGATCGTCGGAGAAATAACCGCTTTGGGAGGCAAGAACCAGCTTTTGCCGGGAACGTTTAGGATAAAACTTTTTGATAATATCTATCAGATTCATGATGAAGAGATTAAAAAGGTGGGTAAACTAAAATGGCTATAAACAAATCAGGTATAGATTATGCCTTGTATCTCGTAACGGATAGAAGCATATTGGCAGGAAGGGATTTTCTGAGTTGTATTGAAGAGGCTATCATAGGTGGGGTAACACTCGTACAGCTGAGAGAGAAAAATTTAGAAAGCGGAGATTTTTATAGGGCAGCCGCAGCAGTAAAAGCGTTAACAAAAAAGTATGACATTCCTTTAATCATCAATGATCGAATGGATATTATGCTGGCAATTGATGCTGATGGATTGCACATAGGACAAAAGGATCTGCCACTGGATATAGCGAGGAAAATGATCGGAGAAGATAAGATACTGGGATATTCCGTATCTACCGTTGATGAGGCAATATATGGAGAAAAATATGCGGACTATTTGGGAGCAGGCGCTGTATTTCCCACGATGAGTAAATCGGATGTCGGCAGTCCAATAGGTATTGAAGGCATAACGGAAATTAAAAAATCGGTTTCTATACCGGTTGTGGGTATTGGCGGCATTAACAAAGATAATATCAGGGATTTAAAAGAAGCGGAGATCGATGGTATTTCCCTTATATCTGCCATTTTAGGAACAGCAGATATTAAAGGAGCAGCTGAAAATTTACTTGGAATGTGGGCGCGTTAGGATGAAGAAAATATTTTTTATTGATTTTGATGGTACTATTACGTTAGAAGATTCTTGTTTTTTGATGGTAAAGCGTTTTTCCGGTTCAGGATGGGAAGAGATTAATGAACTTTGGGAGAAAGGCGAATTAGGAACGGTTGAATGTGCTAATAGAACATTTCAACTCTTTGATGGCAATATGGAAGAACTGGTTCAATTTTTAAAACAAGTACCCATTGATTCTTATTTTAAAGCGTTTATTAGTATAACTAGAAAGATGGGAGATGAAATTTACATATTAAGTGATGGTTATGATATCAATATCAAAACGATATTAGAAGAAAATGATATTGATGATGTTTTATTTTACTCTAATAAACTTTTGTATTCAGATGGTGTCTTTCAAATTGGATGTCCATACCATAATCATCATTGCGGTAAATGTGGCAATTGCAAAACAACACTTCTCAAAAGACTGTGCAAAGAAGATGCACAAATCATTTATATTGGAGACGGCACGTCAGATCAATGTCCTGTAAAACATGCAGATGTTGTATTTGCGAAAAAGGGGTTGCTGACATATTGTCAGGAAAATGACATAAACGCCAAAGCATATGAAAGTTTTAGAGATATTCTAGATTGGTTAGAATAACACCACAATGTGATGTGAGGATTTTAACTTAAAAGGAGTGAATTAATATGGCGGGGATTAATGTTAGTTTACAGGTTATTCCGAGGGTAAAGGAAGAAAATGTTTATGAAGTGGTCGACAGAGTCATTGAATATATTGATTCCTGTGGTGTAAACTATGAAGTAGGACCAATGGAAACAACGATGGAAGGCGAGTTGGATGAATTATTAGACATTGTGAAGAAAGCACAAGAAATATGTGTTAATGAAGGCGCAACGCGAGTGATGTCCGTTGTCAAAATAGACTATAAACCAGAAGGCGTGACGATGAATGAAAAAGTGGGTAAGTATAGAGGATAAAATCATACCGGGTTTGTTTATAGTCCTATTGATTTTTATATGGCAATTTGTAGTAGGGCAGGGATGGATCGAAAAATATATTTTACCTGCGCCTAGTGATATCGGATATACATTAATACAAATTATTCCTGAGATAAAAACGCATCTTTTTTACACGCTTGAAGAGGCGTTAATAGGATTATTTCTTGCTACATTTTTTGCCATTTTTTTAGCTGTTTTAATGGAAAATATTAAATTATTAAAGAAAGTCGTTTATCCTCTGGTGATTGTTTCTCAGACGGTTCCAATTATTGTCTTAGCACCTTTGTTTGTTTTATGGTTTGGTTTTGGGTTGTTACCTAAGATTATCATTGTTGTATTGGTTTGTTTTTTCCCCATTGTTATTAGTTTATTGGATGGTTTTGAATCAATAGATCCGGATATTTTAAACTTGCTAAAATCAATGGAGGCCAGTTCATTTCAGATATTTAAATTGGTTAAATTCCCGGCTGCAATGGCTCATTTTTTTTCAGGGTTAAGAATTGCAGCGACATATAGTATTATGGGTGCTATTATAGGGGAATGGGTCGGTGGAAGCAATGGTCTTGGCGTGTATATGATACGAGCCAAGCATTCATATGCATTGGATAAAGTTTTTGCAGTTGTCATTATTATTGTGATCCTAAGTATGATGATTTTTAAAATGATTGCTTTATTGCAATATCTTTTGATGCCGTGGGATCGGTAATTAAGTGTCTAAATAAAAACAAATAGGAGGCTATAAAATGTTTAAAAAAATAATTGTATTATTATTTGCTGTTATTTTAATGATGAGTTTAACCGCTGGGTGTGCAAAAAATGAACAAGCTGCTCCTGCGGGTGAAAATTTGAAAAAAGTGAAGCTGCTATTAGACTGGGTTCCTAATACCAATCATACAGGATTGTATGCAGCGAAAGATAAAGGATACTTTAAAGAAGTTGGATTGGATGTTGAGATTATTCAGCCATCAGAAGGCGGCAGTGCTGATCTTATCGCTGCCGGTCAAGGTGATTTTGGGATTAGTTATCAGGAACAGGTGACCTATGCCCGGACTTCAAAAAATCCGCTTCCCGTAAAAGCGATTGCTGCCATTATCCAACATAATACATCTGGGTTTGCTTCACCTGTTGCAAAAAATATAAAATCGGCAAAAGATTTTGAAGGTAAAAGATATGGGGGTTGGGGTTCTCCTGTAGAGGAAGCCATGTTAAAAGCATTAATGCAAAAAGAAGGTGCAGATTTTTCTAAGCTGGAAAGGGTTAATATTGGTGCGGCTGACTTTTTTACCAGTGTACAAAAAGATGTTGATTTTACCTGGATTTACTATGGATGGGATGGGGTTGCGGCTCAACATCGGAATTTTCCCATTAATTTCATGAAGCTGCAGGATTTAGATGCTGATTTGGACTTCTATACACCTGTGATCATTGCCAGTGAAGATTTGTTAAATAAAGAGCCTGAACTTACTAAGCAATTCTTAAAAGCCGTAACGAAAGGATATGAATTTGCAATAACACATCCTGAAGACGCGGTGAAATCTTTGCTGAAAGAGGTGCCGGAGATCGACGAACAAATGGCTGTAGCCAGTCAAAAATATTTAGCTGAGGAATATCAGGCAGATGCCGGCAGATGGGGTGAAATGGAGGAAGAAATGTGGGCAAACTATGGTCAATGGATGTATGAGCAGGGCTTACTTGAAAATAAATTAGACGCAAAAACGGCTTTTAGCAATGCGTATCTACCGGAAACAAAATAAAAAATTAGAAATTTATCAATCATGAAGAATATACTTTAAGGAAAAGAGGGATATGCATGGAGATATTTGATAAAGAGGCATCTTCCTATGACCAGTGGTATCAAACCAAAATGGGGGATTTTATCGATCAGGTTGAAACCGGCTTAGCGTTTAATTTGTTCAGCGTTAAAAAAGGGATGAAAGTTTTAGATATTGGTTGTGGAACCGGGAATTTTAGCATGAAACTGGCTCAAAAGGGGTGCAAGGTAACAGGGGTTGATATTTCTGAAGATATGCTCAGTGTAGCTAGAGAAAAAGCAAAAGAAAGCGGATTAGATATTGAATATTACCCTGTGGATGTATATGATTTAAAGTTTAAGGATGAATGCTTTGATGCTATATTTTCTATGGCAGCGTTTGAATTTATTAAAGAACCCCAAAAAGCCATGGATGAAATTTTCCGTGTTGCGAAGAAAGGTTCTGAAATTTTAATTGGAACCATTAATAAGGATAGTCAATGGGGAGAACTTTATCTCAGCGAATCATTTCAAGAAAACAGTGTCTTTAAGTATGCTGATTTCAAAACATTAGATCATTTCAGAAGTTTAAAAGATGACAATCTGATGGATACAGGAGAGTGCTTATTTATTTCTCCTGATGCCAAAGAACAAGATATTGATATGGAAAACGAGAGGGTGCTTTCTAATAGTAATAGAGGTGGATTTATATGTGCCCTATGGAAAAAATAGTTTCCTGTCAAATATCATTTATCCCAGTTAACAGTGATGATTATATAGAAGATATTAATAAGGTATTGAGTATCATAAAAGACTATCAATTAGAATACTATATTGGCATGCTATCGACGACTATAAGAGGGAATAAGAATATGGTATTTGATTTAATAAAGCAGATTTATGAAACAATGGATTCGATTTGCAGTTTTACAATGGATATTAAACTTTCCAATGTTTGTGGGTGTACTCAAAAAAATTCATAGAGAAATAAAAAATATGTAACTAATGTTACGTATTTTTTTTATGCTTCAAGTTATAATAACCATAAAGAAAGGAGGTATACACATTGATTGAAAAAATTTATAAATTTACGGATGAAAAAAATGTAGAGAAAATTGTGGATGATGAGCATGTGGCGTTGAATCATATGGTACTTCGTAAGGGAGAAGGATTACCGGAGCATTATTCTAATTCTAATGTTTATATGATTATTACGGGAGGGACGATGTCCATCAAATTAGACGATCAGGATGCTCAAGCGTACGTTGCAGGAACCATCATCAATATTCCCTATCATATAAAAATGAATGTCATTAATAATTATGAAACTGTTTTAGAGTTCTTTGTGGTTAAAGCACCTAACCCGAGAAATTATGTAGCAGAATAGTATCATTTCTACAAATATATTATAAATGAGGATGGAGGTTTTAAAGATGGGTATGTTTTGTTATCAATGTCAAGAAGCGGCAAAAGGAACGGGTTGTACAAAGATCGGTGTATGTGGAAAAAAGGAAGATGTTGCGAATCTACAGGACTTATTAATTTACACGCTGAAAGGGATTTCTATTTTTAACTTAAGAGCAAAAGAATTGGGTGTAACCAATGAAGCAATCGATCATTTTATTATGGAAAGCCTTTTTACAACGATTACAAATGCTAATTTTGACCGTTCTATTTTTGTAAACCGGATTCAGGAAGGATTAAAACTAAGAGATGAAGCTCGGGATGCTTTAATTAACGCGGGAGGAAAAGTTGATGATATCGTTCATGATGCAGCACTTTGGACATTAGAACCAGCAGATTTTGATCAAAAAGCAACTGATGTGGGTGTCCTAAGAACTGAGAATGAAGATGTTCGTTCACTGCGAGAATTAGTGATTTATGGTCTTAAAGGAATGGCGGCTTATGCAGAGCATGCCTGTAATTTAGGCTATGAGGAAAATGACATTTATGACTTTATGCAAAAAGCATTAGCTGCTACAACGGATGATACTTTAACGGCTGATGAATTAGTAGCTCTAGTACTCGAGTGTGGTAAATATGGTGTTGATGTGATGTCCTTATTGGACAAAGCCAATACGTCTACCTATGGCAGCCCTGAAATTACCAAAGTTAATATTGGCGTTCGTAATCATCCGGGTATTTTAATAAGTGGGCATGATTTAAAAGATATGGAAGAATTATTAAAGCAAACAGAGGGTACAGGTGTGGATGTTTATACCCACAGTGAAATGCTCCCGGCTCATTATTATCCGGCGTTTAAAAAGTATGATCACTTTGTTGGCAATTACGGGAATGCATGGTGGAAACAGGACAAAGAATTCACTTCTTTTAATGGCCCAATTTTGATGACTACGAATTGTATTATTCCGCCGCGTGATGATTATAAAGATCGTATCTATACAACGGGCAGCGCTGGGTTTGAAGGGGTTAAGCATATTCCGGATCGCAGGGACGGGCAACCGAAAGATTTTTCCCAAATTATTGCGCAAGCTAAACAATGTGAGCCACCGGTAGAAATTGAAAAAGGAGAAATTGTGGGTGGATTTGCTCATAATCAGGTTTTAAGCTTAGCGGACAAAGTAGTGGAAGGGGTTAAATCTGGAGCTATTAAACGTTTCTTTGTGATGGCTGGATGTGATGGTCGAATGAAGTCTCGGGAATACTATACAGAATTTGCCAATCAATTACCACAGGATATGATTATATTAACAGCAGGTTGTGCTAAATATCGTTATAACAAATTAGATCTAGGTGATATTGGCGGTATTCCCCGTGTATTGGATGCGGGACAATGTAACGACTCTTATTCACTGGCTGTGATTGCGATGAAGTTAAAAGAAGTTTTTGAATTGGAAGATATTAATGATTTGCCTATTTCTTATAATATTGCGTGGTATGAGCAAAAAGCAGTGATTGTGCTGTTAGCACTTTTGTACCTGGGTGTTAAAAATATTCACTTAGGACCGACATTGCCTGCTTTCTTATCCCCTAATGTGGTTAATGTTCTCGTTGAGAACTTTGGCATTGGCGGTATTACGAATGTAGAAGATGATATTACAATGTTCATGGAAGGCTAGTGATACTAAAACAGTATAGTTTGTAAGATGATAAAAGGGATAATGAATGAGAATGCCATTATCCCTTTTTTTATAAAATAAAGGTAGAAAGAACTAACCTTTTTATCGTGTGATTTCAGATGAAATCAGTCAATAATTGTGTTTGATATAATGAAAGGTGTGTTGTGGTATGGATACTATTGTGTTAATTGCCATAACTATTTTGGCTTTTACGATCGCTTTTGTCAAGGATAAGTCTAAGACAAAGAAAAGCATGGAAGTTGCCAAAAAAATGTTTCAAAATACATTTTTAGAGGTTTTAACAATTATGGCTTTGGTGGCACTTTTTTTATCCTGGATTCCAGCGTCAGTTATCAAAAACATGTTGGGAAACGCCAATGAGATGTTAAGCATTGTGTTAGGGGTAGCCATTGGAACCATCACCATCATTCCAGCCTTTGTGGCTTTTCCTTTGGCAGGTTCGTTATTAGAAAGTGGTGCGCATTTAAGAGCTATTGCGGCTTTTATAACGACGTTGACTATGGTTGGTTTTGCGACCATGCCGATTGAAATTAAATACTTTGGCAGAAAATTTACTTTTGTGCGTAATGGGATCAGTATATTAGCGGCATTGTTGATTGCATTAGGAATGGGGTTGATCCTATGAGTTATGTAGAGAAAATTAAAAAATATAAACTACAAATAATAACGGCAGTCCTTTACTTGATAACGGTAGTTTACAAACAGGAAATGGCGCTATATGCGGCTCAGATAACATTTGGTTATCTTAAAGAGATGATTCAGATTCTCCCTGCTGTATTTATAATTTCTGGATTGATTACAATTTGGGTTCCTAAAGAAGTGGTTATGAAAAATTTTGGTAAAGAATCTGGGTTCAAAGGAAAAACTTTTTCAATTTTAATGGGTTCTGTTTCAGCGGGTCCAATTTATGCTGCATTTCCTGTTGCCTTTTCACTTTTATCCAAAGGGGCGAGCATTTCTAATGTTGTGGTTATTATCAGTGCCTGGGCTGTTGTAAAAATACCTATGCTTTTGGTTGAAGCAAAATTTTTAAGCCTTAATTTCATGATGGTTAGAGCCTTATTCACAATACCAGCTATTTTATTAGTGGGTTATATAACAGGTCGATTGGTAAAAGAAGAAGACGTGATGGCAAATAAAGATGAATCTGATTTTCGGAAAAATATAATTATTCAAATAGAAAGTGTATTACCCCATTATGATTGTGGCGGTTGCGGTTACAAAAATTGCCGCCGTTATGCTGAAGATATTGTTGCCGGCAAAAGTGATATTGATCAATGTTCCGTTGGTGGTGAAGAGGTTCAAGAAAGAATCCAAGAAATTCTTCGGCCAATAAGTTTAGAATAGCACGTCTTCCAGACGCTCTAAATCCTTGATTTCTATTGTTTTTTTAGCAAAATCAATTAAACCATCATTTTTCATATTGATCAGCTCTCGTGATAATGAAGGTCGGGTGGTGCCAAATTGCTCGGCCATTTCCTTACGCGAAAAGGGAATGTGAAGAATCAAGTTGTTTTGTCGTGTATATTCATCAAGTAAATAACTGACAATTTTCTCTCTTATGGTCTGATAAGAGAGATTTCTTAATTTAGCATTGAGAAAGAGTATCTTATTAGAAAGCAATCCCATGAAATTGTTGAGAAAAACAGTATGTGTACGGCAAAGGTTAATAATATCAGGTTTAGAGATAAATAGAACTTTGGAATCATCAGTGGAAATAACGGTTGAGGGATAGGTCTTCATTTCCGAAAAGATAATCACTTCACCAAAGAGTTTTCCTCTTTTCATGCGTGTAACGGTAATGGTTTTACCGGAAGGATAATTTTTTTGAATTTCAACTGTTCCTTCCAAAATAATACCGATATGAGATATTTGATCTCCTTCTATAGCAATAATTTCATCTTTGGCAAAATCGGTAATTTTATAGCGGGTTTCAATTAGCATGTTGGTAATATCTTTTTCTGTGAAATCTTTAAATAAGCAGCTTGTTTGTAATGATTTTTTTAAATTATACATTTTCTCACCTCTAATTTTGGTAATTTTACACAATATATATTATAATATATATTAAAACAAAATGTTTTTAAAGATTAAGGAGGTAAGCGTATGGGAAGGGCTGATGAAGTAGATTACAAGATATATGGTAGTGAAATGCAATGTGTAGAAATTGAATTAGACCCTAGTGAAAGTGTTATCGCAGAAGCAGGCGGTATGCTGCATATGGATGATGTGATTGAGATGGAAACAATTTTTGGGGACGGATCAGGGAAAAATAGCGGCGGCGGTTTAATGGGTAAACTGTTTGGGGCCGGGAAACGCGTTTTAACGGGTGAGAGTTTGTTTATGACGGTTTTTACCAATCAGGGTCAAGGTAAAAAACACGTTTCTTTTGCTTCACCTTATCCCGGTAAAATTATTCCTTTAGATTTGGCCGCATTGGGTGGAAAAATGATTTGTCAGAAGGATGCTTTTTTGTGTGCCGCCAAAGGTGTTTCTATTGGCATTGAATTTAAAAGAAATTTAGGTACGGGTTTCTTTGGCGGGGAAGGTTTTATCATGCAAAAATTAGAAGGAGACGGATTGGCTTTTTTGCATGCCGGGGGAACGATATTAAAGAAAGAGCTTCAGGCAGGTGAAAGAATTAAAGTGGATACGGGTTGTTTGGTTGCTTTTACACCCCATGTTCATTATGATATTGAAATGGTGAAAGGTATTAAAAGTGCCTTTTTTGGGGGTGAAGGATTATTTTTTGCCACACTATCAGGACCGGGTACCGTGTACCTTCAAACCTTACCATTCAGCCGGTTAGCAGATCGTATCTATAAAGCAGCGCCTCAGTCAGCAACGCAAAGAAAGGGAGAAGGTTCCTTGCTAGGTGCATTAGGGGATATGTTGGATGGAGATTAATAGGTAGCAGCATATTTCGCTCAGTGGTCAGGCTAAAAGTCTGGCTTCTTTTTATAGGATGTGAAAGTATAAATTTTATGTGGAAGTTTGTACTTAGGCATGGTTATGCTTCCAGTTACCTTCTAAGCTAAAGAAGGTCGTGTGATATAGAAAGTTGCTGCTCTTGAAGTAGGGTAGGTAATAATTAGATAGGATTGAGGCCATCGACGCCATAACCATGCCCAAGTAGGTTGAATCTTTATCTTTTAACTGTCAACTGTCCACTATCAACTGTCAACTAAAAACAGTCCCCGACTGTTTTTTAAAGGGGGTATAAGTTATGAAAATGAAAGAATTTACTTTGGGAACATGGAAGACGAAACCTTGTATTGAGGTAAAAGTGAAGCTTGAGGAGCCGTCAGGCACTTTACGGGTTTTGCTCGCTAAGGCAGCGTCGAGGCAGAAGCACTTTGTGATTAAATTTTATCCCGGCGAGCAGATGGTGAGAGGATTTGAGTTATTGGATGGTGAAAAGCCGCCGGAATCCTTGCAACGGGAAAATGTGATGCGGTTTTTTCAGGATCCTGATGAGGTGGATGTTTGTTTTAGCCGGGCTAAACCAGCTGTGCGAGAAATGATGGGCTTAGAGATTGATGATCAACGCTTTCCCATTAAGCAGGATGTGGTATATGAGGCGATTATTGAGTTTAAGAAGATGTTAGATGAAATGCAGTATATTTTAATGAGGTAAAGGGCATTTCTAGAATAGAAGATTTAGGTTAATATGATGAATTGACAGGGTAAAAACTTACTGCTGTAATAAATTTAAGTATCAGCAAGCATTTATTAGGAGGCAGATTTTGATGAAACGGGCAGGCGTTATGATACGATTTGTGCTAGGTTTGATGTTGCTTTTGTCGGGGTGTTCTCAACAGGCTCAGCCTATGGGGACAGCACCAAGGGAGCAAAAAATTCCAGTGGTGGTTTCTATATTACCGCAAAAAACATTTGTTGAGAAAATAGGTGGGGATCGCGTCCATGTATCGGTCATGGTCCCACCAGGGGCAAGCCCTGCAACTTATGCGCCTGCGCCGCAGCAATTGAAAGAGATAACGCATGCACAATTATATGTGATGGTCGGTTCGCCCCTTCCTTTTGAGAATACATGGATGCAGAAAATAATGGATGTTAATCCTAATATGAAAGTGGTTAATTCAGCTGAGGGAATTAAAATACTAGGGAACGATCCACACATTTGGCTTTCTCCTTCCCGTGTTATGGGGCAGGTAGAAAACATTTACGAGGCACTTGTTGAGGCAGATCCCGATTATCAAGCTGTTTATCAAGAGAATAAGGAACATTTTATTACGGAATTAGAGATGGTGGATCAGAGGATAACAGCAGAAATGGCTGTAGTAGAAAACAAAAAGTTTATGATCTTTCATCCATCTTGGGGATATTTTGCAGCAGACTATGGTTTAGAGCAGATTCCTATTCAGTATGAAGGGAAGGAGGCCAATCCGGCAGCATTACAACAGCTGATCGATAAGGCCAAAGCAGAAGGAATCACAGTTATCTTTGTGCAAAAACAATTGAGTATCAAAAGTGCCCAGATGATTTCTAATGCAATCAATGGCAAGGTGATGATCATTGATCCATTAGCGCCTAATTACATTGAGAATTTAAAAGCAGTAGCAAAAGGATTTCAGCAAGGGATGAAGGATAATGAATAATGAATTGGTTAAATTAAATCAAATTTCAATCAGCTTTGATAAAATATGTGTTTTAAAGGATGTTAACCTTACCATTAAACAAGGTGATTTTGTGGGGATTATTGGTCCTAATGGCGGAGGGAAAACCACACTCCTTAAAGTTATTTTAGGGTTACTTAAACCGACAACGGGTAAACGTCTCGTGGCAGGAAACTGTATTTTGGGATATGTGCCCCAATATTCTCAATTTGAAAGAGATTTTCCCATTCGGGTATGGGATGTCGTTTTAATGGGGCGTTTGGGAAGACGGATGATTTTTAAACGATATGATAACACGGATCGAAAAATGGCTGAGGATGCTTTAGAAGCGGTGGATATGGTACCATTTAAAAATTATCAGGTTAGTAAACTTTCAGGGGGGCAACGGCAACGGGTTATGATTGCGAGGGCGTTAGCAGCTCAGCCTAAGATGCTTCTGCTGGACGAACCTACCGCCAATGTAGATTGTCAACATGGCTATGATTTGTATGAGTTGCTCAAGAAGTTGAATGATGAACGCGTAACTATTGTTATGGTATCCCACGATATGAGCGCAATATCGACTTATGTCAAGCAGATTGCTTGTGTGAATAAAACACTTTTTTATCACGATTCGAAAGAAATAACGACAGAAATGCTAGAGGCAACTTATGGCTGCAGTTTTGAATTGTTGGGGCATGGTATTCCCCATCGTGTTTTAAAAAAACATAAGGAGAACGAATGGGATGTTAGAAATTCTACATTATGAATTTATGCAAAACGCATGGGTTGCCGGGATCTTGGCTAGTATTGCCTGTGGTATGATTGGAACCTATGTGGTGGTTAAGCGAATATCATTTATTAGCGGAGGCATTTCCCACGCTGCTTTTGGGGGGATTGGGTTAGGGTATTTTCTGGGTATTAATCCTATGATTGGTGCAATGGTGTTTGGTGTAGCATCTGCGGTGGGATTAGGGATCATTAGTAAAAGGACCCATCAACATGAAGAAACGGTAATAGGGGTATTATGGTCCATGGGAATGGCTTTAGGTATCATTTTTATTTATTTAACACCCGGATATGCGCCTGATTTGATGAGTTATCTGTTTGGGGATATTTTAATGGTTCCGAGAATGGACTTAATGATGATGGCTATTTTAGACGGGATGATTATGGTTATTGTTTTTTTATTTTACAAAGAATTTCTTGCTTTTTGCTTTGATGAAGAATTTTGTGCAGCTATGGGGGTGCCTGTATATCCCTTATATTTGCTTTTGTTGTGTTTGATTTCTCTTACGGTAGTTACTTTGATAAGAGTGGTTGGAATTATTTTAGTGATGGCGCTTTTGATTATTCCACCCTCGATCAGTCGTCGTTTTACACATCATCTTGGCAAGATGATGTGTATTTCCATTGCATTAGGCATGGCTTTTACGACTCTAGGGTTATGGCTTTCTTATCAATTTTCTCTCCCTTCCGGGGCTGTGATTATTCTTGTGGCGGGTATCAATTTTTTGTTATTTGCTTTTATTCCCAAAACAATATTTTTAGTCAAGTTGAAATGCTTAATAGGACACTTTACAGGAGAAGCTTATTTAGATGAAAAATAAAAAATATTGTTGGAATCGGATAAAGGATTTTTTTCTCATTAAATAGAAAGTATTAGCAAATGAATAAGAAAAACCGGGGGAATGTAAATGACTAACAAGAGTAATTCAATCCGTGAGTATATCACAAATGTTCTTAATGGTATGGCTTTAGGTCTTTTTGCTTCTTTAATTATTGGTTTGATTCTTAAGCAAATCGGGGATTTTTCTAATGTGTCTGCTCTGGTTTACTTTGGGAAAGTTGCTCAATTGATGATGGGGCCTGCTATTGGGGCAGGTGTAGCTTTCAGTGTGGGTGCCCCGCCACTGGGTATTTTTGCTTCCTTAGCAACGGGTGCTATAGGGGCAGGTACGGTGGGGATGGATGAAGCAGGGCAAGTTTTAATAAAGATTGGGGAACCTGTGGGTGCATTGGTAGCAGCATGGGTCGGTGCAGAATTTGCTAAACTCATTGGGGGAAAGACCAAAGTGGATATTGTTCTAGTTCCTTTGGGAACGATTTTAATAGGCGGGTTTGCAGGGGTTTTTGTCGGGCCATTTGTCGCTTCTCTTATGAAAGGTTTGGGCGCCCTTATTAATCGTGCCACTTTATTGCATCCCATTCCGATGGGTATAACGGTAGCGGTTTTAATGGGTATGATTTTAACACTGCCGATCAGCAGTGCCGCACTTGCCATTGCCTTAGGGTTGGATGGACTGGCAGCCGGGGCAGCAACGGTAGGGTGTTCAGCGCAAATGATTGGGTTTGCGGTTGCAAGTTTCAAGGAAAATGGAATTGGCGGTTTGATTGCTCAGGGTCTAGGAACATCTATGTTACAAGTTCCTAACATTATCCGCAATCCTCGGATTTGGATCCCACCGACAGTTGCAGGCGGTTTACTGGGTCCTTTGGCGACACGTGTTTTCTATATGCATAATAACAGTATCGGGGCTGGTATGGGGACGGCTGGTTTGGTAGGTCAGTTTGGTACGTTGGCAGCGATGGGGGGACAAGCGTCAACTAATGGTATTCTTATTAAGATTGCTTTACTCCACTTTATTCTTCCGGCGATTATTACACTCATTATTACACAATACTTACGGAAAATAGGTTGGATTAAACAGGGGGATATGAAGCTTTAACAATATACTCAGCACATTGAGCAATAATTGTTGAAATAAAAGGTGAAATTAAGTATAATCGAAGTACAAAAAACATAAAAGCACTTAAGGGGATGAGGCTCCCCGGAGCATATTTGCTCAAACCCAGAATTGGTAATAGCTTCTACTGGTTATAAGAGAGTAGAAGCTATTTTTTTATATAAAGCACTCATAGGAGGGGAAAAATGAAACTTGATTATTTTATAGCAAAAGATGGGATGATTCACCTATGCCATCTTCTTGAGGAAGAGGCAAAGTCCATTCGAAAAGATTTATATCATAAAATGGAGCGCCTGGTTCATAAAGCAGAGGAAAATCAATTTAATTTAGTTGTGCTCGGCCAATTTAAACGAGGGAAGACAACGTTTATCAATGCGATGTTAGGTCAAGATATTTTGCCTACATCCGTAACGCCTTTAACATCTGTCATTACTAAGATTGCCTATGGTCAAAAAATACAATTGGAAGTGGTATTTTTAAATCAGGAACGAAAAATGATTCCTCTAGATCAATTATCTCAGTATGTGACAGAACGGGAGAACCCTAAAAACGAAAAAGGGGTCCAGGAAGTTTTCATTTATTATCCTGCTGAGTTTTTAAAAGGTGGTATTTTTATGATTGATACGCCGGGTGTTGGATCAGTCTATCAACATAATACCGATGTAGCCCATGAAATTATTCCTGAGGTTGATGCGGCTTTATTTCTTCTAGGTGTTGATCCGCCCATCAGTGAAGTTGAATATCATTTTTTGCATGATGTCAAATCCTATGCCCCTAAAATATTTTTCTTACAAAATAAAATTGATTTAATGCAGGAAAAGGAGCAGGTGGAATCATTAGAATTCTCGGCTAAAGTGATCAGGGAAGCCTTGGAATCGGATGAGGTTTTTATCTATCCTATTTCTGCGCGCAAAGCATTAGAGGGAAGGATACAAGAAAATGATGCTTTGGTTGAGGCAAGTAAACTGCCTGTTTTTGAAAACGATTTAATGTCCTTTTTGATAGAAAATAAGGGCCGTGTTATGCTGCAAAAAGTGCTTAAACAATCGTTAAATGTTGCCAGTGAATTGCTTCTTGATCTTCAATTAAGAGAAAAAGCAACACAGTTACCCGTGCAAGTTTTGCAGGAAAAAAACACGGCTTTTGAGCGGTCTATGGTGAGCATTGATCAGGATAAAAAGGATAATATCTACCTTTTGCAAGGGGAAACTGCGTCGTTGATAGATGTTGTCCAGGAAGATTTAAACCAACTGAAAAACCAATTGATTGAAACATTGAAAGAAGAACGCAAACGGTTCTTAAAAACAAAAAAGGAGTTAAGAGGTAAAGGACTGGAAGATGCATTATGGGCTATGATTCAGGATAAAGTATACGCAGCTTTTGAAAGCTGGCAAAAGGGAGAAGAAGATAAAATTGAGGGGTTATTATTAAAAATAATGCATCGTTTTGAGAAAAAGACAAACGAGGTTGTGGAAACGATTGTCAGAATCTCGACTGAGTTATTTGATTTAAAAATAGATTATTTTTCTGCGATTGAAACGGCAATGCCTTCCAAAGGGCTATATTACATCGCGCGACGAGAGAAGTCTTTCTGGCTTATCAGCTTTAAAAGTTTTTACCGCTGGATCCCGGATCATTTTCATCGTCAATTTTTAATGCGGGAATCACAGCGTAAGATTGAGGATTGGGTGGACAATAACTGCGGTCGGGTAAGATATGATTTTGTAATGCGCTTAAAAGAAACTTTGGGAGCATTTTCAGGCCAGTTAGAAGAAAAAATACAGGAGACACAGAATCATATTCATCAAGTCATTCAGGAGATTGCTTTAAAGAAGCAGAAAGACCAGCAAGAAATATCCGTTATGGAAGACGAAATAAATGCTCATGTAAAGGCGATTGAGTGTATAAAAAAAGAGCTGGAATCATGGCAGCAACGATTTGACAGGGAGTAGAAGGGTTAACTTATATCATTGGGACACACTACTCGTATCTCGTAGAATGTACCCAATATGTATATATTTTACTTTTCTCTTTCAACAGTCGTAAGCTCCGGCCTTTCCTCTTTCCAATGAAAACGGTATTAGCCGTTTTCATTTACTTTCTCTAGTGCTTCTTCAGCAGTATACCCTTGACCGACTAGAACACCAGATAATATGAATTTCTGGAAGACCTGTTCTAAATCAAGGGTTTCTTCTGCTTCTTCTAGTCCCTGTTTAATCAAAGGGTTAATGTATTTTCCCCATTGTCTAGGCTCAGAATTTTCAACGTTAGGGTGATTGGCTGTTGCCATATTTAAAGTGAATAAATAGTTATATTTAGCAGAATGTTTTATCTCATCTGTAATAATTTCAAACAACATGTCTCGATATATTTTTGTAGGGAGTCCTGCCCTAATTTCCCGATACATTTCTATCGCTCTTAGCTCACCAAATAATGCTTTTTTAATGCCTTCAACATAAGATTTTGGCTTTTGAAAAAGGTCTTCATTGGTAAGGGTAATATCTCTGCCCGTAAAATCTCGATAAATTTTTTTAAACATTTTAAAGTGTTTGCGTTCATCATCGCGAATGGAAGCAATGATATTTTTTTCTTCTTTTGAGGGAGCGAGACCGATCAGATATTCATAAAACAATTCATCGGCTCTTTCTCCCTGTACGGCTTTTTGGATTAGTGAAAGCGATCTTTCCAAAGCCTTGGGATCATATACTTTGCCATACTCTATATCGGGTCTATATTTTCTCATGATATAACCTCCTTGAAATTAGTAAAATCTCATTGTTAGAATATGAAAAAGCAAAAAAGGAGGTGCCTTGTAAATACTATTTTTTTTGTATTTAAAAGCCAAAAAATTTTTTCCATAGGATAAATGTAATATTAATTTTAAAAGAACTTAGGAAAAATAGGGCGCATAAATTGCTTGCTAATGCATATTTTTTACATAGTAGAATTAAAGTATTTGGCGTATAATTGTAATAGGTGTTTTTTATGGTAATAAAGAATAATATATCCAAAAGGAGGCGAATGGAATATGAAAAGAAAGATGATTTTAATGATGAGTCTTATGATTAGTTTATTAGCGTTTTGCGCAATTGGATTGGCTGATGAAGGTCCTTCTATTGTCATTAATGGAACGATTTTGCCATGTGATGTGGCCCCTGTTGCACAGTCAGATGAAATGTTAGTTCCTTTACGAGCAATTTCAGAATCTTTAGGATGGGATCTTTTATGGGATGGTGAAAAACAGGAAATCACCATAATTAAGGGTGATGATGTAATGGTCGTTACCATTGGGAACACGGAAGCTACAGTTAATGGGAAAACAATTATTTTGCCTCAACAGCCAGTAATTGTAGAAGGGCATACGATACTGCCGTTAGAATTTATTCGCGAGGCGCTTGGGGCAGAAGCGAGTTGGGACGAGGCAAAACAGGTTTTTAACATTGATAAGTTAGAATATCGTGAAGATCTTTTGCCGGAAGAAATGCTGGCTAAATCTAACAAGATTATGGCAGACACAAAGACGTATAAGTATCAGGGAAATTTTGATATGGACATATTTACCAGTTTCCCTCAGTCCGAAGATGGCCAAATTAAGATGGCCATGGAAATGAATGGGCAGGCTCGTATGCCTGATGAATCTTATGTTTCGGTCAAATATAATTCAGTCAGCGACCCTAATTTTCCTCAGGAGATGTTAGCTCAACCCACGGAAACCTATCTCAATAAAAATGTGATTTATCAACGGATGTTTGGCGGCCCATGGCAGAAAATGGACCTTGAAATTCCTGGAGAATTGATGAATATGAATAATAGCTTGCAGAATTCAAGTCCTCAGGAATATATTGACCAAATCAAACAATACGGTCTTTTCCCTGCTTATGCTGGAGATAAAACGATAGAAGGCCAGTCTTACTATGTTATTAAAGTTAAATTGGATGAGGAGAAGTACAAAGAGGTTATGAAAGCATCTATGGATTTAGCGAAACAGCAGGTGATGGATCAAACAGCAGAGCAGAATGAAGGAGAAGAGATGCCTGTTGATTTTGGACAGATGATCAGTCAGATGCTAGATTCCATGAGCATGAATTATGGTTATAAGATGTACGTTAATACGGATACTTATTTTATGGATCGTATCGATTTCGATGGTGCGGTAACCATGGCTCTTCCAGAACAAGCTACGATGCGTACGCATTTTACGGGGAGCATGAATATGTATGATATCAATCAACCAGTAGAAATGCCGGATGTTTCGGGGATTACTAATAACTAATATAACAAAAGGTCAACCTATTAATAGAGGTTGACCTTTTACTTTTTTTGCAGTCTTTCTGCATTCCATTAAAAACGGTGTCAGCTATTTTTATATTGACAATCATCTTAAAAAAGGTTAGAATACAGACAGTTAGAAACAAGACTATTAGAAATAAGACTATCTTGGGAGGCGGATGAATTGAATGAAGAAACTTTAAATCAGCTGCAAATGGCTCTAATGAAGTTAATGCCCTTATATTCCCATAAAGTAGGAATTATCTTTAAGAAACGACATTCCCCCATATATGGCTGTAACCGTGCACAAAATAAGGCGCTTTTGATGCTCAATTATCATCATAAGCTCATGTTATCTCAATTAGGAGAAGCGTTGGATATGCCTAAAGGCAGCTTGACAAGCATGGTTGACAGCTTAGAGCAAAAAGGACTTGTTTTTAGGGAAGCAGACCCCAAAGATCGGCGGAAAACGTATGTGGATTTGACGAATAAAGGGAAGGAATACATTGCGTTAAAAATGGCAGACTATAAAAACCATTTAAAAGAACAATTGAATAAGCTAACCCTAGAAGAACAAGAAAAGTTTACTCAATCAGTGTATGATTTAGTAGATATGTTAATGAAAATGTAGAGGAGAGAAGTAATGACTAAATCTCGTGAAAGTTTGTTAAATGATAAAATTACAAGCCTGCTAATAAAGTTCTCTGCGCCTGCCATGGTAGGGATGATGGTGAACGCGTTATACAATTTGGTGGATACGATCTTTGTAGGTAAGGGGGTTGGCACACTAGCTATTACCGCTTTAGCAGTTGCTTTTCCCATTCAGATGGTGATGATGGCGATTGCACAGACGGTTGGCATCGGATCGGCATCCATTATTTCCCGTGCTTTGGGTGCGGGTGATAATGAGAAGGCAGATGAGGTTGTGGGGGGTGCTATTGCCCTGAATTTAGTTTCTACCTTGATATTTGTTATTTTAGGTTTGGTATTTTTAAATCCCCTTTTGCGTTTATTCGGTGCATCGGAAACAGTTCTGCCCTATGCACGAGAATACATGCAGGTAATTTTTGTAGGGATGGTCTTTTTTGCTTTTTCGATGAGTTCTAATAACTTTATTAGAGCAGAAGGCAATGCGAAGATGGCGATGTATAGTATGATTTTAGGGGCTGTCTCTAATATGATTTTGGATCCAATCCTGATATTTGGTTTTAAAATGGGTGTTCAAGGGGCGGCCATTGCTACGGTTACATCACAAATATTATCTACTCTCTTTATTATTCTTTATTTTACTTCAGGGAAAAGCGCCCTTGCATTGCGATTTCAAGATATTCGTCTTAAAAAGCAGTTATCTCAGGAGATTATTAAGGTGGGTTCAGCTTCATTTGCGCGTCAAATTTCAGGTAGTATTATAGCTGTTATTGTGAATAATAGTTTGCTGTATTATGGTGGTGATATGGCCATTGCGATTATGGGTGTTTCGATGCGTTTGTTGATGTTTCTCGTTATGCCTATTTTTGGTATTGTGCAAGGATTTCAGCCAATTGTCGGTTTTAATTACGGCGCCAGGCAATTCGGGCGGGTAAAAGAAGCCTTAAAAACAGCCAGTTTATTTGCGACGGGGTATGTATTTATCGGATTTTTGGTTATTATGATCTGGCCGCAAGCCATGTTAAGCATTTTTAGTAATGATGTAGAATTAATACAAGCAGGGACTACCCCCTTACGAATCATGAATGTTTTTTTGCCGCTTATTGGGATTCAAGTATTAGCAGCGAGTCTTTTTCAGGCGATTGGTAAGTCAAAGCCTGCACTAATTTTGACCATGTCCCGGCAAATTATCTTTTTCATTCCTATTGTATTGATATTACCCTTGTTTTTTAAACTAACCGGTGTATGGATGGCGACACCTGCTGCTGATTTGCTTTCATTTATTGTTACAGGTATTTGGGTGATGAAAGAAATGCGATTGTTGGATGAGCAAGAGGAAAAGGAAACGGGAGGCTATAATCCTGCTTTAAATGAAGGATAGTAAAGCAGGTAGGAAACAGCAGGTAGCAGGTAGGAAAAAACTAAAAGAAGCTAAAAGCTAAAGGATTAAGGCCTAAAGCAAAAGACAAAACTAAAAATATTTTTTTATCTTTTGCTTTTAGCTTTAAGCTAATATCTCACTTTCTAAAGTAAGAAGTGTTTGCAGGCCTTGCTGTGCTACCAGGAGTTGTTCTCCTGTGGGCTCTTTAGTCGTAAGATATTGGAGAGCGCCTCCTAGGGTGTTGCTCCAGCGTAAACATCTGTAGTTTCTTTTTTTCAGTGCTGCAGCAATGACGATAGAACATATAAAGGATATCGTATCAGGGATATGAAAGGCGTAAGTGAATATAAGAAAGAGAGGCAGGACTAGAAAAATTAAGACAGAGCCGCAGCGATTATGGATACGGCTTTGTTTTGCTATATTTTGGTAGGTTAACGGCAATCCAATTTCACTGCAAGCAATCGATTTATGTTCAGCACCATGATACATACGGCCTGTATTGATTCGTTGGGGGATTTTGAGCCATAACCCCAATAGGATCAAAAACAATCCTTTAGCGCTTTCCAGTAGACCGACATTGAAAGTTCCTTGTATGAAAGCATGGTAACTCTTTAGTAAAAATTCAAAGCTGCCGGTAATCCAGAGTTCAACGAATAGTAAAAAGAGGAATGTATATAAAAATTGGATATGCAAAAATATACTCAGGAGGCTGGCTGGTATTTTGAGAAAACGATTGTTTTTCATCCATTGCAGCCATCTGGGAACAGGTTTTACCTTTGTAATAATTTGTCCTTTGCGCCAGTAGCTAAACACACTGTAACGCTGACTAAAGAAGCCAATACCACGATTCAGAAGGGCTACTCCAGAAATTTTATGAGCTTGATTTGACATAATAGAATCTCCTTTATTCTATTAGAAAGCATAAGTTATAGTTATGTGACATTAGAGTTAAATTAATTATTAGCAAAAGAATGTTGATCCTGATATGATCTTATTTTTTATCTATAAGGGTTTATCTTTTTAACTGTAAACTGTCCACTATCAACTGTCAACTGAAAAACGGTTAAGCCGTTTTTCTTATTATACCCATTTTCACAAGGATTTGGAACACATACCCATTATTAAACATATAATAAAATTATAATTACGAGTCAAGATCATGAAAAAGGATGTTGCTTTTGATTGTGGATTTTGCTATACTTAAGTAAGTTGTACGGTAGCATGGTGGTTAGGCCACTCGTAGAAAAAAACAGATGTAGAATGGGAGGATGGTAGAAATGAAGGTTTTTTTGTTGTGTCTTTATGTAGGTGCTATTATCGGAGTGAGCATTTTTAGTGCTAGGAAAACGTCTAGTTTGAACGATTTTGTTCTCGGGGGGCGTTCGATTGGTCCTTGGATGTCTGCTTTTGCGTATGGCACCACTTATTTTTCTGCAGTGCTTATTATTGGTTATGCAGGAAAAATTGGATGGAGTTTTGGACTTGGTGCATTGTTGATTGCGCTGGGAAATGGATTTGTAGGGAGTTTTTTAGCTTGGAAAGTGCTGGCGCGGAAAACGCGGGAGATGACAGAACGACTCAATGTGATGACCATGCCCGAATTTTTGGAAGCGCGTTATGATAGTAAGCCGCTTAAGGTGGTATCAGCACTGATTATATTTATATTTTTAGTTCCGTACTCTGCTTCCGTATTTATGGGTTTAAGTTACTTATTTCAGGAAATATTTCATATTCCATATATTCAAACGTTGATTGGTATGGCTGCCCTGACAGCACTTTACCTAGTAGCGGGTGGGTATTTTGCGATTAACTTACTGGATTTTATTCAGGCAATTATCATGTTGATTGGCGTAAGCTTAATGGTATTTTTTGTGATGATTCATCCTAATGTGGGGGGCATCACGGGTTTAATTGAAAAGATTCCTCAGTTGCCGCTGCCACAGGGAGGCCAAGGGTGGTTGTCACTTATTTCACTTGTGATTTTAACCAGCTTAGGTTCTTGGGGACTGCCACAAATGATTCTTAAATTTTATGCCATTAAAGATGAGAAATCAATCAGTATCGCAACGATTGTATCAACCTTGTTTGCATTTATCATTACCTTTGCTGCTTATTTTACAGGTTCTTTAACGCATTTGTTTTTCGAGGAATTACCCGTTTTCAATGGTATTAGCACACCTGATTTATTGATGCCGCAATTATT
This sequence comes from Clostridia bacterium, assembly GCA_030625885.1. Lineage (GTDB taxonomy): Bacteria > Bacillota > DAOUPZ01 > DAOUPZ01 > DAOUPZ01 > DAOUPZ01. Next base: position 57,200 of record DAOUPZ010000019.1, read on the forward strand.
TAATCAGGTATTACCAGAGTTTGTAGCGGTATTGATTTTAATTTTAGTCTTATCGGCATCCATGTCTACCCTTTCTTCGTTAGTCATGGTTTCCAGTTCCGCCATTGTGGTTGACTTGCTTAAGGGTTATCTTGCTCCTAATATGCGGCAACACCGTTCTGTATTATATATGCGGATACTTTGCTTTATCTTTGTGATTCTATCCTTGTATCTAGCGCTTAAGCCCAATATTATTTTATCTTTAATGGCTCTTTCTTGGGGGACAGTGGCAGGTTCTTTCCTGGCAATATACCTTTATGGGTTGTATTGGCAAGGGGCTACCAAAGTAGGGGCATGGTCTGGATTAATTTCCGGTTTCGGAATATCCATTGGATTAACGCTTATCTTAGGATCAAAGTTTATCCCAATGGCAGGATCCTTAGCGATGTTGGTACCGCTGGCTGTCGTACCTGCTGTTAGTGCAATAACTCGTCCATATGGGGAAAGCCATTTGAAGCATGTATTTGGAGAGCGTTTTCGTGGTAAAGAGAAGGCGATGCACGAAAGTGAAGAATACAGTATTGGGTAGAAAATTAATAGGATATAACAAGAGGCCTGATTGAAATACTCAGGCCTTTTTTGAATTTCTTTGTCATTTATACCGCTATTAAGATATAATAATAGAGTAAGCAACGAAAGGAGGGGGTATTATGTATATTACAGCAGAACAAAAAATTGTGGCATCTATCTGTCACTTGGGTGGGCTATTAATGGCAATGCCTATTTTGGTTCCTCTTGTTGTTTTTTTAGTAACAACGGATTCATTTATGCGAGTTCAAGCAAAAGAAGCACTTTTCTTTCAGATTGGGTTGGTTATTGCGGGGGTAGCAGTCAGTATCTTAATGCTTTTGTTAGTAGGCTTCTTATTGGTACCGGTATTAGCCGTAATAGGGTTAATTTTACCAGTTATTGCTACGATTAACATCTGGAAACAAAGGGATTATTCTTATCCCATTACAGGTAAATATGCGCGTTTGCCTTAAGGCGTATCAACTTCTTGGTGGATTTGAAACACATCAAGAAGTTTCTTTTTGTTTTTTGTCGCTTCCAGCAGATGGATATGATAAAATAATATTCGTTGAAAACAAGTGTATAACCTGTGGCTTTCATCATATACTACAAATAATCTTTGAATTTTCATATATATAAAGTACGAGATCAAAATTATACATAGCGAGGTAAGTTTATGAAGGGAAAAGTGGATAAGTGTTTACCGATTGGTGTTTTTGATTCCGGGGTGGGGGGTATTAGTGTTTTGGCAGAATTATCAAAGCAACTTCCCCAGGAGCATTTTATTTATTTCGGGGACTCACTTAATGCACCCTATGGGGTAAGGCCGCCAATTGAGATTCGACAGCTTACTTTTAAGGCAGTGAAGTTTTTAACTGATAAAGGAATAAAAGCATTGGTGGTAGCATGTAATACAGCTACCAGCGCTGCAATTCATCTTCTCCGCCAGGAGCTTTCCATTCCAGTTATTGGAATGGAGCCGGCTTTAAAACCTGCCGTGTCCTTGGGACGGCAGGGTAAAATTGTTGTAATGGCAACACCTTTGACATTAAAGGAGAAAAAGTTTTCCAATTTATTAAATCGTTTCAAAGATGAAGCGGATGTGATTACATTACCTTGTCCCGGTCTAGTCGAATTAGTAGAGCGTGGTATGATTCAAGATGAAGCCATTACACAGTATTTGACGGAGCTGTTTGCAGCACTTAATTTCAGGGAAGTGGCTGCAGTGGTATTAGGATGTACGCATTATGTGTTTGTGAAAGGGCAGATTAAGCAAATGATTGGAAAGGATACTTGCGTTTTAGACGGCAATTGTGGTACAGTAAAACACTTAAAACAAGTCCTGGAACAAAATGATCTGAGGCTATTACCTTTAAGTGAGAAAAGGGATACAGAAGAACAGATTAAACTTTTTACGTCAGGTAATGAAATAGAAAAGCTGCCCTTGTTCAAGCAGTTGTTAGAGATGGGGTTAAAGCAAAGTGCGAATTAATATAATTTGTGAAAATAGGTGGATAAGAAAGATTTTATCGCACAAGGATAAAATCTTTCTTTTTTTATAAAAAAGTAATATGATATAAGAGGAATGACTTAAGGTTATTTTGGAATGGATGTAATATAAATTATCAGGAAAGAGGTTATCGGGATGCAGTTTGAAAAAGATCCGGTTTTAAAGAAATATAGTTTCTATATTATCATAACAGCTATAGGGGTTTTTATTTCTTTTTTTATAATTAAGGACTTTTATACAATTTCTACAATTTTGCTTAATGGAGTGAGCCGTTTCCTAAAAGTGATTACACCTTTGACGACAGGACTTATTTTAGCTTATATTTTGAGCAGGCCGCTTAAGCAGATTGAAAAGTTTTATAGCATGATTTCTTTCAGTCGTAAAATTAAATGGGGGAAAAAAGACCGCTCGTTTCCTAATCCCTTGAATCGCACATTAAGTATTATAACGTTATATTTAATAATCATCTTAATATTTATTCTTATAGGTATTTTTGTGATTCCACAACTTTCTAATAATATTCGTCAGTTATCCGGTATTCTCTCTGATACGTCTCATTCTATGGATGAAAATATTGAGAAAGGGTTAACTTGGCTGGAAAAAGCATCTATTCCGATTGATACTCAGGATGCAAAAAAGATGCTGACACAACTTTCGGATTGGTCTTCTAGTTTTGGCAGCAGTCTTCTTCTGGCGTTGAAAGTATTTTCAGTGAGAGTATTAAATATCTTTTTGGCTATTGTTATTACTTTTTATATTCTTCAGAGTAAAGAACGTATTGCATATAAAATAAGGGACATTGCCCTATTATATTTTAAGCCGGGTACTGTAAAGCATGTTGAAGGTTTCTTAGAAGATGTTGATCATGTTTTGGGACGATTTATTATCGGGGTGATTACGGATGCTTTTATCATTGGGACGACAGCGACGATTATTCTTACCTTTTTAGATCATAACTTTGCCGTTTTAGGGGGAATGATTGTGGGATGTACTAATGTTGTTCCTTATTTTGGCCCCATTATTGGAGGGGGTATTGCGGCTACTTTAGGTTTGTTGCAGGGCACAAGTAAGGCCGTAGCAACACTTTTGTTCATTCTGGCGCTGCAGCAGATTGACGGCAATATATTACAACCGCGTATTGTAGGCAAGAAGGTAGGTCTAGATCCTTTGTTTGTAATTCTCGCGGTGATTGTTTTTGGGCGTTACTGGGGTTTTAAGGGAATGGTGATCGCGGTGCCAACGATGGCAGTCATAAAAGTCATTATCATAAAAATTATCAATCATCGTAAAACGACAATTAATACAAGAACAGGGCATATTTAAGATTTTTTTGTGTCACTTTATGATCACTTCTTTCATACTATGTAAACAGATATATATGTTTATTTACCGGGTAGGGAAGGAGGGGTATTAGAATGGTTAAGGGAAAAGAAGAAAATAGCGGGAAGAAAAAAGATTATGTAATGACTATTAATCAAATTGTATCCCGTTTAACTGAGGGAACAGAGCGCATGACCTCTATTCTTGATGCAGTGACCAAAATAGCAGAACAAGGGGATCAGGTTAAGGGCAAAGTGAAAAAGCAGAGCGATATTAAAAAGCTTCTGAAGCAGAGACGATTTAACCGGGAAGTAGGCCGTTTACAGAGGATGGCAAAGGATACGAGCCGTTCAACACAGCAAATGGCTCTTTTAATTAATGCCTTAAATGAAATGATTCTTAATCCACAAAAAGAAACAAATGAAAGCGTAGAGTTTGAGACAGATGCAGCAGATTTAGAAAGCTCAGATCATAAGGAAGCGGAAAGCGTACAAGCAGAAACGAAGGAAGAGATTCCTGTGGTTGAAGGAGAAGTGATTCCCCCTCAAAACGAGTAATATTAGGGAAAAGAAAAGACAGGTTAATCAGCCTGTTTTTCTTTTTTGCTTTTTAGCAAGAAAAGGATAGCGTGTTTTGAACCATGATCTTTTGGGAAAGTATGTATCATATAGTATAATAATGAGCAGGGGAGGCTTTAGGATGAGTAGTCATATCAGTGCACTAGGATATATAGGAATGGATAATAAAAAAGAATATGGCAAATTACTGGCTTGGGCCATCAATGAGGTTGAACAGTGGCAAATCATACAGGTTTCTTCAACAAATGATGTGTTCTGGCAAGGTAAAGCGGTGGTTAATGAAGATGTGGGTTTTATGCTCTATGGAGTGAATGATGTTCAGGATGAGCCGGGAGAAATTCTTGGCATGACGCCATGGGGCAGGGCACGCTATCCTTTTAGCCTTCAGGAAATAGATTTTGATGTGAAAGATCAAGGTGGATTTGAAATATTTGCCGAAGGATGGGAAAAGAATTATGGTAAATGGGTAACGTTTTATGTACAAAATGTGCTGGAATATTATGAATGGTTAGCAAACAATGATATGAAAACAGAAATGGCATGTTATCTAGCTGGATTGTGTTATACAGGAGAAATCATGGCACCTTATAATGACCATATAGCAGCTGAGCAAGAGGTGGCTGCAGCAGGTACAGAAGATCATGCACAAAAGCGGAGACGTAAAAAGAAGTTATCTGATCAGGTACTGGGATACTTTATTCAAAAGCAAAATACGGTAGAAGATGTTGTTTTTATGGGTGAAATTCTGGAATTGGAGCTTTTGGTGAACCCAGAAACAGAAGAAGGGTTTTATTGGATGTATATTAAAATGGAAGATGAATTGAGAGTAGAGGTATATATCAACACATCCGATTTAGAGGGAAGCCCTGAAGTAGGACGCCGTTTAAAAGGGGCATGTTGGTTACAGGGTGATGTGCAATTCGCATAGCATAAAGAAAACGATTTTTAGGACAGTCTTGATATAAGAAAGGTGAGAGAGTATATGAGTTTTCTAAGAGTTTTGAAGAAGACAGCAGGTTTTTCTCCTGAAAAGCTTTCAAATTTAATAGCGGTTGACAATCTATACGTTGAGGAAATGGATGAATATATTATTTTTAGGTTTAGTGTGCTTGCAGATGAACAAACGATACGTAAAAAATTATGGAACTGTGGTTGCCAGAGTTTACATCTTTCTAATAGGTTAATTTTGAAAATAATTAAAAAATTAAGTCCAACCCATCAGTTTAAGGATTTTTCTTATGGGTTGGATGTATTTAATCGAAATATTCTCTTAGAAATTGAAAAGAATATGGTTTATGATCAGAATATGTTTCGTTATCTTTCTTGTGGACAGGGCATAGACTCTGTTATTCAATGTATTGAGACGTTTATTGCTGACTGGGAAGTAGATATTACAAAAATTGTATTAAGAGGCCATGTAGAACCACATGATGTTTTGGAAATTTATCGCAGCCTGATATTTAAAATGCATACGCATGATGATATCACAAAAGATTTAAAGTTTGTCCGTGAAGTGCTTGATATGATTGAGCAGTTTATAGAGGATGATGGAATGGTCTCCAGATGGGATGAAAATATTGTTGGGCTTCAATAGGGAAGATGGGTTTGAGGGGTTATGAATTTGTAGTAAAAGAATTATATATCTAAATTCCAGGTATTTACAAACGCCATTCTTAAGACTATAATAGTGTTATAAAGGTAGAATAAAAAGGGGTTATGAGAAATGGATAATCAGCAATTTCAGGAAATTGTTCTTAAACAGCTTACAAAATTAACAGAAGATGTGTCGGGAATAAAGCGAGATGTATCGGGATTAAAAACCAAAGTAGATGGCTTGGAAACCAAAGTAGATAGTTTGGAAAACAAGGTTGATGGTTTGGAAAATAAGGTAGATGGTTTGGAAAACAAGGTTGATCGGATTGAAGAGAAAGTAGATAGCCTTCAGATGGATGTGAATAGTATTTCCATTAAAACTTCTTCACACGATAATAAGATTATTGAGTTAAGCAAAATAATAAAAAAGGCATAAAATATACAAAAATTATTCATCTACATAATAGTAAACCGGCACCGGGATAGAGAAAATCTGTCTCAGTGCTTTTTTGTTGGGGGAATATTGAATTACATGGGGGATATGTAATAAAAGGAACTTGTTTTCAAGTTCCTTTTATCCATTAGTACACATAGGCTTTTATTTTTCAATTATAAATTCTCAAGCAGTTGGGTGACCATTTGCAGCATTTTATCTTTTTGCTCTCCACCTGTTTCAGGTACCTCAAAAAATTCTTGATTGGTTACAGGCTTAATGCCGCAGAATCCTAGAGTGGCTTGTGCCATGCAAATATGCATCGCTTCCAGGATGCCTGATTTTTCTACCGCATCTTGGCTGGCAGCAAAAGTGCAAAGAACGAGGGCGCGTTTACCAGAAAGAAGCCCGCGAATGCCTTCGCTGCTTTCTTGAAAAGCAAAACCCTGAGAAAGAACCCGGTCAATCCAACCCTTAACAATGGCCGGTTCGCGGCTCCACCAGACGGGATAGATGAAAATGAGGGTATCAGCCCACGTCACTTTCTCTTGCTCTGCGGTAACATCTGATGGGAGATTTCCACTTTCTCTATTTTGATATTCCTCTAAAGAAAGTACAGGATTAAAATTCATTTCGTAAAGGTTGCTTACCTTATATTCTACGCCTTTATTAGCGAAAAAATCTTTAACGGTTGAAAGAATTTCTCCGTTGAAAGTGTTGTTGTTAGGATGGCCAAAAATAACAAGTGGTTTCATGATTATTCAACTCCTTTAGGTCATATTTAGATAAAAATCAATCATTAAGTATTATCAATATGCCCTAAAAGATTGTAAAATATGAGTGGTTTTATACTTTTAGGAGTGTAAAGCCACTTTCTTTATCTAATATTCTTTTGGCATCTGTGTCCAAAATTTCATAAATGATCACTTCCCCAACCAGCCATGTTTCAACACCTGCTCTTAGGCAACCCGTTGTGGTTTTGCCTGCGCGCCCTAATGCGGCATGGATATGCAACACGGGTTTTTCTTCGATGTCAGGAGCGATTATGCCGATCCCCAGTGTTTCATGAGCACCGTCAAGAGGGACAAGCATAGGATCTGGAGGGTTGGCGGTTGAATTGCGAGGACCGACAACGACTTCCCCACTTCCGATTCCTCCAATTAATGTTACCAGACCTGCAGCGATATTTTTTTGTGCAGCAAACTGTTCAATACATTGAGGTACGATATCGCCCTCTTCAAGTCGAATCATAAAAACGCGTCCGATGTGACCTTCACTTGCTTTCATTTTGCAACCTCCTTTAGAATGATTAGAGTTTATTTTTGATTTATTGTTTCATCTAATTGTCCATTGTGCATTGTGAATTGTCAATTGAAAACGGCGAGAGCCGTTTTCCTGTTTTGTTAGCCTCTCTACTTAATTCCCGGGCCAGGTTGCGATAAGATTCAGCTCCCGGGATATTTTTAGCATAAGTTAAGATGCTTTCACCCTTCAGCGCGGATTCTGCAAAGCGAATGCTGCGGTAAATAACATGGTTAAATACAGGGACTTTTGGTTCAAATTGATGACGAATTTGTTCCAGGGTATCATGGGCATGTTTGGTACGGCGATCAAACATGGTGGGCAGGATACCACGAATTTTAAGCTGACTATTTAGCTGCAATTTTACCTTATCAATCATTTTCAAGAGGCCTGCTACACCGCGCATGGCAAGGTATTCACAAGAAATGGGAATAATGACTTCATCTGAGACAGTGAGGGCATTGAGCATAAGAAGTCCTAAGGAGGGTTGGCAATCAATGAGTATGAAATCATAGTCATCACGCACAGAGGAAAGAACACAAGCGAGTTGCCGTTCCCGGGCAATGGTATTAAATAATTCCATTTCGATAATTGCAAGATCGAGATTAGCGGGAAGCAAGTCGGGTCCGAAGGTTGTAGGTTGACAAATATGATCAATGGAAGAATTGCCTTTTAACACATTATAGATGGTTTTGTTAAAGGTATCGGGGTCAAAGCCACAGTAAATGGTCAGACTTGCTTGAGGGTCAAGATCGACCCATAAAACTTTTTGATCAAGCTCAGCTAGTGCGGCACCCAGATTGAATGTGGTGGTTGTTTTACCGACGCCGCCTTTTTGATTACCAATTGCAACAATTTTTCCCATGGTTTACACCTCTTTATGTAAAATATTGTGGAATAACCAAGAATTTTTTACAAATATTAACAATAGTATTGTCCATATTATATCATACTTTAATCATTACGCCAATCAATATAGCGTATATAACAGAAAAACATATCAACAGTTTTTCTTAAGCTGTTTCTGTTTCAAGAGTGATGAGTGGGATCTCAGGCGGGCAGAAAAATCGAGCGGGGCTGACACTGATTTCAGAATGTTTGAGAACAGAGAAGGGAGAACTGAAAGCAAAAGCATTTCAATAAGATATTCCAAAATATGTACAGTATAATGGTGTAGAAATAGGGCGAAAAATGTATTATAATGAAAACTATCATAAAATAGGACAAAAATCTTTGAAAATAGATTGGAGAGGCTATCCGTGAAAGCTCTAAAAGAAAAAATTCTACAAGAAGGTAGATTAATTGATAACCATATTTTGAAGGTGGATTGCTTTTTAAATCATCAACTTGATCCCCAAATGATACAGGCTATTGGCAATGAATTTGCAAGTCGTTTCGCGGATGAGGGAATTACGAGAATTTTGACAATCGAATCATCTGGTATAGCTGTCGCAATTATGGCAGGTTTAGCGTTAGGGGTACCTGTTGTATTTGCGCGGAAGAAAAAGCCGGTAACGCTTGAAGAACAGGTTTATCATAGTGAGGTCTACTCTTTTACGAAAAAGGAACAGGTAGATATTTTTGTTTCAAATGATTTTATGGAACACACAGATCGGGTATTGATTATTGACGATTTTTTGGCACGTGGACAAGCTGCGTTAGGTTTAATGGATATTGTGCGTCAAAGCGGCGCATCTTTAGCAGGGATTGGTATCGTCATTGAAAAAGGTTTTCAAGATGGCGGTCGTATACTTCGTGAAAAGGGGATTCGGTTGGAGTCACTGGCTATCATTGAGTCAATGAGTTGTGAAGGCATTATTTTCAGCGAAAATGCTTAAAACTGACAAATTATTTGGAAAAATTATATAAAGAGCAGGATTTTGATATGGCCTGGAGAAATTACATAGTTTTAGTAGGATTTTAGTTATTATAGGGGGTGAAAGTATTTTTTTTAAGGGCTAATGCAGGGTCAGGCGGATGGTAAAAAATGAGAAAGGTCGGTGACAACATTGAAACGTTTTGGAAAAATGAGTATGGCAATGCTGCTTATTTTAATGCTGGTTATGGGTTTAGCAGGTTGTGGCGGTGGACAGGATCAAGAGGCAGCACCAGCTGGCGAAAAAATGAAAGTTGGATTCATGTATATTGGACCTGTTGGCGACGCAGGCTGGACGTATGCCCACGATTTGGGTAGACAATATTTAGTAGAAAAAATGCCGGATGTAGAACCTATTATTTATGAGAGTATTGATGATAATGATACGGCAAAAGCTGAAGCAACTTTAAGGGAAATGGCAGAAAATGGTTGCAAGGTGATTTTTGCAACAAGTTTTGGTTATATGGATCCCGTGCAACGTGTTGCAGAAGAATATCCGGATGTGGTATTTATGCATTGCTCTGGATTTAAGACAGCAGACAACGTGGCTACTTACTTTGGACGGATGTATCAGCCGCGTTATCTATCGGGTATGATTGCTGGTAAAATGACTGAAAAGAACGAAATTGGTTATGTTGCCGCACATCCTATTCCGGAAGTTATTCGGGGAATTAATGCTTTTACATTAGGTGTTCGTGCTGCGAATCCGGATGCAAAAGTAAGAGTGGTTTGGACCAATACTTGGTATGATCCGCCAGCAGAAAAAGAAGCAGCTAAGAGCTTATTGGAAGCCGGTGTTGATGTCATTGCTCAACATCAAGATACGCCTGGACCACAACAAGCCGCAGAAGAAGCAGGTGCTTATGCGATTGGCTATAATACCAATATGCGCGAATTTGCTCCCAATGCTAACTTAACATCACCTGTTTGGAATTGGGGACCGTATTATACGAAAGTGGTCCAAGATGTTAAAGACGGAAAATGGACTTCAGGGCAATATTGGGGTGGTTTAGAGGATAATGTTATTGAATTAGGAGAACTTGCACCTTCTATAACAGAAGAAGTTAAGACATTGGTTGAAGAAAAAGAGGAAGCAATTAAAAATGGTGAATTTGATGTGTTTGACGGCCCTATTAAAGGACAAGACGGTGAATTGAAAGTGGCTGAAGGACAAGAAATGACCGATGCAGAAATGCTGGAAATGATGTGGTTTGTTGAAGGGGTAGAAGGGGAAATCCCAAGCAACTAAACGTTTTGTAGGCTGCCGGTAGATGCCTGCCGGCAGCCTATTTATTTAGATTCTCAGTTATCAGTTGTCGGTTTTCAGCACGTCTGAGACTGAGACCTGAGAACTGAGAGATGATAGGAGGAAAAACAATGGGAAAAGACGTGCTCATTGATATGCGTCACATTACGAAGCGTTTTCCGGGTGTGGTGGCTAATGATCAGGTGACATTTAAAGTACAAGCAGGCGAAGTACATGCGCTTTTGGGAGAGAATGGAGCTGGGAAAAGTACATTAATGAGTATTTTATCTGGACTTTACCGGCCTGATGAAGGGGAAATTGTTATTCGGGGTAAGCGGGTGACTTTGAAATCACCTCGTAGTGCGATTGATCATGGGATTGGGATGATTCATCAACATTTTAAGCTGATCACGCCTTTTACAGTAGCTGAGAACATTGCTTTAGGATCGCTTGATCAATCATTCAAACTAGATATGAAGAAAATTGAGCAAAAAGTAGCAGAATTTTCGCAAAAGTTTGGTCTGCACGTTGATCCTCAGGCAAAAATTTGGCAGCTTTCCATTGGTGAACAGCAACGGGTAGAAATTATCAAAGTCCTTTATCAAGGGGCTGATATTTTAATCTTAGATGAACCTACAGCTGTATTAACACCGCAAGAAGTGGAGGAACTTTTTGTTACGGTACGTAAAATGGCTAAAGAAGGGAAAGCTGTGGTCATTATTACTCATAAATTACATGAGGTCATGAATATTTCCGATAGAATTACGATATTACGTAAAGGAAAAACCATAAGAACGGTGGCAAAAGGAGAAGTAGATACTCAGGAACTGACGCAAATGATGCTCAACCGGGAAGTCAAAACAGAAATTCATCGTAAACCGGTTCCTAAAGGGAAAGCGGTATTGACATTGGACAAGGTATCCGCTTTGGGAGATAAGGGACTAAAGGCTTTAGACGATGTTTCTCTGACCGTACGAGAAGGGGAAATTCTCGGTATTGCCGGGGTGGCCGGCAATGGGCAGCGGGAACTTACAGAAGTGATCACGGGTCTGAGAATGGCAACAAGCGGGAAAGTTTTAATTGATGATCAAGACATGACCAATCAATCGCCGCGTATGATTATTGATGCGGGGGTCAGCCATGTGCCTGAAGACCGGATGGGGATGGGACTGATTCCTAATATGGATGTAACAAATAATATTATATTGAAAGATTATCGGCGAGGGTCCTTAGGAAAAGGATTGCTGCTGCCTTTAAATAAAGCACGGGAGATGGCTGAAAACATTGTTCGCAATTTTGATGTCAAAACACCGAGTGTCGATACACCGGTACGGCTGCTTTCGGGCGGTAATTTGCAAAAATTACTGCTAGCGCGTGAAATAGCAGAAAATCCCCGTTTAATAGTTACATCCTACCCGATACGTGGATTGGATGTGGGTGCAACTGAAAGTATTTATAACCTGCTCTTGCACCAGCGAGAACAAGGCCGTGCAATTTTATTAATTGCGGAAGATTTGGATACCATCATGAAAATTTCCGATCGTGTTGCCGTGTTATTTAAAGGAAAGGTTATGGGTTTAGAAGATACGGATCAGGCAACAATCGATGATGTTGGGGCGATGATGCTGGGAGAAAGCCCTTTGGAAGGTAGGGAAGCATAAAAAATGAAAAACAATGAAAGAACAAGAAAAAATATTATTATTGAGAAGAGAGCAAGCGTTTCCCCGATCATAACGATATCCATTACTTTGATTTCTATTGTGATGGCGCTTATTTTTGTTTCTGTTTTCTTATTTGCCAAAGGATATCATCCTGTAGAAATTTATCAGATGATGTTTACGCGGGCTTTTATTTCTAAATATGGCTTAACCGAAACCGTGATTAAAGCCATTCCTTTAATGCTGGCGGGATTGGGGATATCGATTGCTTTTCGAATGTTATTATGGAATATTGGTGCGGAGGGGCAAATTTATATGGGTGCATTTGCAGCTAGCGGCATTGCCCTTGCTTTTCCTGATTTACCCCGCATTGTACTATTACCTGCTATGCTGTTAGCTGGTTTTGTGATGGGGGGACTTTGGGCGTTAGTGGCGGCCATTCCACGAGCGCTGTGGAAGGTCAATGAAACAATAACGACATTGATGTTGAACTATATTGCTATTTTGTGGGTGAGTTATCTTGTTTTTGGACCGTGGAAAGATCCACAAGGATTTAATTTTCCTCTGACTCGGGAATTTTCCGAAGGGGCGGCTTATCCATTACTCTTTGGAACGCGTGTGCATTTTGGAATCATCATAGCACTTCTTGTCGCACTTGTTCTCTATGTTGTTTTAAATTATACGCGCTGGGGATATGAGATCCGGGTGATTGGTGAAAGTGAATCAGCGGCTCGATATGCGGGTATGAACGTGATGCGAAACATCTTGCTGGTTATGTTCTTAAGCGGCGGATTAGCCGGAATGGCAGGAATGGGTGAAGTCGCAGGGGTTGCTCATCGTTTGCAAGCAGGTGTTTCTCCCGGATACGGCTATACCGCTATTATTGTCGCATGGCTTGGAAAATTAAATCCGTGGGTGATTGTCCTCATTGCATTTTTGTTTGGTGGTTTGACGGTGGGGGCTTCGGCCGTTCAATCTGTTGGGCTTCCTGCGGCGACGTCCGTCATGATACAGGGTGCTATTTTATTTTTTGTTTTAGGTGCAGATATATTTATGCGTTATCGGATTAGCTTTAATCGTAAGCGAGAGGAGGGATAGGTTTGGAAACGACAATTTGGGTAACCGTTTTAACGGCAGCAGTAACCGCTGGGACACCTATTCTTTACGCCGCATTAGGTGAACTGTTATGCGAACGTTCCGGTAATCTTAATTTAGGGGTAGAAGGCATGATGTTAGTTGGGGCAATGAGTGGCTTTAGTGTGGGCGTATCAACCGGTAATCCTTGGCTGGGGTTAGTTGTTGGGATGTTAGGCGGGGGGTTATTGGCATTGGTCCATGCCTTTTTGACCATCTCTTTGCGTGCCAATCAAGTTGTATCGGGGTTAGCGTTGACGCTTTTTGGGACAGGACTCAGCGCTTATTTGGGGAAATCAATGGTTGGAATTCCTTTTGCGCATTCATTTAAAAATATAGCCATACCGGGTTTGAGTCAGATTCCATTTTTAGGGCCTATTTTCTTTAATCATGATGCAATGGTTTATTTAAGCTATTTATTGGTGCCCTTTCTTTGGTTTTATATCTATAAAACGCGCTGGGGTTTAAAATTAAGAGCGGTAGGGGAAAACCCGGCTGCAGCAGATGCGATGGGGGTACACGTGTTCTTAGTACGATATATTCATGTCGTCGCTGGCGGGATGTTAGCGGGTGCAGGCGGTGCCTATCTATCTTTGGCGTATTCACCAGCCTGGCTGGAGAATATGACGGCAGGAAGAGGCTGGATTGCCGTAGCATTGGTTATTTTTGCCTTGTGGGATCCGTTTAGGGCCTTAGTGGGTTCTTATATATTCGGGGGGTTGGATGTTTTAGGGTTCCGGATGCAGGCCTATGGAATTTCCGTATCGCCTTATTTCTTGCGGATGCTGCCCTATATATTTACAATTGTTGTTTTGGTTTTGGTCACCATTGGTTATCGAAAAAAGCGTATTGGTGCACCCGGTGCATTGGGATTGCCGTATGATCGAGAAGAAAGATAAGAAGCTGAGAGACATTTTATTTTGTCTCTCAGCTTTTTGTATTATAGAGATACATATTTAATGATACTCAATGAAAATTAAATAATGAACATTTTTTTACAGGAATATCATATTAAATGTTGAATATTATATTAAACGCCATACTGGAAAATAAATGACAATTTACCATTGGGGAGGTAATATTCATGGCAAAGAATGGAGCATTAAGCAGGAAACTGATGTGGATGATGGTTATCTTAATTGGGGTGCCATTAGCCGTTTCAGCTTTTTTTTCAATTCGGACGATTAATAATAAGTTAGAACAAGATCAGCTCAAACTCGTCAAAAGCTCTGAAAATGTAGCATCAAGAAGTTTTTATAATCTTTTAGAGAAGACTGCAAATTATGGGCGTATTTTATCGAATGATACGTTATTAGCTCAAGGTATCCAACAGGAGAATAGGGAAGAAATTATGGTAGTACTTAATCCTCTTTTTGAAAAATTGAAAAAAGAGGAAAGCTTGGATATTTTAGTAGTGGGAGATGCCGAAGGTAAAGTAGTATATCGTGCGCAGAGCCCGGAAAAGTTTGGTGATATTAAAAATGAGAGTATGTTGATTCAACAAGCATTGAATGGAGAAGTTGCATCCGGTGTGGAAGAAGGGAAAAGCGGGTATGCACTTCGCTCGGTGCTACCTATCAGAATAAATGACCAAATTGTGGGGACGGTCTCTGCCGGTTTTAATTTCGATAATGAGACTGTGGATTTTATTAAAGAAATAACGGGTACGGAAGCCACTATTTTTGTAGGCAATAAGCGTGTGGCAACAACGATTGTTAATGATCAGGGGGAGCGACAGGTCGGAACGACTCAGGATGATACGAAGGTTACAGATACGGTACTAAAGGATAAAGAGACGTATAGAGGGGATGCCAAGGTTTTAGGGATACCGTTCCTGGTGAGCTATCAACCCATTACTGATGCTAAAGGAGAATCTATTGGTATGCTTTTCGTTGGTCTTAATCAGGAAGAGACCTTTGCTTTTAAACACAGATTTTTATCGCTGCAGTTAATGATCGGGATTATTGGGTTAATCGTAGCATTACTGATGGCATATTTCTTTGTAAGAGGCATTGTGAGGCCCATTCAACAAATTGTGAAAAAGATGGGGGAGGTTGCTGCTGGACAGCTCAATGTCGCAGCAAGCGTTAATCGTAATGATGAGATTAAGCAACTGGCTGATGGATTTAACGATATGACGGATACGATGAAAGCAATGTTTAGCAGGATAAAGGGAATGATGGGGCAAGTCTCTGCATCCACTCAAGAAATGAGTGTGGGGGCAGATGAAGCAAGCAAAGCCACGGAGCAGATTACAACGGCCATTCAAGAAATTGCTACAGGCACCGGAGAACAGGCCAGCGGGGTAGACCATGTTTCTCAGACCATGGAAGAATTGAATCAAAAGATTGAGGAAGTATACCACCATACTCAAGGGGCAGGGGAGGCTTCGAAGGCGGTTTCTGAGCGGGCGACGGCTGGAGAGAAAACCATTGCTGATATGGTGGCTCAGATGAAGGTCATTGATGAAAAAGTAACTCATACGGCTGCTGTAGTAGAAAACCTGGGTCAAAGCTCTAATAAAATTAGTGAGATTGTGTCTATGATTACGGGTATTGCCCGCCAAACCAATCTACTGGCACTAAATGCAGCGATTGAAGCGGCTCGGGCTGGAGAGCAAGGGCGTGGGTTTGCGGTTGTAGCAGAAGAAGTGAGGAAGCTTGCTGAAGAGTCAGCAACAGCTGCTGGACAGATTTCAGAACTTATTACGGGGGTACAGCAGGAAACTGAGAAAGCAATGGTGGCAATGGAAGCAGGAACAGTGGAAGTGGCCAATGGGATGAAAGTGGTTGATGAAGCGGGGACTGCTTTTAGGAAAATAAATGAAGGCATTCAAAATATCACAGAGGGTGCACAGCAAGTCATAGATGTATCACAGGTCATGGCACAGGCCAGTCAAAATGCGACGCAATCCGTAGAGGGTATTGCTGCTATTTCTGAGCAGACAGCTGCCAGTACTCAAGAAGTGGTAGCCTCTACAGAGGAACAAGCAGCGACCATTGATCAGTTTGCTAAGGCAGCTCAGGAGTTGGGAAAAATGGCTCAAGAATTAGAAGGAATGGTGAATCGCTTTCAAGTTTAAGCGTGTGACTCTGTTTCAAGTGAATTATATTGGCGCATCTTAGAAGTTTCTAAGATGCGCTTTTTTTATAGTGAAGGTTTGCATAAGGGCATGACTATACTTCCAGGAAATTTCTGAAGCTAAAGAAATTTGTGTGAAATAGAAAGATATTACTCATGAAGTAGGGTGGTTGATATTTGATACTGATGAGATCACCGACGCCAGAAATTTCCTTCCAGTATAATCATGCCCCAAGTTAGCTTTTTTTCTTTATTTTTTTAAGCCTTCACTTTTCTATCTTTCCCACTTACTACTTACTACAGCGACAGTAGGGCGCGAGCCACTTGCCGAAAGACAACGCAGCTATTTTTTGCATTATATACTAAATTTGCAGTATGAATAATATATTTAATGATAGGGGAATGAACTTTTTGGCATGAATCTTGAACTTAAAACATGTTTAATGACATTTTTAAATTTTAAGATAAAACATGGAGAGAGGAGATAAAGAAGAGAAATGGAGGTAAAAACATGAAAATAAATTTCTTTAAAATGCAGGGATGTGCAAATGATTTTATTGTAATTGATGAATTAGATGGTCCAATTTACTCCATTCAGGAAAGAAGTTCTTTAGCACGTATTTTATGCCATCGGCGTTTTTCTGTAGGGGCTAATGATGTGATTTTTCTGATACATAATGATGATGATGCAAATGCGCATATGCGCATTTTTGAACCCGATGGTTCTGAAGCGGATATGTGCGGCAATGCGACACGCTGTGTAGCACATTATTTGCGTACTGTAAGACATATGACGTCGCCTATACGTCTAAGCACTCGATCAGGTATTAAAACCATTCATTATCTAGGTAAAGCATTTGGGGAAGACTGGTATAAAGTAGATATGGGCGTTTTCAAGTTTGAGGCTAAGTATGTGCCGCTTCAGGGCGATCAAATCGATCCTGAGCAATGTTTTTTGGGGAAAGAACTTTACTTTGATGCTTTGCGGGATACGGTATATACTGAAGATGAGGATGGTAAGCGGAAAGAGGGATGTATTAAACTCTATACGTTAAATGATGGAGAACCCCATGCCGTTATATTTTATGATGATTTAAAATTTAAAATACCGTATAAAAAAGGATTTTGGGATTTTAATGCGGAAGAGATTGGGCGTATTATTTGTCATGAAGATTATTTCCCTATTGATATTAATGTTAATTTTGTTAACATCAAAGCAGCGAAGAGTTCTGGTTATGGTGAAATAGAAGTGCGTACATATGAACGAGGTGTTAATGAAGTGACTTATGCCTGTGGCACAGGGTCTACTGCATGTGGGTTGATCAGTCAGATGTTTAAGGATGTTGCAAATCCTACCAAGGTGGTGACAACCGCAACGCTTTATCGTCCGCGGGAATGGCTGCAGATAGAAGTGGTTAAAAAAGAAGAAGAGTACAGAGCATTTATGAGTGGACCTGCTATTTTTGTCATTAAGGGAGAACTGGATTGGAGTTGGGAACCGGTGGTTTAAAGATAGGAGCTAGGTAAAAGTAGTTAGCAGTTAGGAAATGAATTAAGGATTAAAGAAAATTAATAAAAGCTATGGAACAAAAGAGTATGTTATAAAGGTGTTTGATTTTTTCAAGCTTAGGGTTCGTACTTAAAATTTTTAGTTTTTTATGTTTTTCCTAACTACTAACTACTAACTGCTAACTCTTGTATGCTAATTAAGAGAGGAGATGTTATGATGACTTATAATCCTAAAGATGAAGCTTTGAAAAAGGGATTTACTATGCAAAATGACCATCTTTGTTGGGATGGCAGAGACCTAGTTCAAGTAGCAGCTGATTATGGAACGCCCCTTTTTGTTTTTTCACAAAGGCAATTGCGCCAAAATGTGACAGATGTATGCAATGCTTTTCGAAAGTTGCATCATGATACACATCTTTTTTATGCCAGTAAAGCGAACTCCAATGTGGGGGTACTGAAAGTATTAAGGGCTGCCGGTGCTTCGATAGAGGTTAATTCAGGGGGAGAACTGCAAAAGGCTAAAATAGCGGGGTATAAACCGGAACAAATTGTATTTAACGGCGTAGCCAAAACGCAAGAAGAAATTCGGTTGGCTGTAGAATATGGTATTGCTTCGATCAATGTCGATTCGGAATATGAACTTAAGCAGGTTATTTCTGTGGCGGAGAAATTGTGTAAAAAAGCAAATGTGGCGATTAGAGTTGAACCGCAAGTTCCGTCTCCTACGCACCCCGGGTTAGTGACAGCCTATCATAGTAAAGCGGGTATAGATATGATAGAAGCACCTCGCCTTTTTAAGGTTGCAGATGATCATGCATGGGTGAATTTAAAAGGTATTCATTTTCATGTCGGCTCTCAAGTGCCCATATTAGAGCCTTTCATTAAAGCAACACGTATTATTGTGGATTTGGTTAAACAGTTGCATTCTGATTTAAAAATTAAATTAGAACATATTAATATTGGCGGCGGTATTCCTATACCTTATAAAATGGGGGCGGGTGATCCCCTAGAGGATTTCTTTTATGCAGGTTTCAGCGAAGAGGAACTGGCTGCAGCAGTTGTACCCATCATTGAGGAATTAGGTGAGGAGATCAAGATTTTTCTGGAGCCGGGTAGAAGGATTGTTGGGAATACAGCGGTTATGCTGAGCCGTATTTTATGCGAAAAAGAGAAAGTGCTCGAAAAAGATGTCAGTGGTAAAGTACATTGGTTGATGGCAGATGTGGGTTTTAGTACGTTACTGGAAACCAATAATTATGATTGGTATTTTTTGATTGCTTCTGTTAATCGATTTGAAGAGGTGCATAATAAACCATTTAAGCTGGCGGGACCTTTATGTGATGGTGGAGATTATTATCATGGAGCAGATCATGTGCCTGAATTTAAGCAGCTGCCATCTAAAACTGCGCCGGGAGATGTCATTGCTTTTATGGATGTCGGGGCATATACATTAGAGCAGATGTTTCAATATAATGGCCGCCCACGCGTTGGTGCAGTGCTTTTGGGTGGAGATGATCAAGTGATTCCCATTCGCAGGAAGGATACTTTTGGAGATTTGATTGCGCAGGATATATGGGACTTTATATAATGGGATATTCTTCTAGTAGTTTATTAAAATCAAAGGAGGAAATTAAAGGGCATAAGCAGAAGAGTAAAAGAAACAAACCAAAAAAGCAACGTCAATAGCCCTGTAAATAAGAGACAGATGATAATAAGTACAGTTTATTTAGGAATACTCATTAATTTTATAATCATTTCCCTTTGAAATTATGAAAATTTTGTGGTAATCTCAAGGATATGCAATAATCAATAAAGAAGTGGAGATGATGAGATGAATGAGTTGTTGGGTGCAGGGTTAGCGTTGATTGGAGGGTTGTTTTTAGGAGAAGTGATTCATCGATTTAAAATTCCCTCTGTAGCGGGTTATATTATCGCTGGCCTTGTGCTGGGAAGTTCTGGAGTGGGATGGATTGATGCCGATGTTTTAGAAAAATTAGGTCCTGTTAATGACTTGGCGCTGGGGCTGATTGCATTTAACATTGGAGGGGAACTCTCTTTTACCAATTTGAAGCGAATCGGTAAAAGTATTATGATTATTGCTTTTTGCGAAGCAACACTGGCATTTGTTTTTGTAACAGGAATTATGTTATTACTTAAACAACCACTTCCTATTGCGCTTCTGTTAGGGGCGGTTTCATCTGCAACAGCTCCGGCGGCTACCGTGATGGTATTGAATGAATATAAAGCTAAGGGGACATTAACGAGTACATTATTAGGGGTTGTTGCTGTAGATGATGCAATCTGTTTAATGATATATGCCATTGCTTCTTCCATAGCCGGTGCATCTTTGGTCCAGGGGGCGGTGTTTAGCTGGGGAAAAGTAATTGGAGGTCCTATTTTAGAAATAATGGGTTCTTTTTTATTAGGGATTATACTGGGTGCGATACTGAACTTTTTTGTAAAGAGCAGACTGCCACAAAATCAGGTCCTTATTCTAACATTGGGTATGATTGTCACGGCAAGTGGTTTGGCGGTTATGCTGGATCTGTCTGCACTTTTGGTTAATATGGCAATCGGGGTGTATATGGCGAATCGCAGCAGTGAGAAACGTCGCATTTATGGATTGATGGATTGTTTTGGTCCGCCAGTTTATACCGCATTTTTCGTGTTAGCGGGTTCGCGCTTGCAAGTATCATTGATTCCTCAAATTGGTATGATTGGGGTTGCCTATGCTTTCTTTAGGATTGTAGGCAAGTTAGCTGGAGCATCATTGGGTGCAATCATTTCTCATGCTGATGGTGTGGTTAAAAAATATATCGGATTAGGACTTCTATCACAAATTGGGGTCGCAGTTGGGTTAGCCATTATGGTAAGTAAAGAATTTGCCGGAACCGATTTGGGCGATCTAATTATTACTATTCTGTTAGCTACGACTGTTATTACTGAAATCATTGGACCTATATGTACCAAATATGCAATTACAAAGGCAGGTGAGGTTCCTGTATCACAAAAAACATTATAAGTAATGGTTTAGTGAAGGGGAATAGTCTGAGGGAGGAGATAAGGGTATGCATTTATTAGTTCTTATATTAAATCAAGCACATTTACTGGATGATATTTTGGAAGAATTTCTTAACTTGGATGTCAGGGGGGCAACCATTCTTGATAGTGTGGGAATGGGAAGAACCATCGAACAGCATATTCCAATTTTTGCTGGATTACGCACGATTTTTGAATCAGGAAGACCAAGTAATAAAACGATCTTTACAGTCATTGAGGATGACGAAAAATTGCAACGAGTGGTTGACATGTTGCGTAATAAATTAGACGACTTTAAAATTTCCGGTACGGGTTTAGTTTTTGTTGTACCCCTTTCCGAGGTACACGGGATAGCAAGACCGATTGAAGAAAAATTAAAAGAGATATAACAAAAAACGCCCGGTTTAAACTTGATTCTGTCAAGTTTAAACCGGGCGTTTTTCTAATAATATCTATTTTGAAATAATTTTTTCAAATCTGTTACTATTTTTTTTTTCTTCACAGTAAGGACATAAATCATTATAGATACGGCTATGATGAAAATCACCAATTTCACTATATTGTGTTCCGCATTTTTGACAAACGTAGACAAACTCATCAAAATCAAATTCGTTAGTCCATAAGGGTTCCCGAGTGAGTAAATTTCGATCCATCTTCAAGCTCCTCCCTTCTTCGTAACATTTTAAGGCTATTGTCTTAATCCTGAAATTTTTGTATCTTGTATTTTGTATACAATTACATTATACCCTTTCACTTAGCGTTTGAAAATAGCATCTTAAAAGTTTTAATTTTTTGAAAATTATATATAATCCATTAAATATATTACATGAACTTTATAGTAAAAAATGAGACGGATAAACTTTCCCCCAGTATATATAATGAAAAATATTTATCCTAATCATATATTAATACATTTGCGCAATGGATGTGTGTTTGATAAAATTACTATGACTAAATTTGGGATATAATAACCAAAAAATATGATTGAGGAAAGGAACGTGAAATGAATGACAACGGCGATTTCAATTTTTTCCGGAGGATTAGATAGTATCTTGTCGGTTAAAGTGATATTAAATCAGGGGATAAAAGTAATTGGTCTGAATTTTTCCACCCCTTTTTTTGGACCTGATCAGGCTAGAAAATCAGCAGAACAATTAGGGATAGAACTTATCATTCAGGATATTACTGACGTGCATTTAAAAATGCTTAAGGCGCCCCACTTTGGTTATGGTAAGAATATGAATCCGTGTAAGGATTGTCATGCCATGATGCTTCACTATGCAGGGCAGCTGATGGAAGAAAAAGATGCTAAATTTATTATTACCGGAGAAGTTCTCGGGCAGCGACCTTTTTCTCAGAATCAAAGCGCACTAGTAGAAGTTGCTCGAGCTTCAGGGTATGAAGGGTATATTTTACGTCCATTGAGTGCAAAACTTCTGTCACCAACCATTCCAGAAGAAAAGGGATGGGTTAAGCGGGACGATTTATTGGATATTTCCGGAAGAGGCCGTAAAAAACAAATGGAGCTAGTTGAAGCATATGGCATTAAGGTATATCCATCTCCTGCAGGAGGCTGCTTGCTGACCGATCCTGGCTTTTCAAGGCGCTTGAAAGAGTTATGGCAATATCATCCCGATGCGGGGGCTCATGATATTGAATTACTTAAAGTAGGAAGGCATTTTCGATTAGATTCTGATTATAAGCTGGTGGTAGGGAGAAATCAGGAAGAAAATAAACTTATACAAGAATCTGTTGAGGAAACAGATCTGTTATTATATGCAGTAGATTTTCCGGGACCTACCTCTTTATTGCGAGGGAAGATGCCTTATCCTGAAGGGTGTATTAAAAAAGCTGCAGAAATCACAGCGTATTATGGAAAAGGGAAACAGGAATCAACGGTAAGCGTCGCTTATTCTGGAGCCAGTAATTCAAAAGAAATGATTGAGATTTCCCCTTGTGAAGTAAAGGAATTAGAGCGTATTTCTATTATGTAAAGTGGATAGATGTATATTTTAATAATCCCCAAAAAATATCCACAGCTGTGGATATTTTTTGGGGATTATTTTTGAAATTGTGGAAAAGAAACTATAATTAATGAATTTTATGGAAAATAAGGTACCCTTTTAAATGCCAAGTATCTTGTGGATAACTTGTGGATAATGTGGATATCATGGTCTACATATTATAATATTTCTGTGGATAGTGTTTTTTAAAAAAAATAGGATGTGGGTAGTGTGAGATGATTGTGGATAATTTTATATTAATGCAGGAAATAGAAAAGATATATAGAAATTTTATAAAAATCCTTGTTATAGGATATAGGTTGAGCGCAACAAAATTTTTTCATACGATTTATATCGTAGCATATAGATAATGATAGGGTGAGATGATGATTGATAGGGTGCATTTTATAACATCGACAACTTATAAAAGAGAAGCGAAACTGGATTCCGCTTGGTCTAAAGAATTTTTACGTGTAACGATTCAATATTACAAGTATATTTTTAATTATAAAATATATGCCTATGTTATTTTACCTATTGGATTTATATTACTAATTGAGCCCCAAGTCAATACGGATATCCCTCAAATTATGAAAAATATTAAAGGCAGCTATGCTAGGGAATATAATCGTATGTTTCAAAAGCAAGGATGTGTATGGCAGCAAAGTTATAACGATCGAGTTATTGAGCAGATGTCTGAAGTGGCACAAAAATTAGAGGTGATTCATTATAGCCCTGTAAGGTTGGGATTGGTCGAAGACAGTAGTGATTATGTCTACTCTAGCTTTAAACACTATATAGGCAAAAAAGATGAGTTGGTGGATGAAATTGGAATATAGAGAACTAGAACGTTTTTCAAATAAAATAGAACCACCTAAAGACTCATGGTATACGGTGTCTATTTTTATTGTTGTTTTTGTAACCATCATGATGGCATTTATTGTTGGGATTAGAAACCAAAATGAGGTGTTCATTGATGAAACGAGGCATTTGTTCAGGCAAGCTAGAGAGGATCGTTTATCAGATTTAGTCATGTCTGAACAGGAAGTACTTAAAGGCGTTGTGCGGGATTATTCACAGTGGAATGATTTGTATTATAATTATATGGTTCATCCTACTGCAGCGTTTGAAAATGCGACATTTCAGGATATCAACTTAGAGAATTTCAGAATTAATATGCTCATGATATTAAATGAGGAAGGGCAAGAATACTTTTATAATGATTTAAATGAGAATACCAAGGCATGTTGTGATGATCGTTCTAAGATGATTATGAAAAATTATATTCAGGACTTATATGCCAAGTCGAAAACAGGCATTGGATTTATACAGGTGAAAGAGAAGATTTATCTCACAGCATATCATCATATTTCTACAACAGATGGTAATGCCCCTCCGCGGGGTGTGATGGTCATGGCTAAAGAGCTGAATCAGTCATTTTTAGAACATATGTCCAGGATTAGAGGAAGTGAGATTCAATTTATAAAACCCAAAGATTTTATGTTTCAATACAGCTTCAAAAAAGGAGAGGTTGAAGTTGTTAATCCTATAATGGACGTATATGGGAACCTTATTGGCTATTTCAAGCATGTATATCCACTGGATTTTATTGAGGATTTTGAAGTACAGGTTCAGGGTCAAATGATTTTTATCGTTTTTATGACTTTCATGGTTTCGGTTGGATTTGTTTCGATCATATCTTACATACATAAAAAAAGCCAAACGACAATCATTAAACAGGTAAGAGAAAAAGAAAGATTATTGAAAGAGATTTCTCAGGTAAACGAGCAAATGGATCAAGATTTGTTATTAGCAGCGGATTATCAGCAAAGTTTGTTGCCCCAACAAATTCCCTGCTCTCAATATGTGGCTTTAGATTATCGTTATATTCCCAGTTCTAAAGTGGGCGGTGATTTGTTTGGGGTTGCGGATTTAAAAGATGAAAAGTTTGCCGTCTGGATTGCAGATGCATCTGGACATGGTGTTCGAGCGGCTATGATTGCCATGTTTATAAAATCTATTTTTATACCGCAAAATATTGGGTATATATATCCTGGAGAGGCGCTTTCAGTTTTAAATAAAAAGCTATATGGGAAATTAGGGGACGGATTTGTAACCATGTTTGTTGCTTTATTTGATTTCGAAAAGAATACCGTCACGTATGCAGGTGCTGGACATATTGATCAATTATTTTGGAATAGCAGTAACAAGGAATTTGTTCACCTTCAAAGCAGAGGCGTTCCGATTGGTGTTTTATCGCAAGTGTTGTATCCTCAAGAGGAGATTACATATGCTTCCGGGGATCAATTTATGTTTTTAACGGATGGGGTTGTGGAATTAGAAAATGATGCAGAACAGATTTTTGATTTTGTTGATTTGAAATCTTATCTTTGTGAAAGCATGGAGAGCAAAGATAAGAATGTTTGTGATAAGCTGTATTGCCATTTATTATCTATCATGAATACACGCCAATTAGAAGATGATTTTACCTTTGTTTCTTTAAAAACAAAGTAGCATTTTGTTGTAATAATGTCACAATAGAATTTTCCACGGATAATGATGACAGATTTATGACTATAATGGGGGGGTTTGAGATGAAACAGATTGATGTTGTTAAAGAACAAGTGTATTATGTTGTCAGTTTAAAGGGGCGCATCAAATCGTATGATTTTATTGCTTTAAAAGAGGAACTTTATCGCGATATCAAAGAGATTCAGCCCGTTATATTAGATTTGAGGGAGTTGAAATTTATTGATACAAGCGGTTTGACACTTATTTTATCTTTGTTACGTTGGTGCAATGAAGGAAATGCAGCCATTGTATCTTATGGTGCAAATGAATTTATTAAACGAATTTTTGGGTATGCTAAAATACCATCTATTTTACCTATGGTTGATACGTGTGAAGAGGCCATTAGATTGATTCAGAAGGTGGGGTAATACGCTATGAGAAATGAAAAAGTTTATCAAGGAATCATTCCAAGTACTACCCATGATGTGGAAAATATTATTCAAAGCGTTATCGAAAAGTTTAAGCGCTGGAATGTAGAGGAAGTACCATTGTCTGAGGTGGAATTTATTTTAACAGAGTTACTGATG
>DAOUPZ010000018.1 GCA_030625885.1 Clostridia bacterium
GCTTCTTCATTTTCTATTACGCCATACTTTCTAAATTCTTCCTTCAAACCTTCGTCTAAAAATTTAGCTTCCATCATTTTTCATTCCTCCTTTGGTGTTCCTTTATTTTCCGATCCGCCCTGTATTCTCTTGTTCTTTCTCTATATCTACCTCCTCCTGTATTTTGATTAATTTATAGAAAGAAATATTAGTCATCTCTTAATATGTATATATAATTTCATAATATAGAATATATAATTTAATATTAATTTATTATTATCTCTAGTTTCATTATAAGGAATATATACTATTTTTTCAATTGTTAAATATTTATAAATATCATATCATCCGTCTATCTATGTTAGATTCAACCAATTACCTCTTATTCTCTTTTCTTATTGCCATTTTTCATGGTATATCGATAATTTTATTTCCTTATTTGAAATTAAATATCAAAAAATCTAAGTATGGTTTCTTTATTTGAAATTATATTTAGGGTTTCTGATGTTTATGTTTGTTTAATAATAAAACTAATCCATTATCTGATTGATCAGATAATGGATTAGTTTTATTATTAAACACTATATTCAATTATTTAAAATGGGTTTTTGGGGGAACCCTTTTTAGGGACTTATTATGCAATCAAATAAAATTTATGCACATTGACCTGTTAGATCATGACATCTGTGTTTTAATACTTCAATCACTTCTTCTGGCTCTAATCTCATGGCATCAATCATCAGGCACTGTTTCCCACCAAAGGGCAAATAACAAATGCTGTTAATAATTTCATGTAAATGCGATGATGTTCCTTGATAAATAACCGTTTCTGCTTCCTCATTAGATACAACACCATAACCTGCAAATGTTTCCTTTAATTTTTCATCCAAGAACTTAGCTTCCATAATATACTCCGCCTCCTGTTTTTATATTTTTGAAAAACTTTATTTGGCCATATTATCTTTTACTACAATTCTTGTTTCATCAATAATTAGAAATATTTCATCATTTTTTTCACGATAAGATCTTTTATGTACTTTGTATACTGAATTTTGGTTAATTATTTTTTAATATTGTTTATGGTTTCATTATAATAAACTTAGTTTAATATAGCAAAACTAATAATCTGATGAATTTTTCTGAATTTTTTAAATAGTTTAACATTGCTCAATATTGCTTCTATTTACTTACTATTTTTACATTTATCATAATATGAAACAATTCCCAGGATAATTGATTTATCAATTATCCTGGGAATTGTTTTTATATAAAAACATCATAATACTTTAGCTAATCATGGTAGACCACTTACCACAACGATCACCCCAACGGGCTACGGATTGTCCATTTCTAAGCATTTCCACAACTTCACATTGGTTAGAACAATGCGTACATTCAAAACTTTTCATACGATAATCCATATCCTTCACTTCAAAACCTTTAAAAAGAGTCGTACCTTTTTTTTGAACAGCCTCTTTTGCTAGCAGTGCCGCGCCTACAGCACCCATCACATTAAAATGCTCTGGAATAATCACTTCCATCCCCAAGGCTTTTTCAAATGCCGCTTTAATTCCAGCATTCGCTGCCACACCCCCCTGGAAGGTTACAGCGCCTAAAATTTCCTTACCTTTTCCCACATTATTCAAATAATTGCGTACCAACGCTTCACATAACCCGCAAATAATATCTTCTAAAGAATGTCCCATTTGTTGTTTATGGATCATGTCAGATTCTGCAAAAACGGAACATCTTCCTGCAATACGCACGGCATTGTGAGACTTTAGAGCCAAATTACCAAATTCTTCAATAGGAATGTCCAAACGACTGGCTTGCTGATCTAAAAAAGAACCAGTACCCGCAGCACACACTGTATTCATAGCAAAATCTACCGCAACACCATTACGAATAATAATAATCTTTGAATCCTGCCCGCCAATCTCCAACACAGTCTGTACACCCGGTACCACATGAGATGATGCAACAGCATGAGCGGTAATTTCATTTTTGACAGAATCTGCCCCAGCCACTAAACTCGCTAAATGGCGCCCACTACCTGTCGTTCCTACCCCTTTAACCGAAAGATGATTGCCTGCTGCTGTTAAAATTTGTTCAAGTCCTTTTTGTACAGCGGGAATAGGGCGACCCTGTGTACGCAGATAAATTTTATGTGTGATCTCGTTATTTTCATTTAAAGTAACCACATTGGTACTTACTGATCCCACATCTATCCCTAAATAGACATCCATACTAACTCCCCCTC
Source organism: Clostridia bacterium (assembly GCA_030625885.1). Lineage (GTDB taxonomy): Bacteria > Bacillota > DAOUPZ01 > DAOUPZ01 > DAOUPZ01 > DAOUPZ01. Next base: position 2,240 of record DAOUPZ010000018.1, read on the forward strand.
CTGTTGTGCTTTTCTGCGGGCAATCAAATCTAAGAATGCTTCTAAGCGTGTTGCAACACCCGCTTCTCCAGATTGTTCATCCAAAACTAAAGATAATACGGGAATATCTTTCTCCTTACTCACTTGAGGCAAAATAGATTCAGCTACAATTTCAGGCATACAAGTAAATGGCATTAACTGAATCACACCATCATAACCGCCATTAGCATACTTCACCGTATGACCAATGGTTTCCAAACCATGCCCCCCCACAAAGTGGTTAAGATACGGTTTAGCCAAATTCTTCAAGCTGCCTGATCGATTTAAATGCAGCGCATTAAAGACAAGATGTTCTTTTACCCAATCACTTAGATAAATAGACTTGCTCACTTCTGCACCCAAATCCCCTAAACTCCATTGGATATTAAGACTGGCAAAAGGCTCTAAGAGCATATAGATTTCACCTACCAAACCAATACGTAACGGCTGACGCTGCAAATCCCTTTCAATCTTATTTATTTTTTTCTTACCTGCTGTTAATACTTCTTTCACTTCTTTAGGATGCTTAGCTTCTTCTATCCATTTTAATATCTGATCAAAGGCTTTCTTCGTATCCCCTCTGTTTATTTCATAGGGATGATATTTTAGAGATAACTTCTCAATTTCATCTACTGCATTCAGTTTTTTCCATACCAAATGGAGGGTCTTTACCAACTGCCCAGTGCTGATCCGCCTTTGGGTTAAACGGCGATACTGATGTTTTAAATCTTTCCAATCACAGTCAGGCGGTTCCATGACGATCATTTCCATATCACACCCTAAATCCTGCAATATCTCACGCTGCACCTGAGCATAATAACCAAACCGGCAAGGACCAACTCCGCCTGCCATAACGACCGTATCCGCTCCCTTTTCCCACGCTTCTATATAGTTACCAACATTAATTTTCAAAGGCAAACAGGCAAATTCCGGAGAATGTTTAACGCCCAATTCAATTGTGCGCTTACTTGAAGGCGGCGGAAGCACAACCTCTTGGCCGATTCCTTCCAAAAAAGTTTTCACCGGGATATTTAATGTCCCCATATGAGGAAATGTAACAACCATTAAACAACCTCCTTCCTGCGAACCATATCGAGAAAAGCCTCAATACGCGTTACTAATCCTGCTTCGCCGGTATGCTCATCAATTGTAAGGAGCATAAAAGGCACCGTTTTACGACGTACCGCTTCTCTTTCCATTAACTCCGCTACTAAAGAATCCGGACCACAGCCAAAAGCAGTCATCTGAATTATCCCATCAATTCTAGGATTTTCCATAAAAGAATAGGTAGATCCAATAATTTGCTTACCATACGTCCAAAACATATCCTTAGGAAGCTTTTCTGCCTGTTTCTCAATAAAATGACGCGGAACCATTTCCGGTGTCAAAACACATATGTTCATTTTTTGAAGCTTATCAATCATATTCATACTGACATACCGGTCATAAATATTATATCCATGACCAATCAAGGCAATATTCAATTCCCCCGGCTGCTTCTTTTCTCTAACCATCTTCCCTGATAAAATATTGAGTGATTCATAAGGCGTAAACCCTTCTATCATCAAGTTTTGATATTTTTTTTGCTCTTGACAGGCTGCCACATAGGCTTTATAAATCTTGCAAGGATTAGATGAAAAAAGCGTTCCAATACGATAAATTTCTCTCATGTACTGACGCGAATGTTTACGCATATTAACACAAGGTTCAATAAAAGGTGGTAATTCGGATACAGTTTGCCGAATCATATCCGGTAAACCCAAGAATTTTGGACAGGTATATTCATTTCTCGCCACACTTACCATACGGGGCATAAATAAAAAATCCACACGACCCTTTAAATTTAAAACATGTCCATAAAAAAGTTTAACCGGTAAACAAGTTTCATCAACAGCTGTTTTTACCCCTTCGTTTAATATATGTTTTGTCGTCTCATCTGAAACAACCACTTCCGCTCCTAAGCTTTCAAAAAAAGTCTTCCACTTGGGAAAATAATTATAATATAAAAGAGCCCGTGGTATCCCTACTTTTACCATTAAAATGCCTCCTCTTATCTACAATAGTGCTCCATATGTAGATCATTACGACCCACGATCATCATTTAACTAATTTCCGCCGCTGGCCTGGTCAGAATCTTTAGTCTTGAGAAATGTCGGCCGTGCATGAATCCTATAGCCTGGTTTCCGTACCAAAACTTCCAAGAGGCTTTTCCCCTCGAAGGGAACAAGCGGCCACAAATAAGGCACCCCAAATGATTTAGTAGTCCCTGTCAGTAATAATATGAGAACAAGACCCACCAAAAAACCTGTTAAATGCCAAATACCTGCCAAAACAATTAAAAACAAGCGAAGCATATTAGCCGCCAGCGCCAGTTCCAGACTAGGCGTGGCAAAAGCACCCACAACAGCGGCAGCCATATACAGAACAACCTCGGGTGAAAACACACCCACTTGAACCGCAAAATCCCCCAGCATAAATGATCCAATAAAACCTAATGAAGTAGCCAGCGAGGAAGGTACATGAATACAAGCCATACGTACGAGATCAATACCAATTGAAGCAATAATAAATTGAGCAAACAATGGTACATCTCCCGATTCCTTTGTCCCAATAAAACTTAAAAATTCAGGCAAATACTGTTTATCCAGAGCAAGGGCTAGCCATAAAGCCGGCACAAAAAGAGAAAAAGCAATTCCAAATAAACGAATCCAACGCAAATAAGTTCCTACAACGGGATCCTGACGATACTCTTCTGCATGCTGCAGATGATGAAATAAAGTGACGGGAGCGAGAATCACACTGGGTGATGTATCAACCACAATCGCTACATGTCCTTCAAATATATGTGCGGCTACCACATCAGGACGCTCTGAGTATCGCACTTTGGGAAGAAAGTTCCATTTTTTCCGAGTAATAAATTCTTCTATTGTTTTCTCCGCCATTGGCATGGCATCAACCTCAATTTTTTCAACCCTGCCTTTGATGGTTTCCACAAGTTCTGCATTGGTTACATCATCTAAATAAACAATAGCTACATCCGTTTTTGAGCGCCGTCCCACTTGTACCATTTCAATCCGTAATTTAGAATCACGAATACGCCTGCGAATCAGCGCGGTATTAAAAACAATCGTTTCTACAAAACCATCACGAGACCCACGAGTCACGCGCTCAATATCCGGTTCCTCAGGTCCACGAGCAGGATACGTACGGGCATCAATAACGATGGCCTGACTTTGCCCATCTAATAATAAAGCAGGCGCCCCTGCCAAAACATTATCAAGTACATCTTCCAGTGTTTCTACCGTATCTGTTTCAACATAAGGAATCTTTTCATCAAGGAGCTTCTGAATCGGATTGACACCGATTTCCTCCTGCTCTGCTCTCATCAACATGCGGAAAATATCCGTGAATACATCATCCTTCACCAACCCATCAATAAAAATGAGCGCCGCTTTTTTTCGTCCTATGGTAAATTCACGCACAATGGTGTCAAAACTAATGCCTACTCCCAATTCTTCTTTAATAATTTCTAAATTTTCTGTTATTTTTTTACTGATGTCCATATTCTATGCCGCTCCTTTGCAGGATTTCCTGCACAGCCCTCGCCGTAACAGGGCATCCCTTCTTCAGGTCATCCCGGCCATCCATTTTCCCAATATCACCGATTCCAATAATAATAGGAATATTAAGTGTCTCTAAGATATCTACCGTATCCCCTTTAATAATCCCCTTTCCTTCTCGATCATTGCTCCCATCCTTGTTCACACCCCCTTGCACAATATGACAATCCCTATCAACAGAACAATCCACATGAACTCCGTGCACATGGGGCGTATTAGATGCTACAGCAAGTGCACCTAATACCTCAATATCAGGATGGTGAACAATATACTCAAGCGCATGTTCTCCCCTACCCGTTCCAGCGACACCATTATCATCTACCATCACCAAAACAGGGTCATATTTAGCTTGTTTAATCAAAGCTACCAGTTCACTTCCAGTAAAAGAAGTGGGATTCCCTCCCGACAATGAAATACAGCGTAATCCTAATTGCTTAGCTGTTGCTTCTACTGTCTTTTGCGCCACATGGTCTCCATCTGTCACTAGAATAACTCTCGTTTTCTCTTCCATATCCTGCCTCCATTTCTTCTGGTAACGATTCCTTGTTATAATAATTGCCATATACTTAAGAAAGTAGATACCAATCCCAATCGCAACGAAATAACACCTAAAGGATCTGAAACTCTCGTAAAAGGATTAAAGAATTGTTTTCTATGTTCACGCTTTAAGCCGCCACTAATCATTCCCATCAACATACAAATAGCAGGACCGCTAAGCGCAACTAAAACATATTGTTCATTACCACTCAATACACCAAGAGTATTGCCAAAAATACCGCCAAACAAAACATGATAAATGTCTCCATGGAGAAATAAAATGGTAAGTATACGGACAATCTCTTGAATAAACGCCACAAAAATTATATAAAAAAGATAAAAAGGGCCCAAAAAAACGATGCTCAAAAACAACCCAACAAAGTCAAGAAGAATCACGCTTATACCCCCTACCCTTTGGGATTAAACAATACCGCCATAATAAACCCAAAAATCACAGCAGCCCCAATCCCGAGTGAAGACGCCTCTAAAGCACCGCTAAAAGCGCCGATCAATCCAGCTTCCTCCACCCCTTTCATGACACCTTTGGCCAATGCATATCCAAATCCAGGTAAAGGAACCGTTGCCCCCGCTCCACCCATCTCCACTAGAGGTTCATACACACCCAAAGCCGTCAGAACAACCCCCGAGCATACAAACAAAACAAGAATATGAGCAGGCAGCAGTTTTGTTTTATCCATAAGTAATTGTCCAATCATACAAATGGAGCCCCCTACAATAAATACTTTTAAGTACTCCATCAACTCCCCCCCTGCTTTCCAGGATTCATTTCTACAGTAATGGCATGAGCTACCCCAGGAATGGATTCCCCTTGAAGACTGCTCGTGGGACTTAAAAGTGCCCCCGTCCCCATTAATAACAGCCGCTGATAGGTTCCCTTTTTCATTTCTTTCATAAAATGGCCACACATTAATGAGCCGATACAACCACAGCCGCTTCCTCCAGCCATCACTTCATTTTGGGTTTCCAAATCATAGATTAGAACACCGCCATCGGTATATTTGTTCCCTACATTAATCCCTTTTTGTTCCAGCAACGTTTCAACAATACCCTTGCCAACCGAAGCCAGATCACCAGAACACATCAAATCATAATCTCCCGGTGTTCGTTGTGTATCATTCAAGTGACGAGCAATGGTATCTGCCGCCGCAGGCGCCATTGCCGCACCCATATCATCCGGTGCCATAATGCCTAAATCAATCACCCGTCCGAAAGTAGCATGCGTAACGCAAGGACCATTTCCTTCCCGACTGATGACCGCCGCCCCTGCAGCCGTTACCGTCCATTGAGCCGTTGGTTTGTGCTTAACCCCTTGTTCATTTGGTGCTCGATATTGCCGCTCAGCTGTTTGATGATGACTGGAAGTTGCTACGAGTACATTCTGGGCAAACCCCCCATCTATTAAAATGGAAGCTAATGCTGTTCCTTCCATAATCGTAGAGCAAGCACCATAAATCCCTATGAACGGTATTTCTAAATCACGCGCTGTAAAATTTGCAGTGATAATCTGGTTGAGTAAATCTCCTGCCAAAAAATAGTCAATATCGTCTAAGGTCAACCCGGCTTTATTTACCGCTAGTTGAGCAGCTTCTTTAAGCATCTTGCATTCTGCTTTTTCCCAAGATTTTTCTCCATACAAACTATCATCAATAATTAAGTCAAAATCCTTCCCCAAAGGCCCTTCTCCTTCTTTTTTTCCGCCAATCGCGGCAGAGGATAAGATAACAGGGGGATTTTGAAAATATATCGTTGAATTCCCGACACGTTTTAACACATGATCACCCCTTAAAACAGCCATGTAATAACCCCAACAAAAAACGATATGACCGTTCCATAAACCAAAACAGGCCCCGCAACCGTAAACATTCGTGCACCTACACCAAGGACATACCCTTCCCGTTTAAACTCCATTGCCGGAGAAACAATGGAATTAGCAAACCCCGTAATCGGAACGATAGAACCGGCACCAGCAAATTCTCCTAACCGATCATACCACCCTAATCCGGTAAACAATGCCGCTAAAAAAACAAGAATGACTGTTTCTGCTCCCCGAGCATCCTGCAAGTTCATACCGCGATCAATGAAATAATTAATCAATATCTGTCCTAATATACAGATTAACCCGCCTACAATAAAAGCAACCACCATATTACGAAACAAGGGTGTTTTAGGTGATTTCTGTTCTACCAATTGTTGATACTGTTTTTTTTCACGGTTACTACTCAACATTAAAACCTCCTCCCTGGTAGTATTTCCAGCATTTTAATGAATATGCATTAGGAAAAACGGCGGTTGCCGTTTTTCAATTCACAATTCATAATTCATAATTGACAATTAAAAAGAATAAAACACATGCCTAAGTACACCGTTTTACATTAAGGTTTATAATTTCTTGATATCATAAGAAAGAAATGCGCCCAAAAGGACGCATTTTTCCTTAAACTATTCCTTGAAAGCCACGTTTACGTTGGCTTTATATTCTACAAGCGATCCATTCGCCACATTAGCTGTCATGTTCAACACTTCTACGCCTGTAATGTTAGAAATTGTTTTTGAAGCTTCTTGAACAGCATTAGCCACCGCATCATCAAAACTGTTTGGTGATTCACCAATTACAGAAGCAATCTTTATTGCCATCATACACACCTCCTTTCATCACTCCCAGAACCCAGGTACCAACCAAAAAATTAGAGAACCCGTTATTTTACCCAACGCCAGTGCAATTAGGATACCGTTCACTTGTTCTTCCATTCTCAGTCGACGGGTCAGTATGGGAATGATATTAATCACTTCTGCCAATGCCGCAGCCAACATCCCAATAAAAATACCATGAAAAATACCCCAAACAGCTAAAAATAGAGGGGGTAAATGAAAAGAAACATTCAGAACCGTCATCACGGTAATAAATACAGCACCACACGTTGCCATTGATTCGTACCAACGCATCAAATGGGTTGTTTTTGTAAATTGAGCAATACGAGGAAAAACACCGATCGCTACGACAAAAGCAACCGTAGCGGTGCCTACGCCAATTCCATGACCAAACCCAATCAACGCCATACAAACACTTTTCCAGATCATCCCTCTCACCTGCTATTTTCTTTTTGATTTGTTTCCTCCGGATGCATTCTTATATAGTCATCAACTTCCGTCTGATAATTATCCATCTCCAACTCTAAAGGACTGGGCTCATCATTAATTTTCTTTTTATATATGTGGTTGAAAAAAACAATCATACCCACCCCAATTCCTATAGAATAAGGGATCTGAATAACCAACGGACGTGCATTTTCTCGACCCGTAAACATTTTATAAATGTGCTCATGCGCCTTATACAATGAAACATCTTCATGAAAGTTCATAATCGCCATCGCAGCACCAATAAAAACCAATACATATACACAAAAAACCATGACCCCTTTCCAAAAACTAGACGTGCTGCTGGAATTACCAATTTCCACGATCGTACTGTCTGGACCATATACGCGTAAATCCGCTTCTATGTACTCCAAAATGACATTCATTACCTTTAATTTGGAGATCACTAACCGGTTCCCATCATTTTCATTTATTTTATATATTTTCAATATTTGTAAGTTTCGTTTAAGATTTTCATCTTCGCATACTATATCCATTAAATCCCCTACGCGAATCACATCATCAACTTTAAATTGTATCTTTCTTTTTTGCTGTAAATAAATATCCGGCTTCTTCTGCCCCATAACTGCCTCCTATTTAACTACAAATATAATCTAAATTATTATTTGTCAAAAAGAACAATTTCATTCTTAAAAAATATCAGGTAAGAAAAGATTTCAAAAGATGAAACTTTTAACAAGAACATGACTTTAGGTATGGTTATATCGGAGGACAGCTTATCGCGTCGATGGCCTCAAAAATATCACATATTGATCACCAACTTCATGAGTAATACCTTTGTATATGGCACAATTTTCTTTAGCTTAGAAGGTGGCTGCAGATATAACCATACCTAAGCACAACCTTTTGCATAAAAATTCAAGCTTCCTGCTATTATAAAAAATGACCCAATGCGCCTTTTGCTCACATTGAGTCATTCTCTCATAAATTCTCGAAACATATTCAAAGCCTTTTTTTCAATCCTCGAAACCTGAACCTGTGAAAGATCTAATATCTTACCAATTTCTGTCTGCGTTTTATCTTTAAAATAGCGCAACAAAATGACTTTTTTCTCTAAATCCGATAACTTTTCCAATCCCTGCTGCAGTGTCAGCTTATCAACAAGAGGCATCTCCTCCTGCTTCATATCACATAGCTGATCTCCTAAAGTAATCCCTTCTCCATCTCCTTCAAATATAACTTGCTGTATAGAAGCCACTTCCTGAGTCGCTTCCAAAGCCGTAACAATTGCTTCCTTTGATAGATCAAGGCTATCAGCTAATTCACGTATGGTAGGTTCACGATTCTTTTCTTTCATAAAATGTTCTTTCTGTCGTCTTATTTTTAGAGCAACTTCCTTTTCTTGTCGACTGACCTTAATTGGATGGTCATCTCGCAAAAATTGTTTTATTTCCCCAATAATCATCGGCACAGCATAAGTAGAAAACTGCAATTCACGAGAAATATCAAAACGCTGTACCGCTTTCAATAAACCAATACACCCAATTTGAAATAAATCCTCCAACTCATAACCACAATTCTTAAAACGTTGTACCATATTCCATACCAAACGCAAGTTACATTGAATGAGAACCTCTTTAGCCCGCTCATTGCCATTCTGAACTTTAACGATTAATTTTTTAACTTCTTCATAAGGTAAAATCTCTTCTGAAAATCGTTGTGTTACCTGTGGTTGCACAGCCATATGCTGACCACCTCTAGCTTTCTCCATCAGACAATTGCTTAGCTTTTTTAACCAATGTAATCGTTGTTCCAACCCCTACTTTCGTATCTACATTTAATTGATCCATAAAAGACTCCATAAACACAAATCCCAAGCCCATTCGTTCTGGGCGAGTGGTATAAGAAGGCTGCATGGCCTGAACCACATTCTCAATACCTTGCCCCTGATCCGAAATAATAATTTCAACGGCGTCGCCCATCAAACTCACAGCAACTGTTACCATCCCCATTTTCTCACCATAACCATGAATAATGGCATTGGATACCGCCTCAGATACAGCCACTTTAATCTCTTCTAATTCGCCTAATGTGAAATCAATTTGAGAAGCAAAAGCAGCTACAGTAACACGTGCTAAAGCAACATTGTCACCTTTGCTCAACATTTCAAGTTTAATATGATTTTCGATCATGTTTATTTCCCCCTTATAAGTGAGCTAATGCCGTTGCTTCATCATCAAACAAATTAATAATGCGAAATATCCCTGATAACTCAAATATCCTTTTCACCTGGGGCTTCACTTCTACAACACCCATTTTACCCCCATGTTCACTAACTCGCTTATATCGCCCCAATATAACACCCAAACCAGAACTATCAACAAAAGGAACTTCAGCAAAATTAATGATAAGATTTTTTGCCCCGGTGACATCTAATTGCTCTTCCAACTTGTTTTTAAACTCATCAGCTGTAGACATATCCAGTTCCCCTTTTAACCCTATGATTAAATGATTCTCTTTCTTCTTGCAAACAATTTGCATGATAATGCCTCCTTGTTTTTAGAACATCATGTGAAGTAATTATTTTCTACATTTTACCACTATTATCCTGCATAAATAAAAAAATGCCTTGCGGCATTTTTTTAAGCTTTAACTTGAAACCATTTCTTAACAATTCTTTTGAATACATGCCAGGGATTCCCTTTTTCTACATCATAAGCAGCAATCAGATCGACTTCACCAACCAATTTACCCGCTTGATATACTTTCAACTGCCCTAATTTATCGCCCTTCTTAATCGGTGCCACAATTTCTTCATTCAATTGAACTTTTTTATTGGTCTTAACTTCTTCTCCTTTTTCCACAACGACAAAAAGATTATCCTTTGCCTGCACATCTACCAGTTCATCTTTTCCTTTAAAAACTCTTGCCGATTCTACTTTTTCCCCTTGATTAATAACAGGCTGCGCCATATAATTAGCAAAACCATAGTTTAATAATCGGCGTGACTCCTTAAAGTGGCTTTTAGGTTCGCTCCCTCCCATAACAACTGAAATTAAATGAAGATTATTCTTTACTGCAGATGCAGAAAGGCAATAGCCTGCTTCTACCGTCCATCCCGTCTTTATTCCATTTGCACCGGGATAAGTTGCAATCAGCTGGTTACGATTATAAAAATGATTTTCTCCATCACGCAAAAAGACTTCTTTTTGCGTAGAAAATTTTTTGAATAAGGGATGTTTCATTGCTTCTACAGATAACACAGCTATATCATAGGCGCTCATGACATGCTTGCCGCTTTCTTCAGGAAGGCCATTGGTGTTCAAAAAATAGGTATCCTTAAGGCCTAACGCTTTGGCTTTCTTGTTCATTGCCGCAAGAAATGCTTCTTCAGTTCCATAAATATGTTCTGCTGCTGCTACACAAGCATCATTAGCAGAGTGAACGGCAATAGCTGCTAAAATATCTTCAAGCGACATCATTTCATTCGGCTCCAGCCAAATTTCTGATCCCCCAATTTTATAAGCTTCTTCAGAGGCAACAACCTGATCGGTTAGCTTTACCTTTCCCTGTTCAATTGCTTCTACCGCTAAAAGCATAGTCATGATTTTCGTAATACTTGCAGGTGGAAGAGACTCGTGTACGTTTTTAGAAAAAAGGACTCGCCCAGTTTGCCCATCAATCAAAATAGCGGATCGCATGCCCGTCTCAAAACCGCTAGGTGCTGCCCATGCCCCACAGGGAATCCCACATATCAACATCGTTATGATTAAAACAAGGACCAAAAATCGTTTCTTCATCATATTCATGCTTTTTCCTCCTTTGTTATCCATACTTTCTAATTATCAATATTATTGGGAAAATGGTTGATTTTTATCCCTAAATTATCATTACGCATCTATTGTAGTATTTATTACAAATGGAAGGAAATGCATATTTAAAACTGCCGCTGGCAGTTTCTCAATTCACAATTCATAATTCACAATTAAAAGATAAAAGAATTTAAACATATTAAGCGATAAAGAACTTATATTGTATTTCCAATCTTAAATATTAGACCTTTAGTCTTATCTTTTATCTTTTATCTTTTATCTTTTATCTTTTATCTTTTATCTTTCAACCTTAAGCCTTAAGCCTTCCTTCAGCCCATGAAAACAAAAAACAGGTGCCGTACCTGTCATCTTTCCGTAAAGACAACAAAGCACGAACACCTGTTTTGCTTTGGTTTATTTCAATGAATCTTGATAGTCATAAATCATTTTTGATATTTTCGGAATTGTATCAAATGCCTGACTATAGCGAATATGCTCACTTAAAATGGTTATGATATAGGGGTTTTTTGGATGATAAACAATTCCCACATCATTTAATACATTAACTTGATTACCAATTTTATGAGCGACTTCAACATCAGACGGAAGCAATTGATTGATCCGATCATTAAATTCCGTATGCTTGAGGTTATAGATAAATTCACCGATCACTTCCGGGTGTTTAACATTTAATTCTAAAACTTTTTCCATATATATTTTCATATCACGAGGAGAAGTAATATTTTTATCAATAGGAAGATATCTTCCACCCAGAGCATCCATATAATCAATAATGGTTTCACGCCCCAGTTTTCTTTTAATCATATTTTTGGCAACATTATCACTAACCGTCATATTTAATTTTGCAAGTTCCCGTAAGGTATAGCGAGTTCCAAAATCCTTATATTGAATGCTCCCTGTCCCCGTTTCGTAATCTGCCTGAGTATATACCATTTCTTCATCCAGATCAATTTCTCCAGCAATCACTTTTTCATACAAACATAAATTCTCGGGCACCTTATAGGTACTGGCAGCAATATAAGGCGTGTTTCCATTGATTGAAAAATATCTTCCCGTGTTTAAGTCTTTTACATACACACCATATATCCCATCCTGGAGAGAAATATAATCCAGGATATGCTTGCGCAAATCATCATAGTTACGGATTTTATCAGGTGATCCTGCTAAATCTTGCTGCAAAGCCACAAATGTTTGTGATGTGACGACACCATCAGCCTTTAATCCCTTTCTTTGTTGGAACTTCATAACAGCTTCATAGGTGCCTCTTCCAAAAATACCGTCAATGGTTTTCAGATAGTCATATTCTTTTGACAGTAATGCTTGAAGTCTTTTGACATCTTCACCTTTCATCCCCATTCGCAATACACGGGAACCAAACGCCGGCCGTTTTAAAGCTCTAAACATCTCCCCTGTAACCCTGCCTGTTTCCTTTAAAGCATGTTTCCTTTGAAAAGCAAGAACAGCTTGTCTGGTTCGAGGACCAAAAATACCATCAATATATACTACAATATAATTTCGTTCTGCCAAATAACTTTGTAATATTTTTACGTCATTTCCCTGCATACCTATTTGCAAATTTCGTGAGTCAAAATCATTTACTACTGCATCTTGTGTGTCTACGACATCCGCTGCCATTCCCTGTTGAGGCAACAATCCTACCGCCAATGTAAGCAAGCAACCTACAACTGCAATCATCATTAGTATTTTTCTCATCCATTTTCCCTCCTCCCAATAATTATGCAGTAATCTCCATTATACATGCCTAACACAAAAAAATCATTGAGAATGGATGGGATCATTACTAGTTCTATGGAAAAAGGGAAATAATTAGAAAAAGCCAGGCAAATGCCTGACTTTTCTATTATGACATCATATGAGTACCCTCTTGATCTACAAGTCCCAAAATCAATGGTTTACCTGCTGTCTGTTCTGGAGCTATATGATACGCTTTTAACAATCGTTCCTGTACAAGCTGCCCCTTTTGTTGATCATTTGCATAAAGGGTTGCCAGAGGTTCACCCCGTTTAACCCAATCACCCATTTTTTTATGTAACACAATCCCAACAGCAAGATCTATCTTCGCCTCTTTTGTCTCCCGCCCGGCACCCAACAGCATCGCACATTGCCCTATTTCCAGTGCATTCAAAGCATGAACACAGCCTTCTTGTTCCGCCATAACAGGTATCATAAATTGCGCTTGCGGTAAAATACGATCGGGTTCATCAATCACACGAGCATCCCCGCCCTGGGCTTCAATCATTTGTGCCAGTTTTTTTAAAGCTTTTCCTTCTGCTAAGATTTTCTCTAGTTTATCATAGAGAACACGGGTATCTTCTTTTGCTCCCGCCATTTGAAGCATATGACTACCCAAAGTCAAGCAAAGGTCCCTTAAATCCTCCGGTCCTTTACCTTGAAGCGTTTGAATCGCTTCCTTTACTTCCAGAGCATTACCGATATGACACCCTAAAGGTTGATCCATATTGGTTAAAAGGGCACGCGTTTCCCGACCCACATGCGCCCCAATCGCAACCATTGTACGCGCCAGTTCTTCAGCACTCGCCATATCTTTCATAAAAGCCCCTGACCCTACCTTAACATCCAGCATAATGGCATCGGTTCCAGCCGCAATCTTTTTGCTCATAATACTGCTGGCAATCAAAGGGATGTTTTCCACCGTCCCCGTTACATCACGCAATGCATACAGTTTCTTGTCGGCCGGTGCCAGATTAGTCGTTTGACCGATTACAGCACACTGCACACGATTGACCTGATTAATAAATGTATCATCATCTAAATTTATCTGAAAACCGGGAATAGATTCTAACTTATCCAGTGTACCTCCCGTATGACCGAGCCCTCTACCCGACATTTTCGCCACCGGAACACTTGCTGCGGCAACAAGGGGGATCAAAACCAGCGTCGTCTTATCACCAACACCCCCCGTGCTATGTTTATCTACCTTAATTCCACGAATCCTACTTAAATCAACTTGATTACCAGATTGAACCATAGACGAGGTCAAATGAGCAATTTCCGCCTCGTCCATCCCCTGAAAATAAATAGTCATAGCAAACGCTGATAATTGATAATCAGGAATAATCCCCTGCGTATAGCCCTGAATGAGAAAATTAATTTCCTCTTTTGACAGAGCCTTTCCATTACGTTTCTTAACAATAATATCAACAGCCCGCATGATTAGTTCATCCCTTCAATAATCCCCTTAACCAAAGGAATTAATTTGGTTCGCGCCGCATCAGCCACACGCAATACTTCCAGATGCGCATGCGCTTCATCCTTTTTCTTTAAAGGCACATTGGTAATACAAGATATGCCCATCACCTTCATTCCCGCATGTCGCGCTACTAAAACTTCCGGCACCGTGGACATTCCTACCGCATCTGCCCCCCAAACCTTAAACATCTTCAGTTCCGCAGTCGTTTCAAAGCTAGGACCTGTAACAGCAACATACACACCTGTTTGCAATGCTATATTCAGCTTTTCCCCCACACGATGCGCTAATGAACGCAACGTATCGTCATAGACATCATTCATAACCGGAAAACGCGTTCCCAACGCTTCATCATTAGGACCAATTAAGGGGTTAAAACCCATAAAATTAATATGATCTTCAATCAACATTAAATCTCCGGTTTCAAAGACATCGTTCAATCCCCCAGCCGCATTTGTAACAATCAGATTTTTAATCCCCATTGCCTGCATGAGACGAACGGGATAAGTCACCTGTCGCATACTATGGCCTTCATAATAATGAAATCGTCCTTTCATAGCCATCACTGAGCGACCCCTTAAGTCTCCTAAAATAAGTTTTCCCGCATGGCCCAAAACGGTTGTTTGCGGAAAATGAGGAATCTCTTCATAAGGAATCTCTATTTTATTTTCTATTTCATCAGATAATCCGCCTAATCCAGAACCCAGAATAATCCCTATTATTGGCTTGCGGTCTGTTATCCCCTTAATATATTCTATACTTGTTTGTATATTATCTCCCATTATCTGCATCATCGCTTCTCCTTTTTGTAGTAATAGTTATCAAGATCAGCTAAAGGCTTAAGGCTCAAAGCTGAAGGCTAAAAAACAAATATTTGAAAATCTTTTACCTTAGGCCTTAGGCTTTCAGGCTTCAGCCAATCTTTAATCTTTATCTCTTCCTTTAAGCTGATAGCTAAAATACCTTTAATCGTTATTCATTCAGCAACCAAAGGGAGCGCTCATTCCTCTTTCAGCGAACGCAGAGAGCGGTCTTCCCTCTATCTTTCCCTACATGCTACCTGCTGTCTACTACCTGCTTTATTTCTCTAATAGAATCTCCTGCCAAAAACTTTTCCCAGCATACGGCCACTTCATTCCAAAACCCTCTGCGAAAGTAGCGGCTATATCTGCAAACGTTTCCCGTATACCCAAGTCAACACCTTGTTTGGTGTCTTTTCCATATACCAGTAGAGGGGTATATTCCCGGGAATGATCCGTACTTGGTGTCGTCGGATCACAACCATGATCGCCGGTAAAGATAATTAAATCTCCCGGCTGTCCTGCCTGTATCAACCGAGAAATCTGTTCATCAATCTCTTCTAAATGTCTTCCATAACCTTCTGCATCATTACGATGGCCGAATTGAGCATCAAAGTTAACGAGATTCGTAAAAATAACACCTCGATCAACTTGCTCCATAAATTTTAACGTGACTTCGATTCCATCCTGGTCATCTTTTGTATGAATCGCTTCCGTAATACCTTGCCCCGCAAAAATGTCTTCAATTTTTCCTACAGCAGCAACCGTCTTCCCATCTGCCTTAAGCATGTCCAAGAATGTATCATGAGGCGGCTTACGGGAAAAGTCTTTGCGGTTTGGTGTACGCACAAAGCTGCCGGGCTCTCCCACAAATGGACGTGCAATCACCCGACCCACCTCATATTCTCCTTTTAAAATTCTCCGTGCTTGCAAGCACATCTCATATAACGCATCTATGGGGATAATATCCTCATGCGCTGCTATTTGAAAAACACTATCTGCAGAGGTATAAATAATAGGGAAGCCTGTTTCCATATGTTCTTTCCCTAGTTTTTCAATGATCTGTGTACCTGAAGCAACCTGATTCCCCAAAACTTTTCTGCCAATGGCTTTTTCAAAAGGCATCATCACTTCTTCAGGAAATCCCTGTGGAAAAACAGGAAAAGGATGTTCGAGAACAACCCCCATCATTTCCCAATGTCCTGTTGTTGTATCTTTCCCTTTAGAAGCCTCCCTCAACTTGCCATAATTCCCTAAAATATGATGAGGCGGTTGTATTTTACTTGGATACGAAGCGATGTTACATAATCCCAAATGATTCAAATTTGGCAAAGACAGCCCCCCTGCATAAGAAGCGGTATTTACCAATGTATTACTTCCCACATCACCGTATTCAGCAGCATCTGGTAATTCTCCAACACCAAGACTATCTAAAACAACGATAATACCACGTTTCAAGGCACTCATCCTTATACTGCCTCCTTGTTAAGTAATTAATTTACTGCATGCCATCTTTTAAGTTAGCCCGAGGATGTGATTTTGTATATACTTCCCGCAAACGGATTTCTTTTAAGTGCGTATAAACTTGTGTCGTAGATATATCGGCATGACCTAACATTTCCTGAACAGAGCGCAAATCAGCTCCGTTTTCCAGAAGATGTGTCGCAAATGAATGACGCAATGTATGCGGTGTAATATCTTTATCAATTTCTGCTTTACTGGCATATTTTTTTACAATTTTCCAAAATCCTTGCCGGCTCAAACCTTTCCCATGATGGTTAACAAATAATGCTTTTTCATCCCGATTACGAACTAACAACTGACGACCCTCTTCTATATATTGATTAACAAACTTAATCGCCATATCTCCCAGGGGAACAATTCTTTCCCGAGCTCCAGTGCCCCTGCATCGTAAAAATCCCATTTTTAAGTTAATATCTTCCTCACTGATAGATACTAATTCTGATACCCGGATACCCGTAGCATATAAGAGTTCCAACATCGCTCGATCTCGCAAACCTATAGCACCTGTTAAGTCAGGTTGACTCAATAATCTTTCCGTCTCCATAATCGTTAAGATCTGAGGTAACCGCTTTTCAGGTTTAGGCGTTTCTAAATGAGCAGTAGGATCTTTGATAAAATCATTTTCCCGCATAAGAAATTGATAAAAACATTTTACGACTGCCAAGTTGCGAGAAATGGTTGAAGTTGCTTTTCCTTTTTTCTGTAAATATAATAAAAAAGTAATAATGCAGGCTTTATCAACTTTCTCCACATCTGTTATACTCTTTTCTTGGAGAAACACAAAAAAATTCTGTAAGTCACTCTCATATGCTATAATCGTATTTTGTGCTAAACCTCTTTCCTTTTTTAAATATGTCACAAATTGTTCCAACCATTTTTTCATCTTTACCCAACCTCACTTATCACTCATTAATATACCGCCAATTAGCTTTTATTAAACATGAGTCCATAGTCTTCTTTATTTATTCCACATTTTAGCAACTGATTCCTGCACATTTATTTCTTTCTCTCTTTTTCATTCTTGAATTTCACGGTAAGTCCTTTGAAATTCAAAAACAAATTTGTCCAAAAGAGTATCTTGAGGCATTTGATCTACTTTCATGACACGATTAGGCACTACTTTTCTCTCTCCGGTAGCAACAGGCATCAAAGGCTTGGTAATCGTCAAAAACACAGGAATAATAATCGCAAGAATAACAACTAAAGCAATAAGTTGAAAAACCATTTTCAAACGTGGCTTCATACTAATTTGAAATGAAACGGACAATAAAATCACCTCCCACTCTATGATTATGTTAATTTCATGCAGAGTAGAACTGATAGTATTGTGGTATAATGTTCTATATATGAAAAGATTTTAACGTACATATTATCACTGCTATTAGAAGCAGGTAGGACGCTCCCTCTGGTCGCTTGTAGCAGGTAGCTGTTCCCTACCTGCTCTACTTAGCGTTTGACAATAAATTCAAGGAATCAACACTTCAAATTCTTACAACAAAATCTGGGAGGCATATATAGCATGCGTATTGCCGGAATCATTGCGGAATATAACCCTTTTCATAACGGGCACTACTATCATATTGAACGCACACGGGAAGAAACCGGAGCTGACGGCATTGTATGTGTCATCAGCGGTCATTTTACCCAACGCGGTGAACCCGCACTCGTAGATAAATGGGCAAGAACAGAGATGGCACTACAAAGTGGTGCTGACGTTATTCTGGAGCTGCCAACCGTTTTTGCCACAGGCAGCGCACAATACTTTGCTAGAGGCGGCATAGCAACCCTGCAAGCGACAGGGGTTATCGATCATTTATCATTTGGCAGCGAAACACCCCAACTAGAGCTGCTCCAAAAAATTGCTTCCATCCTCTCGCAAGAACCCTCTCTATATAAAGAACACTTAATCGCTCATCTCAAAAACGGTTTGAGCTACCCCCATGCACGTATGCAGGCTTTATTGAATTACCTAAAAGCAATTGATCCCTCATCCATTGAAAGAATAGAATATATTCTAAAACAGCCAAATAATATCCTGGCCATCGAATACCTTCAAGCGTTACAATATTGGAATTTTTCGATATCTCCACTCGCAATCGAGCGCCTAGGCACATCTTATCACGAAGAACAGTTAAATGATCGTTCATCCCTCTCCAGTGCAACTGCCATTCGGAAACAGGTTCTGTCAGGAAATCATTTCTCACGTATTAAACCGTATATTCCTGAACACGCTTTATCCATTTTAAACAGGGAAATTAAAAACGGAAAAGGTCCGGTTATGTGGGAAAATTTATCTCAAACGCTATTGGTTTTGCTGCGTCAGGCTACACCTCAAACATTAGCACACTTCCCTGAGATGGAAATCGGACTTGAAAACCGTTTTCTCCAGGCTGCCTATCAATCAACAACTTTAACTCACTTATTAGAGCACGTTAAGACGAAACGTTATACCTATACACGTCTCCAACGCATCTTATGCTATATCTTATTGGGATTGACAAAAGAAAAACAAGGGAGATTAATTGATGATGGCCCTCAATATTTACGTATACTGGGGTTTTCTCAAACAGGCCAACAGATTCTTCAACAAATGAAACACCATGCCGCCTTGCCTCTGCTCACGACCATTGGCAAACATACCTTTTCCAAACAATCACAAACATTTATAGATATGCTGAAATTAGACTTATTGGCAAGCGATCTTTATACCTTAGCTTTCCCTGATGTAACCAGACGAACAGGAAACTGTGATTATTACAAGCAAGTGATTAGAATATGAGAAAGACGGCTGAAGCCGTCTTTCAGTTGACAGTTGATAGTGGACAGTTGACAGTTAAAAAAACAAAACCATAAAGAAATAAAAATAAATTCTACTTCGCTAGCGAACAATTTGTTGTAAGTTCTTTATATGTCATGCAATAAAGAACTTACATTACAGGTTTGCAGGAAAAGCGAAGGAAAGATGGGGACATTCTATGAGGCACGAGTGGTGTGTCCCCATGTTGCCAGAGCAATTCTAAATGTAAAAACTTTAATGCAATTTATATAGTTTGCTGATACATTATTATTTGATAAGAAAAACACCAGATGAATATTCATCTGGTGTTTTCCTTATTAAGCAACATTGTCTAACGTATTCAAAAATTCCATCGCATCTTTAAAATTTTCCACGGGAATCAGCTTAATATCTTTAGCCCCTTGCTTAGCCTCCTCAAGGTTATTAACAGGAGCAAAGAAATATTCTGCACCTTCCCGCTCAGCAGCAATCACTTTTTGCTTAATACCGCCAATCTCACCCACATCTCCATTAATATCAATCGTTCCTGTTCCTGCAATACGATATTCTCGTGAAATATCCTCAGGTTTTAACTGATTATAAATCTCTAATGAAAACATGAGACCCGCTGAAGGCCCTGCAATATTTTCTGTATCGAAATTAATGTCTACAGGAAGATGGTATTCAAGATCTTGCGTTACAACAAGTATCTTTACAACAGGCTTACCCGGTTTCTCAGGCACTTCTCCAGTCTTAACGTCCGTTTCAAAAATTTCTTCTCCCCGTTTTACCTTAAGATGTACCGTATCCCCCACCTTTCGATCTTGAACCGCATTGACCAACTCTTCGGAAACAATGACTTCCTTCCCGTCTACCGCTTCAATCACATCTCCAGCTTCTAATTTTCCCTGGGCAGGACTATCCGGCAACACCTTATGAACCGTCACCTTTCCAGAAACATCTACTTTTTCCCCGGCTTCCTTCAAGGCAACAATACCGGATGAAAGTTGGCTTTCTTCCATCATGATTTTCATAATTTCTAAATATTCATCCATATCTATATCCTGCGGCAACATTTGGGTTGCAGGGATGACATCGATATCAGGATTAAGCATTCCCCAAATAAGCTTTAAAGTACTGGCCCGCTGGGTAGAAACAGCAGTCAATAAAAAAGCCCCCTGATCATCGTCATCTCCATTCTCAACGGAAACAATTTGGCTCAAATCCGTAGCAACGCCTGGTTGAATGATGAAATAATTAACTGGATAAAACACAAATAAACCTAATAAAACAAACAAAACAATAATCTTTAAAAACGATCTGATTTTTCTCACTTATTTCCCTTCCTTCTCCTTAATCACTCGCCATATATCAGGCAAAACAGCTTCCGCTGCCAGCATTCCACATGCTATACATTCTTCCCGCCTTTCAAATTTAGCCGTTGAAAATTCTCCTACTTGAGGTCGGATAAAAATATCTGCATCAGGAACATAGGCTTGTAAAGCATGATGATCTAAAATTTCAATAGACTGCATAATAATATCACACGCATTATTCACTTCATTAAAATGAAAATCCGATCCCACGTCAACCCCAATAATCACATCCAACCCCAAATCGCGAGTTTCCCTTACCGGTACACGGCTGGTTACGCCCCCATCCACCAATGTTCTTCCCCCTAAAATAACAGGTTCAAAAATACCCGGTATAGAAATACTCGCACGAACAGCTTGAGCGATCTCCCCTTCTTGGAAAACAACCGCTTCTCCCCGTTCAATATCAGATGCAATGACTGCCAAAGGAATATTTGCTTGTGCAAATGTTTTCTCTTTCGTCAAAAGTCGTATAAACTGATAGATTTTTTCTCCGTAAATAATACCTTTCCGAGAAAAAAAAACTCTCATGATTTCTTTCATTTTTTCTTTGGTCACAAAATCCCGTGGAGAAATGACCGGATCAATCAATGTCCTAATATCTAAATTATATACTAATTTTTCTAGTAGTTCTAAATCTATACCCGTCGCATAAAAAGCGCCTACTACAGCTCCGATACTAGAACCCACTATATAATCAATAGGAATACCTTCCCGCTTTAAAACCTTTAATACACCAATATGTGCTAAACCCCGCCCCCCTCCAGACCCTAAGGCAAGTCCTACTTTTATCTTGTCTTCCTGCATATCACTCACCATCTAGTTGTCAATCTCCCTTTACTGTACAATTTAT
This sequence comes from Clostridia bacterium, assembly GCA_030625885.1. Classification (GTDB taxonomy): domain Bacteria; phylum Bacillota; class DAOUPZ01; order DAOUPZ01; family DAOUPZ01; genus DAOUPZ01. The sequence goes on from DAOUPZ010000018.1 coordinate 23,920, forward strand.
TTTATAAATATGTCTTATCTTATTCTTACAAAAACAAAATAGACCTGAAGCATATCTTCTCATGTCATCCCATATATATTATTGGAAAGATTTAAAAAATGCTGAAGGCTGAAAACTGATAGCCAAAAGCTGAAAACTAAAGATAATGACAAAAGTCTTTTGAATGTTTCTTTAGCCTTTAGCTTTATGCCTTAAGCCATTAATACCTGGAGGAAAAAATGAACACATCTTCTTACCGCTGCCACATCACAAATATAGCCTTTGCTTTTAGCAGCCTATTTATAGCTCTCTGTATGGTTTTTTCTCCGGAACATACTTTACTAGCCTCTAAGAATGGCATAAAAATTTGGTGGGAAACCGTTTTCCCTGCTTTGCTGCCCTTTTGTATCATGTCTGATATCCTGGTTGGACTAGGCGTTGTACAATTCGTAGGCGTTTTATTAGAGCCATTGATGCGTCCGCTATTCAACGTTCCGGGTACCGGTGGTTTTGTATTAGCTATGGGTTTTGCGAGCGGCTACCCAATTGGTGCTATTTTAACAGCACGCCTGCATGAACAGAATCTCTGTACACCTGCTGAAGGAGAGCGTCTTGTTACGTTCACAACAACATCTGACCCCATTTTCATTGGTGGCGCAGTCGCACTAGGGATGTTTGGCAATGGTCACTTAGCGCTCCTACTAATGTTAGGCCACTATTTATCCAGCTTAATCGTTGGCATCATCTTTCGATTTTGGAAAAAAGGAGATGCCTCATCAAGTCCGCTTACATCATCTGATCCCATCATCTTAAAAGCCTTCAAGGCCTTATTTGCTGCAAGGAAAAATGATAACCGACCCATAGGAAAAATAATGGGTGATGCTGTGCGCCAGGGATTACAAACCTTATTATTAGTTGGCGGATTTATTATTCTATTTTCTGTGCTAATGGAAATGCTAACCCTAATCGGTTTCATTACAATGGTAACACACTTCCTGTCTAAGCTTACTGTCTATCTTCATGTAGACCCATTGTTATTAGATGGATTAGTCAAAGGCTTTTTTGAAATGACTAACGGTCAAAACGCTCTAAGTCAAACAAATGCCCCAATAGCCCAAAAAATGATCGCTGCCAGCCTCTTACTGGGATGGGCTGGCTTATCGATTCAAGCACAAATTTTAAGTATTATTCAAGATGCAAATATCAAATCCAATGCTTTTGTTATTTCCAAAATGGTCTACGCCATAATAGCCCCATTTATCACTTTTATTTTAATCAAAATTAATCCGCTTCTGCTTGATGTGTTTTCTCAACCATCCATTCCATCTCTTACGGGACTATTCTCTCTTGAAAAAATGTTATTAATCTTTATCATGACTCTAAGCTGTTTATTATTACTCAGTTTATTCTGCCATCTCTTAAAGAAAACGACCTGAAAAATTGCTTAGGCCTCTTGAGGCAACTCATTATTTCTTACTCTCAACTGTTGCTGTCCATTTTGCACGGTTGACAAAGCACGCCCTAATTGAAGTTCTAATTGGCTTAATACAGTTGCAGCATATTCATCCGCCCCTTGACGAATATCCAAAGCAATACTCTGCGCTTCCTCAAGAATTAATTGGCTTTGTTCTTTGGCATACTGTACAACCTCATTCTCTTCTGCCATTTCTTTCACCTGCTCCTGCGCCTCAAGTAAAATCCCATTAGCCTCTTCCCGTGCCTCTGCTAAAATTTCTTCCCTTTCTTTCATCACCATTTTAGCTTCTCTCATTTCGTTTGGTAAATTGAGTCTGATTTCATCAATCGTATCCAATAATTTTTCCTTAGAAATGAGGGATTTGTCTGAAAAGGGTACATTAGAAGCTTTGTCTACCATTTCCTCCAATTCATTAAATAAAGTAACTAAACTCATCTTCTCATTCCTCCCGTCCATTTGATCCCAAATGATATTTTTCTATCGTCCTTCTGGCAATCGTTTCCGGTACAAAATCAATCAACTGTAAATTATTCTTACCAAACATGGCAATTTCTTTGACCATGCTGGAGCTTAAAAAAGAATACTTACTACTTGTCATCAAAAACATCATTTCCATCTCTGGCGCTAATTTAGAATTCGTTAATGCCATCTGAAATTCATATTCAAAATCGGACATTGCTCTCAGTCCTCTTATAATAACAGATGCGCCTTTTTCACGTGCATATTCAACGGTTAACCCACTAAAATAATCAATTTCTATGTTGGGAAGATGCTGCGTAATCTCATACAGCATTTCGATCCGTTCATTAATTTTAAATAATGATTTCTTACGCGGGTTATCCAAAACCCCTACAATCAACTTATCAAAAAAACGTGAACTACGCTCTATAATATCCAAATGACCATTGGTTGCCGGATCAAAACTACCTGGATAAATTGCAATTTTCATTTTTTCCCTCCTCTAAACAACGATTAGAAAAATCAATCCTATAAAAGGAAATCATCGTATCACCATACCTATTTTGTCTGGCTAAAAGCAAATGACCCATTCTTTCAGGGTATTTCTCTCGCCGATGGTGCTCTACTAGAACCATCCCATCTTCTTCTAATAGATTATTGTCGTTAATTTTTTGTAAAGTAGGTAAACTCATATCTTTTTCATAAGGGGGATCAAGAAAAATAATGTCAAACTTGCGTCCCGCATTTTGGAATTTTCCTAAAGCAGAGATAACAGAATCCCTAATGACTTGTGCGTCATTTTCAAACCCTGTTAAAGCTAGATTATCCCGAATCACTTTAAGCGCTGCAGGATTATTTTCTACAAAAACACTTTCTTTACTCCCTCTACTTAAAGCTTCTATTCCCATGTTACCAGTTCCTGCATAAAGATCCAAAAATAAACACCCGGGAATATATGGACCTAATATATTAAATATTGCCTCCTTCACTCGATCTGAAGTAGGCCTAGTCTTCAACCCTTTAAGGGCTTTTAGTCGTCGTCCTTTAGCCTGTCCACTAATAATACGCACTTCGTTGTTTACCTCCATATATATTAGCAGGTAGCTCGTTCCCTACGGTCACTTGTAGCAGGTAGCAGGTAGGCTTTATTTGATAGGCTCTGCTTTTTCCAATAAAGTTCTTTACTAACCATTAATAAATTATAAAAGCTTCCTCATAATCTACCACTTATATTTGAAAAGTAATTATTCACAAAACCTTCAAATCTCAACTAACCTTTACTGTAAAGGCTCAGACTTTCTAATTATATCCTACCGCCTACCTGCTGGTTGCTACCTGCTTCTTTTATCTTTTCCTACCTGCTGTTCCTTTGTATTTCTTTCTTATTTTACCACATGATGGTTTTTTTATCATCTTGAATAATCTTTTTAATATAGTTAACATTTACTATTTCCATTTTACATATTTTTGTTACATACACCTCATAATAATAGTGAATATTTTTGTCAATGTTTTTCTGTTTAATTGTAAAGGAGGACGTATTTATGACACAGGAATTCATACCTGGATATGCTAAGGAAAACCCACAGGTTCTTGCTTCTGTCGCCTACAAAGTTCGATCTGATTATGGTCTTGATCCAGAACAATTAATGAGTGCCATATTGGAGGGAAAAAACACTCAAGAGATCGCTCAAGAATTGGGTGTCCCTGAAGAAACTGCCCGAGAAGCCATAAAGGTTTTGGGTTACCACTGGTAAAAGGAGGTGAAATAAATTGGCTAACAAAGATTTTGAATCTCAGTTAAGTCCTGAAGCTTGTGTTTTTGCAGAAACAATGTACGGTATCAATCGAAGACAATTATTCGATGCTGTTTTAAATGGTAAAAATAGTATGGAAATTGCTCAAGAACTTGGTATTCCTAAAGAAACGGCTCAACAAGCCATCAATATTTTGGGAAACAAGTAGTAAGAAAAAGGTAAGTAATCCCGCTTACTACTTACTTTATTAAACAGCAAAGGAGGTGAAACCTTTGGCACGTAAAACTAAAAAAATCTGTGATAAACACACCCCATTAAGTGAAAAACAAGCAAAAGCTTTAGAATCTAAACTAGGTATCGATACATCTATTTTCGCAGAAACGATGAGTGCTCAACACACAGACGAAGAAATGGCTGAGGCATTAGGCGTTGATGTTGCAACTGTAAAAAAAGCTTATGAAATTATTAAGCACAGAGAAAAATGCTAAATATCCCACCATCAAAAAGAAATAGCAGGCTTTACTGCTATTTCTTTTTGATTCTATGTCTCGCAATCTCAATCGCGTCCTTGTATGCACGCGCTTCCAATTCTCTATTCAAACGAGGGTATGAAGCTGTTATCTCTTTCTTTTGTTGTATTCTTTGTAAGATAAAGTCTACTAACCAAAAGTTAGTTGCTAAAAAAGCACCTTGCAGATTTGTGCCGATTGCTTTTTTATAACAAACCCCTTCTACCCCATCCCTGCCATTATTACCTGCACCAATATGGATTTTACCTAATGATTTTACATTGTCTTCTAAGAAAATATGCCAGTTATGGTTTTCAAATCCCACCATCCAATGTTCTTCACCTGTCAACGCTTCTTTAATCAGTACGTCTCCCACAAACCGTTCCTGTTGTTCTTTAACTTGCATCGGAAATAAACCAATTCCCAAGTCTATTGCTTGCTCCCCTTTAACCATCATTTTCCCCAAAAAAGGCACACTTCCTCCACAACTCAATAATTCATGACCCGTTTCAACGGCTTCTATTAACGCATCCCCATTATACTTTTTCAGTTCTTTGATCATGATACTTTGTGCTTCCGGAGCTGCATCCCCTACAAAAATAAAATCATACCTGGATGGCGACAATCTCTTCCCCAAAGGAATACATTCTACCGCTACATTATACCCACACCATTCACAGTTCTTTTCAATCACATAAATATTTCCCTGGCTGCCCCCGTTATTTAATACTTCAGGATATAAGTTGCAAATCACGACATCCATATTCATCCCCCTATCCTTTTTCCCAAATCGGCTCAACATAACCTTCTTTTTCTAAAGCTGATCGTACCTCAAACATCGCAGAATAATTGGGAAAAACAAATAAGCGTTCATTATGATCGCATAATGACACGGAGAGATTAATTGCTTTCTTGCAATCTTTTTCAATATTAATCATATTATAATCCACACCAGCATATTTCAAACGCAACGCCAGATCTGCAGCTCGATGCCCTGTTACGACCACAGATTTCAAAACGTGTCGCTCAATAAAGCCTTCAAAATCCACGTCCCATAACCAGGAGACATCCTGACCATCCGCAACCGTATCATGAATGGCAATACACAAATGAGCCGGTTCGTTATCATCCTGCCATACCCGTAATGCTTCATTAAATCCCGCGGTGTTTTTTACAAGACTTAAATACAATTTTTTATCCTGTATCTTTATTTCCTCCATTCTGCCAAAAACAGTTGCGTATGCTTCAAGGGACTGCTTGATCGTCTTCAATGGTATTCCCCACGCTATACATGTTGCTGTTGCGGCTAGCGCATTATAGATATTATAGATACCCGGTACTTTCAAATCAATTCGTGTAACATGATCAGGTGTTACTAATTCAAAAGAAGATCCTTTGATACCCTTCAACTTAATTTGACGCGCATAAACTTGAGGCAACAGGCGCTTATGATCACAATAAGGGCAATAATAATCCCCCAAAAAGCTGTAATAGTGCATCTTGTATTGGTAAAGATATTTACCACAATGCATACAATACAAACTATTTCCTGTTTTCCTCCCTATTTCCGGCGCTTCAAGACCATAATAAATAACGTCCAGACCAATCTCTTCCCCCAGGCTTGCAGATAGAGGATCATCAGCGTTCAAAACCACCTTCGTATTGGGAGAAGCCTTATAAAAAGAATCTTTAATCATCCCAGCCGTTGCCGTTATTTCGCCATAGCGATCCAATTGATCGGGGAAAATATTGGTCACAACCATCATACAAGGATTTGTTTCTTCTACAGCCTGAGGCATCGTTGCTTCATCTACTTCCAACACCAAAGACTGCGCCTTTGAATGGCCAAAGTTATCCATATTTTCAATTATAGTGGTTGCTAAACCATTTATGAGGTTAGCACCAGACTTATTATACGCACAATTTTTACCACTCCGGGCCATGCTTTTGGCAATCATATGTGTGGTCGTTGATTTTCCATTTGTCCCTGTTACTAGAGCAACCCCCTTGGAAAACGAAGGGGCATTAAACCATAAAAACCTTGGAGAAACACGGCGAATAATCATACCTGGGAAAGAACTTCCCACCCCTTTTCCGAGCAAGCGGCTCATACGCATTCCCATTTTGGCTAACCAAATAAAAGGAATATCTCTATTCATCATTCTCCTCCTTCCTTTTGGTTCTATTTCCCTTATCATATGCAACCAAAAGGATATTGGCAGGTTGGCCATCGGTTTAATAAAATTATAAAATTTATTTTAATCATGACGTATATCTTTTAAGTTATTTTCCCATACTATAAGTGATGATTTAATCTTGCTCCCCCGTAAAAAGCTCTTTCTCCAATTTCTCCTCTCCCAAAAACAGCGACCAATAGCGGTCGCTGTTTTTATATATTCTTATTCTAATTTTTTCTTCATTCTTATTATTTATTCTTATTATTCGTTCTTATTATTCATTCTTATTATTCGTTCTTCGTTATTCGTTATTCGTTCCTCTTCATTTTTCTTTCTAATTACTACAAATATTCTTGTTACTAAATCGTTTCTCAATTTCCATTCTCAAATTTTGATACGCTGGTTGCGATAATGCGTTATCGGCTAAAATCTCAGCAGAAGCCTTTTGAGCCAATTCCATCAGCGCAACATCTCGCAAAATATTGGCTATTTTAAAATCTGGCAAGCCATGTTGTCGGACACCAAAAAACTCACCAGGCCCTCTTAATTTTAGATCTTCTTCTGCAATTCGAAAACCATCAGAGGTAGACTGCATAACTCCCATACGCTGTTTTCCTTCCTCTGTGGTTGGATCAGCAATCAAAATACAATAAGATTGATCACTTCCTCGACCCACGCGGCCTCGGAGTTGATGGAGTTGCGCCAATCCAAAACGATCGGCATCTTTTATAACCATGACAGAGGCATTCGGCACATTGACCCCCACTTCTATTACAGTAGTGGCTACTAAAATTTGAATGTTCCCCTCATAAAATTGATGCATGACGGATTCTTTTTCTTCGGATTTCATCTTCCCATAAAGTAAACCTAATGTCAGATGAGAAAAAATATTTTCTTTAAGATAGGTATAAAGATGAACAACCGACTCCACTTGTAATTGTTCTGACTCTTCCACAAGAGGACAAACAATATAAACCTGTCGCCCCGCTGATACTTCTTTCTCTAAAAAACCATATACTCTTTTTTCCATCTCAGATGTAACCCAATACGTCTTAACCGATTTTCTACCGGGTGGTAATTCATCAATGATTGAAATGTCCAAATCTCCAAAAACGGTCAGCGCTAATGTTCGTGGAATAGGCGTTGCTGTCATCACTAAAACATCAGGCATTCTTCCTTTTTGCTGGAAACTCGCACGCTGCTTAACACCAAATCGATGCTGTTCATCTGTAATAACCAAACTTAAATCAGCAAAAGTAACACCTTCTTGAATTAAAGCATGGGTTCCTACCACAACTTGAATCTCTCCGGTTGCAATTCCCTGCAGCGTATGTTTTTTTTGTACTGGCGTCAAACTTCCTGAAAGCAAGTCAATCTTTATCCCTAAAGGAGAAAATAATTCTGATAAATTTTGATAATGTTGCTTCGCCAGTATTTCAGTTGGCGCCATCATGGCCGCTTGGAAACCACTTTCCACGGCTTTTAAAAGGGCTAAAACGGCAACCAACGTTTTACCTGCCCCCACATCGCCCTGAACCAGGCGTTGCATAGGATAGGAACATTCCATATCTTTTTTTATACTCTCCCACACTTTTTGCTGGGCACCGGTCAACGTATAAGGCAATTGCTGCAACATTTGTTTTATCAATAAACCGTCCGATTGATGCTGGATCCCCTTTACGTCTTGCTTTCCTCTTTTTTTCTGCATTCCCACGCCCAGCTGCAATACCAATAGTTCCTCAAATATGAGCCGTCTCTGTGCTGCATCAAGCTGAATCTGGTTTTGGGGAAAATGCACTTCCTGAAGCGCCCTGGATAAAGAAGAAAGATGAAATCGCTCTAAAATCTTTTCAGGCATGAAATCCTCTACCCTTGCCCCATACTTTTGCAAGCACTGATTCACTATTTTTCTAAACAAATTAGGCTGTAATCCTTCCGTCAAAGGATAGAAAGGTATAATTCGACCGGTTAAACCCGGTTTTGCTTTTTCTACAGCTTCAATCATTGGACTACTCATTTGAATACGGCCATATTTTCGTTCTGCTTTACCACTGACACGTACAAGTATTCCTTTTTGCCACTGTCGCTTAATATAAGGTTGATTAAACCACACACCATAAAGGGTTCCTGTCCCATCTGAAAATCCAATCTCCGTAATGGTCAAGCCTTTCCGAGGTCTTTTTTCAGAAATTCCAATCACATGAGCTTCTATTGTCTGTTTTTCCCCTGCTAAAGCGGCTTGAATGGGAACCACACAAGAAAAATCCTCATAACGACGCGGAAAATAATACAACACATCTTCTACCGTAAAAATATTTAATTTATGCAACATTTTTGCCCGAGATGGTCCCACCCCAGGCACATATTGAATACCGATATGGTCTAATTTATCCATAATGATCACCCATCTATTAATTATGCATTTTCGACTTCCTTCAATAGTTTTTTGAAAATAGCCTTGACCGGAAGAACTTCCTTGACCTTGTCAACACATTCTCCAGAAAAAACTAACGCTTTACCCGCTTCTCCAGATTTACAAGCATTCACCAGCGCATCCATAATACAAAAACTATGTGAACATCGTTTTAAGCAATCATTACATGCACCTATTTTAGGTACTGTTCCACTCTCAATCAAATTATAAAAAGAATTCCGAATACCTTGTCCCGGTAAGCCTACAGGGCTTTTTACAAGAACAATATCTTCTTTTTGAGCCTTAATATATAACGCTTTAAACGCATCAGAAGCATTTGATTCCTCACTGGCCGCAAAGCGCGTTCCCATTTGAACACCATCTGCCCCTAAATTTATTACATCAGCAATATCTTGTCCATCCATAATACCACCTGCAGCAATAACAGGTAACTGAATCGCTCGACAAACCTCAGGAAGTATATCCCTCAAAGAACGATCCGTGCCAAGATGCCCTCCTGCTTCTTTACCCTCAACAACAACAGCAGCAGCACCTAATTTCTCTGCCAAAATAGCCAATTTTGCTGAAGACACAATCGGTACAATAGGTACCCCGCTCTCTTTACCCCAGGCAAACATATCTCGTGAAAAACCAGCACCGGATACAACTAAATCAATACCTTCATTGATGGCTGCCTTCACAAGATCCGCAAATTCCTTTACAGCAAAAAGGACATTAACCCCAATGATACCTCTTGTCATTTCCCTTGCTTTACGAATTTCTTCTCTAAGCTCATCCACTTTCATTCCAGTACCTGCAATGATACCCACACCACCTTCATTGGCTACCGCTGCCGCTAATGGGGCTGTAGATATCCGTACAGCCATACCCCCTTGAATGATCGGAACTGGAACAACCAGATCACCAATTTTTAATTTTTTTAATTGCATTTTTCTCTCCCCTTATCTATATTAATTTAATATGATTTGCAATAAATTTTTTTATACTTTTAGCACTCATGTAATCTTTTTATCTTTTCCTTTAAGTTGATCACTAATAACTGTTCGCTAAACTTTATCATTTATATTTGAGTTTAAACCATCTAATTTTTGATTGTAAATTTAATATTATATATTTGTTTCTGTCTATATAGTTCTATTCTGTTACATTTAATTATTTATATTTTAACATATTAAAAAAAGTAAGACAAAAAGTCTTACTTTTTATTTTTATTTGTTCCTATTCTCGTTTTTTCCGGCATAGCCTGATAGGAATCTCGCGAAATCAATTCTTCCTTTATGATCTGACCCTCATTTTTTATAATACGCACCGTTTTAACCATTTTATACCCTTTCACGCCTGATGCCAACGTTTCTTTAACCCCGTTTGCCAACGCATCATCATAAAAATTTTCTTGGCCAAAAGGGATCTCTCCATTCTTATTAATTGCAATATCTATATCAAATAGCCTTTCCCATTGTTTGGCTTTTTCATCTTTGCTTACAAAACGGGTAATCACTTGATCTTGAACGATTTCTGATTCAATCGTAACTGGGAAATCAGCCGTGTTTTTAATCACTAAATCTTTCCCATCGTAGACAAATGCATCACGTCCCACTTCTACATAATCTCGAGATACTCGCTGAGGATGACGTTCAACAATTTCAAAATTTGCTAAGAAAGCGGCATTATATACACCTGTTGCTATTTGGCAAATACCATCTGCTATTCCATTCTCTAATATTTCATTACCTAAGTATTGCTTTGTTACCGGTTGCCATCCCTCTTTTTGAGTATACATTCCTACTTTTTTATTGAAGGAAAAAACCTCTCCTGTTCCAATAACATGCTGGTTAATAACGTCAATTGTTTTTTGCAAATTATACATTCGGTTGGCGTCATGGTCAATAATTGGCGTAACAAATTCAGCGACCACGTACTTGATGGGCATTGGTCCTCCATTCGCTTGTGTTTCAATCGCTTTATGATCAAACCAGTCTCCCAATACACCTTCAGTCATCATATATCCTTTTTGAATGACCGTCATCACAATTCCTAAAAAAGCTAAAAGACAAATAATCTTTAGTCCTCGATTTTTAAAACTAATAACCACAGCTTTTTACCTCCTCTGATCAAAATTTATCCCTACCCTATTGATATAACAAAGGGATGATTTTTAGAATAAATTTTGCAAAAAACACCAACTGAATATTTTTTACAGAGGATGATTATATCTCACAAACTCTAATATCACATCTATGTTTTCTCAACATTAAGCTTATTAAAACTTATTCTGCCTTTTTTGTGCCCTTAACAATCTCTTCTGGAAAAGGCAAATAACTATTCTGTGAAATAAGTTCTCGACGCTTAACTTCTCCATCCTTCTTAACAATCCGGAATAATTTCACATTTTTATATCCCTTAATCCCTTCATGAATAACCTTTTTTTCTCCTACAGCAAGGGAAGTATCTTTTCTTACAACTTGACGATAAGGAATCTCACCCGTCTTATAAACTTCAAAATTAATTTCATGTTGTTTCTTCCATTCCCCTGCACGCGAATCCTGAGTAACCAAACGAATGATAATCTGATCTTTAGTCATTTCACCCTTAATTGTAACCGGAAATTCATGCGTATTTTTAATCACTAAATCCTGACCGCCTGCTCTATAAATGGCTGCATCTCTTCCTGGATCGACATAAGTTAACGCAATAGCATGATTAAATCGCTTCAATATTTCAAAATCTGATAACAATGCGGCATTATAAAGTGTGGTAACTGGCTGACAAATACCACCTGCCATACCATCTACAAGTTTTGAACCCATAACCAAAGATTTTTCTCCCATCTGCCAGCCTTCTTCAGCTGTCATAGATCCTATTGCATCTAAAACAGAAAAAGTACTGTCTGGTTCAATCACTTTATCCTTAAAGATACTCATCACTTTTTTCTGGTTAAAAATTCTTCCAGGACCACGATTTTCAATAGGCGTTGAAAACTCCGCCAACACATATTGCGACGGTTCAAATATTTCCTTCTGCTGATCGGGATTGCTATCTTTATGAAACCAATTCAAAAAAACAGTCTCTGTCGTTTGATAACCATTTTGAATACCTGTTACAAAGAAAGTCATCAACACAACGACTATGACACATCTTAGCCATTTACTTCGAAATGAAATAATCACCTTTCTTCTACCTCCTTTTTAGGCTTATGAAATCCTCATTCCTATAAATACACATAAGAAGTAGAAGTTAGAAGTGATTTGTTTTTACTTTTACAAGGAAATAAATACCACGAACATCTTATTTAGGCAGTTTCCTTATCTCCTGCATAGACAACAGCATCCATTTCAACACCCACACCTTTGGGTAATGAAGCAACACCAACACAGGCACGAGCAGGCAAAAACACATCAAAAAACTTTGCATAGACTTCATTTACTTTCGGAAACGCCTCCATCTGCGTTAAATAAATATTAACTTTCGCTACATCTGTCAGCTTTAACCCTGCCGCCGTAACAATCGCTTGGAGGTTCTTTAAAACTTGCTCCGCTTGATGCTCAATATCCCCCAAAAGCAGTTCATTCGTAGTCGGATCAATAGGGATCTGACCTGAAACGTACAACCAATCACCAAATTTTACCCCCTGTGAGTACGGACCTACCGCTTGAGGCGCTTGATCCGTATGAATCATTTTTCCTTTCATATGCATTCGCTCCTTTACAAAAATTTTCTTACCAATTCCAAATCACTGATCTTGTCCACATCAATACCTACTTCCGGATAAGATGAAATGATTCCTTTTCCTTTAATACGCAGTAATCCATATACCCTTCTTTCCAAAGAGGCAATGGTCAAATTTCCACTTAAATAGCGCATTAGAATTCCTAATCCCAAAATGCGACTCATTTTAACAGGGTTTTTACGTAAAGCAATGGCTTTTTGGGCAAAATCAGTACAGAATGATAAAACTTCAGGATTTACCAAAAATAAATTTCCCCCCGTAAAAATACCCTCCTTAAGCTTAACGTATGTCCGTCGTACACCAGGATAAGATGCTTCATTGACTTGTTTACTCACAATTGGATAATAAACATCTGCTTCTTCTGACATACAACGATCAATAAAGTCATTAACAGCAATTGTTGTCAACAAGGGAATATCACAAGTCACAACAAGCACTTTCCCATTTGAACTAAGTACGTCTATCCCCAATCTTAGATTACTAAAGGCCGAATCCTTTTGCTCAATAATTTCACAGGTATATTTAAACGTTTCTAATCCTTTCTGTAATAAATCTTTGGAACCTACCACAACCACACGTCCTATGTATTCCGATTGTTGCAAAGATTCCAAAATAAAGGCAATCATAGGTTTTCCGTTTATATCAATCAAGGCCTCCGGGATTATTTGCGATGAATCTTTGCAAAAAGGCTTGTTACTATCACCTGCTAACACAATCGCATCAAAGATCATCGCCCTCACACCCTTCCCTATAATATACCTATTCTCTCTTATTTTAATGTTTATTATCCCCTTCCAGGATAATTGTCATAATCGCATTTTCAGCTTTATCCATATGTTTTAAAGCTAACTGATGTGCCAGTTCCACGTTTCTCTCACACAAAGCTTCTACAATTTCCTTATGTTCTTCTAAAGCCTCTCTTGCTCGCCCGGGATAAGCCAGCGATGTCTTACGGTAGCGATGAATCTGCTCGTATAAATTATTGACAATTTGAACCAACCGCATATTACGACTCGCTTTAAAAAGTACATCATGAAACCGGGTATCAATTTCAATAATTTGCTCTGTATCTCCAGATTCAATGCATTCAGCAATTTGGAAAAGACAGCGCTCTAACTCTTCTAGTTCTTCCTCATCAATTCTTTCTGCTGCGAGCTCTGCTGCCAATCCTTCTAGTGCCCCACGAATCTCAAACAATTCTGCAATATCTTTTAACGAAAGTCCAGCAACAAAGGCTCCTTTTCGAGGTACCATAACAACAAAGCCTTCCAATTCTAATTTACGAATAGCTTCACGAACCGGCGTACGACTTACACCCATCCGTTCCGCCAACTGAATCTCCATCAAGCGTTCCCCAGGCTTCAAATGTGCATTAATAATGGCTTCACGCAAAGACTCAAATACAATCTCCCTCAGCGGTTTATAACTATCTAATTTAATTGGAATAATAGGTGTCCCTTCATCCATATCATTTTCCTCCTTCACTCATTTTTCAAAAAGCAGACAGGCTTTAATTTGATAGTTCCTGCTTTATCCTTCCATGCAATAACGGGGACACACCGCTCGCACCTTACGGAATGTCCCCATTCTTGCATTAGGGTTTTTATCATTCCTCGTTCCTCTTTCAGCGAACGCAGAGAGCGATCTTCCCTCTATCCTTTAACCGTCAACTATCAACTATCAACTGTTCTTTTAAGTCTTTTCCTACCTGCTGATTGCTACCTGCTCCTACATCGTATGCGCTACAAAAACCTCACTCATATCCTTCTTCAGCACTTCCGCTGCCTTCTGTGCCTCAGCTTCATTTTTCATCACCCCAAATACGGTTGGTCCACTACCTGACATCAACACCCCTTGGGCACCTAAACGCAATAATTCATCCTTTATTTCTTGAATTCGAGGGTAAATCGCTTGAGTAACCTGTTCTAACACATTTGACAAATGCTGAAGAATAGCCCCGCGATCTTTTTTGGTAATGGCATCAAGCATTTGCTGCGTATGAGGATGTTTGACATCACTGACATTGTCGAGTTGTTGATACGCCCAGGCTGTTGACACAGAAAAATTAGGTTTAGCAAGCACCAACCATAATTGTGGAAGCGTTGGCAATGGCATCAATTTTTCCCCAATACCTGTTGCCAACATCGTACCCCCATCCAAACAAAAAGATACATCTGCCCCTAACCTCACTGCCATTTTTAATAAATCCTGTTTTTCTAGGTTTAATTCCCATAGTGTGTTTAATCCCTTCAATGCAGCCGCCGCATCCGTACTCCCCCCTGCCAGCCCTGCACCAACCGGAATCTTTTTTTCAATATGGATCTCAATACCTTTACGAATACCATACGCCCGTTGCATCATACTAACTGCTTGATAGACTAAATTTGTTTCATCAGTAGGAACACTGGGATGATCACAAGTAACAATAATACCCTCTTCTCGCTGAGAAAATGATAGACGATCTGCCAAAGAAACAGATTGCATGACCATCTCCACTTCATGGTATCCATCCGTACGTTTAGCAAGTACATCAAGCGTTAAATTGATTTTACCGGGTGCTAATATTTCTAAACACTTCATCCCCATTCCCCTTCTTTATGATATTATATAAATTTTGCTATTTGGCTAGTCCATTTATTATCAATAACCTTAATTATACAACAAAATTCCCCTTTTGAAAAATATTTCCTCTTTCAGCGAACACAGAGAGCGATTTTCCCTCTATCCTTTAATCATTAATCTTTCCCTTTAAGCTGATAACTAATAACTGATAGCTGAAATGTCTTTAATCGTTATTCGTTCCTCGTTCAGCAACCAAAGAGAGCGATCATTCCACTATCTTTTAATTGTGAATTATTAATTGTTTCTTCCTTCTTTTATCACAATATGACATAAACGAATATAATAAATCATCATTAGCCATGATTGGGAGGTGAACGCCTAATGATCTATGGAAACCGTATCATGACACAAGGCGCTTTAGGAGAAGATATTAAACGCTTACAACAACGTTTAAAAAATTTGAATGTGCCAATGGAAACAGTAGATGGCCATTTTGGTTCTCAAACCATTAGAGCTGTAAAATCTTTTCAATATCAAAATAGTCTTAAACCGGATGGAATCGTCGGACCACATACTTATAAAGCACTGGAACTTGCTGATTTTCCCCCCGTATTAATTGAACATTTATCTGTTTTAATCAACCTTTCTATGCGCTCGCTGTCGCTGCTAGAAAACGGAAAATTAATTCGTCAATATCCAGTCGCTATCGGAAAACCCGAAACCCCTAGCCCAGTTGGCCTCTTTGAGCTCATGGAGAAAATCTCAAATCCTGGAGGTGTACTCGGAACACGATGGATGGGCATCAATATTGATGCCTATGGTATACACGGCACGCCCAATCCGGAATTAATTGGTCAAGCCGTATCCCATGGATGTATTCGCATGCATAACTGGAATGTAGAAGTTCTTTATCCACTTCTACCACTCGGTGCGAAGGTAGAGATCAAAAAACAATTGACAGTTGAAGGATAGAGGGAAGATCGCTCTCTGCGTTCGCTGAAAGAAGAACGAGCGCTCCTTTGGTCGCTGAACGAGGAAAGGGAAAGATGAAAGGCGCAGGTGGCAAACAGCAGGTAGCAGGTAGGTTTTAACCATAAGAAATAAATGGCATACCTCGTTCCAAGACATGTCATTATGGTGTCAACGATTAATAAGAAAATTTTGTCACAAAAACACAGGTAACGCTCATAATATATTATGAGCGTTACCTGTGTTTTTAATTTAAACCAATTTTTGTTCTTTATTCTTCTAATTTTCAATTCTAAAATTTCAATCTTCAATTTCATAGGAGGCGGTTTGTAGTGAATATTTTTGAAAAATTAGGTAGTGAATTGAATGAACTGGGTAAGAAATCTAAAGATATGATAGAAATCATGAATCTTAAAACTGAATATTCTCAACTAGAAAACGAAAAATATATCAAGTTAGCCAAATTAGGTTCCCTGGTATATCAAACGTACAACACAGATGATTTTGATCATCAAATTCTTATAAAATTCTGCAAAGAAATTAATGAGTTAGAAAAACAGATGAAAAAAATTAACAAAAACATTGCTAGAATGCAGTTACAAGAAATAATATGTCCTAATTGCGGTACCAGAATGGCTCCGGAATTTATCTTTTGCAGCAACTGTGGGCAAAAGTTACATGGCGAAAATGAACAGGACAAAGAATAATTTTTCAGCCTGATAAGTTAATTTTTCTATCAGCAAAGTTTATATCTGAACATAGTTGTCCTACCAACTATAGGTAAGTGGTAAGTAGCAAGTAAGAAAAAATCCCACTTACTACTTACCACTTACCATTTCCCACTTGACAAATAATAGTCAACGCTATTTTTCTTATCTAAACTATAGTACTTGCACACATTTATTTATTAATCTATTGCCCTCGTTTTCTGCAGGGGATAAATAATTGCTGTCCGGGGAAAATCAAGTCTGGATCATCAATATCATTGGCATCCACAATATCAGCCACTGTGATACCATATTTAGCTGCAATATTCCACAATGAATCCCCCGTCTGAACAATATAGAACCGCATGCTGGGCCATTCTTCGCATTCATATTTATCGGGTTTTTTATCTTCTTCCGAAACCTCATCGTATTTTACATCCGTAACAACATACATTTTCGTGGTTTCTGTTACACTCACAAATATTTGGCATTCTATTTTATAGGTAATCGTATTACCATCTTCTAATTCATGATCAACATCTAGAATATTGGTTTTAATAGATGCATTCATACCTGCCTTTGCACATGGAACCTCTACGGTCTCCATAAATTCTTTCTTAGACGTCTTTTGACAAACCTCATCATCCTCATTAACATAATATATTTGCTGCAACAATACGCCGGAAACAATCACTTTATCATCTAGGACACTGGTATTTTGGTAGTTAATTTGAATTTCTTGGTCGACATCCATAATTTCTTTAGCATTTTCATACAGTGTAATATCCCCATCAAACATATAAGTTGTTTGTTGCTCACCGATCATATTTTCTACTTTTAATAACTCTTTCTCTACAGTAATTCCTTCTCCTTCAACATCTGTAACCACAGAAATCTGAAAACATTCTGTTACTTTTGTATAGACTTCTAGTACAACCGCAAGTTTGACCTGATCACCGTCCGCCTCGTATTCCACATCCTCTACTTGCGTTTCTACCATTCCATTCATACCAGCACGAGCCCCTAATACTTTTACATATTTTACAAATGGTTCCTCAATGTCATAATGTTTCATCTCATCTTCTTCATTAACGTAGTATACATCCATATAAACTGTGCCCTTAACAATGACTTGATCGGTTAGTATTTCAACGCCTTCTTCTTCTATCATCACTTCTACATCAACGTCTTTAACTGTTTTTACTGTTTCGGGGAAAGTGTACTCTTTCATGATTTCTGCTAAAGTTGTACTTTCACCAATTATGTTTTCTGCTTTCAACATATTGGTTTCTACTTGCGCATTAGGGCAATTGATATCTGTTACAACATTAACCTGCATCGCATCAAACACTTTTACGTTTAATTCTAGTAATTTCTTTTCTTCAACAATACGTCCATCAATCATAAAATCAACATCCACCACACGGGCAGCAACATGAACATCCATCCCCGGTTGGGCGCCGGGAACATCTACATAATGCGTGAATTCAGTATCTACTTCCTGTTGCTTACAAACATCATCTTCATTCATCCAAGATATTTGCTGATATACCAAGCCTTTAACCATTACCCGATCTTCAATCACTTCTGTTTCTTCTGACGAAACAATCACATCCATATTATAATCTCTAATGTTTTTCACAGGTTCTTCTAAAGACAGCGTTTTATTAATTTCCATTTGTGAAACGACTTCCCCGACTATGCTTTTAACCCGCAGCGTCTTCTTCTCTACTTGAAGTTCATGCCCTTTATCCATATTTTTTTATTCCTCCCTTTAAATAATATAGGCTTGATATGCCTTATACTTCACGACAAAAATATTACGTAGGACAAAATTTTAACTAAAATATATATATGCAATAAATATTTATTCTGAACTTAAACAAAAAAAAAACAGGAAGAAAATTCTTCCTGTTTTTAATAAAAGCTATGCTTCTTTTGATTGGGAACAGCTAAATTTCTTCTCTGCCCCCTGGGAACAGATCACCAATTCAACGGTTTTAGTTAAGATATCAGAATACGTAAATGAAATTCTTTTTTGCGATTGTTTTTCCGAGTTAAGTTTGATAACAAAAAGATTGGGATACGTTTGTTCTAAAATCCCTTCTTTTTCGATAATCCGTTGGCGGCCGCTGTTCGCTTTTAACTTGATTTTTTCACCCACAAACTGATTCAAATCACTTCTAATTAATGCTAAGCTATTTTTTGTCACGAAACATCACCCTACTATAGTATAACACACCCTATTTTATCTGTCAATCAAATTATTATACTAAACACTTTTTTCAATGTCAAGAAAATTATTGGTCGTAATATTCCATCTCGCTTAATTTTTAACTGTTAATTTCATTATTATTCCTTAATACTCTCTTTTAGAAAAAAGAGCGTTCTCCCCTCTTTCTCCCTACCGAAACAATTGTTTCATTAATCCCCTGCTCTTCGCCTTCATATCTTCTGAATAATCTATAGTTGTAATCAATCCCTCAACACTTAAATGGCCATTATCTAAATCCAATTGTGTAATATGCAGATCCTCACCCGTTAAAAGCAATCCCCCCATACTGGTTTCCAGAATGATTTTTTCTTCATCAAAACTTTCCACTCGTTTTATGCCATCCAAATTGATGACTTCCCGATCGGTCATAACAAGTTCATGTTTTCCTAAGTCACTCCTTCTATCCATACCATCCCCTCCTTTCTTCTCCACACTTACTATAATTACAACAATGTTGTTACTTTCATAATTATGCAATACGCATTGTTTTAGACCTTCATTTCCTTACTTTTTGCAATCACCCGATACATTTCCGCTGCTGCTTCTTTGCGGGCGGTTTGTGTCACTTGCAACACTTCTACTTTCAATGTGTTTGCCCCCATCGTAATAGTGATCATGTCACCTTCTTTGATGCTTGTACTGGCCTTGGCAATTCGATCGTTCACTAAAACTTTTCCCTTATCACAAACTTCGTTAGCAATCGTACGTCGCTTAATAATTCGAGATACTTTAAGAAATTTATCCAAACGCATAATGATATACCTCCTTTTATAATAAAAACCGCTTAATGCCATTTTTGCAGGTAGCTCGCTCTCTTCGATCGCTTGTAGCAGGTAGGAGGTAGGAAAAAATTAAAAAAGTAAAACTCCAGCATTCACCCAACATCTCTTATCTCTTATCTCTTATCTCTTATCTCTTATCTTTTTATCTTTTTATCTTTTCCTACCTGCTACCTGCTACCTCCTACCTCCTACCTCCTACCTCCTACCTCCTACCTCCTACCTCCTACCTCCTACCTGCTGATTTTATCTTTATTTAAAATAAAGCCAGACCTCTTAAGGCCTGGCTTTATTTTAAATCCTATTTCTCTGGAAATGCGCTTTTAATTTTTTCTTTCAAGGTTTTCCCAGGTTTGAAAGCTGGAACATAAGAACCGGCAATTTGAATTTTTTCTTTGGTCTGAGGATTACGTCCTTCGCGTGGTTCTCTCCAACGATTCTCGAACGTACCAAATCCCATTAATTGAACCTTTTCGCTTTTATCATTTAACATAGCCTCTTCAATACTTGCCAGCACCGCATTTACAGCTTTCTCACTATCTTTTTTACTCATTTCCGTTTTTTCTGCTACTTTCGCAACTAATTCAGTTTTAGTCAAATCATTCTCCTCCTTTTAATCATGCTATCAAATAAAATATTTGATGAATTACTATTCGCTCTTATCTTACAATCTCCTGCCTAACCAAGAAAATTTAAACGATATCACTATGGATTTCCTTCTTTTTTGCTTCATCCCACAGTTGATCCATTTCTGCTAAAGACATTTGGGATAACACTTTTCCCTGTTTCTTTGCCATTTCCTCAATATAATGAAAACGGGAAACAAACTTATCACAAGTTCCCAGCAATGCCAATTCTGGCTGAACTTTATAAAATCGAGCAACATTGACTAAAGCAAATAACAAATCACCAAATTCATTTTCCGTTTCTCTTTTATTCCCCCCCTTAATTTCTGTTGAAAGTTCCATCACTTCTTCTTTTACCTTCTCCCATGCCCCTTGAACTTCAGTCCAATCAAAGCCCACTCGCGCAGCCTTTTTCTGTAACTTATACGCCTGCATCAGGGCAGGCAAACCCTTAGGAACACCATCTAAACCAGACACACGATCCTGCATATTGGCCTCTGTCGCCTTAATGGCCTCCCAATTAACCAAAACTTCAGCAGAATCCTCTACTGTTACATCCCCGAAAACATGTGGATGACGTATGATCATTTTATGACAAATGGATTCAATCACATCATCCATTGTAAAATATCCGGATTCTTTAGCCATCTGAGCATGAAATACAACCTGTAGTAATAAGTCTCCCAATTCTTCTTTTAATTTATCCATATTTTTTTCATCAATCGTTTCTAAAACCTCATACGTTTCTTCGATTAAATAAGGTTTAATCGATTCGTGCGTCTGTTCACGATCCCAAGGACACCCCTCTTTACTTCGCAACTTCTCCATTACGTCAAGTAATTGTTCTAAGCCCATATATATACCTCCTATTTGCTAGTATGTGTATTTTTTAGTAACTTATGAGCATATTGGTTAAAAACATGAAAAAGGAAAATTCTAGATACGAGTTAAAAATTCCTCTAACAAGTTGTAATTTTATAAGAAAAACCCCTTTGGGGTTTTTCAGGGGAAAGGGTAAAGGGGAAAGTAAAAGAATTATAAAGATAAAAGATTAAGAAAAAATTTACATTAGGTATGGTTATGCTGGAAGACAGTTTGCGCGTTTGTGAAATAACCATCTTAATCATTTGTATAAATAACATGCTCATAGTAAAAAATATCAAGCACGTACAAACTTTTTTAGCTTCAAAGTGGCTGGAAGCATAACCATACCTAAGTACAACGCTCACAAAAAAGATATATTTCAAAAATAGGTTTACTGTTTTCATTAAAAAAGAAAAAGGGGTGTTTAAAACACCCTTTTTCCTTACTATAAGGTTTCTATAATATTTTTAGCAACATCTCTTATGCTCTTTCCATGATCCATACTCTGCTTTTGTATCTTTCGATGGGCTTCCATCTCTGAAAGTCCCAACTTTTTCATTAACAATCCTTTAGCCCTGTCAACCATTTTCCTAGTTTCTAGATCCTCTTTTAAATCTTCTACTTCTGCCTCTAATCTCTTAATCTGTTGTTTACTAGACAAAATAAGATCAATCGTCCGAATCAATACCGTCCGGTTAAACGGCTTATTAAGGCATACCACATCTAGATTGCCGCGAAAACTTTCTGCATACTCTGTTTGACTTTTATTCATAAGTAATATGACGGTACATAATTTATCATAAGCAAGCAGTTTAGCTACTTCTAACCCAGTCGTATCAGGAAGTTCAAAATTAACAATTAGCAGATCTGGCCGTAACATCCGTACCTTTTGAATGGCTTGACTGCCGGAAGTGCAAACACTTAATACGTGAAAACCATTTTGGGCAAGGACTTGTTTCATCTGATTTGCAGCATCCATTTCATTAATCGCAATCATAACTTTCCGATTCATCCTTACCCTCACTCCTATCTAAATACCTTCAATGACTTGTTTTTAATATTTTGCAAGGTACTGATTAATTTCCCATTCATAAACCTGTGTCCGATATTCATCCCACTCAATTAATTTCGCTCCCGTATACCGTTCTAAAATATGACTACCCAGCGCATTCTTAACCAATTCATCTTTTTGCAATTCCTTGATCGCTTGGCAAAGGTTTTCCGGAAGACTCTCTATACCAGCTGCTTTTCGCATGTCTTCATCCATTTCAAAAATATTCTTTTCTACACTTGCCAATGGCTGAAGGTTATTTTTAATGCCATCCAGTCCTGCTGCCAGTGAAACCGCAAATGCCAAATAAGGATTGCAAGCAGGATCGGGGTTTCTCATCTCAACCCTCGTACTGGCACCACGTGCTGCCGGAATACGAATAAGAGGACTTCTATTTTTAGCAGACCACGCAATATATACCGGTGCTTCATAACCCGGTACAAGCCGCTTGTAAGAATTGACAACCGGGTTTGTAATCGCTGTCATCCCTTTAATATGTTTCATAATGCCCGCAATATATTGATAGGCTGTTCCACTTAATCCCAGCTCATTATCAGGATCATAAAATGCATTTTTCCCATCCCTGCTAAGCGATTGATTGATATGCATCCCGGAACCACAAACACCGAAAATAGGCTTAGGCATAAAAGTAGCATGCAAACCATATTTTTGGGCAATGGTTTTTACAGCCAGTTTGAATGTCATGATGTTGTCTGCCGTTGTTAAAGCATCCCCATATTTAAAATCTATTTCGTGCTGTCCCGGTGCCACCTCATGATGAGATGCTTCTATTTCAAATCCCATTGCTTCAAGCGTCAAACACATATCTCTTCGTGCATCTTCGCCAAGATCTACCGGTCCTAAATCAAAATATCCGGCATTGTCATGTGTAACGGTTGTCGGATATCCCTTCTCATCTTTATGGAACAAAAAGAATTCGCATTCCGGGCCCACATTAAATGTATATCCCATCTCCTCCGCTTCTTTAATGGTTTTTCTTAATACATAACGGGGATCTCCCTCAAACGGTGTTCCATCCGCATTATAAATATCGCATATGAGTCTCGCCACTCTTCCCGGGGCGGGCCGCCATGGATAAATGACAAACGTATCTGGATCTGGTCTGAGGTACATATCAGATTCTTCTATTCTGACAAACCCTTCTATTGATGACCCATCAAACATACATTCATTATCCAGTGCCTTCTCCAATTGACTGGCTGTAATGGATACGTTTTTTAGCATTCCAAAAATATCCGTAAATTGTAATCGGATAAACCTGACATCATTCTCTTTTACCATCTTCTTAACATCTTCTGTTGTATACTTTGACATTCAAAAAACCCCTCTCTTTATATGATATCAAAAAATAAAGCGTTCATTCCAGTTAGAGACACTTTCCCCTAACCGAAAGAACGCCATTGTTCTTATGACAGCCTATTAATTTAGGTTGCATCATTACTTGACTTTACAGTATTATACCATAAATCCATCTAAATGCAAGCCAAGATTTTCAAGCATACTTTGGTGCCTTTTTATTTGTTGCCTTTTATTAATGAAATTAACTGCAAATCCTGCTTGCTAATGCCGCCTAAAATGAGCAAAACAACCCCATAGATCAACATACCTGCCATAACAGACCCCAGCGTGCTGAGGGTATTACTGGCTGACTGAGCAAACAACCAGCTATAACATTTGGTAACCCCAATTTGCATCCCTACTACGGCTATACCCGGTTTAATTAAAATATGGGTTAGCTGAGGGATTTTTCCCGTATAGCGAATGACATACCACAAGTTTAATAAGGCCGCAATCGAAAAACCAATCGCCGTACCCATCGCCGCCCCTTTAATCCCGTATTCCGGCAGGGCTGTCAACCAATAACTAATGACAACATTGATGGCAACACCAATTAAAAGATTTTTAGCAGGTAATATGGTCTTTCCCAATCCGTTTAATATCCCCCCCGTTGTTTCCCCCAGGCAGGTAAATAAAACCGCAATGGACAAATAGCGCAAAGGAATGCCTGCTTCCCGCACCCCAAAAAGAAATTCGCAAATCTGGGGCGCTAACGTATAAAGGCCGACAAATGATGGCAACCCCAAAAACAAAGTCAGTCGCAGCGCCTGCTGTACCCTGTCGCCAATGAGCGTTACATTATGTTTGGCCTGAGCTTCAGAGATAGCCGGTACCAGACTGGATGCAAGAGAAGTGGTAAAAATGGTTGGAAATTCAATGAGGACAAGCGCCATCCCCGTTAACTGCCCATAAAGCGCGGTAGACATCGCCACTGAAAAACCAGCAGCCTGCAGACGGCAAGGCACAATCACGGCATTAATTAAATGCATCATGGGCTTTGCTAAAAACCCCAATGTAATGGGGACGGACAATGTCACAATCCGCCGTGCCAAAGCTCCACGGCTGTCACTATTTTGACAGCGCTGCGGAATGGTCTGCAGCAGCTTTCCCTTATTTCGCCCGTAAATGATGATTAATACCACCAACCCCAGTACTGCACCCGTCGTAGCGCCAAAAGCAGCACCGGCAGCCGCTCTAGGCAGTCCAAGGGGCAGCAAAACCACGGCCAGCCCAACCATCGTTACCGCCCGCATCATTTGCTCTGTAACCTGAGAAACGGCTGTGGGCGTCATCACCTGTAACCCTTGAAAAAACCCGCGGAAAGCAGACATTACCGATACCAAAAAAACCGCCGGTGCAATGGCTAAAATAGAATAATAAGAACGCGGATCCCCCAATACATTTTCTGCTAAGTACCGTGCCTTAAACCATAAAAGTAAACTAAATACAAAACCGCTGATACTCAAAATGGCCAGTGCCAGACGGAAGACCTTCTGAACCCCGTTGCGATCCCCCTCCGCCACTTTCTCTGCTACCAGCTTGGAAATAGCAACTGGAATACCCGCCGTAGACATGACCAGCATCAGTCCATAAACCGGATATGCCATTTCAAACAGCCCGATCCCTTCCGAGCCAATCAACCGTGTCAGCGGAATACGCGAAATCGCACCAATCACCCGGCTTAAAAGCCCGGCAATGGTTAATATCAATGCACCTTGAAAAAAGGATTGTCTGCTCATCTCTTCACGCCTCCATTATTTCACTTTATCCTCCTATATTTACGCAATGAGAAGCGGTAATATGCATAATCCTTCAGTTATTAGCGATCAGCTTAAAGGGAAAATTAATAAGGCTCAAAGGTAAAGGCCAAAGGCTAAAATATCAAGCGCTAAGGCAAAAGATAATAAAAAATGAAGCACTTTAAAAAGCGCCTCATTTTTTATTATCTTTTGTATCTTTAAAACAAACCCAAATTTTTATACTAAGGTTGAACTTCAATTTGCCCTTCAGACTCTTGCACTTCGGGCTGCATACTCACAAAGGGATTATCTCGCCCAAACTTCCAATTTTTTATATCATCCAAAAAAAGACGCCCCTCGGGTGTCGGCAAAGAATAAATATATAAAAGCAGTTCAACTTCAACCGTTCCTTTTGTCAATGATTGCACCCTTTCATCCGTTTCTGATTCCAATTCTTTTTCCATTCTATGAAACTTAAGATCTCCAATTGTTGTTACATTACTTTGATTTTCTAGATCATCAATCACCTCAACCACACGGCGATAATTTCCATCTAATTTTAAGTCAACCGGTAAAACAAGAACCGTCTGCTGGTCAATAATATCTTGCGGCTCAAAAAAATTTAACAAGACTTCTTTCTGTGCTAACTTACGACTAAATTCAACTAAAAACAATCCATCTTTCATATCCGTATTAAACTGACTGCGTGCCCTTTCTAATTCTTCCTGACATGTGATCAGTAATTCTTTTTCTTCTTTAATCATCATAGAAATATCTTTGCTTTGCGTTATTTCTTCTGATAGTTGCACAATTTGTTTCTTAACCTGCTGATTTTGTTTGAAATAAGGGATTGCCTTTTGAAAAACAAAAAGGGAAAATAAAACAGCCAGAAAAAAAGACACCCCTATGATTCCATGCTTTTTATTTATTTTACCGCTTATTTTCTCCCACACCTTCAATCCCTTCTTTCAAAACCGCTCTAATCATAAAATTAAACAGATCGGCCTCCTGTTCCCTATTGATATATTGCAAATTAACCTTTTCAAAAGAAGATTGGGTATTCAATTGATAAACAAATCGACCAATATATTCAGCACTTGTACTCATACCACTAATCAATATCTGACCCGGACGCCGTAATACCTCTTCTTCTACATTTTCATCATTCTTTTCTACCACATGGTTTTTTTCTTCCTGTCCATGCGTCAAATCAAACAGGCCCTGCACATCAAGTGTTTTTTCTTGAACTTCGTTGTCTTTTTCACTTTCATGATGACTTTGTAATGAAATAAACCAAACATCATCTGATGGAACACAATCATCAATCACGGCCAGTACTTTTGGCCAACGCCAGCGACCTTCTGTGATAAACTGTAATTTTTGTATTTCTAATTCCAGTTGCTCTCGCTGCAATTTTAATTCACTTAATTCTTCCTTTTCAATTTGAATGGCTTTATGCTCTGTTTTTAAATGAGTTAACTGAATCTGATCATTATCATGCTGTTCTTGTAAATAAATAAAAGAACTGATTCCAATTCCCAACAACATGCAGAACAGTAATGAAATTATAATCACAAATTTTATTTTCTTTCTTCGCTTAATAATATTCTGTGGCAAAAAGTTGATGTCTTTTTTTTGGCGATCCAAATGTTAATCCCACCTTACTATGCTTCCAATGAATGACCTGGTAATCTATCAGAGTAATCGTTTCTCTGTACCTTGCGGGAAATTAAACACAAATTCTTCTCTCTTAGCATCAGCCCTATATTACTCGCATAAACAGCAGCTTCATTAGCAATCGCCCTTCCCTTCCCTTTAAATTCCAGAGGGCCTAATACGGAAAGATCTGCAATTACGGGCACTGAAAATTCGCGTCCAAATATGTAATCAATGCCGGGCATTGACGCCATCTCTCCCACGATAATGATTTTATCAATTGTTTTCCCAAAATTTCGAGAAGAAAAATACTCTAAATAGCCTTGTACTTCTTTAGATAGCACTGTAAAATCACATGTTTCATTAATCATATCCACCTGACAAGGAACATCTGCATATAAGAACAACGTCTTTCCTTTAAATATAGTAATCCGTGTCCCATCCTGATTGCTTTCCAAAACCAATGTATCCTGATATAAAAAATGGCTGAAGAGACGATGCATGATATTGGGCAAAACATCTATCGCCATGGGTTTAAGTCGAATTTCTTCCAAAAGTTCTATCATCTGTTCCAACAATTGATTTTTAACAGCTGCCAATAACAACAACCACTCTTCTTGTTCCTTTTCACTTCTTTTCTCCAATATATGATAATCATAGGTATATTCTTTCAAATCTACAGGCAAATAACGACTGACCTCCATTTTCATCATGCTGGCCAAATCTTTTTCATTCATAAAAGGCACGTTAACGTTACGTGTCAAAATACCACTTTGACCCATACCGACCACTACTTTTTTAGCTTTCATTTTATTCTTTTTTAAAAAGTCCTGTAAAACACGACCGTTCTTTTTTAATTGTTGCGGCTCCATTTTTTCTGCGAAAGAATACGGCAGTAACAAGGTACCATATGAATCTATTACAAATTTCAAATCATGATGACGGGTATATCCTTGAACCATTCGTACACTCTGATCTCGAAAATCCA
This sequence comes from Clostridia bacterium, assembly GCA_030625885.1. Taxonomy (GTDB): domain Bacteria; phylum Bacillota; class DAOUPZ01; order DAOUPZ01; family DAOUPZ01; genus DAOUPZ01. The sequence goes on from DAOUPZ010000018.1 coordinate 52,014, forward strand.
TAAAAAGCGTGGGAAAAATATTCGCTTGTCGTTTCATTTGACCACCCTATCCATCTTTTCTTCCGTAAATGTGTTTTTTCTCCAAAGTTCGTTCTTTTTCCTGCAAAAAAAAGACTTATTTCCTTAAAACTGTAAAATCATAAAAATAATTAATGCCTTCCCAAACTTGCAAACCCGTATGCCTTTTCTCTGGATCTTTCGTATAGGATGGATCATGATCCAAAATAGGACTTTCCAAAATAGCCATCACCGGGTTGCCGCTGTTATCCTGATTGATACGAACCTTCTCATCCCATCCTTCCGGCTGTAAAAAGATATCGACTGCTCGCTCATCCTGCCCCTCAATATTAACCGTTTGTACCGTAATGGTCAAAATGTCTTTATTTCCCCAAAATGAATAATTTTCCAGTTGAGATGGGATTTCAAAGGTATAAATAGCATCCTTCTCAACACCATCACTTCTAGGACAAATTGCAAAAGTCTCCCCCGGCATATATTTAAAAACATATCCAAAATCATTCTCATTATCATCTTGCTCTCTAGCAACATTTTCTGTATCTAAAAACACCCCGTAACCATTACTCACATGATTCTTTTTATCTAAAAGCTCTGCTATCACTTTTATTTCATAATCTTGATATCCCAATATCGGCATAAAAAGCCGAAGATCGCCTTTGTCTTTGTTTTCCACATACGTACGGTTTCCATTGAATTTCCAATCTTGCTGCAAATTGTCTCCTGCCGCTGGGAAGATAATTTCCTCCTCCCAAAGCAAATTCCCCGTTTCAATCATTGGCGGTGTCACATTGACACTAGAACTTTCTCCCTTATAGGAATCCACACTGCCATCGGCATAATACCAAACCTTTACTTGATATTTATACAACGTATCCTGTATCGTCGCTTCAATATCAAAAGTAAGAAGATGAGGCTCATCCTGTGATACAGTCGGTTCTATTTCTCCAGACGGCTGCACTTCATAGGCAGCCTTAACCTGATGATCATCCTCTTCCAGCCCATATTGCAACCGAATGCTTTTTTTCAAAAAAACCCACTTGGTATTCAAAAGGGGTAAAAATTCTGCGGTATCTGCATTTTGGGTGAGTGTCACCACGCCTTCTTCATCTGTTTCGCACAACCCGGCAATATAATTATGCCATTCTTTAATGATCAAATCTGCCCCGGATTCTGCCAGATAAAAAGCCTGGATTTCCTCTCCATAGTCATTCACCAGAGTTGTTTGTGACGTTGAAGTATAAATAACCATCGTTCCAATCACCATCAAAACAGACATCACAATGAGAACCAGTGCCAGAGCTACCCCTTTTTCATTATTCAATTGATTAAACAGAGTACCCCCTCCTAACCTGGCTGGTAATGCCGCGCTAGCCTGATCTGCGTTATCAAAGTAAATGGACGTTCCTGTGAGTGATTGAGATTAAGAACTTCAATATCAATCTTTAGAAGATGATCACTCTGAGTAAAATTCAGGGTTTGAATATCCGCCACAAAAGAATCACCCTGATGGTTTTTTAACACTCCGTTCTGATTGACCTCGTCCCAGTCTAAATAATATAAAGCCGCTCGGGGTCCCGTCATTTTGGCAAAATCAATTAGAACCTGACCGTCTTCCCCTTTGACTTCTGTTCCGGTCACTTCGATCGTTTCATAACGCTGCAAAAGTTCCGTCATCCGCTGCATAGCCATCCTGCATCTCAATTCAGCTATCATTTCATCATTATGCGCATTGAGAAAACGAAAATTAAAATTTAAAAACCCATAAACCGTTGAAATAAAGATACCCACCAAAGCAACGGCTAACATCAATTCCACTAACGTAAAACCTTTACTATCCCGCCATATCCTTTTCATAGGCACCTCACTTCACATAGTCACCTCAATAAATCAGCCGCTATGGCAGCCACACAACCACTTCAAACCGGTTTGGATCCGCTTCATTGTACGGCATATCCTCCTCAGGAACAACAATCACTCGAAGCAGCGTCCCCCCATTAAAAGCTTCTTCACGACACGTTAATGCATAGGGCTTTTGCATCATCCATTCGGTCCATGGGGCAACCTTTCCTGCTTTGATATGCTCCGTCGCCGTGCGAGCAACTTCCATCATACGAATCTCTACAACCTGATCCGCAAAAATATGACTGCCTGTTTTAGTCAGCGTCGTGATAGAAACCAGTACAATGCCAAATAGACCAATTGCCAGCATGATCTCCACTAAAGTAAGTCCTTTCTGGTTACCTGCTTTTCGCTCCACTTTATACCTCCCGATCATTACTGTTTAAGATGGCGTACCATATCCATCATCGGTAGCATTACCGAAATAATCACCACACTGATCACCAATCCAATCACAATCAACAGTGCAGGCTCTACTAACGCCAGGATTTTATCAAATCCAGCATTGGCTTCTCGCTCATAATAATCAGCCATTTCTGCCAGCAGCATTTCCAGTTCCCCGGTTTCTTCACCAATGGTCAGCATTTGCAAAAGCATGTTGTCAAAGTAACCTGTTTTTTGGATATGGTCTGATAGAGATCCCCCCCGAAGCAATCCGTTAATGCCTTCTTCAATCGCTTTTTCGGCCACTGCATTATTCATATTATTTTTGATATAACGCAAACTTTCCACCAATGGCAGTCCACTTTTCATCAGCAAATAAAGATCATGGGCAAAATGCATCATCGTTACATCTTTTAAAGTTTTCCCTATAACAGGCACACGAGACAACCCTTGATCCTTAACCCACCGACCTTTTACTGTCTTAAAATAACGCGAAAGAAACAGTAATATCCCACTGAATATAAATAAGATAACAAAAAAATACTGACTCCCAAATTCCGCAATACCCATAACAACCCGTGTAATAAACGGCAATTCACCCCCACTGAGCGTAATCATATTGATCAGCTGGGGCAGTAAAAAATTAAAGAAGAAAGTCAGTATCCCAATCGCCATAACAACCATAATCGTGGGGTAAATAGAAGCGGATTTTATTTTTTGCCCAATCCGATGTTCCCGTTCATAATAATCCGCCATATTACGAAACATTTCTTCTATCCGTCCACTCGCTTCCCCTGTTGCTACCATACTGGACAAAAGCGGCGGCATCAATGATCCGGTTTCATTCATGGCTTCTGAAATAGACTTTCCGGTCTGAACGGCTTGATAAATGCGGCCAACTTCCAAATTCGTGAGTTTGTCACGGGTCTGATCCTGCATCATATCCAGCGCCTTAATTAAGTTAACCCCAGACTTCGTGACCACTGCCATCTGACGGCAAAAGTGGCTCACTGCACGACTCTTAAGCTTCTTTTCTAATGTGAAAGATTGTTTGGAAAAAAATTTACGTCGTCCTTTTTCTATAGCCACGGGTAATAAGTTTTCACTTTTAAGATACTGATACACCACCGTTTCGTTTTCACCCTCATAAGTTCCAGTGACCCTCTTTCCGCGACTGTCTATAGCTCGATATCTATAATGACCCATCTACTTTCCTCCTGCAACCTGCTATGTCGTATAAGTCACTCGAAGCATTTCTTCTACGGTGGTGATCCCCTGCAACACTTTGTGACGTGCATCTTCCTGCAGCGTCATCATCCCCTGCTCTAGCACCTGTGCTCGGAGCTGATCAAGCGACGCTCTATCATCAATGAGCTGACGCTGCTCCGAACTCACTTCCATAATCTCGTAAATGCCAATACGACCTTTATATCCTGTCTGATTACAATATTCACAACCTGACCCTTTTCTTAACATAAGCGTTTCATCCAGCGGCATTTTTAAAATTCTTTTTTCCCGTTCATCCGCCTCATAAGACTGACCACATTTAGGACATATCTTACGTACCAATCGCTGTCCTACAATCCCAACCAGCGAAGAAGAAATCATATACGGTTCAATTCCCATATCCATAATACGCGTCACAGCTCCCGGTGCATCATTGGTATGCAAAGTGCTCAAAACCAGATGACCCGTTAAGGCCGCCCGCATCGAAATCTCAATGGTTTCGCTGTCTCTGATTTCACCCACCATGATCACATCGGGATCCTGCCGTAAAATAGAACGTAAACCCGTCGAAAACAAGAGACCCGCTTTCGCATTCACTGCCGTCTGATTAATCCCTTTCATATCTAGTTCAATGGGATCTTCCAGGGTAATAATATTCTTTTGATGGTCATTAATCTTGGACAGCATCGCATAGAGCGTGGTTGTTTTACCACTGCCTGTCGGCCCTGTCACGAGAATAATGCCATACGGTCTGGCTAATAACCGCTCAAAAACCTCTAACTGCATGGGGTTTAACCCTAATTTCTCCATACCAATCAAAAAACTGCCTCGATCCAGAATTCGCATCACAATTTTTTCCCCATGATTGGTCGGCATGGTGGAGATCCGCAAATCAATCTCCCGATTGTCAACTTCAATCATCATCCGTCCATCCTGCGGCAAACGCTTCTCAGAAATATTTAAGTTCGCCATGACTTTAATCCGACTGACAATCGCCCCATGCGCCTTAAGCCCGGTCACCAGCGTTTTCTGCAAAATCCCATCTACACGAACCCGTACCCGCATTTCCGCTTCATACGGTTCAATGTGAATATCACTGGCTCCGCTTCGAACGGCATTCTCAATGGTCGATTGAACAAAACGCACAATCGGTGCTGCATTAATATCTAAATTAACATTGTCTATATTGCCCAAAAGTTCCGATTGAGATTGCATATAATCACCAATCGCTTGCGCTGCTTTCGCCTGAGAAAAGACAATATTAATCTGCTTCTCAATATCATCCGCATAAGACAAAAACGGCTGCACGGGCATCTTAACCATTAAGCCCACATCTTGAATAGCAATTGGATCCAGCGGATCCCACATTGCAAGGCAAAGGCGGCCCTGGTTAACCTCAAACGGGATAACCTTATGCCGCCTCGCTAAGTTTTCCGGGATCAGCCGGGCTACTTTTGGATCTACTTTAAGATATTTGAGGTTAATACTTTTAATCCCCAGCTGAGTTTCTAATACTTTGGTCAACTGCTCTCGACTGATATACCCGTCTTCAATCAGAATATTTCCCAGCCGGCGACCCGATTGACGTTGTTTTTGCAGCGCCTCATTCAATTGCCCCACTGTGATTAAACCATTCTGAACCAACATATCCCCCAAGCGAATTTTTGTTTGAATCACCCGTTCCACCCACTTTTTATATCATTGGAATTAGTCTACTGTTTTTATGTATTTTGAATCACATATGTCACCTTTAGCATCATAATAGAAGATATCACATTTCAGTTGACCACTATCTGCATAGGCCGCAAATGCCACTGCTCCTCTCATATTTTCAGCAATAGCGTGCCAATCTTCATATGCTGCTCCCCATGCATCCGTAGCATGAACAACCTCGTCATCTCCATCATCATATATAACCGCAGAAGCATTTTCTGCATCAATATCTGTATGATCTGCCACACTGGTTACAACTGTTTCCTGATTGAAAGGATTCGTTATATTATCACCCAATTTATTTGCTAATGCTGTTTCAAAGTCATCTACCTCTGAAGACGTATACTTACTAATTAACCCCGTTGCCGTCGCTTCTACGACCCGCATATTGGTATCAATCCCACTCTCCCGTGCCGTATCCTTCATAAAACCCATCTTTGGAATCAACACCACTGCCAATATCCCAATAATCGCAATAACCATCATCAATTCTACCAGCGTAAACCCTTTTTCGTGTCTCAATGCCTTAAACATTATCTCTACCTCCTCATTTGCATTCAATTATTTTTGTTTTTCCAGATTAGCAACTTTGCCCAATACCGCCCCCTTTCTCATCTATAAAATATTTATTTTAGGATTTTTTTCTGCAATATTCTATTGTTTTATTTAATATTTACCCACTTAACATCATTTTAAGCACATTGCGATCTCATTTATTCCACCAGCGCAAACCCTTTCTCGTTGTTTATTTTCTTAAACATTTTGTCGCGCCTCCATCACAAAACACCTTATTACAAAATATGTATACCCTTCCATTATGTATAATAACAGCAAATTTATTTCAATAATCAAACATTTTTATTAAAAAAATATGAAATTATATGTCATGCAATAAAGAACTTACATTGTAGGTTTGCAGAGCCATTCTAAATGTAAAAACAAAACAGTCTGCTGCTTATCCTCCTATATTTACGTGATAAGCAGCAATAATATGAAAATCTTTTATAATAAAAAAAATTAAGCAGGTAGCAACCAGCAGATCTTTTCCCTACCTGCTACAGCGAGCAACACAAGCGTGCTACCTGCTTTTATTATGAAGAACTTAGAACCCAGAACTAATAATTTCCCACCAAAGTTCTCTATACTTTTTTACCCATTTGTGTTATATTTTTAATAAGAGGGGTAAATATTGTATTAGAAACGAAGATTCATACCTTAGTAACTGGACACCTGAGGGTATGAGGAGTGCGTGGTGTAACCGACTATTCATTTTTGATATGGACAGGCGGCTTTTTTAATTTTGACAAATTTATGTTATCGAACGTACTACTAAAGTCCTAGATGCATAGAATATATAAGGGACAATTGACAATTGATAATTCATAATTCATAATTCATAATTAAAAAGATTAAAAGACGTTGAACGAGGAACGAATAACGAGGAACGAAAAAGGAGAAAAGAAAAAGATATTAGCTTAAGGCTAGAGATCTTAAAACATTTAGATTTGAAGTTTAAAAAATTATATTGTCGTGGTTGACGGAAACGCGATGCAAAATTGGGGACATTCCAAAAGGCACGAGTGGTGTGTCCCCAATTTTGCATGGTACATATTATGAGAATAAAGAAGGTGATGACCCCAAATGAAGAGAAATTTTTAATAAGCATTAAAAATTTTCTTAGAGAAGCCGATAAGATTAATAAGAGGAAAATAAGGAGGAGGAATTATGATGTTAAATTTTTTCTTAAAGCGAATTAATAAAAAAGAAAAAGGTTTTACCCTGGTCGAGTTAATCATCGTAATGGCTGTAATTGGTGTATTAGCTGCCGTCGTGGCACCTAAAGGATTACAAATGATCGATAAATCCAAACAAACAAAAGCAATCGCGAATATTAAAGCCGTTAAAACTGCTGCCATATTATACTATAGTGAAACTGGAACAGCAGCTACAACTGATGCTAACATTAATGGATACTTAGATAATCCAATCCTTGGAACTGGTGCAATTGATGGATATGAATATGCCATCTCCAGTGGAGATTTGGAAGTCACTTGCCCAACCACAGAAGATGAAGCAAAAATAGCATCTACATTTGGCATCAATGATACTACAACAACTGACAAAAAAGTTACAATATCCTTAAGCGCATCGTAAAATTAAATTATTTAGTTATGTTTTCTAAAGAGCTCTCTTGAGCTCTTTTTCTTTGTCACTATACCCAAATAACTTAGGGACAGCTCTCACGTTAAATGTTTTTTGTTTTAGTTTTTTCTACCTAATAACACACCTCCTGATTACCGCCCAAATAACTTTCTTTATTCAGCACTATCTCTTCCTCTTCCCCCTTCAGCTTTCAACCTTAACCCTTCCGCCAATCTTTTATCTTTCTCCCCTCAATTTTAAATTTTCAATTCTCAATTTTCGATTGCTTTTCCCTCCCCCCCTCATATTCTAAAACTTCATGCATACCATATACTGGACAAATATTATAGGCAGAGGAGGAAATACCATGGAAAATATGACTTCTCAAAACACACTTAATACCTCCCGAAAAGCCTGGGAACATTTCGTTAAGACCGGTCAAATTGATGAAACCATCATCCGTCCGTGTATCGCATCTTCGTGGCAGCGCTGCCGCAAAGATCATCTTGATCCTTTTATGAGCCGCAGTAAGGATCGTTTATCCGATACACAAATAAAAAAACGAATCGAATATCGGAAGGAACTGGTTCATGTCGCCTGGCCTTTCATGGAACTGTTATATCATATTGTTGAAGGTTCGGGTTTCCGTGTTGATCTGGTAGACGAAGAAGGGTATATCCTCAAAATGATCGGCGATTTGGAAGCGATGAAAATTTCGCAGGACACCAACTCCCTGGTCGGCGCTAACCGTTCAGAAAAAGCAGCGGGCACCAACAGCATGGGTCTTGTCCTGATCTCCCAAGAGCCGGTGCAGATTGCGGGTGCAGAACACTATCTGGAATTCTGCCAGCGCTGGACTTGCTCCGCCGCGCCCATTTTGGATCAAGAACAGAAATTAATTGGTATTCTCAATATGAGCGGACGCAACGAATTGGTTCATAAACATACGCTGGGTATGGTCGTCGCCGTTGCCAAGGCCATTGAAAATGAAATGAACATCCAAAAAATCAATCAGCAGCTGAGAACCACACTCCAAGCCATTTCTGATGGCATTATCTATATTAATACGCAAAATACCATCACCTATGTCAACCCCATGGCGGAAGAAATACTGGGCATCAACCATACAGAGATCGTTAATCAACCCTTTGATCAAGTATTCACCACCTCACCTTCTCTTCATCAAGTATCAAATTCCGGAAAAGGGTTCAGCAACCACGAAATCGTGATTCATGTGGGCAAACAAAGTTTTCACTGTATTGTCAGCGCCCGACCCATTATATCAGCAGAAAACACAAACAAGGGCATGGTTGTGGTTTTGAAAAAAACAGCTGAAATACGCCGCATGGCACAAAACATGGTTGGAACCACCGCGCGCTTTACATTCAAAGATATCATCGGTGAAAGCGACACCATGCAACAACATTTAAAAATCGCTGAACTGGCTTCACAGGTCAGTTCACGGGTTCTCATTGAAGGCGAAAGCGGTACAGGAAAAGAAATGGTCGCTCAGGCCATCCATAACGCCAGTCTTTTTCAGCATGGCCCTTTTGTCGCTGTCAACTGCAGTGCCATTCCTCATGACTTAATCGAAAGTGAGCTATTTGGCTATGAAGAAGGCGCCTTTACCGGCGCCAAACGAGGGGGTAAACCCGGGAAATTTGAATTAGCAGAAGGCGGCACCCTTTTTTTAGATGAAATTGGTGACATGCCTCTGGATATGCAGGTCAAAATGCTGCGAGTGCTCCAAGAAAACCAGGTCGTCCGAGTCGGAGGCAGAAAAGCATTACCCCTTCATATCCGAGTCATCGCCGCCACCAATAAAAATCTGCTTAAAGAAATCGAAAAGGGTCATTTCCGGGAAGATCTGTATTATCGGTTAAATGTCATTAAACTGCTTCTCCCATCGCTTCGGGAACGTTGCGAAGATATTCCGTTACTGGTCAATAAAATTCTACATAAAGTATGCAATCGTATGGGAACCCCGCTTAAAAACATTCATCCCAATGCCATGGAAATGCTTACTCATTACTCTTGGCCCGGTAATATACGGCAATTGGAAAATTTAATAGAGCGTATGGTTGTTTTAAATCGAAAGGATGAAATAACAACCGAAGATTTGCCAAAAATCTTCTGGGAAACACCTTCTGTTGAAGTACTTAATAGCACATCTTCCCCAAAACTCATCTCCTTAAATGAAATGGAAGCCATCACTATTAAAAGGACTTTGCAAATTCTCCAAGGTAATATCTCAAAGACAGCCCAGACACTGGGAATTACGCGTAAAACGCTTTATCAAAAGATTAAAAAGTACGAGATATGAAAAACGGTTTCACCGTCTTTCGGCAGGTAGCAAACAGCAGGTAGCAGGTAGGAAAAGATGAAAAAGCGGCTGAAGGCTAATGCATAAATGTTGAATGTCTTCAGTTATTTAATTATTTAATTGTGAATTGTGAATTGTGAATTGTGAATTGCAAGAACGGGGACATTCCGTAAGGAACGCACGGTGTGTCCCCGTTCTTGCATACAGGGAAAGCTAGCATGAACCGGGGGGGCTCTTGCTTTCCAAAATATATAATTACACTGAGCATAAATGATGCAGTAAAATAGTAAAGAGTACCATGCAGAAAAGTGCCATGGGATACGTGGCCCCATATCCGGCCGCTACTCTACTGTCATTCGTTGCATCAATCGCTGCGCCTAATCCAGGGGTACTGGTCATCCCCCCGCATAATGCACCCGCTAACAACACCCAGTTTATTTTAAACACAAATCTTCCCAGTATAAAACCAGACATCAGCGCTAAAATGCCTGCTGCCAAAGCCACTATGATTAAATAGAATCCGACCGTACCACTACTCAACAACTGTACCATTCCCGGGCCGCTTCGAATACCGACAATGGCCAGAAAAAATGCCAGCGATATTTGCTGCAACGCTGTTAAGATCCTTTCATTCATCCGAAAATTCAAATGACAGACTTTACCCTTATAACCCAAAAACAAGGATACAATCAAAACACCCCCTGTAGAACCCAAACTCAGATGTCCAATGACGGGTATTGGAATATTAATTTTTCCAACCAAATAGCCTATCAAAAGTGCCGTGCCAAACGCCAGCAAATCAAAACCCGCTTCCCTTTCGTCCTTACTATCCTGATTGCTTTTCATTTCCGACTTTAATTTTTCCTTTTCTTCCTGCAAGTTAATTCCAAAAAGTCTAGGGAACACCTGTACTGCAAATATCACAATCAAAACACCAAAAGGATAACCAATTGCATGACCAATTCCCACATTTGCTTCCGCTGTCGACCCAAACATCGATACCGCTTCAATTGCCGCCCCCAACCCGGGGGAACTCGTCAATGCCCCTGTATAGACACCGGAAACCAAAAAGGGATCTATGTTTGGATTAAAGCACGTCATGATCAGCGTAACAGCAGCCCCTACAAATGTGATCACGATTCCCATCATAATAAATTTCAATCCATACCGTTTCATAACAACGCCAATATCCTTGGCAGCCAAAAGGCCTACTGCCGCTACAAAAAAGATTAAATTCCAGTAAAAAAATTCTTTCCCCATCTCATATCCAAATAATCGATAAGCAAGGTACCCAAACACAATGCCCGTAAATAATGCTCCAGAAATACCAAACCTCAGCCCCAAAAAACTTACTTTACCCAGCAAAAGACCTGTCATCAACGCCAAAAACATTAAAACAAAAGGGTTTGTAAAATAAGTATCTAAGTTAAGCAGTTCCATGCACATCATCCTTTCTTCCATGAGTTCATAAATTAGAGATCTAACCGCTGTATATAATCGGATATAATTCTATGGTATCCCCTTCCTGAGGCTTATAATTTAAGTCATACATTTTCCTGTTATGAATAACATAACTGACTTCAGCTTCTGGAATGCTCAGTTGATTGACAATATCACGCACCGTACTACACGCCGGTACTTTTACGATGTTTTTTTCTTGCTTACTGGGTACAAACCCTATTAATTCAGATGTTACGATCACCGTTATCTTCATTTTCTCATTCATCTCCAGAAATGGCTGATTCCAATTGACCTTCAGCGCTCATCCGTTCTAAATAATCAGGTTGCCATGAAATTGCATTAAATTTATTTTGTGGGTCGATAAATTCTGTCAATCCCAATTCAATTAACTTGCCTTTTTCAACAATACCGTCTTCTGTCCATTGCCGCAATTTATAATATTCATCCAGCATTTTACCTAACGTCGGCAGCTTCCCTTCCGAACCACCTGAAGGGCGTGAAAAATACAGCAATCGTGCGGGTAATGTATCGTCTTTACGGGTAACCCCTAAATAATTGTTGTACAACCGTTTAAGATTAAATAGTCGTTCGCCTGCTTCGAGAAATTCTTCAACCGACATATCCCAACCGGTTACGTTACTAACCCATTCTGCTAATTTCCCGGCACCCACGCCCCCGCGATTGGACAGTTTACACATTCCCGTCGCATTAAACCCTTGCATGAGATGCTGCATTTTTAATACCATCTCCGCCATGTCATAATCAGGATGCTCTGGACTCGCTGTAAATCTTTCGCTCATTCCTAAGTCTGGATTCAAGACACCGCCTTCAGCACAATAACTCATGGATTCCAGATGACAAGCACCCCTGGCAGCCGTTGCATAATTAAGCGCCATGCTGGTCCAGCAACGCGGATCATGCATAGGAAACTCCATTCCTTTAACATGCATGGCAAACTCGTCAGCCCGAGGGCCTATTTTCCGGGCCGCATATCGTGTCCCATGGGTCAGTAATGTGCCAATACCCTCTCGTTTAGCCATCAGATGTACTAATTTTATAATGGCATCACGATTTCCCCAGCTTAAATCCAATCCGCCCGTATCTTCTAAGGAAATTAATCCTTTCTCAAAAGCTTCCATTGCAAACCCAATGGTCATACTGACCGAAATCGTATCCATCCCATACGAATTGCAAAGATGATTCGCCAGGATCACCGTTTCCAAATCATCATTCAAAACAACCGGTCCAAAACCACCATACGTTTCATACTCCGGTCGGTTCATCTCCACGTCCTGATAGTCTTCATGATCAATGCTTACATAAGCGGCACAACGAATAGGACAGGCAAATCCGGCATGTTTTCCTTTTATCATTCCTGCCGCTTCCGTTGCTTGGGAACACACTTTACTGGCCCCTTCCGTCCAATTTCCCAGCAGAAAATTTTTAATCGGCATGTCACCGCTCTTCTCAGTCGCCATAACGCCGCCGCCCGTACCAAACTTCGTTAGCCCTGATGCCTTTTCTTTAATCGTTGGAACCATTGCTTTGGCCCCTGCCATCAACTTCTCTCTATTATGAATAGTAGGTTTTTTCGTACCGTATACAACAATCGCTTTCAGATTCTTAGACCCCATTACAGCCCCGAGTCCCCCCCGGCCTGCTGTCCGTGGATGCTGACCATCCATCATCACATTACCCATGGCTGACAAATTTTCACCGGCTTGACCAATACAAGCAACTCGAGCGCGTTCATGTGTTTGCTGACGTAAGATTTCATCTGTTGCAAACGTATCTTTTCCCCACACATGTTTGGCAGATAATAAAGAAACATCGCCATCATTAATCCAGATATAAACAGGTTCTTTTGCTTTACCGGTAATATAAAGACCGTCAAACCCCGTTTTTTTCAATTCTGTTGGGAAAAATCCCCCTACTGTACCTTCATTCCAGATCCCTGTTTGCGGTGATCTGGCGCACACAGAACCCTTACATCCTGTTGGCGCACCGGTACCCACTAAAATACCGCTTATGAATACTAACGGGCTGCGTCCATCCAAAGGACGATCATTCACATAACTTAAATTTGTCCGTTCCATGATCAGTTTGGCAGCCAACCCACTTCCGCCCAAATATTTGCGAAAATCTTCTTCCGGTATAGCATCAATCCATATTTTCCCCAAGGTCAAATCAATGTTAAGTAATTTCCCATTTACGCCATACATACAATTTCCCCCTTTCTAGTCATTTTAAGGCTGGGGACACGCCACGAGGTACGAATGGTGTGTCCCCCTGTTTCAAGAGCAAACTTTAAATGTAAAGCTCTTAATCCAGACTATATATCTTATTTGGAGATCACTGCTTCACATCAGCCAAAACTTCATCAATGACTTGAACCACTTGATCCAATTGTTCTTTCGTAATCACCAATGGCGGCACCATGCGAATCACATTGCCGGATGCACTGGCAATAACCCCTTTTTCCAGCATCTGGCCCACAATATCATGCGTATTAAAACCAACATCCACCCCAATCATCAATCCTTTCCCCCGTACTTCTTTGACAAAATCATACTTATCAACCAATTCATTTAATTGACCCATAAAATAACTGCCCAATTCCTTAGCTCGTGCCGGTAAGTCTTCCTCAACAATGTAATTCACAGCAGCCAGAGCAGCCGCACAGGTGAAAGGTTCCCCCGCATAGGTACCACCGATGTCACCCGGCTTCAACGCCGCATTAATTTCATCCGTTATTAATACCGCGCTGACTGGCACGCCGCCACCCATTGCCTTAGCCAAAGTCATGATGTCAGGCTTAATGCCAAAGTCTTCATACGCAAATAAATATCCCGTTCTACCCATGCCGTCTTGAACTTCATCATCAATGAAAAGAATGCCCTTTTCATCACATAGCTTGCGTGCCCCCTGATAATATTCTTGTGTTGCTGGATAAACCCCGCCTTCACCTTGAACCACTTCTAACATAACCGCCATGGTTTGATCGGTAATCGCTGCTTCTAACGCTTCCAGGTCATTATAAGGCACATGTTTAATAAATTTAGGAATAATCTCTTCCCATCCCTTATGATATTTTTCCGTACCACACGCTGCCATCTGGGTTAATGTCCGTCCGTGAAAAGCATGATCCGCACAAATGACTTCATATTTTTTCCCTACACCATACTTTTTGTCCATATACTTTTTTGCAATCTTGATCGCATTTTCATTGGCTTCAGAGCCGCTGCAAACGAAGAAAGCTTTATCCAAACAGGATAATTCCACCAACCGCTGTCCTAATTCAATGGCGGGAATGGAATGATGATAAGTAAAACACTGAATCATTTTATCGGCTTGTTCTTTAATGGCTTCAACCAGCTTGGGATTGCAATGTCCTACAGAAATAACGGCAATCCCCGCTAAAACATCAATATATTCTTTACCCTCTACATCCCAAAGAAGGGCACCTTTCCCTCTCTCGAGAACAACCGGATAACGATTGGTCCAGTTAATCAAATATTCATTATCCTTAGCAATCCATTCTTGTGTTTTTGTCATTCTAAATACCTCCTCGTGAAATATTTTTTAAACATGCCCCCATAACAACTTACAATTAACCTTTATGTGCAATGCAGATGCCAAAGTGTTTTTCGGACAGATAGCAAACAGCAGGTAGAATGAAGGCACAAAAAAAGAGCCCTTTCGGCTCCTAATTTAAAAAAACAACATGAATGGTCATATCTAGTTCCATTGTTTGATCACGAGACTGTGGATCTCCAATCAAATCCATACGCTCATAATCTAAAAACCAGGGTTTCTCTTCCAACTGATACAAAAAATTAATAATCTGTGTATACGTCCCTGTCAAACAAATATCAAAAGGATCTTCTCGGTACGGCGTCAGCTCTTCTTTCTCCTCCGGCATATCCTCCTCTTTTTTTGGCGTTTTTGGTAAATAACTTGTATTGCCTTTGAGGATTTCCTCCAAAACGGCTGTCGCATTATTATCCATCTGTTCCGAACCGTCTGTATCTTTATTACCCATTGCAGCAGGCATCACACTGTTCAAAAAAACACCCGTTGCCATTGACGCATCCTGTATTTCCTGCAATACTAAAGGCAGTTGTTCTTCATTAAGGAACAGGCTTATTGTTTCCACCAGTTGTGCCTTAGCTTCTGCCTCTTCCACCTTTAGCTTGTCTAACTGTTTTGACTGCATTTTAGCTTGTACTAATTCTGCCCTTTTCTCAATCACTTTACCACTTAAATCTCTATAATCCATAACCATCGGATAGATCACATAGTTTCCCAGCAAAAAAGCAACGCTAAGAACAAACGCAGTCACCAATAAATATTTTTCCCGTTTTGTTAGTCTTACTTTTTTTGTTGGCTTGTTTTTCTTTGTGATTTTTATCTTTTTTGGTAGTTTTATCTTTTTTGGTAGTTTTATTTTCATCATGGTTGAGATCCCTCCGGTGCTACATAACAGGAAATTTCAAAATCGGTGAAATTGCTGCGTATTGTACGAACCATTTCCAAAGGTTCTTCACCCTCAATTTCCGGCTGCTGAATACCAATGATTTCTGACTGTTCTTCTCCAATCACTTCTATATAATCATAGACTACATTTTCAAAATCAGAGGATGTGTTTAATGCTATGTAAAATTCGTATACATCTAAACTCTTTGGCGCTGTTCCCATCAATGTCAGCATATGATCTTCAAACAATTCCATATCATATAATTCAACCCCCTCCGGGATTAGAGGTAATAATGATTCAATTTCTCCGGCAAAGTGAAATTTTCTATCGTGCAGTTGTGCTAGAATAATCTGAGCCTTCAGCATCTCTTCATTACTTCGTTTCAGGGAACGAATAACCTCTTTGGTTTCCTGAAGTAAAAGAAACTCTTTTTCGATACCCGCTATTTCCTGCCGCATATGACCCACATGCAAATTCATCCAATAATACCCATAGCCCAACCCGCATGAAAAGCTCACCAGTAACAGCAAAACCACCCAATGACGCATCCGCCATTTAGGTTTCGGCCTAAACTCGGGGGGTAACAGGTTGATCTCTACCATCAATACTTCACCTGCCTTAACGCACATCCCAGAGCCGCAGCCATCATCGATGGAGACTTGTCCAGTATATCTTGATGGGATACCAACGCCTTTTCCGGCAGAATAACATCCAGCGGATTAAGAATGGATACCGGAATCCCCAGCAAATCCTGTAAGGCTTCCGCAAAGCCTTTTAGAAGGGCACCGCCTCCCGTAAGGAAACAATTCTGTATTTTTTGATCGCGATACTGCAAACGAAAGTATTCAAAGGAACGATTGATTTTCCTGAGTAAATCTTCCCACATGACATCCATATCAGGATGATGGATGTCCATTCCCTGCTCAATTTTCATTTCTTCTGCTTCTTCCCAGGTCATAGTCAGTATTTCTTGAATCGTACGCGTAAAATACCGCCCACCCAAAGGAATTGAGCGAGTCAGATACGGTATGTCGTTACGGGTAATAACCACATTCGTACTTCCCCCGCCCATATCAATCAGCGCGATATTATCATCAATTGGATGAATCACTTGGAGCGTACGTAATAATGCCAGTCCTTCCACCTCAACAGCCAGCGGTTTTACGCCGCTCTCATTCAAAAGCAGCGCCCGATTTTGAGCGATGTCTTTATTAACGGCAACTAATAAGACCTCTACTCGATCCTCTTTTTCACTAATTATCCCCCAGTCCATCATCGCCTCATTTAAAGGAATCGGGATATGCTTTTCCGCCTCCCAGTATACGGCCTCCTGCATATCCTGTGTGTCCATAGAGGGCATTTCCAAAATCCGAACGATACAGTAATCGGAAGAAACCAGGGAAATGCCCCCTCCCACTTTGAGGCCGATCGCCTTAATGGATTCTGCGATTAAGCTGCAAATCACACCCAGCTCAATCATGCCGTCTTTAGTAACACTTTCTTGTGGGGTAGGAATAATCGTACCGTTAGCCTTATATAGTTTTTTTTCTTTTTTGACTTGAACGATTTTTATATAGCTGGTGCCAATATCGATTCCCAGTACCCTATTGCTCCCAAATAGCCCCACTCGTGCTCCCCCTATATGCCAACTTATTATTCTAAATTATAACCGAGGTTTTCCCATTCCAATATGGTTAATTTATCATCAGCTGTTTTATAACCTACCCTAACATTTATCTGATACTTTTCATTGTCATCTTCTAGCGCATAACCCATAATATCATAATAATACATTCTCACTTCACCCGTATCAACATCTATATCTCTATGGGATTCATCTTCATTAATTACCCATCTACAAAAACCATTCTTTTCATTATCTACGTCTAAAACGGTACCTTTATGGTCGTTAATAATGTAAATAGCCCGTTCAACTGCTGCATTGGCCGAATAACAATCCTGCCGCTTCTGAGCAATGTGGTCTGCATTCTTTAAATCAACATAGGTATACGTCATAAACCCGCCGGCAAGGGTAAAAACCACTACCATCATCAAAATAACAAGATACAGCGTCATACCCTGCTGATCGCGATATACCATGTCTTTATTTAGATGGACCATTATATATTTCTCCTTCAAGTGTTTCAATTGTATATGTAAATGTGTTCTTAATAATCGTACCATTACCATTTACTTGCCTTTTACCCGAATATGTAAAGCGCTTAACACCTGTCATATATGGCTTTCCCTCATTACAATTCTGTCTGTTATCCCAATAATAAATGGTTTCCCCCACAAGCCAATAATGCATCTCTTTATTGCCAGTATGAATATGAAGTCGATCTCTATCTTCATGAATATGCTGTCCTGAAAAAATATCTGCTTCAAAATCTTCCGCCGATCCAAACGGAAGCAGGTCTTCGTCAGAATCTTTTGGAGGACCATGGTATACCTCTCCCCCCACCATTACAACTGTATATTCAAAATTATCAGGGTTTCCATATCCATTTCCATGCTTACTGCCTGTGGAATAAAATTCAGCAACATCTGTTAGAATAACCTGTGTATCGCCGTCATCATCATTACCATTACCATTACCGTTTTCCCAACGATAAATTTTACCGCCTTCTAACCAATATTTGATAGTCGTACTTCCTCCGCCTCTGATATGAACGACCACTCCTGCAGAATCATCGACATTCTGTCCGGTTTCAATCTCTAGATCTAACTGTTTCAATGAATCCGGTTTCTCACCTGGCAGCGGCGGCTCTTCTCCGCCTCCTGAACCATTATTCAAAATATCTACTGCAGTACCCATACTGTATACCTTTGTACGTAAAAACTCAACATTTGTGTCCCGATCTATAATACTGACCTCAGTAAATGCGGGATTGGATGTATCAATCTCCACAATTGTTTCCCCATCAGAATACTTGTTCTTTATTTCCATAATTTCTTCTACACTGGATGCTTGTCGTATTTCTTCACTAATTCTCTGCAGATCATTACGCGCTTTCTGTCGGTCTTCTACCCTAGTCATCTGGGAACCCGCAATGTCCTTTACACTCTGACTCACAAAACCATAACTAGCCGCAAAAATCATTCCTATAATACCCACGACTACCATTAACTCAATCCCTGTAAAGCCTTTCTGCTTGTTGCTTCTTTTCATCATACTCACCTCCTTGCTTTCCATGTCACCAACTCAATTTTATTTATCTCATCATCTTTCCGCCAAACGTTTACCTTTATTTCTCTTAAAGCCGCTCCCTCACCATTATTCATTATTTCAGATACAAAATATTTCCCATTATATAAATTGTTTAATGTTTCATCGCCAAATTCATTAACGCTTATCCCCGTTTCACCTGTTTCCGTTAACTCACCATAATCTTTACTCCGCAATTCCTCCATTTTGGCCTGAGCCAGATATGAGGCCTGACTTTTTTGCGACGCCCTTATATTCGCTTTAATGCTCACCAGCCACATTTGCGATACCCCTAAAACCACCACCGACATAATGGTCACGCTGATGACCAATTCGATCAATGTAAAACCTCTCTCACTCTGCCTGATCTTCATAGAAATCGCCTCACATCCACAATCCCAGATACCAATTTAAAATCGGCTCTTTTGCCAAGATCACAATCAGCGCGCCTAAAACCATAAATGGACCAAAAGGGATATAATCTTTACGCGATTTTATTTTGGTTACTATCAAAATAAGTCCCACCAATGCGCCAAAAATGAACGCAAAAAAGAAACTAAGCAAAACGTCCTGCCAACCTAAGAATACACCAAGCATCGCTGCCAATTTCACATCTCCGCCGCCCATGCCGCCGCGGCTGACCAACGCAATCACCAGAAACAGCCCCCCGCCAGCCACAAACCCCAGCAGCGAGTTTTGCAAGGTTTGCATTCCCCCTACTATATTATATGCTAATCCTGTGATTATGCCAAGATATGTTATTTTATTTAATATTAAATGATGATCCAAATCAATAAAAATAACTATAATTAGTAAGCTGGTAAACCATAGACTATTGATCAAATGCCACTGGCAGCCATACCGGATATACATCAAGGTAAATAAAATGCCCGTCAATCCTTCCACAAAAGAATATCGCCAAGAAACTTTCGCCCCACAATATCGGCATTTCCCTCGCAAAAACAGATAACTAAAAACAGGTACCAAATCCAACGGACCTAACGTATGATTACAAGATGTACAATGAGACGCCGGAAAAGCAATAGACGCCTCCCGCGGCAAACGATAAATGCAGACATTTAAAAAACTGCCGATGATTAGGCCAAACATGAAAATGAATATGCCCATCGCAAATTCTCCTTTTTATAAGTTCTTGGTTCCCAGTTCTCGGGGAAAAAATAAAATCGTTAAAGCTCTTTTCCCTTAAGCCTTGAGTCTTAAGCCAATTTCTTTTTCTTCTCCCTATCTTTAATCGTTCCTCTTTTAGCGAACGTAGAGAGCGGTCTTCCCTCTATCTTTTCCTACCTACTACCTGCTACAGCGACCGAAGGGAGCGTCCTACTTACTGCAGCGAAGCTGCTAAACCATATTAATCATCTCAAACATCGGTAACATAACGGCGGAAACAATAAAACCTACAATGCCCCCCATGACAAGAATAAGTGCCGGCTCTAAAAAAGAAGCAAAACGATCTACCGCGTGATCGACTTCTTTTTCATAAAAATCAGCTGCTTTATCCAGGAGTTGATCAATCCGTCCCGTCTGTTCCCCTACTGCCATCATTTGTATGAGCATAGGCGGAAATAAATTCTGCTGCTGCAAAACCGCTGCCAAACTATCCCCTTCCTGGATCTGTTCCCTGGCATCCAATAAGTTCTCTCTTAATACCTCATTTCCTATAACAGGTGCCACAATTTCTAAAGCCCCCAGAATAGGCATCCCATTACTCAAAAGTGTTCCTAAAGTACGGGCAAAACGCGCGGTCAAAACAGCAAGCACCAAACTCTTAATAACAGGAGTCTTCAAAGACAATCTCGCCCATAATACTTGACTGACCGATGATTGACTAAAGCGGTAACAAATAAAAATAAGCAATGCCGCGACGACAAAAACAACGAATCCATGCTCGCGCAGAATTTGACTGACGGCCAACAATGCCCTGGTACTAGGCGGTAATTCGATATTCACAGAAGCAAATATGGATACAAAGTTCGGTAGGACCACCACAAGCATAAAAAGGACCATCCCCGCTGCCGCTAAAACAAGTATAAAAGGATATACCATGGCAGATTTCACTTTTTCCCGCAGGTGATGTTCTTTCTCAAAGTGAAGGGCTAAACGGTTCAATGTCTGATCCAATATCCCCCCGGTTTCCCCTGCTTCCACCATATTGTTAAAGATATCAGGAAATATTTTCGACTGCTTCCTAACCGCCTGATGAAGCGTTTCCCCTTCCTCTACATCTTCCTTAACTTGCTCCAAGACACTCGCAAAACTTTTATTGCTTGTTTGCTGCTGCAAGGTTGCCAAACAATCAATCAGCGGCAACCCACTTTCAAAAAGAACGGAAAATTGCCGGCAAAAGATGGCCAACTCCCGTACTTTTACCGCACGAAACAAGTGTATTTGATCTTTCCAAGAAACAACAATCTCTTTTTCCTTTAAATAAGTGATATAAAGGCCTTTTTCCTGAAGCGCCTGAGCTGCCAAAGATTTGGATTTGGCAGTGATTGTTCCGTTTTTTTCCTGTCTGTCAGGCGTTATTCCCCTATATTCATACCCCGGCAACTGTCATTCACCTCTTTATTATCTTTATACCCTTTATTTTAATCGACTTAACATATCGGCACTAGAAACACGTTCCTGTACCTGCTGGTAACTAATGAAGCCTTTTCGGTAAAGCTCCATTAATGCCCCATCCATAGTCTGCATGCCGAATTTCCCCCCCATCTGGATACTGGAAAGAATCTGATGGGTTTTCCCTTCACGAATCATATTTTTAATAGCCGGTGTCGCAATCATAATTTCCAAAGCAGCCACACGGCCTTTATCATCATCCCGAGGAATTAATTGCTGGGCCACAACCCCCAGCAGCGTAGCGGCTAACTGAACACGTATTTGCTGCTGTTGATAAGGCGGAAAAACATCAATCATACGATCTACTGTCTGATCCGCACTATTGGTATGAAGCGTGGTGAGCACCAGATGACCTGTTTCGGCAGCTGTAATGGCCGTACTAATGGTTTCTAGATCTCTCATTTCCCCTACCAGAATCACATCTGGATCCTGACGCAAAGCAGCTCGCAAGGCATTCCCAAACGATTGGGTGTCTTCTCCCACTTCCCGCTGATTCACAATACAACCCTGGTGTTTGTGAAGATATTCTACCGGATCTTCCAAAGTGATAATATGCCCTTTTCTAGTATGGTTGATATGGTTAACCATGGTTGCTAATGTTGTTGATTTACCACTTCCGGTCGGCCCGGTTACAACAATCAGTCCTTTATGCTTATCCGAAAGTTCCATCACCACAGGCGGCAGTCCTAATTCTTCAGGGGTAGGGATCTCATTTCGAACCACACGCAATACCAACCCATCGGCACCTCTTTGCCGAAAAACATTGACACGAAATCGTCCTGTTCCCGCAATGCTATATGAAAAATCCACTTCTCCTTTTGCCATAAAACGCTCTTTCTGCCCTTGCGGAATAATCTCTTCCGTAACCGCCTGGGTATCTTTAGGTAACAAAATTTCCGACCCCAAAGCCGTTAATTCCCCGTCAATCCTAAGCATTGGTGGAATGCCTACTGTTAAATGTAAATCCGAAGCCCCACGTTTAATCGCTTCTATCAAAGTTGCATTAATGTCCATCATTCATCACCTTTCCTAACGTATTAATGAGTTTCTAGCAGTTAGCAGTTAGGAGTTAGGAAAAGATAAAAGATTGGCTAAAGGCTTAAGGGTCAAAGCTAAAAAACAAATATTTAAAATTCTTTTACCTTAAGCCTTCAACCTATTTTAATCTTTTTTTCCGCGTCCCTATTGTAATTTAAATTTCTTTATTCTTTTCCTAAGAGCTAACTGCTAACTCCTATTCTTTCTCTTCCCTCTATCTTCCCCTACCTGCTACCTGCTGTTAGCTACCTGCTGTTAGCTACCTGCCAAAGACATCCAAAGGATGTCTTACTCCACCGCTGCAATCTTTAACAGTTCCCGCAAAGTGGTTTCCCCCCTGAGCGTCTTCTCCAATCCATCAAGCCAAAGTGTACGCATCCCATCTGCCACAACAGCAGCTTGAATCTGATCTGCTGACTGACCTTCTAAAATCATTTCCCGATAAGATTGCCGCATTTCCAGTACTTCATGCACGGGTATCCGCCCTAAATAACCAGTATCATTACATAAGCTGCATCCTTTACCTCGATAGAGCATCTCTGTTTCCCCTTTATCTCCCATCAACTTCCGTTCCGCTTCACTAGGTACATATGATTCCTTGCAATAAGGGCAAATCCGTCGAACCAAACGTTGTGAGACAACACCTACAACCCCTGAAGTCACTAAAAAGTTATCAATTCCCATATCTATTAATCGGGTAATGGTTCCCAACGCATCATTCGTATGTAAAGTAGAAAAAACCAAATGCCCAGTCAAAGCCGCTCGAATCGCAATCTGAGCGGTTTCTAGGTCTCTAATCTCCCCTACCATGATAATATTAGGATCTTGACGCAAAATCGCGCGTAATCCCATAGCAAAGGTCATCCCTGTTTTATAATTAACTTGAACCTGGTTAATGCCATCAAAACGATATTCTACTGGATTTTCAACTGTCACAATATTCTTTTCCTGCGCGTCAAGGTTTTGTAAAATAGAGTAGAGTGTTGTTGTCTTCCCGCATCCAGTAGGACCGGTTACTAAAACCATCCCATAAGGCTTGATGATCATATGCTTAAAAAGTTCTAACGTGTCAGGCAAAAAACCAAGACCTTCCATATTCACCAACATATTTTTTTTATCAAGAACTCGCAAAACAATTTTTTCCCCAAAAATGGTCGGTAAAACAGAAACCCGTAGATCAATCTCCCGTTCTTCATAAGGGATCGTAAACCGACCATCCTGAGGAAGCCGTTTTTCTGAAATATCTAGATCCGCCATAATCTTAATACGAGAAATTAGTCCCCCCTGAATGTTTTTAGAAGGTGTCATCACTTCTTGCAATACCCCGTCGATCCGATAGCGAATACGCACCCGATTCTCCATGGGCTCGATATGAATATCACTGACACGATTTTTAAGCGCCTGTTCGATGATACTGTTAACCAAACGAATAATAGGTGCATCTTCTACTTCAATATCATCGGCCAGGGCTGCTGCCATCTCCATTTGCCCACGAACTTCCTGCTGTCCCTTTTCCATATCTGCTACAATACCCTGCAATTTATCGGCTACACCATAGTAGCGGCGAATAGCCAATTCAATATCTTCTTCTGTTGCGAGCACAGGTTCTACTTCCATTCCCGTCACCAGTTCTACATCATCAATAGCCAGTACATTCAACGGATCGGCCATCGCTAATTTAACCTTATCCGCATCTCTGGCAACAATAAGTGCAACATGACGCTCGGCTAAATAACGGGGAATCGTTTGTACAACCTGACTATCCAGTTTAGTCACTTTTAAATCTATATATTCTATGTTCAATTGTCTTTCCAATGTTCTTAAAAAATCTTCTTCTTTCACATAGCCCATACTGACAAGTACTTGCCCCAAGCGTTCTTTAGTCACTTTTTGCAAGCGCAACGCCTCTTGTAACTGATTTTCGGTAATAAATCCTTCCTCTATAAATAAATCGCCTAAACGGGGGATTTTCCCTCTCATTTTCAGTTCCCTCTTTCCAGATATTTTTACTTATATCCAGTAATTATTCTATTTTTTTTCTTTAAACCCTTTATACTAATAAAAATCTAATAAAATACAGGAAAGGACTATTTTGTATTTTATAAAGTACTTACCATCATTGCATATAATTCATAGCAAAGACATGATTCAATACCTTTCAGCATAAAGCAGTAAGAAACCATACCTAAGTACAAAACACACAAAAGAGCAGTACTTTCTCACTACAAAATAAAAAACAAGCCGTAGTGGCTTGTTTTAAATATAACTGATTGGCTATTGCTCCATTTGTTTAGCTAAGAAACCTGCTGCTGTTTCAGCTAGTTTTACTTCTAAATCATCCATCTCTACTTCAGAATCCTTAGAACACAGAATAACTGCACCAATAGGATCCCCTTCAGCAATGATGGGTGCAACAACCTGTGCATGAAATCGAGAATCCTCATAACTTGTTTCAATGAGATATTCTTTACCGTACTCATGCTCTTCCGGATTATTCATTAGAATCGTTCTTCTTTCCTTCATAACACGTTCCAACAAGGGACCAATAGGACGGTCCACAAATTGCTTTTTAGGAGCACCCGCAACGGTTATAACCGTATCCCGATCTGTAATTAAAGCAATATGCTTCGTTGCCTCAAATAGTGAATCAGCATATTCTTTAGCAAAATCACCTAATTCACCGATAGGAGAATATTTTTTCAAAATAACTTCTCCACCCCGGTCCACAAATATTTCTAAAGGATCACCTTCGCGGATCCTTAACGTACGACGTATTTCTTTGGGGATGACGACACGACCTAAATCGTCAATCCGCCTTACTATACCGGTAGCTTTCACTTCCATCCCTCCTTTTCACAAATTTTAGAAGTAATTTCATAGATAGTATATAACTGTTTTAGCATTTTTATTCATTTTTGCCAAGCTCACATTAAAATAAATGTATTATTAACTACTTTTCTCAACCTTTGCATTGTTCTTTAAATCCTGAAAAGCTTCATTAAATATTTCTTGCTTCTTTTGCTCCAATACCATTGCTTTTAAAGTCTCTTTATCCACATCCGCATAAGTTGCTTCTTTAGCAGCATTTTTTTCTTCTACTTTAATGAGATGATAACCAAATTGGGTTTTCACGGGTTGACTAATTTCCCCAACAGAAAGGGAAAAAGCTGCTTCTTCGAATTCTGGAACCATTCTCCCCCGCGGGAAGAACCCTAATTCTCCACCACTTTGATCAGCACCTGGTTCAGTAGAATATTTTTTTGCCAACGATTCAAATTCGCCGCCTTGTTCCAGTTCTTTGCGAATATCAACTGCTTCTTCCTCGGTTTTAACTAAAATATGCCGTGCCCGTACCATTTCAGGCTCATTAAATTGATCTTTATGTGCATCAAAATAAGCCTTTATTTCATCTTCATCAACTGTAACGTCTTTGGTCACTTCCTGATATAATTTCGAAATCGATTTTTGTTTTACCATAAAATCCTTAAGAATTTCTTCCGTCAAATCATATTTTTTAAGTGCTGCTTTGAATTCATCCTCAGAAGGATATACCTGTGTCGTTAGGTAATTTCTAAAATCTTCATAATCTCCTTTGATTTCTTCTTTATCGGTTTTTAAGTTATTTTTTTCTGCTTCTTGAAGTAATATTTCTTGGTCGATTAATTGATTTAAAACGTTATCTTTTAATGCATCTTCTTCTGCATTCACCTGCTGTCCATATGTTAACTGCACAAGACGGACCATTTGATCCAAATCACCTTGAGTAATTTGCGCACTGTTAACTGTAGCCACAACCTCCTCTTTCTTTTGACATCCTGCACCAACGACTACAAACATGATCACTAGAATAAATGCTAAAACTTTTCTATACCTTTGCATCATCCAATCCCCTTTCTATATTTATCATTATATTATAACAAAAAATAGTTATTCTTCCACAGCTATAATTTTCTGTAAAATATTTTGAATTAACCTAAGTATCGCCTGTATGGACAAATTAGCTACGTTTATCGCTAAATAAGGTTCCTTTCCAGCATTAAAAAGTATCTTGCCGCTATATGCCTTACTTAAGTCCATAATCGTCGTATGCGTTACACGTATATCTCCTGATACAAATTTTAAATAAATTCGATTTTTCTGCGCCATGATGGTAGAAAGACCAATTTTTTTTGCATATAATCTGAGTCGTGAAATGGTCAATAAGTGAATCACAGGTTCGGGAAGATCACCATAACGATCTTCTAATTCTTCTTCCACATCATCTGCTTCTTCCAGGGTATCAATGGCAATCATTCGTTTGTAAGCTTCTATCTTCTGTTTTTCATCCGGGATGTACCCTGCTGGAATATAAGCATCAATTTGCAAATCAATGGTAGGTTCAGTCATTTTTTTCTCTTGCTTCTCGCCTTTTAATTCTTCTACTGCTTGTTCCAACATCTTGCAATACAATTCAAACCCAATCGCTTCCAGATGCCCATGCTGCTGTGCCCCTAATATATTACCTGCGCCACGAATTTCCAGATCACGCATCGCAATTTTAAAACCAGAACCAAATTCAGTAAATTCATGAATGGCCTGTAATCGTTTTTCAGCTGCCTCTGTCAGCACTTTATCTTTTTTATAAGTCAGATAAGCATAAGCAATACGATTGGATCGTCCAACCCGTCCCCTTAATTGATAAAGCTGAGATAAACCAAATTTATCTGCCTCATGTACGATCAAGGTATTCACATTAGGTATATCCAATCCAGTCTCGATAATCGTCGTACATACCAGAAGATCATACTGATTATCATAAAATTCCAACATCACACCTTCTAATTCCTCTTCCTGCATTTGTCCATGGGCCACACCGATCCGAATATCCGGCAACATCTTTGAAAGCTTCCCAGCAATATCTTGGATATCATGTACCCTGTTATGAACAAAATACACCTGTCCCTGGCGTCTTACTTCCCGCTTAATTGCTTCTTTTATAAGTTCGTCATGTTCTTCCAAGACATAAGTCTGAATCGGATAACGATCTTCTGGCGGCGTTTTAATGACACTCATATCCCGCGCCCCTGCTAATGACATATAAAGGGTTCGAGGAATAGGCGTTGCAGTCAACGTAAGCACATCCACATTAGCACGTAAATTCTTTAATTTTTCTTTATGAGACACGCCAAAACGCTGTTCCTCATCCACGATCAAAAGCCCTAAATCAAAAAAAGTAACATCATCCTGAATGAGACGATGCGTTCCAATAATAACATCAACTTGCCCTCTTTTAACTTCTTTTAAAATCCCACGCTGTTCTTTTGGAGAGCGAAAACGACTAATCATTTCTACCACAATGGGATACTCAGCAAATCTTTCTCGAAACGTATTGTAATGCTGTTGCGCCAGAATGGTAGTAGGAACCAACACAGCAACCTGCTTACTTGCTGTAACCGCTTTAAAAGCAGCTCGAATAGCCACCTCAGTTTTACCATAACCCACATCCCCGCATAACAGACGATCCATAGGTTGAGATATCTCCATATCTTTTTTTACATCACAAATCGCTTCTGCTTGATCAGGCGTTTCTTCATAAAGAAAAGCGTCTTCAAATTCTCGCTGCCAGGATGTATCAGACGGAAAAGCATAGCCCTCAACGGCTTGCCGCAAAGCATATAAATGCAACAGTTCTTTCGCCAACTCAGCCACAGATGACTTTGCACGGGATTTGATACGATTCCATTCATTCCCGCCAAGCTTATATAACTTCGGGCGCTTTTCTTCCCCCCCTATATACTTTTGGATCTTATCAATCTGATCCGTCGGTACATACAATTTATCTTCCCCGGCATATTGTATGAAAAGAAAATCACGCTGCGTATTGCCTACTGGAATCGTAGAAATACCCAGATACTTGCCAACACCATGATTTTCATGTACCACATAATCACCTATGCTAAGATCTGTAAAAGCAGATAATTGAGTTTCCTGTTTTTTTGGCAAACGTCGGCGCTTTTGCTTGTGCACACCAAAAATTTCACGCGCTGCGATGACAACTAATTTCCATTGCGAAATCTCAAAACCCTTTATTTGATTCGTACGCATAATATAAATACCGGCAGCCGGCAATTCTTCCAGATTCTTAGCGCCTAATTCGTTTTCTCTTAATAATGCATGCAGTTTTTTCGCTTGCGCTTCATTCTCTGCCCCTAAAACGATACGGCATTGTTGTTTTTGCCAATATTTTATTTCTTCTATTAAATACGTCATTTTGCTATGAAATTCTGTCATTGTCCGACTGGAGAGCGAAAATGTTTTCTGTGGTTTACCAATAGACACTTGCTGCAATAACAACATCATCCACAAAACATCATGTTTTTCTCTTATTTTGGTGCATAGGGTATCAAAATACACATATGTATTAACTTGACCGGGAAGCATACCCCCTTCTGCCAAAAGTGTGCTGCAAATCTTTTGTCTTTCTCCCTCAATATCTTGAGCCCTTTTCCGCATACGTGCCGGTTCAAGAAAAACTGCTAAAGATGCAGCCGGTAAGTAATCAACGAGCAACCCGTTATCAGGATAAAAATAAGGTAAATAATATTCCCATTTAGGAAAGTAGATGCCCTCTTTAAATTTTTCTAAATGTTCTGCTACGTTGTTGCGTAAATGGTAAAAATCTTGTCTTGATTTTTTCCCACTGATCTTTTGTTTTATTTTATTTAACGCTTGCTCAATCGATTGAACGCCTTTATTTCGTACCGCCTCTGTTAATAGCATCTCCCGTGCAGGCGGAATACGTATTTGAGAAACTTTCTCCAAAGAACGCTGTGTTGCGGAATCAAATGTTCGAATACTGTCTACCTCATCACCAAAAAACTCGACTCGAAAAGGGTTCACTGAATCATACGGAAATAGATCCATGATTCCCCCTCTTATTGCAAACTGCCCCGACATCTCTACTAAAGATACCCGTTCATAGCCGCATTGAACCACTTGCTCAATCATTTTTCCTTGTTCTACTCTCTGTCCTACTTCTAAAGGCAAAAAGAATTGTTGAAGTTCATCTGGCAACATTAACCCTTTTAAAAGTGCTTCAACAGGTGCAATGATCAATATTTTCTCCTGCGCGAGCAGCTTCTCTAAAACTTCCATCCGTTGACAATGTGTCTGCGCATCCTGCGTACCCACTTCAAAAGGAAAAACTTCTTGGGGTGGAAAGAAATATACTTTCTCCTCCAAAAAAACTTTCATTGCTGCCTGTAGTTGTTCCCCTTGCTGCCGATCTACTGTTATAATCAGCATAGGATCATTCCCCTGTGCGTATAAACCACTAAGGAGAAAAGCCCTTTCCGCATCACCCAGGCCATAAAGCAGTTGTTCATTAAGACCACTTTCCCTATTTTTTAAAAGCGCCTGTATCTCAGGTAGGTCCTGCATCAGTCGAAGCCACTGCGCCATGTGCATTTTCCTCCTCAACGTACAAAAAGAGCTTTAGCTTCCCATTTATGCCAAAGCTCTATCTTGACATGATTTCTTCCCCTTCTTCTGCACTTTCATTATATAGGGTATTCCCTGTGTCCGTCAACCCTTTGATTTCCTATTATACCCATATGATTACCATCATAATATTCCACATACTATGCATGAAAGCAGAGAGCATGATCGCTAGGTATACAGGCCACCCATACTTCAACAATAACCAGGTTACTACCCCAAACAACGTGTGCCCAATGATGCTTAATAAGGCTGACCAACACCCTGTTTTAGTGGGACGCAATAAATCGTACATCCCTTCAACAACACCAAAAACGAAATGGGTTCCTACTAAAGCTGCGTGAAAATAAACAGCTACCAGTGTTTTTATGCCTTCCTCCGCTAATGGAATACCAAAAAAAACAACCTTGGTGCCGAATATTTTTTCTATCATCGGATTTACTAATAAAGCAATAGAAACGGCAATTAATCCAACATATATAAATTGCATGGTTTTCTTTTCCTTTTTTATTCTAAACTTCTTTCATTAGTATGCCTAAAAATATCAATTTAAAACATATGAAAAACGGCAAAGCTGTTTTTCAGGAGGTAGAAAATAGCAGGTAGCAGGTAGGAAAAGATTAAAACCCTTTATCTATAAGAAAAACCCCTTGGAAGCAATATAATCCCAAAGGGTTCTAGCTTATCTTTAGCTTTAAGCCAGTCTTTTATCAAATTAGTCTTGAATAACAGCGGTAACAACACCAGCACCTACTGTACGGCCGCCTTCGCGGATTGCAAAACGCAAACCTTCTTCAAGTGCAATCGGTGTAATCAGTTCGATATCCATTTTAATGTTATCACCAGGCATGACCATTTCTACGCCTTCTGGTAAATTTGCTACACCCGTTACGTCTGTTGTTCTAAAGAAGAATTGTGGGCGATAGCCGGTGAAGAACGGTGTATGACGGCCGCCTTCATCTTTGGTTAATACATATACCTCAGATTTGAACTTGGTATGAGGTTTAATGCTGCCGGGTTTAGCCAATACCATACCTCTTTCCAAGCTCTTTCTTTCTACCCCGCGAAGTAATAACCCAACATTGTCACCTGCTTGTGCAAAGTCAAGTAATTTACGGAACATTTCTACC
>DAOUPZ010000016.1 GCA_030625885.1 Clostridia bacterium
TCCTCCTTTTCTTTAATATCATTTGCATATTCTATATCTTTTTGTACATTGTATACTCTTCAGAATATTTAGAATTACCAAAATTTTCACACTACTCGGCATAGATTTAGGGTTATTTTATATTTAGAATGGCTCTGGCAACATGGGGACACACCACTCGTGCCTCGTGGAATTTCCCCATCTTTCCTTCGCTTTTCCTGCAAACCTGCAATGTAAGTTCTTTATTGCATGACATATACTTTCTGATTTGTCAGAAAGAGATTGAGGATTGGCTAAAGGCTTAAAGCTAAATGCTAAAACCTGAAAAATAAATAGTTAAAGATCTTTTGCCTTAGGCTTTAGGCCTTGAGCTTTAAGCTAATCTTTTTTCCTTCTTCCTTCTATTTAAAATGATACGGTGTCTATACTACTTTTGAATCATTAATATACTGTGCAGATTCTACATCATTATCATAAATTTTTGCTTTTTCTTCTCCATTCAATACTCTCAATGCACCTTCTGCCAAGGCTCGCAATTCATCCTCTCCAGGGGAAACTGCAACCGGCGCAATAAACCCAACTCGCTCCGTAATCCAATTCACCAACTGATTGGCGTTGGCAATACCCCCCGTAAGAATAATGGCATCTACTTTACCTTTTAAAACGGTTCCATAACTCCCAATTTCTTTACTGATGCTATACGCCATAGCCTCATAGACCAGCGCTGCATATTCATCACCTTCTTGGATCATGGCCTGCACCTGACGAATATCATTAGTACCTAAATGAGCGATTAAGCCGCCATTACCCACCATTTTCTTTTCCATATCTTCTTTTGTATACTTCCCGGAATAACACAGATTAACAACTGAGCGTACAGGCATACCTCCGGAACGACTGGGCGTAAAAGTGCCTTCCCCTGCTAAAGCATTCTTAACATCAATGACGCGTCCCTTTTCATGAGCACCGATTGTAATCCCATCACCAAGATGAGCAACAATGAAATTGGACATCTCATAAACTTTGTTCATTTCCTTCGCTACACGACGTGCAACAGCGCGTTGGTTGAGCGCATGAAACACACAACTGCGCTTCACCTCAGGTAATCCTGTTACGCGGGCAACATCTGTTAATTCATCCACAACAACCGGATCCACCACAAAAGATGGTATATCTAATTTCTCAGCAATATCATAGGCAATATGCCCACCAAGATTAGAGGCATGCTTACCGGAAACACCCAAACGTAAATCTTCCAGCATTCTTTGACCCACTACATAAGTGCCTGCTGAAATAGGTTTTATAAGACCGCCCCGAGCCACAATCGCATCAAAAGAAAAGAGGGAAATATTTTTGTCTTTCAATATATCTAAGATTAAATTTTCTCGAAATTTATATTGTTCTTCCCATGTTTGCAATTTTGCAAGTTCCTCTCCGGAATGACGGATTGTCATTTCAAACAGAGGCTTTTCATTATCATAAACAGCAATCTTCGTGGATGTTCCACCAGGATTTATACCCAACACACGATAAACCTTTTTCATTCTTTCTCCTCCTTCATCATCATCTATAACAAATAAAAAAACCTCTCGTCCAATATACAATTCATGTATAGGGACGAGAGGTATATTTCCTTCGTGTTACCACCCAAATTCATCATCGCTTCGCAGCAATGGTCTCAGTAAGTACGGGACATATCAATCCGATACTCTGACGCTTTAACGGGAATCAACGCCCGACATCACCTACTCGAAATCTTTCAGCGAATGCAGTTCCAGGATGACCTTCACCAAAGATATCCGTACCGGCTCTCACTTTTCCCGGCTTTCTGTAACTTCTTATCTTTAACTACTCTTCCTGTCATAACTTTTCAAATATTTATTTTTATTGATAATATTATATAAAAAAACAAATGAGGTGTCAAGGCTTTTTAACTAAATCACAAACATTTATGAGAAAAACATTATACAACCGTTTTTCTATCTTTCCCAAAAAGATTATTATTTTCTTTCATATGCCTTATCTGATTCTCTCGATGATCATTGAGCTATGTGTATTTGTTTAGATGGTTCAGATTCTATTAAGTCAATCGTATTATTCTTGGAATTTTGCACTCGCATAATGCTATCTTCACTTGTTAGATGGTAAGCCGCAAGGTTCTCCAGCGCATCACAAACTGGTAATATTTCATATATCGGTTTGTCTTTTTCATAATAACGATGAACCCAGGTCGGTACATATGAAACATCTTCAATACGTATTTGATTTAATTCCAAATCTTTTATTATTTTTACATTAACAATGATGCCATCTTCAGTATATCTGTTTTTCAATATTTCATATCGTTGGTTGGAAAGAAAGTTCCCCATTGAATAAGCAACCAGTGTCTGATGTTCATCTACTTCCGACTGAATCCAACTAATAGGCTGCAAGACATGTGGATGACTACCAAATATAATATCTACCCCATAGTTGCTCAACGCTTGGGCCATTTTGATCTGATTATTATTAGGAGAACGATGATATTCATCCCCCCAGTGTATAAAACAAACAACCAGTTCCGCGCCTTGTGATTGCATCATTTTAACCTGATTCTTAATCCGCATTAAATCTTCATCTAACGTATCATAATTAAAGGTATTAATAAGCGATTCTACAGCGGGATCAACTTGATTCCCATTTAAGGTTTTTTGTCCTTTCCATGGATCTGTTTCATATGTATAGCCTATGACTCCCATCTTGATACCCTTGACCTCTTTTATCAAAAATTCAGGATTCGATTCATCCGTTCTGGTACCAATCACATCCATATTTTGTTCACTTAGCACTTCCTGAGTCCTTATCATTCCATCCATACCGGTATCATAAGTATGATTATTGACCGTAGAGACAATATCAAAACCCGTATCCTTCAGTGCAATTGCTACAGCATCAGGGCTATTAAAAAGAGGATAACTAGAATAACCTCTAGCAGCACCCGCAAAAGTAGTTTCTAAATTCACTAACGCTATATCGGCTTGCTCGATATAATTCCTTACAAATTGAAAATTATTCCTAAATTCGTAATTTTTCGCTTCTGGATCATATTGTGCTCTGATTTGTGGTCCATGTACCATAATATCACCAACTGCCGCGATATTAATTTCAATGGGTTCTGGAACTTTAAGGCGCTCATGACCATCATGTTTTGAGTTACTATTGAGTGCCTGTTCTGAATGAACACACCCAGTTGCCAGTAAAAATACAATGAGAACCACCCATAGGCTCCTAATGATTTTTTTATGCATAAATTATTCCTCTCTCATTCTATTAGCGTTCCTTGCGTAGTTTAATTCCATTAATAAAGCCGCCAATAAATATTAACAATACAATACTGGTTGTAAATCTGAAAGATGCTAATCCATGTTCCAGATAAAATATTTTGGCGTTAATGACTTCACAATATAAAGTCAAGAAAAACAAAGTGATATGTCCTGCAATACTCGGTATACCCGTATACTTATAATCATAAGTCACATAAGCAATGATTAAAAACATTGCAGTTAATAATAAATTGTTTGTTACCGCAAAATACCCCAAAAAAACTAAAATACCCAGTACAAACCCAACTATACAAGATGCGTTTACCATTTTTTCCGGTAAGCTCAATTCCCTTTTTTCTGTTTTCAAGATGCGACACTCCCTAATAATCAAAAATGGGGATTGCCCCCATTTTTGTACCATGTTCGTTTATCTGAACTTTAACAAATCAATCTTAGAATAATCAATATTCCCATCTGCATCTAAAAGTTCCTCATTGGCATGAACACATTCAATCTTTCCAATAAACATCTCATGGGAACCCGTTTTAATGGAATCCACAACACTGCATTCAATATTAACGGGGCAATCTAACAATAAAGGCGCATTTACCTTTTCCCCGTCTCCTATTTTTAATCCTAGTTTTTCCAATTTGTTTTCATCCCGCCCACTATGACTTCCAAGATAGCCATATTGTTCTTTTAAAGCTTGCGGAACCAGATTAACTACAAATACACCTGTTTCTTTAACCATAGGATAAGAATAACGGGAAGGGACAATACCCACCATCACCATCGGTGGATCAAAGCTGCAATTCCCCGCATAAGCAACAGCTAACGCATTATTTTCTCCATTAGTCCCTCTACAGGAAACTAATAAGTCAGGCATAGGCTGTAAACAACTTGTAAAATTTGCTACTTGTTTTTTCATCTTTACTTCTCCTCCTCTAAACAATATAAAGTAAATTTCATGTGGCTTTTTGGTCACATGCTCATTATATCATATTCAGATAAAACTTCCATTTTTTTCTCGTTTTGTGCTTCTCCTTAATACCATTACTTTTCATCACTCACATACCCTCTTCATATATTTTGCTTCTCACCTGTTCTACGCCTTATAATGGGAAACATCATATTTCTTAATAATCACAAACTCATTCTCAGCCACATCTATAATACTCAGGCTCGTGGGATGAGCAACCGGTGATTCCCATAAGTTTTCCAAGCTAATATTGTCGATATAGGCAAATATTAATTTCAAAACAATACCATGAGCCACCATTAACACAGTTTGATCCTTGTGATTATTAATAATTTCATGAAGTGCAGGAATAACCCTTTTTTGCACATCCTCAAATGTTTCTCCTGAAACAGTTTGATATAGATGCGGTGCATTCCAAAATTTTTCTGTTTCATCCCGATACTTTTCATTTAATCCATCAATACACAGCCCTTCCCATTCACCAAACGACATTTCTTTTAGTAACTCTTGCTTTCTAATCTCTAAATTCCTTATACCTCTAATGATATCTGCAGTATGATAAGCACGGTAAATCGGACTTGAATAAATGGCATCAAATTTTACATCTTTTAATGATTCACTGAGCCATTGCGCTTGCTTAACCCCTAAATCCGTAAGAGGTGAATCCTTATGTCCTTGAAATCTTCTTTCTAAATTCCATTGTGTTTGACCATGCCGGGTTATATATAATCGCGTCATCATAATCTTCCTTTCATTAACATTTTTCCAAAACAAGCCGGGAAAGTTCTTGACTTGCATAACCATTGACCTACCCTGTATAGTTTACTCCAATCACACCTATTACAATCAACCCGATAGAGGCTAACTTCAAACCACTAATAGGTTCATTAAAATAATAATAGCCGATGAGCACTATGGCTGCTGTACCTACTCCAGACCAAATCGCATATACAACTGACAAGTCAATTTCTTTCACAGCAAAAGACATAAAGATAAAACTCAACGTATAAAAAACAAATAATAAAACAGAAGGTAACAAACGAGTAAACCCATTAGCCAATTTAACACAAACCGTACCCAAAATTTCTAAACCAACTGTCAAAACAAGATAAAGCCAACCCATTCTATAATCATCCTTCCATCACATTAATAAAAACAAATGCCCTGCCAATTTTCTAATACTAATCCTCCTTTAATATCTACTAAAACCCGTCAAAGTTTCTTTAATATGAACTGCTGAATAACCTCATTAATCATCACATAATAGTATTCTAGATAACAATTCTTTTCCCTATCTTTTCATTAGAAAAAGACCAAACAAGCTACATTTATCCTTGTCATATCAATGTTGACATCAGTTACCACATACTGTAAAATGGTATTGTTGAGGTACATACAAAGGAGTTGTATAGCAATGAATGAAAATCAACTTGGCGTAATTTTGGAAAATATCTTAGACAAGGTGGATACAATTGCTGAAGGGCAGCGAAATCTAGAAGATAAATTCACTCATTTAGATAAAAAAGTAGACAAACTTGCTGATGGGCAGAAAAAAATTGAAGACCGACTAACTGGTGTGGAATTTAGGCTGGATCGTGTTGAGTCTAGGCTGGATGGTGTTGAGTCTAGACTATATCGTGTTGAAAAAGAAAATAAGGAAATTAAATCATTTGTCATGGCGATTGAAGATGGTATCAATAACCATGAGATAAGAATTACAAAGTTAGAAGAAACACTTTAAAAGATATTAAACACCAACAAGTTGGATAGATTAACAAATAAAAAACCTGGTTTCCCAGGTTTTTCTTTTAATACTATTTACTTGACCAAAAAACTTCCGTTTCTTTCATCATTCCCCGCCCTTTTTCAATTGAAAACAGAACAGCTTCAGGCGCTGCACCACCGCGAGATTTCCGCGCTTTCATGCAATTCCTTACCTTTATAACCTCGAGAATATCTTCTGCAAATTCCGACGAAATGTCTTTATATTCAGCGAGCGATAAATCGACTAATCGTTTATCATTTTGGATACAATATAGAACCGTTTTCCCTACAATCGCATGACATTCTCGGAACGGAATACCCTTTTTCACCAAATAATCTGCCATATCGGTCGCATTGGAAAAATCATTTTCTAATGCTGCTGCCATATGATCCGCTTTAACATTCATTGTCGCAATCATCCCGCTGTATAACTTCAAACTGATCTTTATCGTATCGATTACGTTAAAAAGCCGTTCTTTATCTTCCTGCATATCCTTATTATAGGCGAGCGGCAACCCTTTTAATGTCGTTAGCATGGCCATTAAATCACCAAAAACGCCACCCGTTTTACCACGTACCAGTTCCGCCACATCTTGGTTTTTCTTCTGAGGCATAATGCTGCTGCCCGTACAATAAGCATCATCTAATTCCACAAACCCAAACTCAGCGGAAGACCATAAGATGATTTCTTCACTCAACCGACTCAGATGCATCATGAGTGTGGAAGCCGCAGCCAGAAACTCAACAATATAATCACGATCACTTACCGCATCGATGCTATTTTCATACAATGCCGCAAATCCAAGCTCTTTAGCCACCATTTCTCGATCAATCGGAAAAGATGTACCTGCCAGCGCACCTGCCCCCAAAGGCATTAAATCAGTCCGTTTAAAACAATCTTGAAGCCGTTCACCATCCCGTTGTAACTTATAAAAATAAGCCATCAAATGGTGCCCAAAAGAAATCGGCTGTGCCCGTTGCAGATGCGTATAACCCGGCATCAGTGTTTCCACATGCATTTCTGCCAGCTCACTTAATTCTTTTTGCAGATCCAGTACCAAAGATGCAACATCTTTAATTTCTTCTTTCATATACATATGCGTATCTAAAGCAACCTGGTCATTACGGCTGCGACCCGTATGCAATTTACCGCCAACCGGGCCCACTTTCTCAATCAACCGTTTCTCAATATTCATATGGATATCTTCTGCTTTAATATCAAAAACAAATGTACCTGCTTCAATTTCCGCCAAAATATCTTCTAAACCCTCATCAATGACCTGAGCATCTTGTAAATCAATAATACCCTGGGCTGCAATCATTTTAACATGCGCTTGGCTACCCCGAATATCCTGTTTATAAAGTCTCTTGTCAAAACCGATGGAGGAATTGAATTTCTCCACTAAAGCATCCGTTTCCTTAGCAAATCTGCCACCCCAAAGCTTCATATTCAACCTCCTATTTGTTGTTTTTTTCCTTAACCATTGCGCGGACAGCCAACGGTAAGCCAAAGAGGTTAATGAATCCTTCAGCATCCTTTTGATCATAAATATCTTCTTCACCAAAAGTTGCCAGTTCTTCACTATATAATGAATAAGGTGATTTTACACCTGCAACTGTACAATTTCCTTTATAAAGTTTCATACGTACTGTTCCAGTTACCGTTTTTTGCGTTTCAGTCACGAACGCATCAAAAGATTCTCGCAAGGTACAATACCACATACCATCATATACTAACTCTGCATAACGATTAGCAATCAATTCTTTATAATGTAATGTTGCACGATCAAGCGTTAATAATTCCAGTTCACGATGTGCTGCAAATAAGATCGTACCACCCGGTGTTTCATACACACCACGAGATTTCATACCAACTAATCGATTTTCTACCATATCACAAATACCCACACCGTTGGCACCACCCAATTCATTAAGCTTGGTCACCAATTCCACTGCCTCATAAGCTTTCCCATCAATTTTTGTGGGATTACCTTGTTCAAATTCGATTTCAACATAAGTAGGAACATCCGGTGCTTTTTCCGGTGTGACAGTCAGCATATATAACTCATCTTTGGGTTCATTCCACGGATTTTCTAAATCGCCGCCTTCATGGCTGATATGCCATAAATTGCGATCGCGGCTATAAATTTTTGCCTTGGTTACGGGAACATCAATATCATGTGCTTTAGCATAATCAATACAATCTTCACGTGATTTAAGATCCCATTCACGCCAAGGTGAAATAATCTTTAAGTTAGGATTTAAGGCTTTAACGCCAAGTTCAAAACGCACTTGATCATTTCCTTTACCGGTCGCGCCATGGGCAATGGCCACTGCCCCTTCTTTTTCTGCAATTTCAACTAATTTTTTAGCAATAAGCGGACGCGCAAATGATGTACCCAGCAGATATTTTCCTTCATAGAGTGCACCCGCCTTTACGGTTGGGAAAACATAATCTTCAATAAACTCTTTCTTTAAATCTAAGATATAGAGTTTGCTGGCGCCACTCTCTTTTGCTTTTTGGTCTAAAGGTTCTAATTCCTCACCTTGCCCCAAATCAGCGGTAACAGCAATAACCTCATAGCCATACTTTTCCTTTAACCAAGGAATAATAATAGAAGTATCCAAACCACCTGAATAAGCCAATATAACTTTTTCCATACTATATAACCCCCTTGTTGCCTGCGGCAAAATTTATAATTTTTAATTATTAATTCATAATTAAAATCTTTCGTCTACTACACAGTATTTTATTAAAAACTGTTCGTGCTGTCTAAAATTGGTAGTAACTGAAACAAAAAAGAAAACATTATTAAATATAATGCCAAAATAACCTATTTGTCAACATTAGAGTTCAATATTAGCAAAATTTTTAACCATCACTTTATAAATATTTAATTTTTCTTCTATCTTTCTACTTTCAACGAAAGTAGAAGGCATTCTTTATTCTTAATCTTTTTCGTTCCTCGTTCAGCATCCATAAGCTGCGTTCGTTCCTCATTCCTCGTCTTTTAATCTTTTCCTACCTGCTACCTGCCGTTCGCTACCTGCTATCTTTTATTCTTTATCCCTTAATTATGAATTATAAATTATGAATTGTGAATTGAATTTACATGGTTAGTGCCATAATGGCTTTTTGGACATGTAAGCGATTCTCCGCTTCATCAAATACAACGGAATGCGCTCCTTCTAATACTTCTTCCGTTACTTCTTCGCCGCGATGTGCTGGTAAGCAATGTAAGAATATATAGTCATTGTTTGCTTTTTGTAATAGGGCCTCATTCACTTGATAAGGTGCAAAAATCTTCATTCGCTCCTTTGCTTCTTCTTCTTGACCCATGCTTGCCCAAACATCGGTATAAATCACATCAGCGCCTGCTACGGCTTCTTCAGGATCTTTGGTAATAACAATTTTAGAACCTGTTTTTTGCGCATCCGCTTGAGCAGCAGCAACAACGGCTTCATCAGGCATATACCCTTCGGGAGCTGCAATACTGACATCCATACCCACTTTTGCACAACCATAGAGTAAAGAGTGTGCCATGTTATTACCATCGCCAATATAAGTAAGTTTCAAGCCTTTTAATGAGCCTTTTTTCTCCTGTACGGTCAATAAATCCGCTAAAACCTGACAAGGATGCACTAAGTCGGTTAATGCATTTATGACAGGTACATCCGCATACTGTGCCAGTTCTTCTACTTCCTCCTGAGCAAAAGTACGAATCATAATACCATCTACATAACGGGATAAAACACGTGCTGTATCCGCAACCGTTTCTCCCCGGCCCATTTGAATATTTTGTGGGCTTAGAAATAACGCATGTCCTCCTA
This sequence comes from Clostridia bacterium, assembly GCA_030625885.1. GTDB lineage: Bacteria > Bacillota > DAOUPZ01 > DAOUPZ01 > DAOUPZ01 > DAOUPZ01. The sequence goes on from DAOUPZ010000016.1 coordinate 9,856, forward strand.
ACTGCCACATGCCAACTTCAAAAGAAACGCGCGTACGAGTAGAAGATTTTTGAAAAATCATTCCCAGCGTTTTTCCTGCCAAAATAGGATGTGCCTGACCCATTTTCTGTTGTGTTTTTAAGTATTCTGCTATCTTTAATATCTGAAAAACTTCTTCTTGTGTCAAATCGTGGATGGACAATAAATCTCTGCCTTTCATATTGATCAAGACCTTCGCCTCCTTTATTTTAGTGTTATTGGAGAAAACTTAAAAAGCGTTCTCCGTTCCCAGTTATCAGTTCTCAGGGAGAAATCAAAAGACGAAGAACGAGAAACGTTGAACGAATAACGAAAAAGATTAATAACTAAACCTTAAAACAACAGATAACTTCAAATATCTTTTATCGTTACTCGTTATTCGTTCTTCGTTATTCGTTCTTCGTCTTTTAATCTTTTTCTTCCCTCTTTATTCTTCTCTCTTATTCTCCGCCAATCATATCAAGTGAAATCGGCTCCAAAATCTCATCACTTTCCTGCTTACTTTTCAATATATCACAAACCACTTGTGCCGTATCAAGTGAAGTAAAGCTAGGCACACTGTACTCTACTGCCGCACGACGGATTTTAAAGCCATCACGGTGCGGCTCTTTTCCACGTGTAAGCGTATTAATTACCATATCAATTTCGCCTTTTTGGATCACATCGATAATGTCTTCTCCTGCCACATCATCCTTACCGATTTTATTCACGACTTCTACAGCCAAACCCGCTTCTTGCAGCGCTTTTGCAGTCCCTTCAGTCGCCACAATATTAAAACCGACATCAGCAAATTTTTTAAGAAGAGGAATCGCTTCAGCCTTATCTTTATCAGCTACTGTTGCCAGCAAAGTACCACCATCTGGAACATTGTAACCTGCTGCCAACATCGCTTTATAAATGGCTTGGGGGAAATCACGATCCACACCCATAACTTCACCGGTCGATTTCATTTCTGGTCCCAAGAAAGTATCTACTTCCGTCAATTTCGCGAAGGAGAAAACAGGCACTTTAACAGCAACAACAGGAACTTGCGGCCATAACCCACCTGTATAGCCTTGCTCTTTTAGAGAATCACCCATAATTACTTTTGTAGCTACTCGGACCATCGGAATACCCGTTACCTTGCTCATAAAAGGCACTGTACGGCTGGAACGAGGATTAACTTCAATAACATAAACATTATCATTATAAACAACATACTGTATATTGATTAACCCTTTAACATTGAGAGCCAATGCTAACCGTTTAGTATAATCAATTACCATATCCTTAGTCTTTTCACTGATCGTTTGCGTGGGATAAACAGCGATACTATCACCAGAGTGTACCCCGGCCCGTTCAATATGTTCCATAATACCTGGAATCAATACATCTGTACCATCACAAATTCCATCTACCTCAACTTCTTTACCCATCAAATATTTATCTACTAAAACAGGATGTTTGGGTGATGCTTTAACGGCTGTTTTCATATAAGTCATTAATTCGTTTTCATCATAAACAATTTCCATTGCCCGACCACCTAAAACATAGGAAGGTCGAACTAATACAGGAAAGCCGATTCTTCTGGCAATTTCCAAAGCACCTTCTGCTGAAGTTGCTGTTTTACCTGCGGGCTTAGGAATATTTAACTCATTCAATAATGTATCAAAACGCTCCCTATCTTCTGCCCGATCAATATCGTCTAAGGCTGTACCTAGTATTTCAACACCGTGTTTAGCCAAAGGTTCAGCTAAATTAATAGCTGTTTGCCCGCCAAACTGTACAATCACGCCTTTCGGCTTTTCTTTATTGATAATATTGAGTACATCTTCTACTATTAAAGGTTCAAAATATAATTTGTCAGATGTGTCAAAATCAGTAGAAACCGTTTCGGGATTATTATTGACAATAATGGATTCCATGCCTTCATCTTTGAGAGCCCAGGCAGAATGCACAGAGCAATAATCAAATTCTACCCCTTGCCCAATCCGAATCGGACCGGAACCGATAACCAATGCTTTATCTCGCACTTCCAGCTTCACTTCATCTTCCTGTTCATAACTGGAATAACAATAAGGCGTAACGGCTTCAAATTCACCTGCACAAGTATCAACTTTTTTAAACACGGGAATGATTCCCATTTCTTCTCTTTTTTCGCGCATTTCATCTTCCGTAATCTCCAAAAGCTGCGCCAATTCAATATCAGACAGTCCTATCTTTTTAGCCTGACTAAGCATGGATTGTGTCAATCCCACAATGCCTGCTTTTTTGATATTTTCCGCTATATTAACGATTCCTTTTAGTTTTTCAACAAAGAAAAGATCAATCCCTGTTAAAGCAACCATTTCTTCCACTTTAGCACCGCGCCGTAAAGCCTCAGCCAATGCAAAAAGTCTCTGGTCATCTGGAATTTTTATTTTTTCATTTAACACATCATCAGACCATTCTGAAAGTTCCGGTAATACCAAACCATAAACACCAATTTCCAAAGAACGAATGGCCTTAAGAAGAGAACTTTCAAAGCTTCTGCCAATAGACATCACTTCTCCAGTAGCCTTCATTTGTGTTCCTAAACGACGATCTGCTAATGCAAATTTATCGAATGGCCACCGGGGTACTTTTGATACCACATAATCGATATAGGGTTCTGAGCACGCATAAGTTTGTCCTGTGATCGGATTTTTGATTTCATCTAAAGTCAAACCAATCGCAATCTTTGCCGATACTTTGGCTATAGGATATCCTGTTGCTTTAGATGCAAGTGCTGACGAACGACTGACCCGCGGGTTAATTTCAATTAAGTAATATTTCAAGCTTTTAGGATCCAGCGCAAATTGAATATTGCAGCCACCTTCTACCCCAATAGCACGAATGATTTTAATAGATGATGCATGCAGCATATGACATTCCATGGCTGATAAGGTTTGAGTAGGTGCTACAACAATACTATCTCCTGTATGAATACCGATTGGATCAATATTTTCCATATTACAAATAGCAATACTATTATCGTTACTATCTCTCATCACTTCATATTCTATTTCTTTCCATCCGGCCACACTTCTTTCAATTAAAACTTGATCTGCCATACTGTATTTTATACCACGCAAAACAATCTCTTTAAGATCCTCATCATTGTGGGCAATACCACCCCCACTGCCTCCCATGGTATATGCAGGACGAATAATTACTGGATATCCGGTTTCATTAACAAATTGCTGTGCTTCCTCTAACGTATTGGCAATTGTACTTTCCGGAACAGGTTCACCAATTTCCAACATCGTGTTTTTAAACATTTCCCGATCTTCCGCTTTTTTAATCGCTTCTAATGAAGTTCCTAAAAGCTGAACGTTATATTTTTCCAACACACCGGCTTCATCAAGCTTAATAGCCATATTAAGACCTGTTTGCCCACCCAATGTTGGTAATAACCCATCTGGACGTTCCTTTTCAATAATTTTCTCAACAAATTCTAACGTAATGGGCTCTATATAAACTTTATCCGCCATATCCATATCGGTCATAATCGTAGCTGGATTACTATTAACTAAAACAACATAGATACCTTCTTCCCGCAGTGCTTTACATGCTTGCGTCCCTGCATAATCAAATTCTGCAGCTTGTCCTATAACAATCGGTCCGGAACCAATTACTAATACTTTCTTAATACCTTCTTTAACTGGCATACATTTCCCCCCTTATCTAGTTATTCTGCTTGATTGCTTCTACAAATGCATCGAAAAATGGTGCTGCATCCGGTAATAGTGGTATGAGTTCTTCCACTGCCGGCAGGACACCTGGATTGTATTGCAGCGTATAAATCGGCGCTTCTTCATGCATTATCGCTTCTATACAATGATCTGTAAGACTGCGCTGCGCCACTTTTAATCCCGTACCAGCAATAGATGCTTCATCAACTGCATAACCGTGATTTTGGGCTACAATATGAATTTTGCCTGTCATCAAATCTTTAATGGGCAAATTGGCACCCCGATGACCATATTTTAGTTTTTCAATTTTCCCGCCTAAGGCAAGGGCAATCAACTGGTGTCCCAGTCCATTACTGTAGAGCGGTATCTTCTTTTCAATTGACAGATCAATTAATGATTTAATGGTAGAAAGCACATAATCTACATCACGTGGGTCACCCGGCCCATCGGATAAAAATATCCCCTGAGGTTCATATGATAATATTTCATCTATCCCTGTCCAAAATGGTAGAATGGTTACATCACATCCCTTGCTATTTAAGGTATGCACCGTGCTTTTACGATGTCCAAAATCAAGCATAACGACACGGTAATCAGGTCCTGGCATATGAACTGAATAATTGGTACCAACCAAACGACATAGATCCTGTCCCGATAAATCGGGTAAACGTTTCGCTTTCTGAACCAATTGATTGGAATCACGGTCGGGAATCGTGGTAATAACACCTTTCATCGTACCTGAATTACGGAGTCGTCTTGTTAGTGCTCTGGTATCAATACCTTCTATACCAATAATATTGTTATCAATCAGATGTTGTTCTAATTCTTCCATGGCACGCCAGTTACTAGATTGACGGCTAATTTCTTTAACAATCAGTCCACGTGCATGTGAATGATGTGATTCAAAGTCTTCTTTGGTAATACCATAATTACCAATCAGTGGATACGTCAGCATAATAATTTGTCCATAATATGAAGGGTCCGTTAATATTTCCTGATATCCTGTCATACTGGTATTGAAAATAACCTCTCCACCACTCTCACCCGTTGCACCAAAAGCTTCCCCTTCAAATATTGTTCCATCCTCTAATGCCAAAATTGCTTTCATCTTAAACCCCCTTTGCTGCCTGCGGCAGAATTCAAAATTAAAAATTTAAAATTTACAATAAAAAGACCTATTAAATTACCTTTTAGTTCAAATTTTAAATTGCGTACAGGGGACATACCTCGCTCTGGGGACACACCATTCGTACCTCATGGAATGTCCCCAAATGTCCGCTTGCACTGCTCGCTTGTGGTAAGTGGTAAGTAGGAAAAAGCCACTTACTACTTACCACTTACATTTTTTGTTTTTTAATCTTTCCCTACTTGCTGCTTTTATTCTTTTAACTGTCAATTGTCAACTGTCAATTGTCAACTAATCTTTTGTCTTTCCCTACCTGCTACCTGCTTACTCCTACCTGCTGCAGCCTACGGCTGCATTAAGGCATCACCATAGTTCCGATCCCTTTATTTGTGAAGATTTCCAGAAGGATGGCATGGGGTATACGCCCGTCAAGAATATGGGTTCTCTTTACACCATGATGCAAAGCATTAATACAGGCTTCAACTTTTGGAATCATGCCTTTATTGATACTCCCATCTCTAATCAAACTTTCTGCTTGATTAATCTCTAAAATAGATATTAATGATTTTTCATCTTTCGAATCTGCCATGATCCCTTTTACGTCAGTTAGCATGATTAGTTTACTGGCTTTAAGTGCTGCCGCTAGTTCACCTGCTACCGAATCTGCGTTAATATTAAAGCTCTCTCCGTTAGATCCAGCACCAATAGGCGAAATAACAGGTATATATCCTTCGTTAGCTAATTGATGAATTATATCCGGATTAATCTCTTTGATGTCCCCAACAAATCCCAACTGAGGGTCACGCTGCTGAGCCATCAACATTTTCCCGTCTTTGCCGCTCAATCCCACCGCTTTGCCTCCATGCTGGTTGATCATGGATACAATTTCTTTATTAATCTTCCCCATTAATATCATTTCAACCACATCCATCGTTTCCTGATCGGTAACCCGCAGTCCATTGATAAACTGAGATTTAATATCCAATCGTTCTAACATGGCATTGATGCGAGGCCCGCCACCATGAACAACGACGGGGTTTATACCAACATATTTCATTAAAATTAGATCAAGCATTAATGATTTTTTCAATGTTTCATCAACCATGGCATGTCCACCATATTTAATAACAATGGTTTTTCCAGAAAATTTCTGAATATAGGGTAAAGCTTCCATTAAGGTATTGGCTTTTTCGATTAAGTCATTCATGTTGAACGTCTCCTTAAGTATGATATTCACCGTTTATTTTCACATAGTCATAGGAAAGATCACATGTCCACACCGTTGCAGTTGCATCTCCCATGTTCAAAGCAATAGAAAGAATGATTTCTTTATTTTTCAAATGTTCTTTAAGCCGTTTTTCATCAAAATTAATGCCTATTCCTTTCTTTACAACAGCCTCTCCACCAATAAAGATGTCAATCTTTTCTTCTCTAATATCAGCTCCAGAATAGCCTAGCGCTGCCATAATCCTTCCCCAGTTCGGATCTTCGCCGAACATCGCTGTTTTTACCAAGTTAGAAGCTGCTACCGCAAAACCTGCTTTTTTAGCATGCTCAAAGGTTCCTGCTCCCACAATTTCTACTGTAACAAGTTTTGTAGCACCTTCCCCATCTCGCACAATTGCTTTGGCTAGGTAAACACATACCTTTGTCAACGCCTTTTGGAATAATTCCAACTCTGGCCCTTCTACAATAACTTCTTGGTTTTCTGCCATTCCATTCGCTAAAACAAACACGGTATCGTTTGTACTTGTATCACCATCAACAGTAATCATATTAAAGGAATGATCGACTGATTTTTTTAACGCATCATTTAGCAATTTACCATCAATTGCAATATCAGTTGTAATAAAGCCCAGCATAGTTGCCATGTTAGGATGAATCATCCCAGAACCCTTGGACGCCCCGCCCACAGTTACTTTTTTACCGTTGATTTTAAAAGTCACTGCTATTTGTTTGGTAAACGTATCCGTTGTCATCATGGCTTCCGCAAAATCATCATTGCCGCTGGGTGAGAGTAATGATGGCAATTGTTGAAATCCTTTTGTAATGAGGTCCATTGGGAGTGGAATCCCAATAATACCTGTTGAAGCGACTAAAATATGATTAGACGCACAATCTATGCCCTTTGCTGCCAAATCAGCTAATGTCTTAGCATCTTTTAACCCTTGCTGCCCTATACAAGCATTAGCATTGCCGCTATTAACTAAAATACCCTGAGCAAAACCATCAGCAATGTGTTCTTTACTAACTTGTACCGGTGCAGCCGCCGTTTTGCTTTGCGTAAAAACAGCAGCTGCCTTAGCCAGCACTTCTGACTTGATCATACCTAAATCATTTCTTTCTGATTTTACACCCGTATAAACCCCACCAGCTACAAATCCTTTAGCAGCTGTAACACCACCGTCGATTATTTGTATATTGTTCATAACTCATTTCCTCCCTTGAAAGTCATGTCTTGAAGCATAGTTACTACGTACCTAATGGCAGGTAGCTCGCTCCCTCCGGTCACTGTAGCAGGTAGCAGGTAGGCCTTAATTTGATATTTTCTACTCTTTTAATATAGTTATTCATTAAACTTTTTTTATTCTTTTAATCTTCAATTTCTTTTATCTTTTCCTACCTGATACCTGCTGGTTGCTACCTGCTTATATCTACCTAACATTAAATCTTAAAAGTTCTAATTACAACAACTATTACGGATAAAGTCCGGGCATCTTCAATCCCATATTCTCTGGCAATCCAAACATTAAATTCATATTCTGTACGGCTTGTCCTGAAGCCCCTTTGACTAAATTGTCTATTGCTGAAACAACAATCACCCGCTTCGTACGAGAGTCTACGGTCATACCAATATCACAATAATTAGAACCTCTTACGTATTTGGTTTCGGGCATTTTTCCAATCGGCAATATTCTTACAAATTCTTCTTGTTGATAAAAATCTTGATAATATTGATGAATGCTTTCTAAATTGGCATCTTTATTCAAGTTCGCATATAGAGTGCTTAAAATCCCGCGATTCATAGGAACCAAATGAGGCGTAAAAGTAATAATGACTTCCTCACTCGCAATATCACTTAGTTGTTCTTCAATTTCTGCCGTATGTCTATGGGCTGCTACCTTATAAGCTTTGATGCTTTCATTACACGAAATATAATGTGACCCTTCTGAAGGACTGCATCCAGCACCAGATACCCCCGATTTAGAATCAGCAATGATACTATTAACATCAATCCATTTGTTTCTAAGTAATGGTGCCAATGCTAAAATAATGCTCGTCGGATAACAACCGGGATTCCCTACAAGATTGGATTGCTTAACGGTATCCCGATGGAGCTCAGGTAATCCATATACTGTTTTATCTAACAAATTTGGGCTTTGATGAATATTATACCATTTTTCATAAGCAGTTAAATTTTTAAAGCGATAATCTGCTCCTAGATCTATCACTTTTATACCTTTTGCTAATAAATCAGGAACAACTTCCATAGATACACCATGAGGTAAAGCAGTAAAAACAACATCAACTTTTGAAGCCATACCCTCTATATCCAGTTTTTCCACTTTTGATTTTATCATTCCCCTAAAATTAGGATATATTTCTGCTAATTCTTCATCCAATCGATCTTTAGCACTTAAAGCTACGAGTTGTGCTTCATCGTGACACAATAATATTCGAACCAATTCACATCCTGTATAACCGGTTGCCCCAATAATCCCAACTTTAATCATATTATCACCTCTTCTTAGTTAATTGAAATATTTATTCTATTTTAATGAATATTTATGCACTAATTTGCAAAAAAATAGGATTAATATGCATAAATATTCTAATAAAAACGCTTTGTAATAGTATAACATACACAGTAAAATTTGACAATAAAATTAACAATAAAAATTGACAATGCTACTATCAATTGACAGTCAAAACCCTATGCTTTCTACCTCCATAAAAAAACAGCTCCAGGCTGTTTTTAATGGCTAAATATTATTCAATTCATTAAAACAAACAACGCTGTTGCGACCACTTTTCTTGGCAATATAAAAAGCCGTATCTGCCTGATCAATCAGCAACCCATCATCTATAACATTCCCATCCTCAAAACCAGCAACCCCTACGCTAACTGTAATCTTAATATTATTTGTAGTAAAACATTGCATTTCAACTTCTTCTCTTATTTTTTCTGCCACATAATACGCACCTTGCCAATCTGTCTGGGGTAAAACAATGATAAACTCTTCGCCCCCATAGCGGGAGACAACATCTGTAGCACGCACCACATTCTGCAATAAATCAGCTAGTTCTCGTAACACCATATCGCCCGCTAAGTGTCCAAACTTATCATTAACCTCTTTAAAATAATCAACATCCAGCATAAGGCACGATAAAGACATGCTATGCCGTTTGGAGCGTGCGATCTCTTCACGCAACCGTTGAATTACATAACGTCTATTATATAATTGTGTAAGCTCATCTGTTATAGCCAATTCCGATAGTTTTTTGTTTTTTTCCTGTAATAATTCTGTCTGTCTCTTATGAGCCATTACAACATGAATCCGCGCAATTAATTCTTCACCATAAACTGGCTTAGTAATATAGTCTACCGCTCCAAGTTTCAACTCTTTCATACAATCCTGTAGTTCATTCCCCAATATCATAAAAATGACAGGAATCATACATGTATTAATATCTTTTTTTAACTGCTTGAAAAAAAGAATTCCATCTAAATCACACATACTCACATCCATTAAAATGATATCTATTGTTTGGGAAGAAAGGAGTTCATAAGCATCAGCCTCTGTGTGAGCAATCAGTATTTGACATCGAGATTTACGAAGGCAAGAAGTAATAAATTGAGTGCTGCGCAAATCATGATCAACAACTAATATCCGAACGCCTTCAAAATATGAAAAGTTCATAAGCCTGTTCCTTCTTTCTTCCATTTTAATTGTTTTTTTAATCGATATTCATCTTTACTTATTTTGAATTATTAATTGGCACTTATCTATTATTTATTCTTGTTACATACTTATTATATCGACCGTATTTTAACTTTCTTTATTTTTAGTTAATAATTAGTTATTCTTTATTATCATTAATCCCTGCATCCATCATGCGCATATCAAGAATGTGATTCATATCTTGAAAGCGCTGGCTAATCGTAGCCGGTGAGACACTATAAATTTCACTCAATTGTTTTTGCGTTATCTCTAATCTATGCAATCGGCAAAAACAATATTCTAATGCCGCTGCCCAACTTTCAATTTTTTTTATCCGCGGAACTCGAGGTTCTAATTGTTCCAGAAAACTTGTCCAAATTAACCCTATATCACTCTTAAATCCTTCTTCATACCGAAAGGTCATTTTTTCTAATGTCAAATTTAAAACCTGTTCAAAAGTAGGGTTTAAAGTTTCAGTATGATATTTTTTAGTGGAAAAAGCTTCAATCTTACTAAAATGCCCATTTAAATAGGCTAGATAAGGTTCTGATGCCTGTATTTTATTTAAAAATGTAACGGTGCTATTTTTGGTTTTATCATCTATATCCATGCGTAGAATAAAACGTCGTATCTCTTTTTCAAATAATGGAATTGGGTAACGGTAAATAATATCCAAAGCTTTTTCTCTAATAACAGGCTTTTTATTTAAAAGCCCCCATTCTAGAACTCTTTTAAGATGCTCATTTCGCTCAATTGCTCTATTAAATTCTTCACAAGATAAAAGTGTCATCTTTTCTAAAATTTTTAGACGAACACCTTTTTCTTCTTCAGGAATTTCATAATCATAAGGATATACTTTAAGTTGTATTTCACCACGTTTAATACGTTGTACTTCTTCAATATAATAATCACACAACGGGTTTCCTGGTTCAATTTTCTCTAAACGACGCCAAGCAGCTAAGGCATCATCATAACGTTGACAATGCAACGCCGCAATCCCCAAAAAGTGTAAGGGCTTTGAAAGATAAGGCGCTGTTTTTTTTACACTTCTCATTAAATGATAGGCCTTTTCATGATCACCTAATTTTCCAAAAGCCCACCCCAGCATAAAACGGGATTCCATCGTTATAGGGTTTAGGCGAAAAATTTCATCTTTCAATCTTGCCACTATCGCTTTTTTTCCTAAAGCTTGTGCACTTAAAATCTTAAAGCACTTGGCATCTAGATTATCTTGATCTCGCTTTAAAACATCACTTGAAATATTATGACACGCTTCATATTCGCCTACATGATAATAGGCAAAGCACAAGTCATTTTTGATGGCAATTAATTCAGGAATTTTTTCTGATACTTCTCTTAAAAAAGGAATGGCTTTTTCATAATTGCTAAGCAGTAATTGATATCGCCCCTGGTCAATCAAATGGTGAAAATATTTAATATCTTCTGTTTTATAGTTAGGATATTCTTCATGAAAATAATCTTCCTGCATCTCTAATACATGCATCACTTCCAAGGTTTCATCCCGATAACCAATATTATTATCGCTTTTCAAATAAATATCCAATGATTTTTGTGCTTTAGCAAATAATTGCAATGCAAAATAATTACACCCCATAGCAAAATAGCATTCTACTAATGTAGGGTCAACCACCTCAACATTATATTGAAGCATTTCATTGGACTCCTGAAACCGCCCTACTTCTGTTAGGACTTCTGCTAAATAAAATCGGTAACTAGCATTTTGAGGATCCATTTCGACCATACGCCGAAAATAACGTAATGTTTTTAGATAATCTCCTTTTTTAAAAGACAAATGCCCACGATTAAAGAAAAACTCGGCATCTTTATTAAAATTTACAATATTATTATTCATATCATCTGCTCCTATTTGTTGAATGTTAAGTAAAATGCTCCCTTCGTGGGAAAATACAACTTTGCCGCAACAACGTACTTTTTTCAGTATAAACTACCATGGTTATACGATTAAATTATCACCTATATTCTAATCCATTTAAGGAAAAAACACAAATTATTAATGAGGCTCATACAAAAAAGCATTCCCTTGATTTATATCAAGAGAATGCTTTATATTATACCTTTTCAATTTCTTCATGATCTTCCATATCTTCAATACGCCGTACATGACGCCAATGATACAAATACACAGGCCCGGCAACTAACAATAAAGCAAAGCTTTCTGCTAACTGGCGGATTTCCCGATTCCGTTGATTATTTTTCTCCCTTTCTTGCTCTTCTTCAATGGCTTTTTCAATCTCTCTAGCGTCCATTTCTTTATTGTCCCTGCTATACCGTTGTTGCAATTCAATTTTATTCGGGTAATAGTAATTAGGATAAAAAACATCAATGGCATTACGAATCACACCAACAGCACCAATAATGAGCATAATTAAAGTGGCAAAACTGACTAGATAATAATAAATTTTACGAAGCGTTAATTTTCTTCTTCCAGACACTTTATTTCTACCTCCTTTTAGAAAATATTAATCGTTGTCAAAAATATCTTTAGTGTAATTTTACACTATTTTATACTTAAACACAATATTTATTTAACTTTAAACTCGCATCACTATAAATCTTCCTTCCACTAATTATATAAACTAACATATTTATTATACCCTTCGTTACCATCCTTTTTCTACTAAACCATGGTAATTATTTCTCATTTCGTCTGATCGTAACAATACTGGATAATAAGAATAAAATAAAAATGTAGTTTACATAAAGTCTCTCATCATTTCATGGTGAGAATTAAAGTAAATGACAACTTCTATGACTAAAAAAGGAGGTTATGCTATGAAGTGTGACAATGAACGCTATGATCATTGCATGGAAGAAGAAAATGCCACTCGTTCTAAGATGTACAAAGAAACACCCGTTCCTGTGCTCCCAAAGGATTGGCAGCTGGCTACCGCTTATGTTGCCTACCAAATCTATGGCCCATTGTACAAATTAAAAGAAGGATTTCATAAAGGAACACTTTTTCCAGAATTGTACCGCCCCTATCCGGGTACCTATGAATTTTCAGCAGACATTCCTGATCCATCGAAGAAATAAATCTTTTGAGGAAAGAGGAACGAACGCAGCCTACGGCTGCTGAACGAAGAACGAAAAATACTATCGATATTCTCAAGCGGAAAACCAAAAAAGAAAAGGAGGTTAAAAAATGGATAAAGATCAATATAATCTATTAACTAAACTGCAAGTTTATCAGTTTGCAGCAGAAGATTTGGGTATGTTTTTAAATACACATCCAGAGAATGAAAAAGCCATACATGATTTTAATTATGTCATTAAAAAACAACAAATGATTAAAGAAGAGTATGAGAAACGCTATGGTCCCTTAACGCCCGATCGCTCCGTAGAAGAAGGAGACAGATGGCGATGGATTGATGACCCGTGGCCTTGGGAAATTGAATAAAAACATTAACCATAAAAAATAGGAGGGGTATTAATGTGGATTTATGAAAAGAAATTAGAATATCCGGTTCGCGTCAGTCAACCTGATGTTAGAATGGCAAAATACCTCATTACCCAATTTGGGGGTCCGGATGGAGAACTGGGCGCTGCCGTAAGATATTTAAGCCAAAGATATACGATGCCCATTAATCAGGCTAAGGGCACACTTACGGATATTGGCAGCGAAGAATTCGGTCACTGGGAAATGATTGGTACCATGGTTTATAAATTGTTAAAAGATGCTTCAGTGGATGAAATTAAGAAAGCAGGTCTAGGCGGTTACTATGCAGAACATGCACGGGGTGTCTATCCCCAAAGTGCGGGAGACGTCCCTTTCTCAGCTGCTGCATTTGCTGTAAAAGGAGATGCTGTCGCAGATTTAACAGAGAATATGGCTGCAGAAGAAAAAGCCCGTGCAACTTATGAAACACTCCTGCAATTAACTGATGATGCCTGCTTAAAAGATAGTATTAAATTCTTGAGGGAAAGAGAAGTCGTCCACTTCCAACGGTTTGGTGAATGTCTGCGTCTTGTCCAAGAGTACAACAATTCTAAAAAGTGTTTTGCAACAAGTTAGAAAAAAAGCAGGAAGAGAAAAATCTCTTCCTGCTTTTTTTCTAACTTAGAGGAAACTCTTAACGTATATTTGTGTAAAAATTAATAATAACTAAATAAAGGATTTTTTTAGTAATTATAGAAAAATATATAAAATACATATTAAGGAGGTTTAATGAATGAATAAAAGTACAAAACACTTGGATCATCATTCTTGTTTTCTTTGTTTTATGATCATGATGTTAATGTTGTTTACCGTATCATTTTCTCTGAATGATGCGGCACTCGCAGCACCTGCAAATTATGACTTTGACAATAGTGGATTTATCGATAATGGTGACATCTCAATCCTTGCTTCAATGTATGGAACGGTTAATACTGACCACGATACCAATAGTGATGGAATTATCGATATTTTTGACTTGGTCAAGGTAGGAAAATTATTTGGCTCTTCAGTAATTCCTAATATCGACATAAACGTAGGCTATCGTCCTACAGCGGAAGGCTATCAATTTTATTTTGAAGAAACTGATGTTAGTTCTTATACCTCATCATCCACCTTGTATGGACAACTACTATACTATAATGAAGCAAGCAGTTCTTATGATGATTATTGGTCACCACAAACTCCAATTGAGTTTGTTTTAGACGATAATAATCAATATCAGGCAAATCTAAATGAAATAATCCCTTTGGATAATTATAAACTTAAATTATATGAAAACAATAATTTAATTGATGACTATGTAATAGATGGCGCATTTTCCATGTATCCACTGGTACATGTCGAAAAACCGTTCCTACACGGAGCCGCAACAACGAGAGAAATAGAGATAGCAGGATATATCAGTAACTATGATGCATCTGGTACAAATACACTTTCACTTGAACTCAACGGTACGGAAGTCAACGGAGCGGTTACAATTGCAGCAGACGGCAGTTACACAGATACAGTCACACTAGGAGACGGTGATAATAATTTTCAAGTAACATTAGATTATAATTACGATGGTATTAACAGTATGACTTCGACGTGGGGCCAAGTAGAATACATAACATCAAGTTTTACAGCTACATATCACCCCACAATTACAGGGTATGAATTCTTTATTGACGAAGATGATATCATCAGTGACACAACAGCCACCACACTATACGGCAGTTTGATGAAATACGAAAGTGATCGGGAAACTTATGACAATTTTACTTGCGGAGCGTCGTATTTGGAATTCACAAAAGAAGATGCAGGCGATGGAACATTTCAATTTAAGGCTTCATTAAACGAAATAATACCGCTTGGAAATTACATTATCAGGTTGTATGAAAACAGTAATTTAGCCGATGACCATGTAGCTGACGGCATTTTCACCATGCTGCCTTTAGTTCATGTAGAAACACCTTATCTTAGCAGCGTTTCAGCAACCGAAGAAATCACAATAACGGGATATATCAGCAACTATGATTCGACCCAAACAAATCATCTATCTCTTAAAGTAAATGAGACCATTCAGAATAACGCCGTAGTAATAGATGCAGACGGCAATTATTCTACTTCCGCAACTTTATCCGAGGGAGATAACCGGTTTTATCTTATATTAGATTATGACTATGATACTGTTTCAGGTAGTACCACGACCTGGGGAGAAATTGAATATACTGTTTCTCCATAGTAATTGCCAATAAAAAAGAACAATAACCACCGTTCAGGTTGTTATTGTTCTTTTTTATAACTAGAATCAATTCAATAAAAGATAATCTATTGCTATGAATTCTTTTCTAGCAACATTTAAAATGATACACAATTAAATATTACAGTTGTTGTCAATAACCCGCCTTGATACCTATAGGGGTTTTTTCATTAATACGGTGTATTTTAGTTCTCTATACGGGGGAATTTCAACAAAACCTCGTTTTTTGTGAAACTCAATGGTTTTGGGATACTTTAAAGATTCTATATATATTTCCTTTTGCCCGATCGTTCTAAGAAATTCCTCACGTAGATCACATATTTGCTGTGCATAACCTAATCCTCTATAATCTGGCCTGATATGGAGGGTTTTTGCAAAATAGCGATTATCTTGTCTAACCACCATACCACATCCTACTAATTCATCTTGTTCATTCGTTAAATAGATTAAATATGACCTATTTATTAAATCTAACATTGATTCAGTTGTTTTATTACGGTTTAACCCCTCCATTTCATCTTTTGAGTATGTATTACTATTTGAGTATGTCATACTCTCACTGACTAATCGAGCTATTTCTAAAGCAAGTTCTTCATTCTCCTTAGATCCATCTTTTCCATTAGCATTTAAATTATTTATTGCATGAATTTTAATCATTATAACCACCTTCTTTTGTTGAACAAAAATTTTATATATTCATTTATTCAAAAATACCGAATCTTATCTTCAAGTATCTAAAAATTTCTTTTACTACATTTATATCACAACATGATTCAATTCCTGTAAAACCCGGGGATGAATTGATTTCGCATACTTTATAATGATTACCGTCAAACAACAAATCTACCCCCGCTATCTCTAGACCAGTTATTTTACAAGCTTCCGTTGCCAGCCACTCAATTTCAGATGTTAATTCATATTTTCTTACAGAGCCACCATCAGAAAAGTTAGCTTTAAATCCATCTCCGGGCGCTATTCGTTCCATACAAGCAACGGCACGACTTCCAATTATTAATACCCTTAAATCCCTACCGTAACTATCTTTTATAAATTCCTGAATAATAATATTAACCTTAGAATTGGTTGTTTCTACTAGTTGCATTAGATCTTTAAAGGATTTTTTGGTATCTGACAGAAATACACCTTTCCCCTGTGTTCCAGACAAAGTTTTTATTACTGCCGGAAATCCAATATTACTTTCTATTAAATCAATATTTACTGGGAATTTTGCTAACATGGTTTTAGGTACAGGAAAGTTGTTTTCCGCTAATATTTGGTGCGTATACAGTTTATCCTTTACAATCTCTATCGAATGTGATGAATTAATACACGGTACACCTAGACGCTCTAAATGTCTAATAACTGCCAAAGCAAAATAAGTTGTTCCTGCTCCCATACGTGGAAGCACAAAATCGGGTAATGTCGTTATTTCCCCATCAACTAGTACGCTTTTTCTATTTTGGCTTGTAACAAACAAATCTATTTGTTCCGGTTTCAATACATTTAGCTGTATTCCTTCCTCTTCGGCTTCTTCTACAAATCTATTGACTTCATTTCTTTCAGAAATTATTTCAGTTTCATTTTCGCTATAAATAATCCAGCCTATCATTCGTTTCCTCCTCTAAATAACAGTATAATTGAATCACAGAAATCTAACACTCTATTTCACTTTACTATATACAGTATATATCACATATTTTCAACTCTATATTTGCCACATTGCATCTACAAACTACATTTTTTAGCTTAACCACATTATAATACGTTCATTCAAGATACGCATTAATAATTTTAACAACACGCTTAAATAATTACTATATCTAGTATGGACAATAACCAACGCCAGGACGGTTAAAGGTGATTGATTTATTTTTCATATAACACAGTAAATCCGCCTTCATTCAGTTTTTCGATCCATATCATTTTCATGATCTCCAACTCTTCACTGTAATCTGTTTTTTCTTCTTTCTCATCATACTTAAGATATTGAAGTACTTCAAAAGCAAATGAATCTTCACCATATTTATTCCAATCTTTTTGCATTTCTTTTATGGCATGACAACCCATTTTAAGTTGAAAGCGATAACGATTAAAAATGCTTTTTAAATCTTTACTAACATCCATAAACACTTTTCCATTTATCGTATTTCTGATAACATACACGCCCATTTGGGGCTTCATTTCCTTATATATTTGTTTCAAATCCTCACGTGTTTGTTGACTATTTCCCATTCATATCACCCCTTATTGATTCAATTTTCTTTCTCGGCTTTTCTGAACATTAGCACAATTCCTGCATGATGCACTACAATATTTAGCTCTCGTATTATTAGCAATAAAAACACAATTACAATGTTTACATCTATTCATCAGTGTTGTTTCATCCGTCACTGCAAATGCATATATTGTCTCCACTGCTGTTTTAAGCGAATCAAACTGCCAGGCAATCGTGGTTTTATCGAGTTGATTGATTGTAAAACCAATTTTTTGGGGATGAAATTTACCCGCCATAATTGTAACGTCTTCAGTCAGATGTCTGGCTGTATTTTTATAGATTAAAAGGTGATTAAAATGGGATGATATCATCTTTGCAAAATCTATGATCCAGTTAATTTGTTCACCATAAAATTTCGAAAATACAAGATCCAAAACGACGGGGCGTTTTCCATAAAACTTAGGTGAATCTTCTCTTTTGACCACATACGCTTCGTTTTTATATTTTTTAATTTCGATATCCTCGTCTTTTGCAAAAGGAATGAATCGGCTGATGTACTGGCTTTCATCCATCATTTTCTCTTTGGTAATCGGATTATTCTCAATCAGTAAAACTTTTTCGTCTCCTACAATATTGTGATTATAAACACTACTACTCACTAACCCCAGTAATCCATATTTTTTAACAAATATTAAAATATCATGGTTCAATTTTTCTTTGTTTTTTTGATTATTGTTTTTTTCTAATTCTGAAGCTTGATCGCCGATACTTATTAAGTTTATGAGCAAATCTTCTGCTACATCAAACGGATTGTACATACTAAAACCAGCACCTTCAGACGGAATGATATAGACTTCTCCTGACGAAATTGCTTTAATGTCATAATCCGTATATTTAATCCAATCCGTTGCAAAATTTCCGATTAAAGCGATTTTCCCATCCATTATAACGCCCTCCTATTTCCATTAATTTCACGTTGTGTAATACTTATAATTATTATATATATTACAATTATTAATTGTATTGTATTCTATTTTCATTTTTCTGTCAATTACTTTTCAAAATTGTTTAGATAAAAATATAAAAATGATACAATATAAAAAGAGATCCTCAATATATCTAGAAAGGAACCTTCAGATGAAAAACAATTCTCACGATCATGTATATTATGATCTATTTGATACATCGTATGGAAGCATGTTGATTGCTTCAACAGATAAGGGTGTATGCCTTGCTAACTTTATTGAAGAAAACTACGAAAAGCAGCAATCATGGTTAGAAAAACACTTTTATAAGGATCATATTTTCAAACATAAAGAGAGAAATATTGAAGCTTATCTTCAACTAGAAGCCTATTTTAAGGGTGAGAGAAAATATTTTGATTTAAACTTACATTTGTTAGGGACGCCATTTCAAAAACAAGTTTGGCATCAATTACAAAAAATTCAATACGGTGAATGCCATACATATAAAGATGTGGCCGTTCAATTAGGTGACGCAAAAAAATGTCGTGCTGTTGGGGGCGCTGTTGGCAAGAATCCACTCATCATCATCGTGCCCTGTCATAGAGTTATAGGCAGTAATGGTAAAATGACTGGATTTTCTTCTTTAGGAGGCATAGAATTAAAAAAAAAGCTTCTTAAACTAGAGAAAAGGTTTTAAAAACGGCACCAATAAATCCATGCCATTTTTAAAACCTTTTCCTAATACTCAATCCCTTTTCGCGCCTTCACACCGCGATGCATGGGATGTTTATGCTCTCTCATTTCCGTTACATAATCCGCCATCTTTTCAACCTCATTCGGCAATTCCCGTCCCGTTAGAACGACTTCCGTATCCGGATGCTTGTTCTGCAAAGCAGCCGTTACTTGCTCCACAGAAATCAGCCCATTGGTTAGCGAGCCCAATACTTCATCCAAAATCACTAAATCCCATTCCCCTGATTTCAACTGGTCTTGTGCATAATCAAACCCTTGCTGCGTTTTTTTCTTGAGCTCTTCACGCTCCTGTTCATTCATATTAAAATAAAAGCCTTTGGGCTTATCAAATTGAACGATGTTTAAGTAGGGCGCTAATCGCTTTGCGGAGAAAAGCTCTCCCGTATCGCCGCTTTTTAAGAATTGAATGATGCAAACCTTTTTATCATACCCGGCTGCACGTACACCTAATCCCAGTGCAGCTGTTGTTTTACCTTTACCATGTCCATAATAAACGTGCATCAAGCCTAGATTGTTTGGCATCTTCTTTTTAACCTCCCATTCAATCCCCAGCTGTTTACACACATATTGTTTCAATTCTTGTTTATCTTGGCAGGCAACGGGGTAGTCAATATCCGGACGTCGAAGCAAAATCAACTGCATATCTTCTTGACAAGCTGCTCTAATCTTTTCAGCTTCGCCCCCACAACTGCCACTTTGTTTAGACACTAATATTTTTGCATGTGTCTGCTTGAACATTTCTCGATTGAGCGCTTCTGTAAACGGCCCTTTCATGGCAATAATCTGCTCCGCATTCAATCCCAGTGCTTGCAGCTTTTCAAAAACATGTGATTGCGGCAGCACCCTTACCCTTACCCGTTCACGATGCTGAATATGCTGCAAAAACATTTCAATATGCTTGCTCCCTGTCGCCAAAAAAATGTTTCCCTCTAGCTTATCAGCAATTTGCGCTGCTTGCACGTAGTCCTCACAATATGTCACATTGCTTTCTGCTATATTCTCCATCGGTCTCTCATAACGCACATAAGGAATTTCTAAGGTTTTGGCTGCCTCAATCGCATTTTGTGAAACTTCTGCTGCATAAGGATGGGTTGCATCCACAATCAAAGTAATTCCTTCCTCCTGGCAATACTTTTGTAATGCTGCTCTATCTTTTATCCCACAAATCACCTTCCCTTTAAATGATTTGTGCGCTTGCTTTTCACCATAATCTGTAGCCACACTTAACACAATCTCAGGATATTCCAACCACAATGACTGAGCAATCTCTAAGCTGTCTTTAGTCCCTCCAAGCACCAAAATCATAAAGCGTACCCCCGATCGGTTACCATCCACTTGTCAATCATAGACGTTCTACTATTACCAATAATGACGGTGGAAAACATATCGACCTGCTCAACAACCAATTCACCCAGTGTCGTACAAATCACTTGCTGATCTTTGCGATAAGCATTTCGTACAATACCCACCGGTGTATTCACGGAACGATGCTGCATGACAATATCCAACGCTTCCTGTAAATAGTGTGGTCTTGCCTTACTGCGGGGGTTATACAGGGCGATTACAAAATCGCCAAGGCAAGCATAGGATAACCTTTTTTTTATTTTTTCCCAAGCGTTCATATAATCACTGAGACTAATCGTACAAAAGTCTTCTACAATGGGCGCGCCTAATAAAGAAGAAGCTGCCATTGCCGCAGTAACACCTGGAATAACCTCAACCGTCACTTCTGGCTGTTTTCTTTGCTGCGTAAGCAAGGTCAACAATAACCCTGCCATGCCATAAAGCCCTCCGTCACCACTGCACACCAGTGCTACTGTTTTCCCTTGCAGCGCTTTTTCTATGGACAATTTACAGCGCTCCACTTCTTGTCCCATCCCCCGGCTAATGACTTCTTTACCTTCCACCAATTCTTCAATCAAATCTATATACGCTTTATATCCTAATACAACCTCACAATCTTGCAGCACATCGTACGCTTTTCGCGTCATATAATCTGAATCTCCGGGACCAATCCCGATCACGTATATTTTACCCATCTTTCATTCACCTGCTCTCGATACTTCTGTTGCTTCATATAAACTTAATGTCATATGTTTCCGTATTGTTTTAGAAACCATTTGTTTTCCGCTTCCGGATGATAAATAAGCGGCCGGCTCACAAACACAACCCACGCCAATCGTCTTGCGGACAAAATCAGAACCCGTAAATTGATGTTCAACGGATGCAATTTGTTGTCTGGTTACAATTTGCAAAGGAATTTTCCACTTCTCTGCCAACTGTACAATAGCCGGCTCTTCTTTTTTGATGTCTACGGTCGCAATTGCACCCAAACTATAAAAGGAATATTGATGTTCCTGCAAAAACTCACTGATTGCATGTTCTAAATACTTAAAATCGATTCCTTTGCGGCATCCAATCCCTAAAACCATATTTCTGATCCATAGCTGAGTTGAAGGAAGATTGCATTCTTTTAATTCAGTACTATATTGATTACCAATATATAATAAAGCATCCGATTTTAAACTTTCTTTCTCCCAAAGCAATTGATAGCCTTTTCCCAGATTCAAATCTTTCATTAATGGAGAAATAACCCCTACCGTCCCGCCATTCACCAGTACAGCGGTTACTGCTTTTACTTTTTCCCAATCTGCTATCCCCAAATGCAAACGACCGGCCAGCATATCGACCGCCTCAATGCCTTGAACATCTGAAGCAGTCGTAATGACAGCTTCTCCATTCGTCATACCAGCAATTCGACCTGCTAAACGGTTAGCGCCCCCTATATGACCGGATAAAAGAGAAATAACATGTCTGCCCGCTTCATCCATAACCACAACTGCCGGATCGTTTTTTTTACTCTTCAGATAAGGAGCAATCATTCGGACGGCAATCCCACAGGACATGATTAAAATAATTTCCTGATATTCATTAAACAAAACACCTATAAACGATTTTAAGGATGTTGGCATAGATAATACTTGAGGCGAACAGCTGTATTTTTCCAACGTGTAAATGGGACAATCAAAATCATTTTGTAATTTCCTGGCTGTTTGAACGCCTCCAAGCGTCAGCGCTACAATCACTTTCTTCATTATGATTTATCCCGATACATATGGGTAAAATGACGATCATACAATTTAGATAATTCATAATCATCACCCATAAAGTCTCCAACCAGCACAAGCGCATGACGGTTGACTTCTTCTTTAGCCACTTTACTGCTAATATCAGCCAGCGTCCCACGGATAATTTTTTCATCGGGCCATGTTGCTTTATATACAACAGCGACAGGCGTCCGATCTGCATATCCTGTTTTTAATCGGATAACCACTTCATCTATGGCTTGAATGGAAAGAAAGATAGCCATTGAAGCATGATGCTGCGCTAACTCCTCCAGCTTTCCGCCTTCACAATCCCCTGTCCGTCCTTTTAAACGGGTAATAATCACGGTCTGAGAAACACCCGGCAGAGTAAATTCCTGTTGAATCCGCGAAGCAGCTGCTACAAAGGAACTCACCCCGGGAATAATCTCGAAAGCAATCTCTTTTTTCTTTAAACGATCCATCTGCTCCCGAATCGCACCATAAATAGACGGATCACCGGTATGAAGCCTTACCACTGTTTTTCCTATCTTTACGGCAGCTTCCATCACAGCAATCACTTCATCTAAATGCATGGAAGCACTATTATGAATAACAACATCTTCTTTACAATATTTGAGTAAATCTGCATTAACTAATGAACCTGCGTAAATAACCACATCTGCTTCCTGCAGCTTTTTCATCCCTTTAACGGTAATCAATTCCGCATCTCCCGGGCCTGCACCCACAAAAATAACCATATATTATGACTCCTCCCCTGGCACCATTGCTGAAATAATATAGATAGGGTTCATGGCTTTCATCATCCAGCCGCCGCCTGTTTTTTGCCCTCGGGCAACGTTAACACAGGTACATTCCACCTTTTCAAACCCCTGCTTCTCCAAAGCTTGCAATATACGATAAGTACTATCCAATAAAATGGTATTGGCTGCGATGATTCCAGTCGCCTTCAAATGCTTGCGCGCATAAGCGATTATCTCATCGCTTTTACGACTGCCGCCGCCCATAAAAATGCGGTCAAACTGTTGTTCCGGCAAATCCTCAGGCGCTTCCCCTTGGAGAATCGTTACATTTTCCACACTAAAATGAACGGCATTTTTTTGCGTTAATTCTAACGCTTCCGGATTCTTATCAAATGCAATAACTTGTCCTTTCACACACTGCAAAGCTGCTTCTATGGTTACACTCCCTGTTCCACAACCAATATCCAGCAAACGGTGCGTCTCCTTCAATTGCAGCCTGGATAATGTTACGACTCGCACTTCGGATTTGGTCATGGGAATGTTTCCCCGGTAAAATAAATCATCCGGAATCCCCGCTGTTCTATAATCCCATATCATTTTTTTCAATCACCACCACTGTCAAGGAATTAAATTCCTGATTTATAATCTCCCCCGGCGTTCCTATTACAATTCGTTCCTCCGGATAGGAAAGATTTTCTCCTACTGTCATCCGTACGTCTTGCCATCCTGCTTGCAAAAGTATTTCTGCCAATCGTGCCGGTGTCTGTTTGTGATCGGTCAGCATAAAAATGCCTTCTTGCTGTCCAAGCACCCCAGTCAAATCCACCGAACGTCCGTGCGCACTGTATAAACCATAATCTTTCCATACCTTTCCAATCTTACAAAACAGGTACTGAAAAGAACTGATTCCCGGAATAACTTCCAATTCTTCTTTATGAATTCGCCGTGAAAAAAAGTCCAATAAACTATAAAATCCAGGATCACCGGAAACCAGAACGCAAAGATTTTTATTTTGCCTCTTTTGCTCAACGAATTTATAAAGTTCTTCTAAATTAGAACGGAAGATATATTCTTCCTTTTCTAAGTATTTAAAAGCTGCCAGGTTCCGCGCTCCACCCACTAAAATATCGGCTTCTTCTATCGCCCGAACAGCAACCGGCAAAATGTAATCAGGATGTCCCGGTCCCATCCCTACAATTTTTACTTTATACATCATTTGATTCCTCCAAAAACCCTTTCGCATTCTCACTGATAGCAAGCACATCCTTCATAGAAAAAAACACCGCCCCAATTTGGATCTGATCATAAATATACGCTTCACAATTCTGTTCACAACGGTTTACCAATAGATCATAAACCGCTTCAAATCCTGTTTCTTTGATGATAGGCAGCGCTTCCTCCGTTGTCTTGCAATCCATAACCCGTATTAAATCCGCCTGCTTCATCCCTAACACACCTAAATAAGCCGTTATAATCTCCAGCCGTGTTTTGCTCACCCTGCTATGGGTATAAAATATTCCACCCGCAGGTTTTATCATCTTCCCGATATGTCCGGCTAAAAGCACCTTGCGAAATCCCAGCTCAGCACATTTTTCAAGCGCAAATCCTAAATAATTACTGATTTTAATGATGCGATCCTTTAAAATCCCAAAATGCTCTCTGCAGAACTGTTCCCCATAATTACCTGGAACCAGCACGACAAAGTCTTTCTCTTTTTCCCGGTAACACTGTAATTCCAGAGCGATCGTATCCTTGATCGCCTCTTGGGACATGGGTTCGACAATCCCAGTGGTTCCTAAAATAGATAACCCCTCTACAATTCCCAGTTTCGGATTAAATGTTTTTCGAGCCAATTCTTCTCCTTTAGGTAGCCAGAGTTTAATTTGAACACCGCTTCCCCCGGGTAAAACCTGATCTACTTCCTCATGTATCATTTTCATAGGTATGGGGTTAATCGCTGGTTTGCCAACCGATACCGATAATCCCGGAATGGTTACCATCCCTATCCCTTCTCCTGCGATAACCTCCATACCTTCTGACAAAGATTTTTCCGCTGCACCATATACCGGCATACCATCCGTAATATCCGGATCATCACCACTATCTTTAATCACACAACACTGCGCATATTCGGCAGTCACTTTGACATCCTGCAGGTCCAGTTCCAATTTCCACCCTTTCGGCGTGTCTATTTCAATCTTTGCCAGCGGTTCTTGATGAAACAACATCCATGTCGCTGCTTTGGCAACAGCGGCCGCACAGGAGCCGGTGGTATACCCCGTTCGAAGATGCTTGCCATTCTTATAAACATATCTAGGATCCAATCTGTTTTACGGCCTCCTTCATAACGGCATTGATAATCGCTACGGCAATCGTACTGCCGCCTTTTCGTCCCCGTGTCATAATAGATGGGATATCCGTTTTCCAAAGTGTTTCTTTGGATTCGGCAGCTCCTACAAAGCCTACCGGAACCCCGACAATAGCTTCAACTTCCAACCCACCTGTTTCCTGTAATTCAATCATGCGATATAAAGCAGTGGGTGCATTACCAACAACAAAAATCTTCTTCCCAGGTAGCTGAGCAGCTTTATTAACAGCTGCCATAGAGCGTGTCATGTTCTGTTTTTTAGCACATTGAGCCACGTCCTCATCGCTTACAAAACAGCATATTTTTATTCCCAGCTTCTCTGCCAGCTTTTTATTAATGCCGGATTTAATCATATTGGTGTCACTAATCAGCGTACACCCCGCTTTTACAGCTTCTAATAATTTGTTTTCAACCCCTTCTTTGAAGCAAAGTAAATCCTGAAACTCAAAATCAGCCGTGGTATGAATCACGCGTTTTATAATCTGTAAGCGTAATCCCGTTACATCTGTCGGCTTTAGCATGCTTTGAATGATTTCAAAACTTTTTGTTTCAATATCGTGGGGATTATGTATATAACTAGACATAAAAATATCTCCTTTTTATTTAGAGTGTGTCTTATATGCAATAGCAGCTTGAATAAAATGCGCTGCCGCTTTCTCATTGCCGGCAAAATACAAATGAGGATACATTCCAAACGTTTGTTTATATACCTTACCACATTCCCAGGTTTCTTTTTTTCCGTTATATGTTTTAGATACTTTAACAACAGGCTCCTCATTATCGTTATTAATCACAGAACGATGAAACTCATGGGCACGAATCTCATCTCCCGGTTGAAATAAACAGCTTGATGTACAAGCCGTAATGGTATTATAGCCAAAATGCTGCAGCCGCTTTGTCATCACGGCTTCTCCTTTAAAAACACCACACATTTCATAGGTCTTATTCTCCAAAGTTTTAAAGCGTTCATGAAGAAACATATACCCCCCGCACTCACCATAGATCGGCAACCCTTTTTCAGCCTGGACTCGAATGTCACGACGCATGGTTTCGTTATTTTCCAGTTGCTGGGCAAATACTTCAGGATACCCTCCCCCTATATAGAGTGCATCACAGTTTCCGGGTAGCATTCTATCTTGCAAAGGACTGAAAAAAACAAGCTCAGCACCTAACCTTTGCAAAATATGTAAATTCTCCGGATAATAAAATTGGAAAGCTTGATCTTGAGCAACTGCAATGGTGACCTGTTTATGTGGAGGTGTTTTTTCGGCTATTGGTTTTTCCAGCGGCTCCGTTTCCTTGGACACTTGAATCAGGGTTTCTAAATCGACACAACGCCCAATAGTCTCTCCTAATAACTTGATTTTTTGCTCCCAATCGTCAATTTCGCACTGCTGAATTAAACCCAAATGACGGCTTGGAAATTGAACTTCCGGTAATACGGGAACAAAGCCCAAAACCGGTGTATGCGTATGCGTTTCAATACACGCTTTCAATAGTTGATAATATTTATCCGATGATGGGCGGTTGATAATCACCCCCGCTATCTGAACCGGGCGAAAGGTTTTCAATCCATGGACAACAGCAGCAATGCTGGCCGACATCCCTTTGGCATCCAAAACCAGTATGACAGGCGTTTTCAAATCAATCGATAGGCCTGCCGTACTGCCCTCCAGCGGATCAAGTCCCCTTCCATCATAAAGACCCATAACACCCTCAATAATAGATAAATCTGCATCAACACTATATTGTGCTGTTAAATCCTGTATGACCTTTTGCTTAAGAAGCCATCCATCCAGATTGATACTCTCCCGCCCTGTTACGGCCGCATGAAAAGCAGGATCAATATAATCAGGCCCGACTTTATAAGGTTGTACTTTTAGCCCTCTTTGGCGAAAAGCTGCCATCAAACCAATGGTCACTGTTGTTTTTCCTGTCCCACTGGAAGGTGCCGCAATCATAAACCGTGGAATATGAATAGTTTGTTTCAAAAATATCAACTCCTGAGTTATTATAGATATCCAATGTCAAAAATAAAATTATTATAGTGAACGCATTAAATATTTTTCTTAGAGTTTAATTTCATAGGGTAGTTGGAAAGTTGGTTAGTTGGAAATAAAAGATAAAAAATTAATAATTTAAGTCATCAGCTTGGAAATCTATAATACACTTTTATAGAAAAATACAAGTATCTTATTTAATAAGCACTTCATTTAATACAGCAATCAATTTGACATTTGCGTCTCGATCCTTCACAGCCAAACGAAAATGCTGTGGCGTTAAGGAATTAAACCCATCCGGCGTACGAATCAGAATTCCTTTTTTGACCATCTCATCTCTTAAACGCCATGCATCCCATTCTGGTAATGTCAATCGCGCCAGGAAAAAATTAGTCTGGGACGAATATACCTCCAGTCCCTTAACAGCCTTTAAGCCTTCATATAAAAATGATCTTTCCGCCTGAATCCATTGTCTGGAACGCTCGATATAGTTTTCATCTGCAAAGATGGTCTCTGCTGCCAAAACAGCTAACGTATTAATATGCCAGGATAACTGCTGCGATTCAATCTTTTGTAACAAATCCCTATTACCACTGACACCATATCCCAGTCGAATACCCGGCATACCAAAAAATTTTGTTGCTGCCCGAATAACAAACAGGTTAGGTAACTGATCAATAAAACGAACCATTGAGTTATGAGGATATGCATCCGTAAATTCTATAAAAGCTTCATCTACCAGCAACATACTCTGTTTTTGCGCCAGCTCCCGAGCAAAATCAAATAACTGATCCCTGGGAATAAGTGTCCCCGTTGGATTATTGGGATTACAGATCACCACCATTGAATAAGGTTTAACTTTTTTGAGCAGTCCCTCTAAATCAACTTTTTGGTATCCCGCTTCAAAAGCATCACACTCTTCCCATGCTAAAGCTGCCTGACTTGCCGCTTCCCGGTACTCGGAAAATGTAGGTCCGAGAATCAAAGCCTGTTTACAGCCTGCCATCGCAATACTTAAGAAAATGATTTCTACGGCACCGTTTCCCACCACAACCTGCTTCGGTAAAACATGCAAATATTCAGCAATTTTATTTTTTACACTAGCATAGGCGATATCCGGGTATTGTGTGAGCTTATCAAGATGTTTTGGAATCATCATACGAAAAGAAGGGGGTATCCCAAAGGGATTAATATTAGAACTAAAATCCAGTAACTCATTATTATAATCATATATATTACCACCATGAAATGCCATCTCCCAAACTCCTTCCAAATACTAAAGCATATAACGAATGATGGTGAAAAACAGCAACGCCATACAAGATGCGGCAACCATCAAACGTATAGAAACTAACATATCTTCTAAAACCAAACCTCGTCTCGCTTCTCCGATTGTTGGTTTATAAACTATTTTTCCAAAATAATAATTGGATCCGCCCAGCTGTATACCCAATGCACCGGCAGCGGCTGCCTCAGGATATCCGGCATTCGGACTGCTATGTTTTCTCCCATCTCGCATCATGACCTGCCATCCAGACACGACATCTAATCCTAATACCGCCCCGGCTAAAGCAATACAAGCACCTGTTAAACGAGCCGGAATGAAATTAACCACATCATCCAGCTTTGCTGCTGCCCACCCAAAATCATAGTATTTTTCATTTTTATATCCTACCATGGAATCCATTGTATTAATAGCTTTATAGGTAAGCGCCAAGGGTGCCCCGCCAATAAACATATACATAAGAGGTGCTATAATCCCATCCGATGTATTTTCTACCACGGTTTCCACAATAGCACGCGCTATTTCGTTCTGATTCAATGCTTCCGTATCTCGCCCAACTAAATATGAAAGTAATTGTCGGGCTTTAGGTATATCCTGTGTCTTTAATACCTGATAAACTTTTAGAGCTTCTTTTCCCAAACATTTCATCGCCAGACACGTCCATAAGAGAACGATATTAACAACCCAAAATAAGCCGGGATGAATCTGTTGGCATAACCACAATAGTCCATAAGAACTACCATATGTCATTAAAACAGTAGAAACAACCAATAAAACACCACCATATTTCAATCTTCTCGAAGAAGAACCATATTTTCTGATGCGCTTTTCAAACCATTGAATATACTTACCGATAAACCGTACAGGATGCGGAAACCAGTACGGATCACCAAGCAGCCCGTCCATTATAAATGCAGCATAAATGCTAACCATCTAACCTGTCCTCCATAATTTCATAGATTTTCTTCATATCCAGATGTTCTCGAACAATATCCGCTAATTGGTCATATTGTTCTTCTTTATACTGCCAATAATCTACACCTGTTCGTTTAATCGGTTCCTTTTTTCTAATTTCACGTACATTATCTAGATAATTTCCTGTAAAGAAAGCGTTATCAAAAATACCATGAAAATACGTCCCCGCTGCGGTCTTGTTCAGATTCATGGCGCCATCCATACCCTGCAAAGCACCATTGTCTTTGGGTATGACTTTAATGAATGGCATACTATTTTTACCCAACGCTGTATCCCCCATATGTATTTCGTATCCCTGTACCTTTTTACCAAACCAATCTTCAATACCTTCTGACAAAGTGGTTGTCTTTTCATGACTGAAAGTCGTTACCACATCTAAGAGACCCAAACCATCTAAAACTTCTTGTGATGCTTCCACCTGCATCGGATCAAGAATTCTCTTTCCTAACATTTGATAACCGCCGCATATCCCAAACACACAACTGTTGTTTTGATGGGCAGAGAGAATTTGCTCCGCCATTCCAGTCTGATAAAGCTTTAGGCAATCATCCATGGTGCTTTTCGTCCCGGGTAGAATAATTAGATCGGGCTCACCCAAAGGATCTGTCAATTCCACAAACCGCAAGCGCACATCTCTTTGCAAAGATAGGGCATTAAAATCTGTAAAGTTTGAAATATGGGGCAATTTAATGACCGCAACATCCAAATCTCCCTGCTCATTCCGAGTATACTTCTCCCAATCCGTTACACTATCTTCATCTTCTAAATCCAAATTAAAATGCGGAATAACCCCGAGCACAGGCACATGGATTAATTCTTCCAACATTTGAAGACCCGGTTTTAAAATTTCCAAACTGCCGCGGAACTTATTGATAATAACACCTTTAACCCGACAACGCTCTTCTTCTGTCAGCAGCATCATGGTACCCACCAAAGAGGCAAAAACACCCCCTCTATCAATATCTCCTATCAGGATTACCGGAGAATCAGCCATTTCCGCCATGCCCATATTGACAATGTCATCCTCTTTCAAATTGATTTCTGCTGGACTGCCTGCGCCTTCAATCACCACAATATCACTTTCATCTGCAAGCGAACGATAGATTGCTTTAATCTTTTCCCGCAGCTGAGGCTTAAACTTAAAATATTCTACCGCATCCATGTCAGCATAAACGATTCCATTAAAAATCACCTGTGATTGATGGTCCGTCGTTGGCTTTAACAAGATGGGATTCATACGAGAAGAAGGAACTTGATGAGCCGCTTCCGCCTGCATGACCTGTGCCCTTCCCATTTCATGCCCTTCGGGGGTAATGGCAGAATTCAGTGACATATTTTGTGATTTAAAGGGATTAACATGATAGCCATCCTGCGTAAAAATACGACACAATGCTGTTGCTAAAATGCTTTTCCCTACCGATGATGAAGTTCCCTGCAGCATCACGCTTTTTCCTTTCATGATCGTCCTCCTACTCTGTTGCATTAATTTTTTTTATCGTACAATGTCCGTCCACAAGCTCCAACAGGCTATAAGTGCCCTGTTCAAAACAAAAATTCCAATAACCCTCTTCCTTCATCCCCATCAGTTCAGCAGCAATCACCCTTAACGTTCCCTGATGAGCAACAATCAAAATCGTTTCGTCCAATCCACCAGCAAAAATCTGCGCCAGACTGCTTTTGACACGGTTGTAAAAAATCATAAATGAGTCGCCATCGGGTACTTGAGCATACTTCCAATCATTAATCCATGATTGCCAATTTTCCGGATCATCAGCTTCAATTTCCTGATAATGTTTTCCTTCCCAAGCACCAAAATCAAACTCTGCGAAACCCTCTATTTGCTGAATTTGCAGTTGTTTTTCACCAATAATACGCTTTGCTGTCTGCATACTCCGCTGCAAAGGACTGGAAATAACACGATCGAATTGAACAGGAAACAATATGTTTTTCAGTTTCTCTGCTTGCCATACGCCGTAGTCACTCAACAAGCAATCCGTTCGTCCATAATAAACACCTTTCCTATTATATTCCGTTTCACCATGACGTACCAGATACAATCTGATCATAGAATACCAATCCTTCCAAGCAGAGCCATAACCAGCAAACAGACAATTTCCACCACTTCACTTCCTGCTCCCAGCGTATCACCCGTCATCCCCTGTATTTTAGACTGAATGTAGTATCGATAAAATATCCCGCAAAGCAAACAAATACCAAACAAATAGATACTGACCATTCCAAGAAAACCGAACAAAATAATTTTCCCTAAAAATAACGTTACAAATAAACTGACTATTGAAATTTTACCAATATAAAAATTTCCCAAACCGCTGCCCTTTCTGGCATATTGCGCTCGATACATCAATACACTCTGCATCGTTTTAGCAGCAACCGGCGCCAGTAAAATCGCCAATACAATTTTCTCTGAGGGAATAGCTGCAAGCAGTATCATCCGAAACAAAAGATCAAAGACAATGGCCAGTACACCATTGGTACCAACCCGGCTGTCCCGCATAATTTCCAGCATCTGCTCTAGCGGACGCGCTGAATATATACCGTCACAGGTATCCGCAAGCCCGTCCAAATGAAAACCGCCTGTCACTAATACATTTGCCAAAATGGCACAAAGAATAGGGAAATAACCGTTCAGTAAATAATCTGCCCCTAAATACACCAGCGAACAAAAACTGCCTATAACCAGACCCGCAATCGGAAAATATATAATTCCTTTAGCAAAATCATTTTCTTTAATGTCAATTTGAACGGGAATAGGAATACGCGTTAAAAACTGTAATGTTAAAATTAATCGTCTCATACAATCCCCTCTTATTTGATCTTCATAGGCATACCGCAAACCGTCAAATAAACTTCATCCGCACAGGATGCTAAATACTGATTCACTCTTCCTGCAATATCTCGAAAAACCCTTCCCAGCTTGCTTTCCGGAACAATACTGCTTCCCAATTCATTGGTGACCAGAATGACTGTCGCTTCCACATCCTGAATCCCGTTAATCAGTTGATGCATTTCAGTAAGAATTTTGTTTTCCACCGCCTCAAAATCGATCTCTTCCAGTGGATGGTTATGACAAAATTCCAGCATCAGATTAGAAGTCATTATGGTTACACAATCCAGTAAAATACCGTTAAAAAACTTCCCTTTTTCTCGAATTACATTTCCCAATCCTTTATAGCCTTCATACGTTTCCCATTTCTGCGGTCTTGAATTTTGATGCTTTCTAATTCGCATCTTCATTTCATCATCATACGCCATAGCGGTAGCAATATAAAGAATATTGCCGCCTAATTTTTTGGCATGTTGTTCAGCATATTGACTCTTCCCACTTCTTGCGCCGCCTGTAATTAACATGATTTTTCCCATATCCATCCACCTTATCTGATATCTACATAATCACTGTCATCTATATTTCCTTCTGTAAACGTACCCATATCACAAATGATTTTTGCTGCCGCTTCAATGAGCTGAAATGCCAAAGGACAGCCGGAACCTTCCCCCAGCCGCATATTTAAATTGAGCATGGGCTCTATGCCTAACAAATCAACTGCAATTTGAAACCCCGGCTCTGCAGAACAATGGGAAGGAATCATATACCCTTTTACCAAGGGATTGATTTTATATGCCGTTAATGCAGCCGCCATCGAAATGAAACCATCTATGACGATGGGCACACGATAATAGGCTGAGCCTAAAAAACAACCCACCATACCGGCAATGTCAAATCCACCCACTTTTGCAAGAACATCCAGCGGATCGTCTGGAGTGGGTTGGTTGATTTCCAGCACCTGCTTAATGACCCCTTTTTTATGTGCATATTGCGCTTCAGTTAATCCTGCTCCCTTTCCTACGCTTTCATCTACCGAGCAGCCTGTAAATGCTGAGATAATGGCACTGCTACTACTGGTATTGCCGATCCCCATTTCTCCGGTTCCCAACAACTCGTAACCTTCATTAACTAACTGTTCCACCATTTCAATACCAACTTCAATCCCCTCTATGGCCTCTTCCCGCGTCATAGCAGGCCCTTTGACCATATTAGAAGTTCCCTGACGGATTTTTCGTTGTATGAGCTGAGGATGATTGACTTGCCCCTTTATCCCAATATCCACCACGCGAATATCTGCTCCCGCATGTTTTGACAAGACATTAATCCCGGTAATGCCTTTGAAAAAATTACCTGTTTGCAAAACCGTTACTTCTTGCGGCGCTGGACTTACTTGTTCTTCATAGATACCATTATCTGCTGCCATCACAATCGTCACTTTTTTATGAATTTCATTGTACAGCTTACCTGTAATTCCTGCCAGCTGCGCCGCAATGTCTTCCAGTCTCCCCAGGCTGCCGATCGGTTTAACCAGCCCGTCCAATCGTTGCTGTGCTTTTTT
The DNA here is from genome assembly GCA_030625885.1 of Clostridia bacterium. Taxonomy (GTDB): domain Bacteria; phylum Bacillota; class DAOUPZ01; order DAOUPZ01; family DAOUPZ01; genus DAOUPZ01. Next base: position 44,166 of record DAOUPZ010000016.1, read on the forward strand.
CTTTGATACGTCATCCAACGGTTGAATGCCATTGACGACTTGCTCAAACATTTTCATTCTATTCGCCCCTTCTTTCTTCACTTTTCCATAATTTTTTATATAATTGTGGTTTCCTATAATATAAGAAAAAAGAATCCCCCATTGATATTCTCTCATGTTGTCGTGGCAAATTGACCTGATCTGCCGCAAGGAAAACTGTGACCATGCTTTCCTTCTCTGTAAAATCTTGTGCAATAATATTTCCCTTAGGATCAACTACCAGAATTCCCCCACCAAATTGCTTGTCTTTCCCATTAGTTCCTACCAAATTACAACAAGCTACAAAAACCGTATTATCATAGGCACGAGCAGGAATATATTTCAACCATAATTCTCTGCGTCTTAATGATGAAAGCGGCGAGGCATGAGGAACAAAAATAATCTCAGCACCTTGTAATGATAGAACTGTTGAAACCTCAGGGAAGTGACTATCCCAGCAAATTTCTATTCCAAAAGTTGCTTTTGGTTCATGGAAAACAGGTAAAACATCTCCTGAAACAAATCGTTTTTTTTCTCTTTCTCCTAAATGTGTTTTTCGATACCGCTGGACCCGTCCATCAGGAAAACAAACGACCTGGGTAATATAAAACAAATCTCTATCTTCTTTTTCACAAAATCCTGTCAGAATAGTCATCTCATTTACCTGAGATAATTTACTTAAAAATTGTATGCTTTTCTCCCTAACACCTTCTTCCCATAATACACACTCATCAAGAGCATAACCATGTACCGCCATCTCCGGAAAACAAATTATATCCGTCTCTTGTACTTTGGCAGCTTCCACAAAGTGTTTGATCTTTTTTAGATTTTCTTCTGTTTCTCCCACTCGCGATTCCATTTGTACCAAAGATATCTTACAGTTTTCCATTTCTATCCTCCTGAAAGTTTAATTTAATACTTTCAATTGATTTAAAGCTTCTACAACTTCTTTTCCAGTCACAAGCTGCTGAGGATTAAATTGCCCATTATCACACTGCATCAAATGATTATTAACAACAATTTGCACAATTCTTGAATTGGAAACCTCATTAATATCTTTAATATTCACCTTTTTTTGTGTATCTTTTAAATCATGTAACATAAATAAAATACCAGCCAATTCTCCTCTTGTTATTTTTTGCTCAGGATAAAACATTTCTGAGCCATTTTCTTTATAGCTTTCCATATATCCCGAAAGAACGGCTGTCTCAATGAAATCAAAATTTGGGTGATCTACAGCAACATCTTTAAACATTCCATACGTATGCCCTTTATATTGTTTCTTGTAATATTTTGAAGTAGGTACGAAAATTTCTTTATGCTTATAACGTACAGCTATTTCAGCCATCTGATTCCTAGTAACAACATCCTCCGCAGCAAATCTAGTAATATCATCAACAATTTCCGGATAAAACATTCTTGTTAGTTCTTTTATCCCTTTAATATAACGAAAATTAGGACTGGATATAATCTTTTCATTAATGACGTAGACCCTATTATTTTTGACAGCCTTAATCGCAGAAAATCCGGGTCTAATAGAAATGGCATGTTGATTACCCCCTGCATTCATTGCCCCCCTTTGGGAAACAAAAACATCAATATCATTACCATTTTCAAGTATTCTTTCTGCTCCAAAAGCAGCAATGGAACTCCCTTTTGTAACGGCTTGAGCATTTTTGGCAACATTGATTCCTCCGGCATTTTCAATCGCTTTAGCTGCCATTGAATCAGGCGTAATCGTTTTATAACCATTTTCTGAAGATTCAAAGTATACTTGTACTTTAGAAGTCATATTTTGTGTCAATTCACTGATATGATCAATCCCTGCATGAAAATCCTGCAAAAGATTTGCAGCTTGTTCTTCTTTTCCTGTAAGAAGCGCCAATTTCTGAATATAGGTATCAAACTCAGCAAATTTTTCCGGATAAAGTGTCACAACATTAATGCCCGCTTTTTCAAGTACTGCTACAAAGTCAGGTACCTTTCTCTGAATAAAAGGTCTGATTAAAACCACATCCGGCTTTGCCGCAATGACTTTTTCAGGATCAGACCGATAATCGAATACGGGTTTTTCAAGTGATTGAGGCGGATAAATATCTTGACGCCCAACCCCAATTATTTCTTCATCCAAACCAATTGCAAATAAATTCTCTGTATGAGCTGAATATAAAGATATGATTCTTTGTGCCGGTTCCTTCATACGAATTTCTTTTCCTAAATCATCTGTAAAAGCTATTTTATATGACCCATCATCTTCCCCTTGAGCTTTGTTAATTTCGGTATTGGAACAAGAAGAAAAAATTAAAGCTACCATTAAACATAACAGGATCAGGATATTCCGTTTACTTTTATGATAAATATTCATCTCAATCATCCTCCCATATAAACATACTACAATCATGAATTAGCATAAACCTTATAGTGATATTTTATGAAATATTAATAAATCACCAGCAAGTAACGCCTGCTGGTGATTTTGTACTATTCTTCTTCTCCGTTATCCTCTATCGCTGCTTTTGTATGCGCTACATAAAGTTCTTGAATAGCCTTATTTTCACCTAAACCATGGATATAGGTGTTTACAACAAATCCATTTTTCTTGAGAATACTTTTCCATGCATCCTCTTCATCACCGGCCATATCGTTATTAGCATGATCTCCTGCTACCAGCATGAATGGCATTAAAGTAACCGTTTCAATATGATTATCATTTAATTTTTCAATGACATTATCCAAATCAGGATACCCTTCTACGGTCCCCATAAATACGTTTTTTACGTCCATATCTTCTAAAGCATATTGGAAACATGCATAAGCTGAGTTAGCAGGATGATGCGTTCCATGTCCCATAAATGCCACGGCTTCATTGTCTTTAAGCTCTGGAAGCTGTGTTTTTAAGGCATTAACAACCGCTTTATAATCCTCAACACTTGTAAGTAATGGAGAACCAATGTTGAATTTATCAAAAGAAGATTTAAATTCTGACGCAATTTGAACAACATCCGTGTATTCTGCCCCATTAATCACATGTAATGGTTGAACAATAACCTCTGAAAATCCGTCGTCTTTCATTTTTTGCAACCCTTGTTTTACAGTGTCAATTTCGATACCATCTCTGTCTTTTAACTTTTTGATGATAATATCGGATGTAAACGCACGTCTTGTTTCATAATCTTTAAATGCATCTTTAATCTCATTTTCTACTGCTTCAATCGTTACTTCGCGGGTATCCGCATAACTCGTCCCAAAACTAACCACAAGAATTCCCTTTTGGTTTGGATCTTTAGCAACCTCTCCGGAAGTTTCCTGTGTGCAACCCACTAAAGAAACAACCATTAACATTAAAGATAGAACCAGTGATAATAAAGTAATCTTACTTTTCATTGTCAACTCTCCTTTGATATTTATAAATATGATTCATTTCCCGGCCGGAAAAACTTTAAAAACTAAGGCATAACGATTAAACCTTTTCCTTTAACATGATAAACATCAATATCAAATATTTCTTTTATAAAGGAAGCGGTCATCAAGTTTTGGGGACAATCTGTCCCACGTATTTTACCTTCTTTCAAAACAATCACTTCATCACTAAATGCATAAGCCATATTTAAATCATGCATGATAGAAATAACCGTTACATTCTTTTCTTTTACCAATTGACTGATTAATTTTAATGATCTTAGCCGATAAGCAATATCCATAGCAGAAAAAGCTTCGTCTAAAAATAAAACCTGCGGCTCCTGTGCTAAAGCACGCGCTAAAATGACGCGCTGCATTTCACCACCGCTTATTTCTGTTATAAGCGAATCTGTAAACTTTAAAGTATCTGTTACTTCCATTGCTTCATATACAATTTCCATATCTTTTTCACTTAAAGGTTTCATTCTTTGCTTAAAAGGATTTCTCCCCATCATGACAATTTCAAGACAAGTAAATGGGAATTGTATATTTGCCTTTTGATAGATGACGGTAATAACTTGAGCTAATGTTTCAATAGAATAAGCATGAAGCAGTTTGTCTAGAAAAAAGATTTCTCCTGTATCCTTTTTTAAGTTTCCGGTTAATAAATTCATTAACGTTGTTTTCCCAGAACCATTTGGCCCTATTATAGAAATGAAACTACCCTTTTTAATTGTAAGATTAATACTTTTCAATATATATTTTGAGTCATATCGAAACCATAGATCATTAATTTTAAACACTATTTTCCATCCTTAGATATTATTTAGGTAACAATAAACCTTTTCAATTTTTCGGTCTAGTGAATATTATTATTGTTTTTAATAAATATATATATAAAAAATGGTCCCCCAAAAAGCGTCGTCATCACACCAACAGGAATCTCAACATTTAATAATACTCTTGAGAAAGTATCTGCCAAAAGCAACAATAAACCACCCAACAACGCTGCAATAGGAATTAAAACTCGATTGTCAGTCGTTAAAGAAAATCGCAGCATATGGGGAACAACAAGGCCAACAAACCCAATAATCCCGCTAATTGATACACAAACTGCCGTGATCATTGATGCGATTACAAAAAATAGTTTACGGATCTTATCAGAATTAACGCCAAGAAATCTGGACTCTCTTTCCCCTAAACATAATATGTTTAAATCTTCAGAGAAATAGATACAAATAAGAATTCCAATGATAATAAATATACTTCCTAGCAATACATGATGCCATGTTCTGGCAGACAAACTTCCCATCAACCAATATACAATGGCTGACACTTGTTCACCTGATGCACTTTTTAGTAAACTAATACCCGAAGAAAGAATAGAACTGACAATAATTCCGGCAATAATCAGATTAGAAGAGGATAAATATCCATTCCTATTTGCAATTTTACTGACTAAAACCAAAGTCAATATGGCACCCACAAAAGCACACGGAATAATAGGAAGGGTATATTCTATAACAAACAAATTAAAGTATATTGCCAAAACAGCACCAAAAGCAGCACCTGTAGATACCCCAATGGTATATGAATCGGCAAGCGGGTTCATAAGCAGCGCCTGGAACACAACACCGGATACCGCCAACCCACCTCCCACTAAAATAGCCGTTATGATTCGGGGAAGCCTGATATCCCACACAATAGCAACACTTGCCTCATCTATATTTTCCAGAATAAAAGGTTTAAAAGCTAATTTTCCATAAACAATTTTTAAAATATCCAAAACCTTAATATCTGCTCTCCCCATATTGACAACCGTTAAAATAAATATAATTAAAAGAACTGACAGCATAACACCAATATACAGTGATTTTTTTTGACGTCTTTTTAGTTTATTTGATATTTCAAGTCTACTTTGCATTAAAACCCTCTATCCAATCATTTAATATTCAAAAACGACTTTTTCCGTTATTATACATACAGCAACCAAAAGGAAACAAATAAGAAAATGACTAAAGCTTAACCTTGGAATGGATATACTGGAAGACAGTTTTTCGCGTCAGTGGAATCATAACCTTTCTCGTCTATTGTTAATAATCTGCAGAAAAGAGATTGACTCATTCGTACAAGCTTCTTTAGCTTAAAAAATGACTGGAAGTATATCCATTCCATTGTAATAGTCTACCCTTTTCTTCCAACAAAAAAAGACCTCTCTCGAAGTCTTAGCGTCAATCCCAAAAATAATTCTTATGCAACACCCACATAGCTTGTCCTAACATGATAGGCACAACCGTTTTGTGTTGCAACGATTTTATGGATAACGTTTCTCTTTCCCTCCGAAAGTCCCACATAAAGTATCAGACAGGTCTCCTGGCTTAGAATCATCTTACTCCCTATTCCTTCCCGAAGCAAAAACTTCAGTGGATGTATAGGTTTCATCCTCTTCACAGTAGCGGGGGCTGCAATGGATTTTAACCATTTTCCCTTTTCACTCCAAATGTCAATTCAATTGAAGTACCTGAACTTTTTATATTAAGTTTTATGTATAAACCAACTCAAGTGTATTATATATTATAACATTTAGTCAATCAATCCTTTTAAATCAAATTGTGATGATTCATTAATTTTTTTCTCGCAAATATCAGCGACATATAGTCATCATCCAGTAGTATTTGATTTTTATCATAGATAATCTCCTGTTCTTCCTGCATACACCTTTTGATATATACATAACTGAAATGATGCTTCTCCAACTTATTGATGATATCCCGTTTATTCTGATTGACTTTTAAAATACAAATGCTGTCAACTGCTTGTAATATTTTCTCATCTACATTTCGATCACACAAATAAAAACTTTCATCTTTTATTGTAATCGGTATATTCAAACAGCATGCCGCTGCATTAAAAGATGCAATTCCCGGTACTGTTTCAACTTGGATATTGAATTTTTGAAGTTCATACATAAGGTATATATAAGTGCTGTAAACCATCGGGTCACCAATAGTTAAATAAACAGCAATCTGTTGGTCTTTAACAATACTGTTTATTTTTTGAGCAGCATCTTCATACTTTGCTGTATTGTCCTCGCCCATTGAAAAATCAAGTTCAATGATATTTTTTTCAGACGTATATTTACTAACAATACTTTTGGCTAAACTTTTTCCCTTGCTCTTAGGTACAAATATATAATCACACGCTTTAATAAGATTGTAAGCCTTCATGGTTATTAATTCTTCATCTCCAGGTCCTAACCCTATTCCATAAATTTTCTTCATATACTTTCCTCCTGGACTTTTATCTCCTTCTAAAAAGATATTAAACAACTTATCACCAAAATAACATACCATTAAAAATCTTAAGGCCCTGGAAAATGGTACTACCTTCAGTTATAAATGTAAGCAACCCTTTTAGATTATTCCATTTCCATCATCCTATTATACATGATTATCTATCATTTTTCTATTTTAGCATTTAAATCCATTAATTTGATAATTTTTTTTAAAATTGTAATTTCTACGTCTTTTGCTAAAGAAACGCCATTAGCAACTCGCATAGCCGCCTTTGACCAATTTTCCTGCTTCGATTAAATTTATCCCTCGAAACCATTCTCTAATTCTATACGCCATATAACTGAGTCTTTAATTTTCAAAGGCGTTCTTTTAATACAGCTGTGTCCTATAATTTTTACGTCTTCATTCTTTTCTAATAAATCACCTATAACTTCACCATATGTAAGTTTTTCATCATATTCAATAGGCTCTGATTTACTAAAGCCTAATTGTTCAAAAGCGGTGGAAGTTTTGCCACAAAGATGTATTATAGAATTTTCTAAATTATCTCCCACTCTTTTTAAAATATTATAAGTAATCCTCCCACTTATTTCTTTATATACCCTTGGCCCAACTATATCCAGGGCACCTACAGGATCACCGTATGATATGATTCTTGCCCCTCTTTTAACACCCTCTAAAGCATACTTAACAATGTTATCTTCAATAACTTGCATAAACTGATCAACTATTTCTCTGCTTTTTCTTATACCGCTGTAAAAAGTTCTGGGCTCTATTAATGAAGATATTATGGTAAAAGGTCCTGCCACATTTAAACTCACTATTTCATTTTGATTACTTAAATTTTCAACAGCACCTAATACCTGTTTGATTCTTCCCCTACTTAAATTAATCTCTTCAATATTCACTAATTCATCTATACTATTAAATACGTAATCACTAACCCTGGGACCCATTTTTTCATCTCCAAGGTTTATATCCGCACCCATTGCTTCAGCTTCTACCGTCACACAAAAAGGAAGTTTACAAATGGTATCTTCTTGGTATTTTCTTAATGCTTTAGATAAACTAACCATATCATTCATATTTGTGTGAGTCTCTGGAAACTTTAATCTGGTATGATTAATGACGTCTTGTGGTATTTCCTCTAAATTATCACTCGTACATTTAAAATTTATTTTTACTTCCACAATATCAACTCCTGATAAAATAGCTTTACGGCTCATATTCTTTCTGCTTTGTTTCTAATAGATGCTAATGTTAAGTTTGTTCTCCATTATTTAATTGAAATTCAAACATCTCGTAAATAGTCTTTCATACCCTTCCATTGTAGACAGTTCATAATAACGAATATCTTTGGCAATCCGCTCCATCTCTTCTCTTACTTCTCCAGAAAGCAAACACATCAGCGCCCCTGTTTTAGAAGAATTACCAATATAACGTATCTTGTCCCTTAGTTCTCCCGGGATAATACCTGTGCCCACTAAGCTGTCCACACTTAAATGCTTGCCAAACTGACCGGCAATAATGACTTCATCTAAGTCTTCCATCGTGATCTCCATTAAATCTAAAAGTGCATAAAAACCCGATAAAATAGCACCTTTAGCAAGTTGCACCTGCCGAATATCGCCCTGTGTAATGGCAATCGTTTTAGAATTTGAATCAATAATAACTTTTCTTTTACCATCTTCTTCTATCAAAAATTGCGCTAAGCCTTGTAATTTTTCATCAGATTGTAGCTCGGCTTTCTTTTTTAAACGACCTGTTTTCCCTATCATACCAACTCTTGATATTTCAGATATTGCTTCTAAAATGCCGCTCCCACAAACACCTACCTGATCAGCCTCTCCAATAACTTTTAAATTGATTTCATTGTCATTAATCTTAACACCTTCGATTGCGCCTTCTGATGCTCGCATACCACAGCTGATATTCATACCTTCTAAAGCAGGCCCTGCTGCACATGAACAGGAAGATAACTGGCCAGCTTTTGATAACACAATCTCACCATTGGTACCCATATCAATGAATAAAATATTTTTATGGGTTTCTGTTAGTTGTGATACCACAACGCCTGCTACAATATCTGCACCAATATAACTGGACACACCCGGCAAACAATAAAGCCTTGCAAAGGGAGATAGGTTTAAACCCAATGCGTCCGCTGCAAAATTTTGGTGTTTTGAAAAAACAGTAGCAAATGGCGCCTTACCAATAGAAGCGGTGTCAACACCTAACAGCAAATGCATCATCGTCGCATTCGCCGCGATTGTTATCTCATAAACCCTTTCCGGTAACACATTGTTTTTACGACATAATTCCGCCATTAATTGATTTAAACAATCAATAACGGCACTTTGCAACACCTTCAGACCATTTTCCTTACGCCGAACAAAATCAATCCGTGACAACACATCTAAACCATATTCTTTTTGCGGGTTAATTGCCGTTTCCGAAGCAATTTCCCTGCCCTCGCTTAAATCAACCAGGGATAAAACAACGGTTGTTGTACCGATGTCTACGGCAATTCCATACATTTCAGCACAGGTATCTCCAGGTTCTAACCCAATCAGCTCATTTCCTGCATAAATGGCCGTTACTTGCTCCTCTTTAAGTATTTCCGGCAAACTTCTCAAGAGCGAAGGATCACCGGATAAGATAGGTGCGTCCAAAAATGCTTCTAATAAATCCTGATATGATAAATTATTTTCTAAAGTAGGCTTAGTAAGATCATATACCTTCTTGGAAATAACAGGATTTATTTCTAATTCAGGCATATAGCCATCCGTTAAAATTTTATGTTTTACCTCTTTTTTATCTAATAACTTGACGGTCAAATCACCTAAAGGGATGACTAAACAGCTTAAACGAATCCCTTGATCTATTTCTTCATCCGTTAAGTATTTTAATTCCTCAGCGGTTAGTGCATTGACTAAACCCTGTATAATTTGCACTTTACATTTCCCGCATATCCCTTTGCCACCGCAGGGACTCTCTACCATCATCCCCTGGCTTTGCAGGATATCTAAAAGATGGTTTCGTTCTGTAACTGCAAACAAATACTTTTCTTCTTGCCCATAAACAGTTAATTGATACATGATGTTTTACCTCGCATATAAATATTTAGAAAGACAGCCTGCCGCTGTCTTTATGGTTCCTTTACTCATATTCTTTAACGGCTTTAACCATTGCCCGAATATTTGCCATACGGGTTCGAGGACCAATACCACATGCCGGGGATAAAATATTTACCCCACTATCTATGCAGTTTTTAGAAATGCTTTTTATTTTTTCCGGCGTATTGTTTTCTAAAGCAAACGTACTCACGTTCCCCATAATAGCCTTGCCGGATACATTCTCTGCTACTTGTTTTACACTGGTGATGGAATCAAAACTAATCGCATCACTGGTTAAAGCATTTAATTCGTGATAGATACTTTTTAACCGCCCGCAAATATGAATGATGGTACCCACATCAGCCAAATCTTTGAGTGAATCAATAATTTGATTTAAATAGGGAACCGCAAATTCCCGAAACATTTTCGGCCCTAATATTTCTCCGGTACCGCTGGGATCAGATAGGGTTAAAACATTTGCTCCCGCTTCCAATTGCGCCCTGCCAAAAGTAATCAGGTTTTCAGTGACAAACGACATCATCTGATGAGCTGTCTGAGAATTCTTGCGCAATTCTTTATAATAAACAGTGGGTTCCATTAAGGAAGACGCTAAACTGACAGGCCCCGTTAGATTAGCGATAAGCGGAACATCCGGGTTTTTATCTTTAAGAATCTTTATGGCATTGATAACAACTTTCGCTCGACCTTCCTCAACATGAATCTTTCTTAGCTGTTGCCATTCTGTTACAGAATTTATGGGATAAGTCGTCACACGGGGTTCGTTAATTTTCGTTCCCATAAACACTGAGGCGCCCATAGCTTCCGCCTCTACCGTCATACAAAAAGGAACACCAAAATTCTCAAACCCACCCTGTTCATAAATACCGGCAGCAAGATCAGCCATTAAGTTTGGGTCACTATGCGCCTCAGGCCATTGACTTCCCGTCATATCCATGACTTCTTCCACAATCATATTCATCATTCCACCTGGACAAATACAGGGGGGCCGATCAACTGCTTCTCTTTGTAAAGCCAACTTTAATCTTTCTTTAGGAGTTAGCAATATGAACACCTCTAACATTTGTTATTTTCCTATTTTAATGCGTGTTATTCCATCCATTAACATACTTTTGCTTCCCGTACTAAAGATTTTGCCAGCTTAACCGCCTTAGAGGCATCATCGGAATAATGCGCACCGATTTTGTTTGCAAAACTTGGTGAAATCGGCCCGCCACCTACCATCACTTTAATTCTTTCATATAAGTTTTCTTCTTTTAAGATTTGTACAACTCTTTCCATATTTTCCATTGTCGTTGTCATCAGTGTAGATAGCGCAATAATATCCGCCTCAATCTCTTTTGCTTTTTCAACAAAATCCATTGGAGGTACATCTCTACCTAAGTCCATCACTTCAAACCCGGATGTCTCCAGCATGATTTTAACTAAATTCTTACCGATATCATGTGTATCACCTTCCACAACACCAATAACCACTTTATGCTTATCATCATTTTCGTCGTTTTTCAAATGCGGTCTTAAAACATCTAGACCCGCATACATGGCATCAGAACACATCAATAGCTCGGGAATATAATATTCTTCTTCTTCATACAGCTTACCCGCCCTTTCCATGCCCTCTGCTAATCCTTGATCAATCGCTTCATACACATCAAAGTTATTGTCAACATATCGTTGTGCCAATTCCACTACTTGGTCCTCATCCATATCCACTACACAATCAGATAAATCTTTTAATAAACTTTGTTTTAAATCAGACATGTCTATCCCCCTCTTGATATGCTTGCGGGCACTCATCCCCGGAAATATGAATGACCTTAACCTGCAAAATGTTTCTTTCAATATAATTTTTCAATATACCTTATTAAAAAAATAGGACTGTATCCCTACAGTCCTATCTTTAAGAGAGTAAAATGAAAATGGTTTTGTCTTCCCGAATCCCCAGCGCAGTATATGATGGATCAGGGTGTTCTGTTGCATCACTATAAGTCATTATAATATGTTTTATAACCTTTATCCAATTGTTTATTCTTATACAATATTTATTATTATAAATTATCTTTATCTAAAATCTTCTTCCCAAAAGGACAAACTGCTACACACATGCCACAAACACATCTTTCAATCGAAATACCCCATTCCTTTTTTCGGTCTTCTATAAATTGTTTGCATTTAAAGGGATCTAAACGCAATTCATCTGGTTCTTTTTCATCAAAAACCCGCCCATGGAGCGCATGAGCCGGGCAAGCATCAATACAAAGATGACAGTTCCCACATTGTGATTCCATAGGTTGGCCCGTTTCCAATGGAGCATCTGTCAAAATAGTTGCTAAGCGAACCCGCGGGCCGCCTTCAGGCGTTATCAGCAACCCGCTTTTACCAATCCAGCCAATCCCTGCAGCACGTGCTACCAGTTTGTGAGAAATCAATCCAGCCAGACGAGAACGATATACGCCATAGGATGCTGGTACGGGAAAAGCTTTCCACCCCTGTTTTTCAATCAATGACGCTAATTTTACCGTACCCGTGTTCTGCAAATAATCCACGGCATAATAACAGTAATTATGAAAGGATAAAATTTTATCCTGTTCCTGAAATTCCACCGGATCCACGACACCATCAGCTAAACGAATGGCAAGCGAAACCGCGTGCGGATATTGTCGAATAAAATCACCATAAAACGAGGCTAAATAGTCATGATATTTAGTAATATCTGCAACACCAAAATAATCCCAACCATGATTCATAGCAGCTTCCTTAAGTTCTTTTTGAAGTTCCACTATTTTCACTCCTTATTAAGGTTTAAATATACATCTAAAATACATCATTTACTTAAAAGAAATAATCTGCCATCTTAAACACCTATGGCAGATTTATTTCTTTTAATCTTAATATCTTTATCAATAATTATTATATTTTTATTTCCATCCTTCAAAGCTATCAACATTATCACTATGAACGATTTCCAAAGGTGTCCAGTATATTTTTTGGTCGATTTCGTGTCCTTCAAGAATTTTCAATAATAGGATTAACCCGCCCTTGGAATAAAGATAGGGTGACATGGCAACTGAGGCATCTAATTGTCCATCCTTAATCGATTGTCTTGCTTCATCAATGAAATCTACACCCACAACAACGACATCTTGTTTTTTATTTGCTGCTTTCAAAGCATCAACAGCACCTAAAGCCATCATATCATTGGCACAAAAAATTCCTTTTAAGTCCGGATTAGCTTGAATGATATTAGTTGTCATATCATAAGCTTTTTTCCGGTCCCAATCCGCTGCCTGGATAGATATAATCTCTATACCTTCTAGGGATTCAAAATATTTTTTGGCACCATTTTTTCTGCCTTCTCCCTGTGCTGAGCCACTGATTCCTTCAATAATGGCAACTTTACCATTTTTGATCTTATCAACCATAAATTTTGCCCCTATCTCTCCTTGCATTTCAGGGTTGATGGTAATATGGCCCCCTATTTTGGCACCTGCTTCTTTGTTTTTTTCTTCACTAACATTTGTTCCTGCGGCAACCACAGGAATCCCTTTTTTATTTGCTTCCACGATTCCTGGAATGAGGTTAAAAGGTGTTATGGCTGAAAAAACAACCCCGTCATAGTCTTTTCCAAGAATGGATTTAAAGATATCCAACTGCCCATTGACATCATTTTCTTGTGTTGCTGCTAATACATCAATTTCCACACCGTATTCTTCAGCTGCTGCTTGGTATCCTTCTTTAAACGTAACCCAAAACGGATTCGAAAGTGTCGGTTCTATCCCTGCAATTTTATATTCTTTACTTAGTTCTGGAATAGGTGCTAATGAATCTAACAGTTTTTTCTCTGCATTTTTAAATGCATCATTCTCATTTGTTGCTTGTTGTTCAACCTGAGCATGATCAGGTTGTTGATCATTTTTCGCTTCTTGCCCGGAACACCCTACCAATCCAATTAATAACGCAAATACCATGAATAGTGAAATGATTCTTCTCATAAACCTTCCTCCTCATTTTCTAATTATTAATTTTTAATAAATGATATGATCAATCATACTATTGTTAACAATAGATAGCCGGCAAATTGAACACAACATTTTAATTTAGGTTTTGATAACGTTATCAATATATTTTATAAGGCCTTGTTAACTTCCCTTACATAACTTATCTCTTTCGGACAAAATAACGGCAAATATAAGAATCAAACCCACTAATAACTGTTGATAGTAAGAAGCTATACCATTCATAATTAATCCATTTCGCAGCATACCCATCAAAAGGCCTGCAATCAAAGTCCCTACTATACTTGCTCTACCGCCTTTTATACTTGTTCCACCTAATATGACGATGGAGATCACTTCCATTTCGAGCATATACCCTGCTAATGGATCGGCACAATTAAGCTTAGATGTTAAAATAATGCCTGTTACAGCAGCCAAAATCCCACTAAACACATATACGCTGATTTTATATAAGTTGACTGAAACCCCTACTCTTTTGAGTGACGCTTCAGCACAGCCAAAAGCAATCATATACTTCCCATACTTTGTCTTATGAAATAAAACAGTGCCAAAGATAACCACCCCAAGCGTTATAATAAAAGATATCGGGAGACCCATAAAAGATCCTGACCCAATAACAGAAAATTCATTGGGGAAACCGTATATTGGAGAGGAGTTAGTTAAAACCAATGTCAGCGCGCGATAAATCCACAGTGTTGATATGGTAACAATAAATGGATTAATATTTATACATGAAATGATATAGCCATTTATCAATCCACAAATGGTACCAACCAGAATACATATAAAAATAGATATCTCTAAAGAAAACCCACTATGAATGGCTAATGCCATAACAACACTACTTAATGCCGCTATTGAACCTACAGAAAGATCTAACCCACCAGAGCATATGACCAAAGTCATACTAACACCCAACAATATATTGATAGCACTTTGGTCCAATATATTTTTTATGTTATACCATTTTAAAAAATAAGGTGATGTAAACGATATAACCACTAAGGAAATGATCAATAATACAAACAAAATGATCTGTGGTAAATATTTTTTCTTGAAATGGTTATTGACTGCTTTTATTTGTAAATCACACTTCATTTAGAAACAACACTTCCTTTTAACAGGCTGCATACTCACCCAATATAATGTCAGCGATTTCATTATAATTGGTATCATGCGTTTTGAATTGATTGACAATATTTCCGCGCTTCATAATATAGACTTTGTCCGCAACATCAAACACTTGTTGGATGTTATGACTCACAATTAAGACAGTAATCTCTTCTTTTGATAAGCTTTTTATTAATTTATAGACTTCTCTGGATTCCTTAATCCCCATAGCAGCCGTTGGTTCATCCAAAATGAGAATTCTCCCCCCCTGATGAATGGCTCTCGCGATCGCAACGCCTTGCCTTTGCCCACCTGATAATTCACCCACTTCTGATTCTAATGAGGGGATATTGATGTTTAAATTTTTAAGAAGTTTTTCAGCGGTCATTTTCATTTCGCGATGCTGGAGAAAAAACATAAATTTTCTTTTTTCATAGCCTAAAAAAATATTAGAAACAATATCTAAATTATCGACAAGGGCTAAATTTTGATAAACGGTTGTAATGCCTTTTTTTATTAAACTTTTCGGATTAAATTTTACTACTTTTTCACCAAAAATCTCTATTTCACCACTTGATGGCCTATATTCGCCTGATAATATTTTCATTAACGTTGACTTCCCAGCACCGTTATCCCCCACAAACGCGACGATCTCACCCTTAAATATTTCTAAATTGATATTCTCTATCGCTTTTATATTACCAAAATATTTACTTAGATGAGATATTTTTAAAACAACTTCGTCACTCATCTTGTACCTCCTCATACCAAATTAATATAAAATTTAGTATTACATATTCATCTATGCTTCACACCGTCTCTAAAAAAATACCCCCTATCACTTGTCTTAAAGCTCCAATAGTTTAAGTGATTGTTGTAAAATATCCTGAATTTCCTGATAAGATTCAATGATTCTTGGATTTGAGCACATACTACTGCTTTCCATCGCCTGCTTTGCAATCGATTTTTTAGGAATTTCCATCCCTTTAAAGTGCTTATGAATGTGGTCACAAATTGTTGACTTGATGAGGATATCTTCAATCCATTGTGCTACCCCATCTGGTCCTGTATAAGGAACGCCTAATAATGATGCTGCTTCATCCAGCAACGCCCTGCAAGCTGGCGCATTAAAGCGCAGTGCAGCAGGCATCACCAAACCAACTAACATCCCATGATGTAGATCTGTATAAGCGCCCAACGGATGAGAAAGTCCATGTGCTATAGACAGTCCGGTTCGCGGATAAAGCAAACGTGTGGTAAAAGCTATGTCCTGTAATACTTCCAACGCTTCAGGTTCTTTTTGATAAATCCCCTTTTCAAGGTACTTTCCCAGAAAAACCAGAGCACTACAAGTAGAAAGGCGCACCAATGGGGTTGATTGACGTGAAATATGAACTTCAATAGCATGTGAAGTCGTATCAAGTCCTGTTGCTGCGATCATTTCCTGACTTAATGACTGTAAAGCATCTGGATCTAAAATAACATACTTTGGAATAAATGATTTACTTTCAATAGCTAACTTTTTAACCATGGAACAATCTTTAATAATCGCATAAGGGCTGCATTCTGCCCCGGTTCCGCAAGTTGTTGGAACCGCCACAAAAGGCAAAAAATTGTCATGAATCGTTTCATTCGTATGATCAATACTGAGAGAATCATGATTGACGACAAATAGTCCAATGATTTTAGCCACATCAATCGCACTACCGCCCCCAATTGCGATCAACACATCTCCCTGAAACGCTCGCAGCCTCTCTGTCCCTTTTTTCGCCTGTTCAATGGTTGGGTTTGTTGTAAATTCACTCCAATAAAATGTCTGCATCCCTTCCAGACTATTTTTTATGTCCTTACCAAATTGCGTTTGGGCAACTTTTGGGTCAATGATGATAAAAAGCCGTTCAAGTGATTCTTTTTGTAAAATATGTTTTAAATTGTGTATGGATTTTGGGCCGTTGTAAACAAATTGCGGCGTACAGATCTCCCAACACGCATGAGTCAATTCTTTCTTTCTCATAATCCTTCTCCTTGTCTTTCGACGACGCATCACATACCTATGAATAAAACCTGCTATCCTTACCTCTATAGACCTTGTCGAAAAGTTCCTTTAGGTTTGAACAACCTATTCTGTAAGATGGAGCTAAAAAAGGTAGTTGGAGATAAATAGCAGGTTTTGCTCTTTAGTTATTCATTATTTCCAGCCTTTAAATGTGTCTACATTATCTTTTGTCACTAATCCCAATGGTGTCCAGAACACATCTTGAGTCATTTCATGACCTTCTAATACTTTTAAAGCTAGAATTAAACCACCCTTACCAAATAAGTAGGGTGACATAGCAACGGTTGCATCCAATTCACCATTAGCAATCGATGCTTTTGCTTCCTCAATGGAATCCACACCTACAACCGCTACTTGATCTTTTTTACCTACCGCTTTTAATGCTTCTACAGCACCTAGCGCCATTACATCGTTCGCACAGAAAATACCTTTTAAATCTGGATTAGCCTGAATTAAAGTAGTTGCAATATCGTATGCTTTCTGACGATCCCAATTACCCGGTTGAATAGAAACTAGCTCGATACTTTCATTGGCTTCAAATGCTTTCTTAGCTCCGTTTTTACGTGCTTCACCCTGTGCAGCACCCGGCAACCCCTCAATAATGGCTACTTTACCCGATTTGATTTTATCAATAATAAATTCACCACCTAATTTACCCTGGTCTTCAAAATTAGAAGTAATAAAAGCGTTGACAACTGCACCGGCTTTCTTGGCTTCATCTGAGTCAATACTTGTTCCAACTGCGATAACAGGAATATCCTTTTTCGTCGCCTCGACAACACCAGGTACTAAATTGAAAGGTGTAATTGCAGAAATGGCCACCGCTTCATAATCTTTCCCTAATAAGGTTTTTAACATATCCAATTGTCCGTTGACATCATCTTCTTTTGGTGCAGCCATAACATCTACGGCAACATTATATTCTTTAGCTGCTGCTTCATAACCATCTTTCATTGTCACCCAGAACGGGTTAGCCAAAGTGATTTCCACTGCTGCAATCTTGACATCATTCCCCCCTTTAGGTAAAGGTGCTAAAGCATCTTCCAATTGCTTTTCAGCATCTAGGAAAGCCGCATTGGCTTTTGTTTCTTCATTTGCCACTTGGCTAGATTGTGCAGACTCTTCGGTTGGCTGGCTGCCACATCCAACTAAACTAAATACAAGCATGGTCATTAATAAAATAGCTAATCCTTTTCTTACGTTCATCATATTTTTCCCTCCAATATTATTTTTGTGATATGTTATAACTCGCTCTTTATGCATTAAGTATAAAATCATGAACTTGTTCTACCGTTGTCTTTAAACGCGGTCCCAACTGTGTACATTTAATGGCTGCACATGCACTGGCAAATCTTAATGATTTTCCTAAAGACATTTTCTTAATTAAATAACTATAAATAAAGCCACCATTAAAAGCATCCCCAGCACCTGTCGTGTCAATCGCTTTTACGGAAAAAGCGGGAACCGTTATCTGACCTTCTGGGCCATACCATAAAACACCCGCTTCTCCCTGTGTGGCAATAATGCCGCCTTGGGGTGTAAATTTTTGCATCATCCTTTCACAAGCTTTTGCGGGATCCATATGATCCCCTAGTTGTATCAAAGCATCTTGGCATATAAAAAATACATCTGACAATTGAATCATTTCTGCAATTTCTGCCATAGAAATATGACATAAATTCATGAAATCGGGTGCACATTCTAGGTTAAAGACAACCGGAATGCTTTTTTTCTGACACAATCTTGCGAGTTTTAAAGCCGGCTTTCCCGGAAACATGTCTGTATAAAAAATATTAACATCATCTACCATAGACACATCCACTTCATCTTCAGATAAGTCTAACAAACTGTTACCAAGATTCGAATAAATGGCTTTTCTTCCCTTACGATCAACCGTAATAAAAGTATGTAAACTAACCCCGCCTTTTTTAACGTATAAATGCTCGGTATCTACACCAGATTGTATCAACTCTTCTTCAAAGACTTTACCATAATGATCATCACCGGTTTTGGCCACCATACTTGTCTTTTGCCCCAAACAGGACAAAGCTACTAATGTATTTGCACAACTACCACCTGACATGAGGTTTTCTCGATGAACAAATGCAAACCCATCTTCACGCGGTAAACTTTCACATTGCAAAACCACATCCATTGCTGCCGTGCCTAACCCTAAAACACTCATAATATAAGATTACGCCCTCCTTTCATTGTAAACTTAAAAAAGCTATACTTTTTAGTATTTAAAGCATCTCTAAAAAGGCTTGAATTCTTACTCGTAAAGTTTCAATATCCGATTCTGAATAATCGGTTTCGATTTGCAAAAAGGGTACTTCCCAATCATTTTTTGCTTTCTCCCTAATCGTATACGACTCAACATTGTAAGTGTGGCAACACTGCCATGTGAGATCAATGATGCCATCCACTTTAAAATCTTTAACCATCTGCTCTAAAAGCTCAACGCGGCGATGATTAGGTGACATCACAGAACAAGAGATATTTAAATACTTTTCTGCTATTAACAGTAAAGGATCCCGTTTATCTGATTCATCAATCTGAATACCAAGGGTTTTATAACCCCCACAATTTTCTAAAGCAATCCCTATAGCACCGCATTCTTCAACCAATGCTAAAACCTTTTCACACCCTGACCCAATCGGCGTTCCAGTAATTAAAATTCGTGGCGTATTTTCATCGCAAACAGGCTCATAATGTTGAATAATATCACCCACAAGGGCATCTAACATCTTGATTCTTTCCAATCGATCCGTATGAAAACCAAGTTGCCAAGAAACGCTTAATAAATCCATCCCTGTAATTAAAGCCGGTTTATTCTTATTTAAATCATGTAAGCTTTTGAGCGCCCGATTGTTTTGGTTCATGATATGAATCGCTTCACGCAATTTTTCCTCAGTAATCGTCACATTAAATTTTTCTTCTAAAGCTTCTTTTAGCCGTACCATCTCCGCATACATAAGCGCAAGGGAGGAGGGTAAGTCTGGATCTTGTGGTAGATTCATCACATGAACCGGTTTGATCTTTTGCATAATTTCAAACATCTTCTTTTTTCCGTCACACGTTGTTTCCCCAAGGATAAAATCTGAAAAATGAAAATAGGGACACTTATCGGTCACCGCAAATCCATAGGAAGACTTAATCAATGGACATAAATTACGCGGTAAATCTTTTTCAGCATATGGAATCGTCTCTTCATGCGTTCCACATAGATTAACAGGTATAGCATCTGCCGCCAAAACTATTTCTCTCGGCCCATAGGTGCAATAGATGCCAACCACTTTTTCACCCGCTTCTTTGGCCTTTTTGACAGTAATTGTATTTTCTTTCTTTAATTCTCTAAACCAATCCAATAACACTTCAGACATCTTTCATTACCTCCTGCAATTATCATAATAACCTAATCTTCCAGCTCAACAGGCATTTTGCCATAAATGCGCACACCCTCCATCATTGCTTCCATATTTTCCAACGGCGTATTGATTTGCACAGAACATCCTGTACTCAAAGTAAAGCCCTTGGGGTTATCATACCCTTTTTGGATACATACCTTTGTTGCTTCCATCACTTCGTTAGGTGTACCGTCCATCAACACTTCTACTGGAGGAACGTTTCCGGAAATTGCGATTTGATTGCCCACACACTGCTTTGCTTCAGCCAAATCAACGATATTATCAAGACTAAGATTGCTAGCACCTGTATCCACCATATCGTCCCATATTCTTCTTGTTTGTCCACAGATATGAAGGGAAAAAGATTTTTTCGTATGACTCGTTTGCCATTTGGCAATTTTCCTTAAATAAGGCTTTACAAACGCCCTAAAATGACTAGGACTAATTACCGTAGAAGAAGCCATGGGCTCCCCAATACTGCAGGAAAAACCTCTTTTCCAGGCACATTGCATATAAAGCAATATATTATCTGTCATAAATGAAATTAATCGATGCGCAAACTGTTGATTTCTATATAAATCTACTAAAAAATGATCCGGACCACGCATAAGTGCGGCAACTGTAAATGGACCGCTAATGCCTGAACCGATTTTTACCAAATGGCCAATTCTTTCCTGTGTTCTTTCCATGGCCTCCAAATAAAGTGGTAGTCTCCCATCCTTTTCAGGATCGATGTATTGCAAATGGTCTAAATCCTGAATTGCTGCCAACAGGGGTTTTTCCATCTGAGGGCGATCATCTTTTAAATAAAGAAGGTTAATGCCCATTGCTTCCAATAAACCATTCTGATCCGGGCCAATCCCAACCCCATCATGTCCTAATACTTCAAAAGCTTTAATCTGACTTTCAGACATAAGTTTTGCTGAATGTAAATAATCAAAAACAGGAATTCCTAGAAAGCGACAGCTATACTCAGAAAGCATGGGTTTACAAGGAATCCGGTCTACCGATTGGCCATGCCTTAAGGCATTTGCTCGCTCAATTGGCGTCATATCATCTTTCATCTCAGTTAAACGCCTCCATCAGAAGAAATGCCATTAACAATCTTGAGAGCTAATTCTTGATTGGCAACAAGTGCCTTTAACTGAAAATTCGATGCTTTCCCTTGCGTCAACTCATCCAAAGCTTTGTTTACAGCAGGATGGTATTCTTGATGTGATTCACGTGCTTGAATCCCTCTATTCATAGCTTCAATAAGAACAGTATCATCTTGAACACGTATATCCTCAGGCAAAGGATTAAGCAATAAACACCCTGTACCTTTAGGATATTTAATATCTTTTAACTCTTTTTGAGTTATTTTTTCTAATAAAATTTTTGACCCTTCAAATAAAAAACCATTACAGAAAGGACATTCGTAACTTAAGACTGTTACAGACTGATTCATTAAATAATTAAGAGACTTATTTATATCTAGTGAATCTTTAGGAGAAGTTGCAATCAAAAAAATAGGTGTTTTTTCTAAAAATACCAAATCATCAGAAGTCATATCACCTTGAATTCCTCCCATACCCGCTGTTACAACATGTTTTATACCCAAGTACTTGGCAATCTTCATAACTGCCGAGGCTGTAAGAAATCCACTGTACCCTTCATCTAATGTTTTTTCCAAATTTGATGCATTGACACGCAACCAGCTTTTATTCGACCGTACAGCAAGAAAATTCTCAATATGCCCTAGGCGTATCATTCCTTGTTCAACCCAAGGTAAATATAACTGTTTAGAAATGGGCCATATTTTTAATATTTCATCACTGTCTATAGACGGGAGGCCTTGACCTAGCAAAGCAGTTTCTACCAATATTGTTTTGTTAAAATCCTTTATCTGAGTCATATCACGATCTTGTCTTAGGTGAATATTCCATCTCTCATTAATTAGATTTTCTTTCATGTTACGACCTTCTCTCAGAATATAAAAGTTTATTGATTTACATAATAATTGCAAATAAAAATTATTGTGAAGTGATACAATTGAATGAACAATTATTAAAATTAAATACACAAACAAGTATAAATTACCTTTACTAATATGTACAATAGAAGGAAATTATGGTCAAATCATCATGTATTAGAAAATATAATACTCTCAAAGAGAATATTATGTTAAAATATTGCATATAGTAATAGATTGCATAATATACTCTAAAAAAACCTTTCCATACTCGTCCCTTAAATACATAAAAAAAGAGGCCTACGCCTCATATGCTATCTTTTCATATGCCTTTCACGTTTATGCTGATACATCATTTGATCAGCCCACAAAATTAACTTTTCCATATCTTCTTTAGTATGCGCCATTGCATACCCCATACTAAGACAAATATGATCATGAATATTAGCATGCTCTGCATTCCAGGTCTGACATGCCCTCTCAATACGTTTAATAATATTTTTTACCAACTCGTCAGTAGATTCAGTAATTAGAATAACAAATTCATCCCCACCATACCGAAATACAGTATCTGAACAACGTACATAATCCTGTAAAATCTTTGCAGCATTTCGAATAATTTGATCGCCTTGTAAATGCCCAAACGTATCATTTATATACTTTAGATCATCAATATCTATCATAATTAACGCAACATATTCATCATTTTTACCTAGTTTATCTTTGAGTTCGTTAAAAACACGATTAAAACATTGTCTGTTGTTGAGTTGCGTCAGTCCATCCATACAGGCTTGCTGATAAAGATTTGTTTTAGCATTTTCTTTATCTGTTACATCCTGCGAAAAAAATACAAAGCCTTTATACCTTTCATCATCTTCTAAAGCTGAACACTTTATTTCAATAAAACGTTCTTTCCAAGAAATAATATTACAATATGGATCCTGATGCCCTCTCAATAACCATTGGCATATTTCGGGTTTGATGTTTTGTAATTTTTTTCCGTTTATGTCCCATAGGTGTTTACCAGTAGCACTTTCGTTTTCAAACAGAAAATACTCTCCAAAAAATTTATTATGATATCTTATATAGCCTGTTTCGTCTATATATGCTATACCCCCATAAATTGAGTCAATAATCTTTCTTACCATTTCCGGTTGTATATTATTTAGACGATCTGCTGGGGTTTCCATCTTTATTCTCATTTTTTTCCCCCCCGTTATACCCTTCCTATTTTATTGTATTCAATAAGATATCATTTTGACATATGATATTAAAATTTTTACTATTATTTGTTATAACGGGCAACAAATGACTGAAAAAAGGAGCGGCTAGCCGCTCCTTTTTTCAGTCATTATCTATTTGTAACATTTTTACGATAATTAATCAATGGATTTCCTACTAAAATGGTAACCACAACTGCTATGATGATTTCTGGCACCCCGTGCATAGCCCCTACTGCCAAAGCAGCTTTTCCAGGCATATACCCACGCAAAACAGAAAGTCCTAAAAAACCAACCGTGTTGGTTAATGTCCCCACTATCCCTGCTGCAGCTAAGGCTAAAAAGCGTGTTGTTTTGCTTTCACGATTAATCAAACGAAAAGCACCCCAAGCAATTAATCCAATGAATATCCTGGGCAACACTGCCACAATGGGATCTGCTGACATCGGACTACCAGGATTTAAGAAACTAAATAGACCAAATATTAATCCTACCAGCATACCTACTAAAGGACCTTCTAATATTCCCCCTAAAATGGCAGGAATATGCATTGTTGTCGCTCGACCTGCCAAACTGGGAACAGGAATCAATCCTACGCCACTCACAGCTAGAACAATGGCTATGGCCCCTAAAGCAGAAGAAATTACCAGCTTCCGAGTCGTTATTTTCATTTTTTCACCTCCGTTCCAGTTCTTATAGATACCGGACGAAATAATATGTATTGATTTCGTCAGGTCCAACTCTTTTTAAAGATATTGGCCTTTTGCAAATTATATCAATTAAAAACCTAAAATTCAATCCATATTTAATAGTATCTCTTTTAACTCACTATAGTTGTTTTTCTCAGGTTCTTTTTGTACAATTTCCAACAATTTTCCTAAAATTTCTCCTATACCAGGTCCTGGTGAAATTTGTAATATTTTACACACATCTGACCCTGATACAGCTAAATTTTTTATCGAATACAACGCCTCTCCTTTTAACACACTTCTTAATTGATCTTTCAATTGTATTAAATAGGTATTTGGCCAATCCGGATTCATAGCCATAATATCTGCTCGCCTTAATTCTATTAAATCCCATATTTGTTCCACCCCTACTTTACCAATCAACTTCCGTAATACGGCTGCACTATCAATTCCCGGACGGTAATAAAACATATGATTCTCAATTAATTTTGTAACCACATCAATCATCTGATTGCTATAATGTAAACGCTTTAATATATCTCGACCAATTTCAGTTCCTTTTACATGATGTTCAGGAAAAACATACCACCCTTCTTCTTGTAACACTGCGGTAGCCGGTTTCCCAATATCATGTAAAAGCGCTGCCAATCGCAAATGTAATTGTGGCTTAATGGCAACACATGCTTCAACTGTATGGGTAAAAACATCATATCGATGATGACTACCCTGTTTCAAGCCAACCCCACTTAATAACTCGGGAATCATATATATTAAAAGTCCCATATCTCGTAATTCTATCAACGCTTTTAGGCATTGAGGAATAAGTAAAATAAGGGATAATTCTTCGCGTACTCGTTCTACTGATACTTCTAACAAACGAAAACCTTCCTGTTTAATCGCTTCACTTGTTTTATTCTCAATATCCAATTCTAATTGATTACTCAAACGTATGGCACGCAATAACCTTAATGGATCCTCAATAAAACGCATCGTAGGATCTTCAACACATCGAAGTACTTTTTTATATAATAAATCATTCGCTCCGCCAAAGCAATCAACCATTTCCCCTTTATCAATGTCATATGCTATCGCATTAATGGTAAAATCTCGATGCTGCAAATCTAAATGTAATTTTTGTATAGGTGAAAGTTTGGCGTAATTTATAGTTTTAGAAAATTGATAAGCTAATGTTGATACTTCACATGCTTCTCCAGCTTCTATTACGGTAATCGTACCATGCTTTTGCCCTACTGGAATTACTTTGGTAAATAGTTGCGTGATTTGATGAGGAAAAGCGGTGGTAGTAACATCCCAATCATGTGGTTTTTTACCTAACAGAAAATCACGCACTGCGCCCCCAACAACATAAGCTAAAAATCCATGTGACTGTAACTTTTTAATAATATAATCAACATGTGGTGGAATATACATAGTTCTTCCCCTACTCTTAACGTATTATTTTATTACTATTATATTCCACCTTCCCCCATGTTAATCCTGTTAAAAGTATTTATTTACTAATTCTTAAGGAAACCAATATAGTGTTCAGGATTCCCCCGTTACGTTAAAAACAAATGAACCGGAGATGTACATTAAAACTGTTGATATTTGTCTAATATCCATGTAAAATGTACTTGAATTCAGTAATGCAAAATATGTATCGTGATGTCAATTGAGAATATGAGAAAATGAGAATCCTGGAGGCGACATACGATGTTTAAAATTTTCACACCACATGTAATCCATTCTGATATATCCTGGGAAACTTGCCAGGAATTTTTAGAAACCAATGGCGTATACTCTTATCAATCATTAAAACAATCATCTCTTATATTAAACACTCATGCGTTGCAATGTTATGAGGAAGAAATCAGAGATTTTATGTACACAAGCGCTTTGAAAGAAGCTCAAAAATTTACATCGACAGTCATTTCTTCCCGCCCAATTTATCCAGAATCAGAAGATTTAACTGAACAACTTAATAAAAATGGCATTCGTTATTATTATTATCCCGGAAAAAAGACAGAAGACGATAGACCTTATATTTGGTTTGAACACAAGGAGATTGTAAATTTTCCTCAAAAGTTAGATGCTAATAAATTAAGCAGTTATCGTTCTTTTCTTAAACGTCATGTTAGAAAGCATATGAAAGATTCATTAAATCATGAGGTTATTCTTTATCCAAATCCTTCTGAAACCGAAAATGGAAAAGACGAAAACTTAAAAATTCACTTGCGTGGGAATTACAATGTAGATGCGATGATTATCGGACGTATTCCACTTAATTTTATGAGCAATTATCTTTCAACTGTCTATTATAGTCAATTTCTCCACAAGCTTGGTTCACTGATTGATCTTTCCACCTATGCCATTAACAATACCAATTGTCTATTTGCGGCTTACCATTTATCACGTTATATAGGCTGGGAACATTTTGCGCAGTACATAACAACACACATCAAAACTTTCTTTAATATTAGAACTAAATTAAATCTAACTGAAAATGGATCGATTACAAAAGAGATAAAAAATGAAATATGGCGTTTATCTTTTCAAGACTTAATCAATCCGTTTTTTCTACTCTTTGAGGAAAAATTCCATCCCATATTCTATCGTAAAACCTTGAAAGCAGCTCTCAGAAATGGCCCGGACTATATTTATCAATTATCCCAACAAATTGAAGGAATTTACCATGACTATTCAAATCCAAGCGAAAGAGAAGAATATGTCATTCGCCTCGGTCAATCTGTTCGCAATAATATATCAATATTAGATCTAAAACACTTTACGACACAAATAAAAATCGAAAGAGAACAAGAATGGATCAACCAAAACAGCTTTGATACACCTGCCGCACAAGATTTTATGGCAAAAGTAAAGAAATATGTACTAGATACCGATTTTTCTCATATTGCAGACCGCTACGGACTCAACACTTTAAAAGAATTTATTGCAGGTACTACATCAGACTTTTTCGAGCCACAAACCTTTCAGGTTAATTACTATCCTGATTTAGGTGAAACAATCCGAAATGCAGTTGGAAAACGTGGTAAAGGGGCACAGGTAAAAAACGCAGGTAAACTTTTTAGCCGCTTATCTAAATTAGGCCATGTTCCTGATTTTATTCATGGTCACATACCATGTTCAGTTGTATCAGAGATTGTAAAGCTTCTAAAAGAATACCGTATGGATATCCCAGATTCTTCTTTTAAGGCACAAGAGATCCATGCTAAGATTGAGAAGAAAGGTTGCCCAGAATTCTTAGTAGCTGGAAATGCCTCAGTATGCTGCATGCCATTAGGGCAAGATAATGCCGTTAATTATGCACACGAACATGGATATGGTCTTCTTAATGTTTATTACCATGGGCGTATTATTGCTAATAGTGTACTATGGATTAACGAATATAAGTATGGACGAACGCTAGTAATAGATAATATTGAAGTGGCACCCAATTACGTTTATCTAAATTCACATATCCAATCACTATATTATTCTTTAATTCCAGAATTATGTGAGCAACATAACTGTATTCTAGCAGCTCAAGGTGCAGCTTACAGCGATCTTGATTTACCCAATCTTTTTGTAATTGACGGTTATATTCGCTCTGTTGATGCACGTCTGCCTGAATGGGAACTTAACCCTATCGCTATAACCAATGCTGACACGTCTTATACGGATGCACATAGCACGTATCCGATCTGGTTTGCTTCCCCAATGACCTTCGAACGGATCCTACTGGATCTGAAAAAACAACTCAAGATTGGTACCAAAGATTCCTCAAATGTTATTAATGAAGCGGCAAATATATAAAAAAACAGCCTAGGCTGTTTTTTTTAGTTTACAGTTGACAGTTGAATACAGAAAATTAAATAGCGTACATAACCATGCCCCAGCACAAACTTTCACAATAAAAAAGCACTCACAAATTTGTAAGTGCTTTTTTGTAACCGCTCTATTAACGTTTGGAGAATTGAGGCGCTTTCCGAGCTTTTTTCAAACCATATTTTCTTCTTTCTTTCATTCTAGGATCACGTGTCAAATAACCAGCCTTTTTCAAGGTTGGTCTCATTTCCCCGTCAACCTTTAATAACGCTCTAGCAATTCCATGTCGAACAGCTCCAGCTTGACCTGTTAAACCTCCACCATGAACGTTAACCAAAACATCAAACTTTCCTAATGTTTCAGTTGCTTTAAGAGGTTGCTCAACAATAATTTCTAACGTCTTTTTGCCAAAGTATTCTGGCATTTCTCTATTATTAATGATAAACGTTCCATCACCGGGAACTAAACGAACACGTGCTACTGATTTTTTTCTTCTACCAGTTCCTTGGTATTGTACCTGTGCCAATGTTTGCTCCTCCTTTCAATTATTAATTGATATATCATCTACTTTTTATTTAAGATTTCAAGTATTTCAGGCTGTTGTGATTGATGTGGATGTATATCACCACGATATATCCGTAATTTCTTCACCATTTGACGGCCTAAACGATTATGAGGAAGCATGCCCTTAACAGCAATAAAAACTGCTTTTTCAGGCCTTTCTGCCAAAAACTTTTTATAAGGTACTTCTTTCAAACCACCTGGATATAAGGAATGATGTCTGTACATTTTAGTGTTTAATTTATTTCCTGTTAAAGCTACTTTATCAGCATTGATAATAATAACATGATCACCTGTATCAACAAAAGGTGTATAAGTTGGTTTATGTTTTCCGCGTAATATCTTTGCGACTTCACTAGCTAATCTACCCAAAGGTTTATCTGCAGCATCAATTACATACCACTTGCGATCTACTTCTTGAGGTTTAGCAAAAGTTGTTTTCATGGATTTCCCCTCCTTACTTTATTCTTTTTATTGTCTTTGCTATATTTTCAACATCGATCCGGGGCTCGTGGATCTTAATGTTAAAAGACACAGAAACATTGTATTATATGGCTGTAACCTTGTCAAGGCATTGAATCAAAAATTATTAATTTTCATCAATATTGACAAGGATCAGATAAAAAGCCATTCCTGGCAGGTAACAAACAGCAGGTAGCAGGTATGTTTTAGTTTGATATGTCCCCATTCTTGCATTAGGGTTTTATCCTTCCTCGTTCTATTCTTTATCTTCTTCGTTCCTCGTTCAGCAGCCATAGGCTGCGTTCTTTCCTCATTCCTCGTCTTTTTATCTTTTCCTACCTGCCGCAGCCAAAGACTGCTAATATATCACTTTTACAAGACATAATCCTTTTGCTGGCGCAGTAGGACCTGCCTGTTTTCGATCCTTTGACTCAAGAATATCTTTGATTGTTTCAGGCTCTATTCTCCCTTTGCCCACTTCTAGAAGCGTTCCCACCATAATACGCACCATATTATAAAGGAAACCATTCCCCTTGAAGTAAATTTTAACAATTTGTTCACTTTGCTCAAGCTTAATTTCTTGTATTATACGAACAAATGTCTTAACAGTGGATCCCGTGGCACAAAAAGCCCCATAATGGTGCTTACCTTCTAACAAAGCTGCCCCTTGTTTAATCTTCATAACATTAATGGTGTGAGATGTATGCACACTGTATAAACGCCAAAAAACGCTTGGAACAGACCTACAATCTAAAGTATAACAATAAATCTTTCCTTGGGCATTGAATCGAGCATGAAAATCTTCATCTACTTCCTCAACCTGAAGTATTCGAATATCGTGAGGTAAAATACTATTTAGAGCAGGCAAAAAACGTTCCGTCGGTATAGAAGATAATGAATAAAAATTCACCACTTGCCCCAATGCATGAACTCCTGCATCTGTACGCCCGGCACCTATTATTTTAACAGGAGACTTTTCAATCCGGCTTATGGCTTTTTCTAATTCTTCCTGAATTGTAGAACCATTATCTTGAATTTGAAAGCCGCTATAGTTAGTACCATCGTAGGAGATTGTCAGCTTAATATTACGCTTCATATAATCAGTCCTTATTAGCTCTTAAGAGTTATAAGTTAGCAGTTAGCAGTTAGGATCAAATTGTATATTTCGTACTTTTTGATTAAAGTTTTTCACTTAAAATATACCCATAATCTATAATTATTGACTATTAATATATTTTATCTCTTCCTAACTGCTAAGAGCTAACTGCATTTACCATTCATTTTTCAACCACTAAAACATTTTTAGGTATCTTGTACCCACAGAAATAAAAATAATTAAACTCAATTCCACCATAGCTACATAATCATCTTTTCCAATAGATAGCTGCTTCATACGTGTTCTATTTTTTCCACCACGGTAACAGCGAGCTTCCATGGCTATGGCTAGTTCATCAGCACGCCGAAAAGAACTAACAAAGAGCGGAACCATTAAGGGAATAAGGCTTTTCGCCCTTTGAAGTATATTACCACTCTCAAAATCTGCGCCTCTCGCCTTTTGTGCTTTCATAATCTTTTCCGCTTCTTCTAATAGTGTAGGGATAAATCGCAAGGCAATGGTCATCATCATAGCCAACTCATGAGCTGGAACACCAAATCGTTGGAATGGTCGAAGTAGCCGTTCTACACCATCTGTCAATTCAATAGGAGATGTCGTATAAGTCAAAAGTGAAGTTGCTATAATCAATAGAAGTAAACGTAATGACATATAAAACCCCTTTTGCAAGCCTTCCCATGTTGCAGTAAGGGGACCGAGCGAAAATATCAAACGGCCAGGATTCATAAAGGTATGTAATATTAACGTGAAAAACAAGATATATATGAGCGGCTTAATCCCACGATAAATCATTTTAAACGGTACATGTGATGAAGCGATCATTAGTGATGTAACCAATGCAACAAATGCATAACCTACAAGATTATTAACAATAAAGAGAACAACAATCATGACAAACGATCCCATAATTTTTACTCTGGGATCTAATCGATGCAAAAATGAATTTCCAGGAATATATTGTCCAAGCGTAATATCTTTTAACATAGCTCTCTTCCTTTAAGCATTTTTATTATTTCTCTTTTAGCGTCCTCAACATTTAATACATCCGTATTTATATCCAAACCTTTATTACGTAACAGAAACATCAAACGTGTAACATCAGGAACACCTAGTCCCACTGCTTGGAGCTTTTCCCATTCCCGGAAAACTTCATGAGGCGTCCCATCTAAAATAATTGTTCCATTAGCCATAGCAATAATTCTTTTAGTATATTCAGCTAAGTTTTCCATACTATGGGAAACGAGAATAACGGTTATTCCATGGCTTTTATGAAGACGCTTAATTTCTTCTAAAAGTTCATAACGTGATCTAGGATCAAGACCCGCAGTCGGTTCATCTAAAATCAAAACTTCTGGTTTCATAGCAAGTACACCTGCAATCGCAATGCGTCTTTTTTGACCGCCGCTCAATTCAAAGGGAGAATGATCTTTAATGGAATCATAATCCATTCCAACTGCTAACAAAGCATTCTTAACTCTTTCTTCTATCTCGTCTTCGTTAACCCCAATATTCTTAGGTCCAAAAGCAACATCAGAAAATACAGTTTCTTCAAACAATTGATGTTCTGGATATTGAAATACTAAACCTACTTTCTGGCGAACTTTTTTTAATATCAGTTTACTACTATGTATATTAACATCATCAATCTTAATGGTTCCTTGAGTTGGTTTTAATATGCCATTAAAATGCTGTATTAATGTTGACTTACCTGAGCCTGTATGTCCCATTAGACCAACAAATTCTCCTTCATTAATAACCAAATTGATGTCTTTTATTGCAGTTGCCTCAAGTGCTGTTCCTGCCATATAGGTATGCGTTAACCCTTCAATTTTTATGGACATAGACAGTTCACCATCTCTTCTAAGGATAATACCCCTTCTGGTACATGTATTCCTTGTTGTTTTAAAGCAAATGCTAACTCTGTCATTTGCGGCACATCTAATCCTAGTTGTTTTAGTTCATTAACTTGAGAAAAGATGGTTTTAGGGGTTCCTTCTTGCACAACTTCTCCTGCTGCCATCACAATAATTCTATCTGCCTCAATCGCTTCTTCCATATGATGTGTCACATGAATAACAGTCATACCTTTACTTTTATTAAGATCAATAATCGTATCCATAACTTCTTTTCTTCCTAAAGGATCTAACATAGCAGTCGGTTCATCAAGTACAATACAGGAAGGTAACATAGCCAATACCCCAGCAATAGCAATTCGTTGCTTCTGCCCACCGGAGAGATGATGTGGTGCATGACGACGATACTGAAGCATATTCACAGCTTTTAAGGAATCCTCTACTCTCTTTACAATTTCATTTGAAGGAACACCTAAATTTTCTGGACCAAAGGCAACATCTTCTTCCACTATGGTTGCAACCAACTGATTATCCGGATTTTGAAAAACCATTCCCACCTGCTGTCTGATAGACCATAGCTGTTCTTCATTCCTGGTATTCATTCCTTTTATCCATACATCACCTTTTGAAGGAAGAAAAAGCGCATTAAGATGTTTTGCCAGCGTTGATTTTCCTGAACCGTTGTGACCAATTATAACAACAAATTCACCTTCGTCAATAGAAATATTTATGTTTTTAAGTGCTATGGTTATCTCATTTTCATGTTTATATTCATAGCATAAGTTTTGTGTTTCTATAAGGGTGGGCATCATCAATCACCACACTTTCATACATTGCATTATAAACAAAAGGGTCAGGTTACACGATCCCTGACCCCTTGCTGCTCATTATAACCTATATCAATTCCAAAACAACCATGGGGGCAGCATCCCCTCTACGGGGTCCAACTTTTAATATACGGGTATAACCACCTTGGCGATCTTCATACTTAGGTCCAATTGTTTCAAATAACTTTTTAACTACTGCTTCATCCATTATATAGGAAAGTGCTTGACGTCGCGCACTTAAATCACCTTTTTTGGCTAAGGTAATCATTTTTTCAGATAATGACCGAATTTCTTTAGCTTTAGCTTCCGTGGTTGTAATACGGCCATGAGCTAAAAAAGAAGTCACAGCATTACGTAAAAGAGCACGTCGCTGCCCACAATCTCTATTAAGTTTTCTATAAGCCATGTCTTGTCCCCCTTTCTACTCTTCGGTTTTCCTTAAACCTAATCCTAGATCTTCTAATTTCTTAATAACTTCTTCTAAGGACTTCCTACCCAAATTACGAACTTTCATCATATCTTCTTCTGATTTATCCACTAATTCTTCTACACTATTAATACCCGCTCTTTTAAGACAATTATAAGAGCGAACAGAAAGATCCAGTTCTTCAATGGTCATTTCGAGAACCTTATCTTCTTCTTCTTCCTCTTTGCCAATCATAATTTCCATATCGCCAACACTCTCAGTAAAATTTATGAAAAGCGTCAGATGTTCATTAAGAATTTTAGCGGCTAAACTAATTGCCTCGCCGGGCTCTACACTACCATTTGTCCATACCTCTAAAGATAATTTATCATAATCCGTAACCTGGCCTACCCTTGTATCTTCTACTAAATAATTAACTTTACGAATAGGTGAATAGATCGAGTCAACTGGAATCACACCAATAGGCTGTTCTGAAATCTTATTGCGATCTGCTGGAATATAACCGCGACCTTTAGCGACTTCAATTTCCATATTCAATCGCCCATCTTCTTCAAGTGTTGCAATATGCAAATCTTGATTAAGAACTTCAACATTCCCATCACTCAAAATATCCGCTGCCGTTACTTCTTTAGGTCCTTCAGCTTCAATTCGAATGGTTGCTCTTTCACCCTCATATAATTTTAAGGCCAACTGCTTAACATTCAGAATAATATCTGTTACGTCCTCTCGAACACCAGGAATAGTAGAAAACTCATGCAAAACGCCATCAATACGAATGGAAGTAGCCGCTGTTCCTACTAAAGAAGAAAGCAATACCCTTCGCAATGAATTTCCTAGTGTAATTCCATATCCTTGTTCTAAAGGTTCAACAACAAACTTACCATAAGTATGGTCATCATTCTGCTCAACACACTCTATTTTAGGTCTTTCAATCTCCGTCATACTTGATTTTAACCCTCCTTTTCCAAGTTTCCTTGACAGTAGAGACAATAAACGGTGAGGGTAGTTCAATCGTTATCTTGAATATAACTCAACGATCATATGTTCTTCAATAGGTGTATCAATTTCTTCACGAATAGGTAATCTGAGTATTTCACCACGATGTCCTTCTAAATCACGTGAAAGCCATTCAGGAATCACTTTTTGCTCTGCAGCTTCCATAATTTCCTTAATACGTGGTACCTTACGACTATCTTCGCGAATTTCTACAACATCTCCAGGTTTAACAAGGAAAGAAGGGATATTAACACGACGACCATTTACTGCAATATGGGTATGTCGTACGATTTGCCGTGCTTCGTTGCGGGAACCTGCAAATCCCAATCGATATACAACATTATCCAATCTTCTTTCTAAGATTTGCAATAAATTTTCCCCAGCAATCCCCTTTTGACGTTCTGCTTTATCAAAATACGCCCGGAATTGTTTCTCTAATAAACCATAAATTCTTTTTGTTTTCTGTTTTTCACGTAATTGAATACCATACTCCGTTACCTTTTTGCGACCCTGTCCGTGTTGACCAGGTGCATAAGCCCTTTTGGCAACTGAGCATTTATCTGAATAGCATCGTTCACCTTTTAAGTAAAGCTTTGTGCCTTCACGACGACAGAGCTTACAAACAGGTCCTGTATATCTTGCCATTTTTTAAACCTCCTCTCAAAATTATACTCTTCTGCGTTTAGGTGGTCGACAACCATTATGTGGAACAGGTGTTACATCCCTGATCGCGCTCACTTCTAATCCTGCTGCTTGCAACGAACGAATTGCTGCTTCTCTACCTGCACCAGGCCCTTTAACGTATACTTCAATTTCTTTTAACCCATGTTCCATTGCTTTTTCAGCAGCAACTTCTGCTACAGATTGAGCAGCAAAGGGTGTGCTTTTTCGGGAGCCTCTAAATCCCATTCCTCCAGAACTAGCCCAGGAAATTGCATTACCATGGGTATCGGTAATGGTAATGATTGTATTATTGAAAGTTGATTGAATATGGGCTACACCACGTTCAATATTCTTTCGTTCTCTTCTTTTGGTTCTGGTTACTTTTCCCTTCTGCTTAGCCAACTATGTTTACACTCCTTTCATTCATTAACTTTTCCGTCTTACGCCTACAGTACGTTTCGCACCTTTGCGGGTTCGAGCATTATTTTTGGTATTTTGACCTCTAGCTGGTAAACCACGGCGATGACGTAAGCCACGATAACAACCAATTTCCATCAATCGCTTAATATTCATGGCTATATCTCTTCTCAAATCACCTTCTACCATAAACTCTTTACTTATTACTTCCCTTAGCTTACTCACTTCAGCTTCAGTTAAATCTTTAATTCGTGTATCAGGGTTAATATTAGTTTGCTCTAAAATCTTTTGGGAAGTAGAAAGGCCAATTCCAAATATATAGGTTAGTCCTATTTCAACTCGTTTATCCCTAGGTAAGTCAACACCTGCTATACGCGCCATAAAAACACCTCCTCAATTGGATTAATTAACAATAAAACGCTTCAGTTAAGGATATCGTTATTGAAAGTTAAAGAATAATCAGAGGGTCGACAATCCTTTATCGTTCAATATCATCCCTTTTCTATTAACCAAATATAAAACCACTACAAAATCATCAAATTTATTTATCCTTGACGTTGCTTGTGCTTAGGATTTTCACAAATAACACGAACTCGCCCCTTACGTTTAATGATTTTACATTTATCGCACATTTTTTTCACAGAGGGTCTAACTTTCATATTTACGCCTCCCGTCTGAAAGCACCTTATTTATAACGGTAGGTAATTCTACCCCGTGTCAAGTCATAAGGTGATAATTCTACAGTCACTTTATCTCCTGGTAAAATTCGAATAAAATTCATTCGAATTTTACCAGAAACATGAGCTAATACTTTATGACCATTTTCTAACTCTACCCAAAACATCGCGTTAGGTAGTGCCTCAATAATCTTACCTTCTATTTCTATCACATCTTTTTTTGACATGTAGTTATTTCAGCCCCCTTGTTATTCGTCACCAAGATACTCTTTCTTCCATGCCAGAATCTGATTTCTTATATCATCATCACTTATTCTTTTCTGTTTTTCAATTCTATCTTGAATTTCCTGCAAAACGACGGGATGAATGATGAGGTGTCGTATATTTTTCTTTTTAGGTTGAGACCATTGTCGGTAATCCCCATCACATACCAGTACATAGTGCTCCTCTAATATTCTTTGAACTATGTAAGTATGCCCATTGTCTCTTCCAGCCTGGGAGGTTACTATTTGACCCACTTTAATATTCTGTATTGTGTCCAAATTTTCTCACCCCCTAATGCCAGCAGCTTTACTTTTTAGAATGAAGTGTTGTTAATATTTCTGGACCATTTTCAGTAATCACGACTGTATGCTCAAAATGAGCAGATAACGCGCGATCCTTGGTTACTACTGTCCATCCATCTTCTAATGTTTCCACTTCATATGTTCCTATGTTCACCATAGGCTCAATGGCTAGTGCCATTCCTTTTTTGAGTTTAGGCCCACGTCCTGCCGGTCCAAAATTAGGAATTTGCGGTGCTTCATGCATTTCCCGCCCAATTCCATGTCCAACATAGTCTCGTACAACAGAAAAGCCACATGGTTCGGCATACGCTTGAACAGCATGAGAGATATCCGTTAATCGATTATGAAGCAGTGCTTTTTCTATCCCAGCCATAAGCGACTTGTAAGTAACATCTAATAATTTTTGAGCAGTAGGTGATACCTTTCCAACTGGAATGGTAACTGCTCCATCGCCATGATATCCTTGATAGATTGCACCGACATCAATGCTAACGATATCACCTTCTTTTACAACTCTCTCACGAGAAGGTATTCCATGAACCACTTCTTCATTAATTGATGCACAGATACTAGCAGGGAAACCATTATATCCTTTGAAAGAAGGGGTAGCATGATTGGAGTGGATGATATTTTCTGCAATTTCATCCATTTCTAATGTGCTCATTCCAGGTTCAATGACTTCTTTTAAAGTTTGATGAACCAATGCCACAATTTCTCCAGCCACTTTCATTAGTTCTATTTCACGGTTTGACTTTAATTCAATCATACTAAAGGCTCCTTAACTGTGCAGTGATATTCTGAAATACATCATCAATATCCTGCTGTCCGTCAACCATCAGAAGCTTCCCTTTTTCTTCATAATAATCAATCAAAGGCTTAGTTTGCGCTAAGTAAACATCTAATCGATTTTTAACCGTTGCTTCCTCATCGTCTGCTCTTTGATACAACTCTCCACCGCAAGCATCGCATATGCCTTCTTTTTGAGGTTGTTTATACATCACATGATAACCCCCGCCACATTCACGACAAACACGACGCCCAGTTAATCGTTCAATAAGCGCTTTCTGAGGAACATCAATGCAAACAACTGCATTTAACTGTTTTCCCACTTGTGTCAAGGTTTCATTTAATGCATCTGCCTGTGCAACCGTACGGGGAAAACCGTCTAAAATAAAACCTTTTTGACAATCTGATACACTAAGTCGTTCCTTTACTATACCAACAACAACTTCATCCGGTACCAGTTCCCCTTTATCCATATAACGTTTTGCTTCAACTCCCATGGGTGTTCCTTCTTTAATTGCAGCTCGAAACATATCTCCAGTAGAAATATGTGGAATTGAAAAGGCTTTAGTTAATTTTTCCGCTTGAGTCCCTTTGCCGGCCCCAGGAGGGCCAAGTAAAATCATATTCATTGATATTGACCTCCTTATTTATGCGGAAGTTGAGGCCCCTTATTTCAAAAATCCTTCATAGTGTCTCATTAATAAATAGGTCTCAATTTGACGCATCGTATCAAGCGAAACACCTACAACAATCAATAATGAGGTGCCTCCAAAATATATATTTGGAATATTCGTGATCCCAATAATCATATCAGGCATAATGGCAATAATCGCCAAAAACACAGCGCCCGCCAAAGTAATTCGATTTAATACCCTTTGAAGATATTCAGCTGTAGGTTTACCCGGACGTAATCCAGGTATAAAACCTCCATTCTTCTTCATGTTATCAGCAATTTCAATTGGATTGAACATGATTGCTGTATAGAAGTACGTGAAGAAGATGACAAGAAAAGCATATAATATAATATATAATGGTTCCCCAGGAGACAAAATATTTTTAATGCTTTGCGCCCAAGGTTTATCAATAAACTGAGCAATGGTTGCTGGAAAAAGGAGTACTGAAGAACCAAAAATAACAGGCATAACACCAGCTGAGTTAACTTTCATTGGAATATGCGTACTTTGTCCTCCATACATCTTTCTCCCCACAACACGTTGTGCATACTGAACAGGTATTCTCCGGGATCCTTCTTGAATCATAACAATTGCAATAATAACAGCTGCTGCAATGATGACAAAAAGAAGTGCATTTAAAATATTGACTTCACCCAGTATCACATAATTCACTACCTTAGCAATGCCACTAGGAATCCGTGAAATAATACTAGCAAAGATCAATAAGGAAATTCCATTTCCAATACCATACTCATTAATTTGCTCACCAAGCCACATAATGAATGTCGTTCCAGCTGTTAGAGTTATGATAATGAGAAATAATGAAAATCCATCCGTGCTTTTTAACATAGGTGATTGATAATTTAAACCCCTAAGCCAAAAAGTAATCCCCGTCGCTTGAATCAGTCCCAATACTGCGGTTAAGTATCGCGTATATTGAGCCATTTTACGACGTCCTTCCTGACCTTCACGCGCTAACTGTTCCAGCTTAGGAATAACAACTGTAAGCAGTTGTAATATAATTGATGCTGTAATGTAAGGGTTAATACCTAATGCAAAGACAGAAAAACGCGCCAAGGCACCACCTGAAAATAAATCTAGAAATCCAAGTAAACCACCCTGGCTAAATAATTCCTTCAATGCACCTGGAATAACACCTGGAACCGGAATATGTGCACCTAATCGATAGACTGCAAACATTGCAATCGTAAACAATATCTTTTTCCTGAGCTCTGAGATCTTCCAAGCGTTTTGCAGCGCTGAAAGCATCTATATCACCTCAACTTTTCCGCCTGCAGCCTCAATCTTCCCAGCAGCAGTTTTAGAGAAACCATGTGCCTTAATTACTAATGCTTTGTTAATTTCTCCTCTGCCTAAAATTTTCACACCATCTTTAACTGATTTTATTAAATTCTTTTCAATCAGAACTTCTGGCGTTATTTCTATTCCTTCTTCAAATTGATTTAGATCATCTAGATTAACAATCACCCATTGCTTTTTGAAAATATTCGTAAAACCTCTTTTGGGTACTGTCCTAGTAAGTGGCATTTGACCACCTTGGAAAGCAGGTGTTCTTCCTACACCAGAACGAGAGTTTTGCCCTTTTTGACCTTTACCAGAGGTTTTTCCCCAGCCAGAACCTGTACCACGACCAACCCGTTTACGACTTTTCCGTTTTGCGCCTTCAGCAGGTTTTAACTCATGGATAAACATACTCAAACCTCCTTTAATTTTTTCCCAATTTATGTTTTAATTATGCATCAATTTCTTCTACTTCTAAAAGATGAATCATTTTATTGATTTTACCACGTATATCTGGCGTATCATTATGTTCAACCACCTGGTTAATCTTTTTTAAGCCAAGTGAATGAACTGTCGCAATCTGATTCTTTGTGCTACCAATTAAGCTTCTTTTTAGCATAATCTTTAACTTCTTAGCCATTTAGCTCCCTCCTAACCAAGCAGTTCTTCAACTGATTTACCTCTCAATTTTGCCACATCTTCAGCTTTTTTCATTTCCTTTAAACCTTGCATAGTAGCATTAACAATATTAAGGGCATTGGAAGAACCCAAAGATTTGGTTAATACATCACGAACACCAGCTAATTCCATAATCGCACGAACCGCTCCACCAGCTATTACGCCAGTACCTTCGGAAGCAGGTTTCATAAATACTCTACCTGCCCCATAAACGCCAGTTACTTGATGGGGAAGCGTGGTCCCAACCATAGGAACATGGACTAAATTCTTTTTAGCATCATCAATTGCTTTTCTAATTGCTTCAGGCACTTCGTTGGCTTTACCAATTCCAGAGCCAACATGACCGTTGCCATCGCCAATAACAACTAAAGCACTAAAACTGAATCGTCTACCACCTTTAACGACCTTAGCTACCCGACTAATATGAACAACTTTTTCTTCGAATTCAAGTTTACTCGCATCAATCTTTGCCATTAATTTCCCTCCCTTGCTAAAACTTTTTAATTCTAATTAGAATTCTAATCCGTTTTCACGTGCAGCTTCAGCCAAAGCTTTTACTCGACCGTGATAAATATGACCGCCTCGATCAAAAACTACTTTCTTGATCCCTTTATCTGATGCACGCTGAGCTATCAATTTCCCGATTTCTTGGGCAGCATCAATATTTCCACCGTTCTTCATATCAGAACTAGTTTCTACAGTAGAAGCAGCCGCCAGAGTATGACCCGCTTCATCATTAATCAATTGTGCATATATATGATTTAGGCTTCTATAAACGGATAATCTAGGTCTTTCTGCTGTACCAATAATATTTTTCCGAATTTTTTGGTGTCTTTTTGTTTTTGCTTGCTTCCGGTTTTCTTTTTTAATCATTCTGCTTCACTCCTTTCCAACCACATAGATTTTATGCTGTGGCGATTTAGGACGCATAACTATTTACCAGTTTTACCAACTTTGCGGATAATTCTTTCGCCTTCATATTTAATCCCTTTTCCTTTATAAGGTTCAGGCTTACGAACTTTTCGAATATTAGCCGCTACTTGGCCCACAACTTCCTTATTAATGCCGTTTACTTTAACAATTGTTGGTTTTGGCACATCAAAAGTTATGCCATTCTTTTCTTCAAATTCAACAGGATGAGAATAACCGACACTCAAAA
This sequence comes from Clostridia bacterium, assembly GCA_030625885.1. Lineage (GTDB taxonomy): Bacteria > Bacillota > DAOUPZ01 > DAOUPZ01 > DAOUPZ01 > DAOUPZ01. Next base: position 85,449 of record DAOUPZ010000016.1, read on the forward strand.
CAAGTTTATTCCCTTGTTTTGTTGCTCTATATCCTACACCTACAAGTTCTAATGTCTTAACATATCCATTCGTAACACCTTCAATCATATTACTGATTAAAGTTCGTGTTAATCCATGCAAGGAACGATGTTTTTTGTCATCAGTAGGGCGCTCTACAGTTACTACATCACCTTGGATATCTACAATCATATCTTTGTGTAAATCTCTCTCTAATTGCCCTTTAGGACCTTTAACAACAATGTTTCCATCATTATATTTAACATCCACCCCTTGCGGGATATTGATAGGTTTTAAACCTATACGAGACATAACGTTCCACCTCCTAACTGAAGCTTTTACTTCTTACCAAACATAACAAAGAACTTCTCCGCCAATGCCCTCTAATCGTGCATTCTTATCTGACATCACACCGCGAGAAGTAGAAAGAATAGCTATTCCCAGCCCACCTAGAACTTTCGGAATCTCTTCATTCTTAACATAAACCCGTAACCCAGGCTTACTAATACGCTTAAGACCTGTTATAACCTTTTCCTTGTTCTCTCCGTATTTTAAATAAACACGTATAACACCTTGTTTATCATCTTCAATCATTTCATAACCAGAAACAAATCCTTCTTTATAAAGAATGTTGGCTACTTCTTGTTTGATCTTGGACGCGGGAATATTTACATCTTGTTTATGAACCATATTAGCATTGCGAATTCTAGTCAACATATCCGCAATAGGATCTGTCATAACCATTAATGATTACCTCCTTTCCGGCGGCTGAATTACCAGCTGGATTTAGTGATACCGGGAATTTCACCGCGGTATGCGAGTTCTCTAAAGCAAATTCTACATATACCGAACTTTCTCATATAAGCATGGGGACGACCACATATCTTACAACGATTATATTCACGACTGCTGAACTTTGCACGACGACTTTGCTTTTCTTTTAAAGCTTTTTTTGCCATTTTATTCCCTCCTTTTAAAGGATTCCAAACGACCTATTTCCTAAAGGACATTCCCATTAAGGTTAATAATCCTCTTGCCTCTTCATCTGTGTTAGCTGTGGTAACAACAATGATATCCATTCCCCTTACCCGATCAATTTGATCATAATCAATTTCAGGAAATATCAATTGTTCTTTAAGTCCTAAGGAATAGTTACCACGACCATCAAACGCCTTAGGAGATATACCGCGGAAATCTCTTACGCGTGGCAAAGACACATTAATTAATTTATCTAAGAATTCATACATCTTTTCGCCACGTAACGTAACTTTACATCCAATAGGCATACCAGCACGCAACTTAAATGCGGCTACTGATTTTTTTGCTTTAGTAACAACTGGTTTTTGCCCAGTAATTAGCGTCATATCGCGGACTGCCCCATCTAATATCTTAGAATCCTGAATGGCTTCTCCAACCCCCATGTTAACAATAATCTTTTCGATTTTGGGAATTTCCATGACATTCTTGTAGCCGAATTTTTCTTTTAATGCAGGCATAATCTCGTTTATATATGTTTCTTTTAAACGGGCCATGATTTGTACCTCCTTACCCATTAAATCTAGCGATCTACAACCTCGCTGCATTTTTTGCATAATCTTACCTTTTTACCATCTTCCAAAACTTTTACACCTGTCCTAGAAGCAGTACCACATTTTGGACAAACTACTTGTACATTAGAAAGATGAATTGATCCTTCTTTTTCAATTATTCCGCCTTGTGGGTTTTGTTGAGTTGGTTTCTGATGTTTTTTTACGATATTAAGATCTTCTACAATAACTCTATTATCTTTGCCTAATACCTTAATGACTTTACCTTTTTTTCCTTTTTCTTTTCCTGCTACAATTAGAACCTGGTCACCCTTTTTGACATGTGCCAAAGCCTTCAACCTCCTTTCCTGTGTTAAATCACCTCAGGAGCCAAGGAAATGATTTTCATAAAATCCCCCGTCCGTAATTCCCGAGCAACGGGACCAAAGATCCGTGTTCCTTTTGGCATCTTTTGACTATCTATAACGACAGCAGCATTATCATCAAACTTAATGTATGAACCATCCGGGCGTCGTGCACCTTTTTTAGTACGAACGACAACAGCTTTAACCACATCACCTTTTTTAACATTACCATTAGGTGCTGCTTCTTTCACACTAGCCACAATAATATCACCAATGTTGGCATACTTGCGCCCAGAACCTCCCAACACTCGAATACACATCAATTTTCTAGCACCTGAATTATCAGCTACTTTTAGAAGTGTTTGAACTTGAATCATTGTGTTCCCTCCTTTCCACCTACCGAGAGAAAAATTTTATCTATTTAGCTCTTTCGATAATTTCAATAACTTTCCAACATTTATCCTTACTAAGAGGTCTAGTTTCTTCAATTTTTACAACATCACCAATACGGCACTCGTTGTTTTCATCATGGGCTTTAAATCGCTTTGATTTCTTTACAAATCGGCCATATAATGGATGCTTGATCTTCATTTCAATATTTACAACAATCGTTTTTTCCATCTTATCACTAACTACTTGGCCGGTTCTGACTTTCTTATTGCTTTTTCCTTCCACGCCCGTTACCTCCTTCCATGCAATTGCGTCTTTAAAAAACTATCTATGCTTTTAACTCTTTTTCACGAATAATTGTTTTAACTTGCGCAATACTCTTTCGTACCTCACGAATGCGCATTGGATTCTCTAATTGACCGGTGGCTAGTTGAAATCTAAGATTAAATAATTCATCTTTAAAACCATTTAGTTTTTCTTGTAATTCTTCTGTTCTAAGTTCTCTAATTTCTTTAGCTTTCATTCGCTTCACCACCTAATTCTTCGCGTTTTACAAACTTAGTTTTTATAGGTAACTTATGTTGTGCCAAACGCATTGCTTCACGTGCTACTTCTTCGTCTACACCAGACATTTCAAACATAACCCTACCTGGCTTAACTACTGCTACCCAGTGCTCAGGAGAACCTTTACCACTCCCCATCCGTGTTTCAGCCGGTTTTTGGGTCACTGGTTTTGCAGGGAAAATCTTAATCCATACTTTACCACCACGTTTTATATAACGAGTCATTGCAATACGAGCAGCTTCAATCTGCCGATTTGTAATCCACGCTGGTTCTAAAGCCATTAAGCCATATTCCCCGTAAGTAACTTTATTACCACGTTGGGCATTCCCTTTCATTTTCCCACGCATTTCTTTACGATGCTTGACTCTTTTGGGAACTAGCATAATTAACGCCCTCCTCCCTTAGCAGCCTCTTCCTTAGCTTTAGGAAGAACTTCTCCTTTTGAAATCCATACCTTCACACCAATCTTACCATAAGTGGTATTTGCTTCTGCAAATCCATAATCTATGTCCGCACGTAATGTTTGTAGTGGAACAGTACCTTCGCGATACCATTCTGTCCGAGCCATTTCCGCACCACCCAAACGACCTGCACATGCAATCCGTACACCCTGAGCGCCCATTCTCATAGCCCGCCCAACAGCTTGTTTCATAGCTCTTCTAAATGAAATTCGTCTTTCCAAGGCAAAAGCTACATTTTCAGCTACCAATTGAGCATCAACTTCCGGTGCCTTTACTTCCATAACATTAATATGAACATTTTTACCGTTAGTCAATTTAACAACATCGTTTCGTAATTTTTCTATACCGCTACCGCCTCTTCCAATAACAATACCTGGTTTAGCTGTATATACAGTAAGTTTTATGCGTTTTGCAGCTCTTTCAATTTCCAAACGAGATAAACCTGACGCATATAGCTTTTCTTTTATAAATTTTCTGATTTTATGGTCTTCAATCAATAGGTCGCTAAATTCTTTTTTATTAGCGTACCACTTGGCATCCCAATCTTTGATAACACCAATTCGAAATCCCTTTGGATGAACTTTCTGTCCCACAGATTTCCCTCCTTTACTTTAGTCTTCGATTTCTTTAACTACAACAGTAATATGACTGGTTCTTTTTCTAATTCTCGTTGCCCGACCTTGTGCCCGTGGTCTAAACCGTTTAATTGTTGGGCCTTGGTTTGCATATACTTCAGAAACAAACAAGTTGTTTGGGTCCATCTCGAAATTTTGTTCGGCATTAGCAATGGCTGATTTTAATACTTTCTCCACCAGCGGCGAAGCAGCTTTTGGAACTGTTTTCAAAACAGCTAATGCATCATCTACATGTTTTCCACGAATCAAGTCAATTACAATTTTAACCTTCCGTGGCGCAATACGTACATAACTAGCAGTTGCTTTTGCTTCCATAGCATCAATGACCCCCTCTCTTTTATTTCTTGGTCATTTATTTTTTTAATTATTTTAATGATGTTGATCTTTCTGTATGGTTTCCATGCCCTCTAAATTTACGCGTTGGTGCAAATTCACCTAATTTATGGCCAACCATATCCTCCGTTACATAAACAGGTACATGTTTGCGACCATCATGAACAGCAATTGTATGACCAATCATTTGCGGAAATATCGTAGAACTACGAGACCATGTTTTAATAACCCGTTTTTCACTATTTTCGTTCATCAATTCAATTTTTTTGAGAAGTGTGGGATGAATATAGGGACCTTTTTTCAAGGAACGACTCATAAAACTTTTGCCTCCTTTCTCAGCATCACTAACTATTTATTACGTTTTTTCACGATATATTTATCGCTAGACTTATTTTTCTTTCTTGTCTTATAACCTAAAGCTGGTTTACCCCATGGCGTAACAGGATTTCGTCCAATAGGAGAACGACCTTCCCCACCACCATGTGGATGATCAAATGGGTTCATAGCAACCCCACGCACTGATGGTCTAATACCCATCCAGCGTGATTTCCCTGCTTTACCAATCGTAATATTTTCATGTTGCAGGTTTCCAACTTGACCAATCGTTGCCCGACACTTCAAGTACACTAGACGCACTTCACCGGAAGGTAATCGTACATGACCATAATCGCCCTCCTTAGCCATTAACTGTGCATAAGCACCTGCAGAACGACACATTTGAGCGCCTTTTCCATGTACAAGTTCAATATTATGAATAATTGACCCCACTGGAATGTTCCGTAATGGCAATGCATTACCCACTTTGATATCTGCATCTGGACCAGATACAATTTCGTCGCCTACCTTTAAATTAAGAGGCGCAATAATATATCTTTTTTCTCCATCTGCATAGTGCAAAAGGGCAATCCATGATGAACGATTAGGATCATACTCAATCGTTGCTACTTTTGCAGGGATCCCATCTTTATTACGTTTAAAATCAATTACACGATAAGCTTTTTTATGCCCACCACCTTGATGACGAACGGTTAAACGTCCATATACGTTGCGGCCACCTTTTCTTTTCAAAGGTTCTAAAAGGGACTTCTCTGGCTTATCCGTTGTTATTTCTTCAAATTCCGATACCGTCATGTGCCGACGTCCGGGTGAAGTTGGTTTGAACTTTTTAACCATCTTTGTTCCCTCCCTTACTTAAAAAACTTGATATATTACTCTATATCTGTATTAATAACGTTTATACACCTTCAAAGAACTCAATATTACCTTCTTTTAATGTGATAATCGCTTTTTTGCGTTTTGGAGTCATACCGACATGAACACCACGGCGTTTCTTTTTACCCCCAACCATGATCGTACGTACGTCTCCTACTTTTACTTTGAATTGCTTTTCAATTGCCTTTTTAATTTCTGCTTTGTTTGATTTTACATCAACGTAGAAAGTATATTGGCTATTCTCCATTGCCTTTGTGCTTTTCTCTGTAACAACAGGTCGCTTAATGACGTCTTGTAGATGTTCCATTAGGATAACACCTCCTCAACTTTAGCAATGGCTTCTTTAGTCATGATTAATTTATTGTGATTGAGGATATCATAAACATTAATGTTATTTACTTTAGCAGCTTTTACACCCTCAATATTCCTTGCTGATTTAATGGTGTTAGCATCATTTTCTCCAGTAATAATCAATGCTTTTGTATCCACGTTTAAACCACTTAAAACATTAGTCATTTGCTTTGTTTTGGGTTCTTCAAACGATAGTTCATTAACCGCAATCAAGCCGCCTTCTTGAACCTTAGCTGCCAATGCTGACTTTAATGCTAAACGTTTTACTTTCTTTGGTACAGAATATTTATACTGTCTTGGTTTGGGTCCAAATGTAACACCACCACCCGTCCAAATTGGGGAGCGTGTTGAACCATGTCGAGCCCTTCCAGTTCCTTTTTGGCGCCAAGGTTTTGCCCCTCCACCACGTACTTCAGCACGCGTTTTTGTAGAAGCCGTTCCTCTTCTGCGATTTGCCAAATAAGCTAAGACAACTTCTCGCATGGCATGCTCATTAATTTCTACACCAAAAATTTCTTCGCGAAGTGAAATTTCATCCACTTTTTCACCATTCATATTATATAAGGCTACGTTTGGCATAGCATATCCTCCTTTCTCGTCTTACTGGGCGTTTTGTCACGAATTAAGCTTTTACACTGTCCTTAATGACAAGATAAGAATCCCGTGCGCCTGGTAAAGCGCCTTTGACAAGTAACAAATTACGTTCAGTATCTACTTTAATTATTTCTAACTTTTGTACAGTTACATTTTCTTGACCCATATGTCCTGGCAATGGTCGGTTTTTAAAAACGCGTGCCGGATCAACAGGGCCTAATGAACCAGGTGCACGATGATAATGTGAACCATGTCCCATGGGTCCACGATGAAAACCATGTCTTTTAATAGCACCAGCAAAACCTTTACCTTTGCTAACACCGCTGACATCCACATATTCACCTTGTGCAAAAACATCTGCTTTAATTTCTTGCCCTACTTCATAGGCAGACGTTCCTTCTTCATCTAAACGAATTTCTTTAATGTACCTTTGAGGTTTTACCCCCGCCTTATCAAAATGTCCTTTTTCAGGTCTGTTTGTCTTTCGTTCTTTCTTTTCATCAAACCCTATTTGAATGGCTTCATAACCGTCAGTCGCTTTTGTTTTCTTTTGCAAAACAACGCAGGGGCCAGCTTCAACCACGGTTACAGGAATCACTTTTCCTTCATCATTAAATATTTGGGTCATACCTAGCTTTTTACCCAAAATGCCTTTTGCCATGTGTTCCACCTCCCTTAGTGCTTATAGGCCTCTACAATTTAATCTCAATATCGACACCAGCAGGCAAATCCAAACGCATGAGTGAATCTACCGTTTTAGGTGTTGGTTCTAAAATATCAATCAATCGCTTATGTGTTCTCATTTCAAATTGTTCCCGTGAATCTTTATTCACATGGGGAGAACGCAAAATAGTATAGATGTTTTTTTCTGTTGGTAGTGGAATAGGTCCAGATATTTTAGCACCTGTTCTTTTAGCTGTATCTACTATTTTTGCTGCAGATTGATCTATGATTGTATGATCGTATGCCTTTAAACGAATTCTAATTTTTTGTGTTGCCATTATTTATTCCTCCTTTGACGCTCGATTTCAAACCGAACATTCTCTGTGAAAATTCCCTTGACCGCAGTCAGCAACCTTTCACTTCATCGCATGTTTGTTTCATCAGGCTTAAGGCTCAAAGCTTTCCGCTTTTTTTGGCCTCGAGCTTTGAGCTTTAAGCTAGTCTATTATCTAAATTAGTCTTGAATAACAGCGGTAACAACACCAGCACCAACTGTACGGCCGCCTTCGCGGATTGCAAAACGCAAACCTTCTTCAAGTGCAATCGGTGTAATCAGTTCGATATCCATTTTAATGTTATCACCAGGCATGACCATTTCTACACCTTCTGGTAGATTTGCTACACCTGTTACGTCTGTTGTTCTAAAGAAGAATTGTGGGCGATAACCAGTGAAGAACGGTGTATGACGGCCACCTTCATCTTTAGTTAATACATATACCTCAGATTTAAACTTGGTATGAGGTTTAATGCTGCCGGGTTTAGCCAATACCATACCTCTTTCCAAGCTCTTTCTTTCTACCCCGCGAAGTAATAACCCAACATTGTCACCTGCTTGTGCAAAGTCAAGTAATTTACGGAACATTTCTACC
>DAOUPZ010000030.1 GCA_030625885.1 Clostridia bacterium
ATATTTTCCCCCTTCCAAAGGATAATTTATCTTTCGATTTATCATATGGGATAATTATCTAAAGTGTTACATCTATGGAATAAAAAACGATATATTCTAAATAATGAACATTGAAACTTTTTTTGTAATAAATTGAAATAAGCTGCATAATTATGCAGCCTATTTCGAGGGGTATTGGGTTTGGTAATGGCTGCCGTCTCCGGAGCCAAAATTAGCGAATGTTAATGTTTCTTTCCTTTTAATACATGGTATGGAAATAACGTTATTTTTGTGCCACTGTTTACAAATTTTTTCATATTTATTTTAAATTTCATGTTTACTTTAAAATAGAAGGGGTGCGGTTAGGCACTCCTTCTATTTTAAAGCTTTTAAACTTACAAACAACTATTATCAAAAAGTACTGGTAATAAGAATAAAACGAGAATAAGTGTGGTAACATCGTCGATAAAGTTGAAGCCATAAAGATAATTGCAGCATGCTGGATCAAACTGATCATAACATGAGCGATGGCAGTTATAATCATACCCTCGGTCATGAAATCGGTGATAATCATGATAACGTCTATGATTGTAATCGTTTCTGTACAATACAATACCCCCTTTTTCCCCTCTAAAAATCAGCGTTTAGCAAAAAAGAATAGAAAGGACAAAACCAATATTAATGCTTGTTTGTTACTTTTATTAAATAAGATTGGATCATTTTGATAATTGATATAATTTTGTCTTGTTGTGATTAAAAAAACAATAATTAAGAAAAACAAAAGCTGATTGCTTTGAAATCCACCCAATGAGTGAGGATTTCTTCGTTTTCTAGAACGTCTAGGACGCAATTTATGTAATAATTTGCTCATTATTTTCACCCTCTCATATTAAAATTATTATAGGTAAATTCCTACTACTACATCTTATGGAAGAGATATGAAGATGGTGACAATAATGGTAAGAAAGCTATAGTTAGGCTTATAAAAAAGGCCACACAAATGTGTGGCCTAAAGCTTATATGGGATTAGTATCGATCCATTCCCATTCCGCCCCATCCAAATAATAAGAAAAGAGCGAGCATTAATAGAAGTAAATCACTATCCCATTCATCTCCATCGAACAATAAGCACATTAAAGGTATTAACAAAAGCAACTCCATTTTACAACCTTTACCAAACAAGCCAAACCCTCTATGCATCATAATATATCCTCCTTTCAATTTTAAATGACGTGGGTTTGCACACCCATTATGCATAACCACTCATTTATAGTATCAATAGGTTATAATCTTTTAGCAACAATCTTCATCACGATTACAGCACAATAACCAGAATAATAGGAACATTAATATCCAGGTCCAGTTCAAACCCATAAAACCTTTATCCATGAAAGTCCCCCCCCTTTCTTCCAAAAAATATTCCATATTTCCATCAACATACTACCTTTATTGCTACTACATGGTATGGGAATATTAGTATAAGTGTTACGTTTTCTATAGTGGTAACTTTTACAGCTTACTGATTGATATGGAAAGTGGTTTTACACCATTATTTTATGGAAGGGTTACATAATTTGTTACTTTATGATTATGGGTGAAATCCAAATATTCTTGACAATTATGGTCTTAAGTGGAATGGGGAATAATGAAGATATTGGCTTAAGGCTGAAAGCTGAAGGCCAAAGGCTAAAGATTAAAAAAGTTCTCAGTTCTCAAATAATATTGAGAACTGAGAACTAAGAGCAAAGAACATTAGTTATGATTTTTCACCTTGCGTTTTGAGATTTAAGCCAACACTTATTCAAACAATTCGGAAGAAAGATACCGTTCTCCAGTATCGGGTAAGATTACGACAATAACTTTACCTTTGTTTTCTGGCCGTTGGGCGACTTTAAGGGCAGCGTAAGCTGCAGCCCCTGATGAAATACCGACAAGAATACCTTCTTCTTTAGCTAGACGACGTGCGGTTTCGAAAGCATCTTCATTGGAGACTGGTAAAATTTCATCAATGATATTAACATCCAAGACTTTGGGAATAAAGTTAGCACCAATACCTTGGATTTTATGGGGACCCGTTTTTCCTTCTGATAGGAGCGGGGAATTTTTAGGTTCGATACCAATAACTTGTAACGCTTGCTTCTTCTCTTTTAGAAAAGCCCCTGTACCCGTAATGGTTCCACCGGTACCAAAGGTAGCAACTAAAATATCAACGCTGCCATCTGTATCTTCCCAAATTTCATGACCCGTTGTTGTATTATGAATTTCTGGATTGTTGGGATTTTCGAACTGCTGGGGAATAAAAGTATTAGAATATTGAGCAGCGAGTTCAGTGGCTTTTTTCACTGCGCCTGCCATTCCCTCTTTTCCAGGGGTAAGAACGAGCTGGGCACCATAGGCGGCAAGCAATTTGCGTCGTTCCATGCTCATATTCTCCGGCATGGTAAGTATGAGTTTTAGACCTTTGGTGGCACAGGTTAAAGCTAATCCAACACCTGTGTTGCCACTTGTAGGCTCAATAATGAGTGTATCAGAATTGATTTTTCCTTCTTTAAAAGCTTTTTCAATCATGTTAAATCCAACTCGATCTTTGATACTGCCTCCAGGGTTAAAATATTCAAGTTTGAGCAATACTTGAGCATTTAATCCCTTTGTTAGCTTGTTCAAACGCACTAATGGGGTTTTCCCAATCAATTCTGTAATATCAGATGCTACTTTCATTATTTTTTCACCTTCCTATATTTGATATGTTATCATTATTATACAATATTTTTTGGGTTATTTATGAGCATTTCTCGATTTTATGAAAGAACATAAAATTAATTGAAAAAATTACTTTTGGAAGAAGGAATTTAGACCACTATAAGAAAATATGATTAATAGGAAAGGAGGAAGTGAAAAATGAAAGTCATGGTAGGGGATATTACACAGGTTACAACTGATGTCCTTGTCAATGCTGCTAATGGAATGGGACCGATGGGTGGTGGTGTAGCACTGGCTTTTCGGTCTTTTGGAGGGCAGGTTATTGAAGAAGAAGCGATTCAAGTGTGTGAAGCATTTGACCCTCAAGAGGGTGACGTTTATGTGACGACTGCGGGATGCTTAAATGCTAAATATATATTACATGCTGTAACCATGAAAAAACCAGTTCAACCGGCCAAGATTGAAGTTGTAAGAACTTGTTTAGTGTCTTTACTTCAAAAATGTAGAGAAATGAATATAAAAAGCATGGCTATACCAGCGTTAGGAACGGGTGTAGGCAGATTATCAAAAAAACAAGTAGCGGAAGCCTTTGTAGACATACTTAATGTGGTAGATGATATTGAAATTATTGTAATAGATATTGATGAAACGTTTATTAGTTTAGTAAAAGATGCTTTGGAAAGGTAATTATATATGGAAAGAATCGTATTGATTTTTAAAACATATTATTTTTGGATAAAATTAATTGGCGTATACATATTGCTGATGAATCTTATAGCGTTTATTTTAATGGGTGTTGATAAAAAAAGAGCACGACAGCACCAGTGGCGGATACCGGAGAAGCATTTATTTTGGGCAGCGATTTTGGGTGGAACAATAGGCAGTATAAGCGGGATGAAATATTTTCATCACAAGACATTACATCGGCGCTTTAGCTGGGGACTGCCAGCTATATTGATTGTCCAAGTAGGTATAATCATTTACATATTGATGAAATTAAAGCCTATTTATTTTTTGTAAAATATATTTTGAAGATATGTCTTGACATAAGGCTAATAGTATTATATAATAACTCTTGCATTAAATAAAAGCCGAAGTGATGGAATTGGCAGACGTGCCGGATTCAAAATCCGGTCCTGGCAACAGGGTGCGGGTTCGACTCCCGCCTTCGGCACCATATTAGAAACCAGTGATACCAGAGTGTAGTTACACTCTGGTATTTTTTTTATGCCTTTTAATTTTCCATAAAAAGATTATTGACAGCATCATATAGTATGATGTATTATTTATATATGAACATGTGAATACTTGTTCATATATAAAAAGAGATGTATAAGACTGAGAGGACTGTCCTAAAGTCTTATTTTTCATTATAAACTGATGTAATATATTTAGTGCGCTTCATACAATAATCTTTAATTACATTTACAAGAGGAAGAATCGGAACAAGTATGATATGAATAAGGAGTGTGAAAAATGAATGAGAATAACAAAATAGAGCTGATCTTAGAAGGGTTAAATTGCGCCAATTGTGCTCAGAAAATAGAAACAAAAGTTAATAAAATAAATGAGGTTAATGAAGCGGCTTTCAACTTTGTAACCAAAACCTTAAGTATTGAGTTAAATGATATTGAAAAAGCTGAATTTGTCATATTCCAAGTAAGATCTATTGTTAGCAAATATGAACCGGATGTGATTGTAAAAGAGAAAGATATGAATAAATCTTCTCAAAAGGATACTGATATTCAGGATAATAGTGAACAATCCAATAAAAAGGAACTGATAAGACTAGTTATTGGAGCAGTTATTTTCGGTGTTGCTATAGCATTTAATTTCTCATTTAAGACTGAATTTGTACTTTTCTTTATCAGTTATTTATTAATCGGTGGAGAAATCATACTAAGAGCGGGTAAAAATATATTAAGGGGTCAAGTTTTTGATGAAAACTTTTTAATGAGTATGGCTACGATTGGTGCTTTTGCGGTTGGGGAATTTCCGGAAGGTGTTGCGGTCATGCTGTTCTATCAAATCGGCGAACGCTTTCAAGATTTAGCGGTTAACCGTTCGAGAAAGTCTATTACAGCTTTAATGGATTTTAGGCCGGATTATGCTAATTTAAAGATTAATGAAGTTATAGAACAAGTATCTCCTGAGGAAGTCAATATTGGTGATATAGTTGTGATAAAACCAGGTGAAAAAGTTCCGCTTGACGGTAAAGTGATTGAAGGAAAATCAATGGTTGATACGTCGGCTTTAACAGGTGAATCGGTCCCCAGAAAAGTAGAACCGGGTCAAAATATTTTAGGCGGTTTTATTAACCAAAATGGACTTCTAACAGTTGAAGTGACTAAAACGTTTGGTGACTCCACTGTATCTAAAATACTGGATTTAGTTGAAAATGCAAGTAGCCGCAAGGCGCCTACAGAACAATTTATTACTAAATTTTCAAGATATTATACACCGGTTGTTGTATTCTCTGCATTAGCTTTAGCGGTCATACCACCGCTTTTAATTAATGGGGCAGCTTTTTCAGAATGGTTATATAGGGCTTTAATTTTTCTAGTCATTTCTTGTCCTTGTGCATTAGTTGTATCTATACCACTTGGATTTTTTGGAGGGATCGGCGGTGCATCTAAAAACGGTATTCTGGTAAAAGGCGGAAACTATCTGGAAGCATTAAACGATGTCGATATTGCAATATTTGATAAGACGGGGACTTTAACTAAAGGGGTATTTAAAGTAACCGATAGGGTATCTATGGGTTATGTAACTGAAGATGAATTAATTGAATATGCTGCCTATGCAGAAAGTTATTCTAATCATCCCATTGCAGCCTCGATTTTAAAAGCCTACGGGAAAGAAGTAGATAAAAATAAAGTAGATAATTATGATGAGATATCGGGTTATGGCATAAAAGTTAATCTAAAAGATCGCCAAGTTTTAGCTGGGAATGCTAAATTAATGACAAAAGAAAATATCAAGTGTGATGAAGTAGACGCAGCAGGGACGATTGTTTATATAGCAATTGATAGCGTGTATGCTGGATATATCGTGATCTCGGATGAAATTAAACAAGACGCTAAGGGAGCCATTGAAATGCTTAAAGATATGGGCGTTAGAAAAACGGTGATGCTTACAGGTGATCGGAAAAGCGTTGGAGATAAAATAGCCAAAGAACTGGGATTAGATGAAGTATACGCAGAATTATTACCCGATCAAAAGGTGGAAAAATTAGAAATATTAGATAAACAGAAGCGTCCAAAAGGTAAGGTTGTTTTTGTGGGAGATGGTATTAACGATGCCCCTGTTTTAGCTAGAGCTGATATTGGTATTGCTATGGGGGGATTGGGTTCAGATGCTGCAATAGAAGCGGCGGATGTTGTATTAATGACAGATGAGCCATCAAAATTAGTAAAATCCATAAAAATAGCGAGAAGAACAAGAAGAATTGTATTACAAAACCTCGTATTTGCTTTAGGCATAAAAGGCTTTGTATTATTATTAGGGGCATCGGGTATCGCTACCATGTGGGAAGCTGTTTTTGCTGACGTTGGCGTATCTTTGCTTGCGGTTCTTAATTCATTAAGAGCGTTAAGCGTTAATAACTTATAACTCATTTTGTAAATGTCTATGGTGGAACCTGATAATTTAGTGAAGGAAATGTTTCTAGAATAATAGCTATAATTATATAAAATAATAATCAAGATCCTGTCTTTAGATGATATAAGGCAGGATTTTGTTATTTTCAGCAACTTTATAAAGCTTAAAATAACAGGTGTTTTGCCATACTGTATTTTTTATATTTATCATGTAATAAAATAATGAGATATAGCTGGCGCAACCTCATTGTATTTAAAACTGTAACGATACAACATAAGATATTTTAAATACAATTTTTTAAAAAAGTATTGAAAAAGTTATTTTTGTATGCAATAATAGATAACAAATAGAGCTATAAAAAAATATAGTATGGTTACAATAATACAAAAGGGGGAAATTGTAATGGAAACTAGATACGATTTGAACAAAAATCTTGCCCAGATGCTCAAGGGTGGCGTTATTATGGATGTTACGAATGAGGAGGAAGCTATCATAGCAGAGAAGGCGGGTGCCTGTGCAGTGATGGCTTTGGAGAGAGTTCCTTCCGATATAAGACGTGATGGTGGCGTAGCTAGAATGTCAGATCCTAAAATGATTAAAAATATCCAGCAAGCTGTTTCTATACCTGTTATGGCAAAGGTAAGAATAGGGCATTTTGTAGAAGCCCAGATCCTTGAAGCGATCGAAATAGATTACATAGATGAAAGTGAAGTGTTAACTCCTGCAGACAATGTATACCATATAGATAAAAGAAAATTTAAGGTACCATTTGTTTGTGGTGCAAGGAATCTTGGAGAAGCTTTAAGAAGAATTGGCGAAGGTGCAGCAATGATTAGAACAAAAGGGGAAGCAGGAACTGGGGATGTTGTAGAAGCTGTGAAACATATGAGAACTGTAACCTCGGAGATGAAAAAAATTGCGTCTATGGATGAAGAAGAACTAATGAATGCAGCAAAGGAACTGTTTGCACCGTATGAACTCGTCAAATATGTACATGAGCATAAAAAACTTCCTGTAGTCAATTTTGCTGCAGGTGGTATTGCAACGCCTGCAGATGCGGCTTTAATGATGCAATTAGGATGTGATGGTGTATTTGTAGGTTCTGGAATATTTAAATCAGGAAATCCGCAGAAAAGGGCTGAAGCGATTGTTAAAGCAGTAACATATTATAATGATCCAGTCATGTTGGCAGAGCTATCAGAGGATTTAGGAGAAGCGATGAGTGGTATATCTGTTCAAAGCTTAGAAGAAAATAATAGATTAGCAGATAGAGGCTGGTAAGATGAAAATTGGTGTATTAGCAATGCAAGGCGCATTTATGGAACATATTAATGCCTTGAAAAAATTAGATGTTGAAGCAATGTCTATAAGAGATGAAAAAGATTTTGATATGATTGATGGGCTCATTATTCCGGGTGGTGAAAGTACAGCAATAGGAAAATTATTAACTGTATTTAATCTTAAGGAAAAACTGCAAAACAAAATAGAACAAGGCCTTCCAGTGTGGGGAACTTGTGCTGGAATGATTATTTTGGCCAAAAAAATTGCAGGTTTAGATATAACCCATATACCAGTTATGGATGTTGAAGTTGTAAGAAATGCTTATGGAAGACAGCTTGGCAGTTTTGCTGTCAATGAAGAAATAAGAGGAATAAAAAATGGGCCTTTTCCCATGGTATTTATTAGAGCGCCTTATATAAAACAAGTGGGGGGAAATGTGTCTATATTAGCTGAAGTGAATGGTAAAATAGTAGCGGCAAGAGAAAAAAATATGCTTGTAACATCTTTTCATCCTGAGCTTACGGGAGATTTACGAATGCATCAGTTTTTTATTAATATGATAAAAGAAAAGAATCAATTTTAAAAGATATAAAGAGACAAGAAAGACATCCAAAGGGTGTCTTTTTTATAGTTAGTTTATTTTTGATAATATAAAATCATCTGTTAACATTATTTTCTGATTGCCATATGATGTAGTGAAAGAAGCTTTTGGGAGGGGTTTGATGGATTTTCATAAGCATGTTCACAGTTATAACGGCAAGACTTCTTTTTTTGGTGATCATGACCATGTGTTTATGGGGGTGACAAGCGCACCGATTGAGTATCAGGACTCTCATGTTCATGACTTATGGGGTATAACGACCTATGATGCGGGTCATATGCACGGTTATAAGAAGGAAACAGGTCCAGCCATTCAATTGCCCGGTGGGAATCATACCCATCGTTTTGAAGCCAGTACCAACAGGGTTGATAGACATCGTCATCTTATGGACGGGAAAGTTAATCCAGCAGAAATGGAGAAATTACCTGAATAAGAATTAATAGGGAAAATGCTCAGAATGATATAAAGATAACAGGTTGATGTTGCAACCTGTTATCTTTATATGTAATAGGTATATTTTACGAGGTAAGAAGGGTGTAGCTTTCAATCTCTCATCGCAAACTTTGATAAAAAAAGAAAAAATAAATGTATAAGCTACCTTTTTATGCCTTATATTGCGTATACTATATATAAGCTAATTTTAAATAAGTAAAAATGGAGGGGAACGAGAAGCATGTTGAATAAAAAACAGGTTGTAATGATCCTGCTATTTGGTATTATGGTTTTTCTCATACCTACAACGTCAGCACAGCGTCAAGATTTAAAAGTAACGATTAATGGACAGAGTAAGGTGTTTAATCCAGCGCCATTTATTGAGAATGGGCGTACTTTGGTTCCTATGCGATCGTTCTTTGAATCGTTGGGCGCTAAGGTAAACTGGGAGGGGGATACTAGAACGGCTATTGGGGAAAGGAATGGAATTCGAATAGAGATCCCTATCGGCCAGCCTTATGGTAAAGTAAACCAAAGTATTTATGATTTGGATGTACCTGCACGTATTATTGATGATCATACGTTTATTCCCTTGCGTTTTGTGGGGGAAAGTTTAGGGGAAGAAGTCATTTGGGATGATACGACACGAACCATTCGTATTGGAGAGACGGCAAATCAATTTCTTTCATTGCATGACATTACTATTGGAACAAAGAAGAAAAAGGTTATTGAAATCTTGGGACAACCAGATCGTATTGATGCTAGTAAATATAATTTTGAATGGTATGTCTATAATCAGGATTACAGCCAGTTTGTGATGGTAGGAATTGGGGATGATGAAGTCAAAGGGGTATATAGTAATAGTCTTCCTTGGCAGTCTATTGATGAAATTAAAATGGGAATTACGAAAAAGCAAGATGTGGAAAGATTATGGGGTAACCCATTGCAAGCTATTTTGAAAGGTAATACCAACTATGTCATTGACAGCCATGGTGAATATGATGTATTTAAAATGCATGAATCCTATATAACGGTGTTTTATGATGTTCATGAGAAGGATGTTGTAACAGCAATACAGTGGATTGATGAAAAATCAGAACAGTCATTGTTAGCTTTTTATCCTGAAGGCAATTCAAGATTGAAAGAAAGTTTTGACCGACAGGTTTTTGATCTTGCTAATGCGATTAGAGTGCGTAAAGGATTAACACCATTCAGATGGGATGATGATGCGTCCTTAACAGCACAAAAACATAGTGCGGATATGAGTCAGAATGACTATTTTTCGCATATGAACTTGAAAGGCCAAAGTCCTTTTGAACGCATGACATCCGATGGAATAGCTTATCGTTTAGCTGCCGAAAATATTGCTTGTGGGCAAACAAGTGCTATCTTTGCCCATGAAGCGTGGATGAACTCAGCAGGGCATCGAAGTAATATCCTTGGAGATTGTGAGCGTTTGGGAGTGGGCGTTTGGTTTGGCGGAGATTATTCCCTATACTATACTCAAAATTTTTATACACCATAGATAAGAAGACAGTAGGCTTAAACAAGCTTACTGTTTTTTTAATATATTTTGATACATATTATGGGATAACCATCATATAATAGCAATGGTTTAAACAAAGGTTGTTTACAAAATTTTATAGGAGTGTGGCACTATGACATTTAAGAAGATAGTTGTTGTAAGTATGTTTTTTTTGTTTGCATTTTCCTTATTGCCTCTTTACGGCGCTGATTGGGGAGTAAAGGACGGTATAGTTATTAATATTCCTCAGCATCAGCTATATTTATTTTCTGAGGGGCATGTAGTGAAGCAATATCCTATTGCAGTGGGTAAAAAGCTAACTCAAACGCCTGTGGGAGAATTTGAAATCTTACAGATGGCCAAGAATCCTTCATGGAAATCACCCTGGACTGGGAAAGTGGTTTCGTCCGGACCAAGTAATCCGTTAGGAACCCGTTGGATGAGGTTTTTTAATGGTTATGGTATTCATGGGACAAATAGTCCGAAATCTATCGGTACCTTTGCTTCTCATGGATGTGTTCGAATGCATAACTGTGATGTGGAAGAGCTTTATAATAATGTTCATATAGGGATGCCGGTTCATGTTATTTATGAAACGATATTAGAAGATGACAAAGATAAAACGATGACTTGTTTGGCTATTTATCCTGATCATTATGCTTATGGTACTAATACGCCATCAAGTTTGATGGAAAAAGCATTGCCCCTTGGACTTGGCTATTTGAGCGAAGCGGATTTTCAGAATGCAATTAATCAATCTCAACAGATGCCTGTCATATTAGAGCAAAAAGACGTTATACAAACAACGGTCTTTGTTAATGATATGATGCTTTCAGAAAAAGGGTATCTAAAAGGAAAAGAATGGCTCTTACCTTTAAGAAACGTCATGCAATTATTGGGGGAGACGATTGAATGGAGTGAAGAGAAAGGCGTTGCTTTAATCAATGGTAATGAAGTAACTGAAGGAGTATTAATCAATGAAAAGACATACATTTCTGCTAGATATTTGCCTCAATACTGTGATGGCAATGCGATTATGGACTGGGAGAAGTTGGTCATATGGTATGAAAGAATGAATATCATATTAAATGGAAATGGACTTGCGATTCCATGCTATTTTAATGAAGGTGAGCCAATGATTCAATTGCGTCCTCTTGCGGAAAAACTAGGGGTACTCATTGAGTGGAATCAGGAAGAGGGTTGTGCAATGATCGGGGAAAAAATTGTAAACGGTATCATTCGTAATGATAGAACGTATGTGAGTAGAGGAGAATTGGAAGGTTTATTGGAAGCTGCAACAATTTGGAATCAGTTAACAGGTTGTTTGGAGATTGAAGTTCCGTGGTACCAGGAAGAAACTCAAAGCATAATGCCTGTAGATACTACTAATATTGATACACAACAAATAGATCAATCTCAAGAGGAAAATTTTTTTATAGATGAAGAAGAAACAAGAGATGAAGCATTTAATATTGAGATTGAAAATCAATGATAATTCTATAATGTGTTAGTTATTCTGAAGGATGCTACTTGTGCATCCTTTTTATTTTTTCCCACTTACCATTTGCCCATTGCCACTACTTACATAAAAACAGCTGCCGATTGTTTTCCTCTAAAAAGTTTTCACCATATACAGGCTGTTAACATAACATATTACAGGAGGGATTAATTTCTATTACTGGAAGGGGGGGAAGATGATGGGTAAACTAAAAATTGGGACCAAAAAGCTATGCAATCAATTTCCACAACAATTTGCATGTCTATTAAAACATCTAAAATGTAAGGAAGTTACTTTAGGCCTGAAGACATGTGAAGAGATTTGTTGCCGTATTTTATGTGTAAAAGAAAAATATGTCATTGTTCAGGAACCAGAAGGTCAAGTGCGATTTATTGAGCTATGTTGTATTTGCTACGTTTGTATCGGTGATATTTGTGATCTTGTAGATGATTTGTTTGGTTGCGATAAAGATTATAGATAATCGAATGGTAACAATTATTACCACAAGGCACACTTTCAATAATGTGAACATAGTATATGGTGAGGTAACGGTATGAATTTCTATTAATGGAAAGGAGGGGCTTTCTATGGGGTACGGCTATAAGCGGAAAAATTTCTTTGATTGTGAATTTCCCGCAAAATTCCGTAATTTACTTAATGATTTAGTTTGTGAAGAAGTTGTTTTAGGGTTAAAAACAGGTGAAGAATTATGTGGGCGTATTTTATCAGTTAAAGATGATTATGTTATATTTGAAGTGAACGGCTGTGTTTACTTCATTGAAATGTGTTGCATTTGCTATGTAGAAATCGCTGATATCTGTGATTTAGTAGGCGACATATTTGGTTGTGAAGATTAATTGTAATTAGATATAATAATACTAATAAAGAGCACCTTAAGGTGCTCTTTATTAGTATTTAGGTAAATTTTATGGTATACTGAAGTTTAACTAAATATATTATAAGTTTGGTAATATTTAATTTAAAATTTATATAAAGAAAGGTGAAGGAAATGCTTAAAGCACTTTATAAGTTATTGGGAGATCCCAATGAGAAAGAAATAAAAAAGCTGGGAAGTTTGATAGAAAAAATAAATGGCATGGAATCTCATATACAGACGCTGTCTGATGAAGGTTTAAAGGGTAAAACAATAGAATTCAAAGAACGCTTGGCTAAAGGAGAAACGCTGGATGAATTATTGCCGGAAGCTTTTGCTGTTGTGCGTGAGGCTTCTAAACGTGTGTTAGGTATGAGGCATTTTGATGTTCAGTTAATGGGAGGCATTGTGCTTCATGAGAATAAAATTGCGGAAATGAAAACAGGGGAAGGGAAAACCCTGGTTGCTACCTTACCTGCCTATTTAAATGCCTTGACAGGGAAAGGCGTTCATATTGTCACAGTTAATGATTATTTAGCAAAAAGGGACAGCGAATGGATGGGGCAAGTCTATGAATTTTTAGGCCTTTCAGTGGGATTGATCATTCATGAAGCAACTTATGAACAGCGCCAGACATCCTATCGGGCTGATATTACTTATGGAACCAATAATGAGTTTGGTTTTGATTATTTGCGTGATAATATGGTTTTGGATAAAAATCAACTGGTACAAAGGGAACTCCATTATGCCATCGTGGACGAAGTAGACAGCATTTTAGTTGATGAGGCTCGGACACCCCTTATTATATCGGGTCA
Organism: Clostridia bacterium; assembly: GCA_030625885.1. Lineage (GTDB taxonomy): Bacteria > Bacillota > DAOUPZ01 > DAOUPZ01 > DAOUPZ01 > DAOUPZ01. The sequence goes on from DAOUPZ010000030.1 coordinate 13,306, forward strand.
GGGAGATACGCCAACCGAAATTTATTATCAGTTTGCCCAAGTTGTTACCCGGTTAAAACCAGAGGTAGATTATCAAATTGATGAAAAAATGAAAGCAGTAGCGCCCACTGAAGAAGGTATTCATAAAGTAGAACAGTTAATTGGTGTCGATAACCTTTATGATGATGTCAATATGGAACTTTCTCATCACTTGAATCAGGCCTTAAAAGCGAAGGCTTTGATGAAGCGGGACAAAGACTATGTCGTAAAAGATGGAGAAGTTATTATTGTAGATGAATTTACTGGCAGACTTATGGTTGGAAGACGTTATAGTGAGGGACTACACCAGGCGATTGAAGCTAAGGAAGGTGTCAAAATCAAGCGGGAAAGTCAAACGTTGGCTTCTATTACTTTTCAGAATTATTTTCGTATGTTTGATAAATTAGCAGGTATGACTGGAACAGCAAAGACTGAAGAACAAGAATTTCAGCAGATATATGGTTTAGATGTTATTGTGATGCCTACAAATAAGCCAATGGTTCGTGAGGATTTTCCTGATGTTATTTACAAAACCGAAAAAGCAAAATTTAGAGCAGTTGTTAGAGAAGTTGAAGAACGACATGCTAAAGGTCAGCCTGTATTAGTGGGTACGGTTTCTATTGACAAGTCAGAAGAGTTAAGCCATATGCTCAAACGAAAAGGGATTCCTCATACTGTCTTAAATGCAAAGTATCATGAGAAAGAAGCGGAGATTGTTGCTGGAGCGGGTCAAATCGGTGCGGTAACGATTGCGACTAATATGGCAGGACGTGGGACAGATATTGTTTTAGGGGATGGTGTAGCAGATTTAGGCGGATTTAGTATCATTGGAACAGAGCGACATGAGAGTCGTCGAATTGATAATCAGCTTAGAGGTCGTTCAGGGAGACAGGGAGACCCTGGATGTTCTCGCTTTTATGTTTCTTTAGAAGATGATTTGATGCGTTTATTTGGGTCAGATAATGTGGCAGCAATTATGGGGAAAATGGGAATGGATGAGGATGATCCTATTGAACACAAATTGATTTCTCGGTCCATTGAAAATGCCCAAAAAAAAGTAGAAGGGCGCAATTTTGATATCCGTAAGCAAGTTCTTGAATATGATAATGTCATGAATAAGCAGCGGGAGGTTATTTATAATCAACGCCGGCAAATTTTAGAGGGAGAAGGACTAAAAGAACAAATCCATGGTATGATTGAACATATTATTGATAAAGGGCTTGATATTTTTGCTAATGAAGAAATTTATCCTGAAGATTGGGATTTAACGGGTTTGATTGAATATAGCCAACAGTACTTAATGCCACAGACTAACTTGAAGGTAGAAGATTTACAGGATGAAAATAGAGATGGGTTGAAAAACTTACTTTTGCTGCAATCGGAGGAATCGTATGAAGTCAAAGAAACTGAAATTAGTTCTGAGCAAATGCGAGAGCTGGAACGGATTGTGATGCTTAAAACGGTTGATAGTAAATGGATGAATCATTTGGATATAATGGATAGTTTGCGTCAGGGTATAGGCTTGCAGGCCATTGGCCAGAAAAATCCCTTGCTCGAGTACCAGCGTGAAGCATATGATGTTTTCCAGGGGATGATTGAGAGCATTCAGGAAGATATTGTTCGTTACATCTACAGGGTACAGATTGTTTCTCCAGAAGAAAGAGCGCACAAGACTTCTAAAGAAAGAACGCCTCAAATGCCTTTTAAAAACACCCATAAAATAGGACGAAATGATCCATGTCCTTGTGGTAGTGGGAAAAAATATAAGAAATGTTGTGGACGGTAATGTTTATTACCGTTCTTTTTTTATTGACAAATAGTAACATAAATAATATGATGGTAACTAGATGATATTAATTATCATTATTACATAGTGTGGGGTAAATATTATGATGAATGATGTAGAGAAAATAGTTAGTTTGGTACAGATGAAAAAGAATCAGGAAGGTATTGTGCGAGAAATTAGCGGTGGAAAGCAAGTAAAGCAGAAGCTGATTTCTTTAGGTGTTATTCCGGGGCAAAAAATCAAAAAAGCCAATGGTCTTTTTATGCATGGACCCGTGATTGTTACCACTCAAACCAATGTTGAAGTTGCATTAGGATACGGTGTTTCTCAAAAAATTTGGGTTGAGGTATGTGAATAATGAGAATATTATTACTGGGTAATCCTAACATTGGTAAGAGTGTAATATTTTCGCGTTTAACGGGTTCTTATGTCGTTTCTTCCAATTACGCTGGAACGACAGTAGAATTCACCAAAGGTACGATGCAGTGGGAAGGAGAAAAAGCAGAAATTATTGATGTTCCGGGAACTTACTCTTTGGATCCTACCTGTACTGCAGAGGAAGTTGCGGTAGAAATGCTTGCAGAGGGGGCTGATTACGTTATTAATGTATTAGATGCCACCCACTTGGAACGCAATTTGTATTTAACGATGCAATTGGCAGAAAAAAATATCCCCATGATTTTAGTGTTAAATCTTTGGGATGAAGCAAGACATAAAGGTATAAGCATTGATCAGCATAAGTTAGAAGAAATATTAGGAATTCCAGTTATTCCTACAGTTGCCCTTTCAGGTGAAGGCATTAGTGAGATGCTTAATCGGTTAAAAGAGGCTCAGCCTATTGATGAAAAAATGTTACCAGATGGAAGTGCATGGGAAAAAGTGGGCACTATTATTAATGAAGTGCAAGTTATTGAACATCATCACCATACGGTATTGGAGAGGATGGAAGATATTAGTATTCATCCCATTTGGGGTATTGTTTTTGCACTGGGTGTTTTAGGTGTTACTTTTACAATCGTACGGTTTTTTGGCGAAGGTATGATTGGGTATATTATGGATCCTTTCTTTGAAAATGTTTATCAGCCCTTTCTTTTAAAAATTGGACAAACCCTTGATGGTAATCATTTATTGCATCAAATTTTAATTGGGAATCTTTATAACGGCGCAATTGATTTTGAACAATCTTTAGGGTTATTGACGACGGGACTTTATGTTCCAATTGCTGTTGTATTACCGTATGTTCTTGCTTTTTATTTTATGTTGGGACTTTTAGAGGATTTTGGTTATCTTGCGCGTCTGGCGATTTTATCAGATAATCTGATGCATAAACTAGGGTTACATGGATTTGCTGTTATCCCTATGATTTTGGGGTTTGGGTGTAATGTTCCTGCTGCGCTTGCTATTCGTAATTTGGAAAATCGACGGGATAAATTCATTGCGAGCACATTGCTTTGCGTAGGTATTCCCTGTGCGTCTCAAGTTGCAGTGATTATTAGTTTGCTTGGTAACTTTGGCAGTCGTTACATTCTTTTGATTTTTTCAATTTTATTTGTTATTTTTATAATCCTAGGGTTTTTTATGGGGCATTTTGTCAAAGGCGATAATTATGAATTGATATTAGAAATACCGCCTTATAGAATTCCTAAGTTAAGTGTTTTGTTACTGAAATTGAAAATGAGGATGAAAAGTTTTCTAAAAGAGGCGATTCCTTTGGTACTGGTAGGTGTATTTATTATCAATCTTTTCTTTTTAACCGGAATGATTGATATCATAGGTGATATTACAGCACCCATTGTGTCGGGATTGCTTGGATTGCCTAAAGAGGCGGTTTTAGCGCTTATTGTCGGTTTTTTACGAAAAGACGTAGCAGTAGCGATGCTGGCACCGCTGAATCTTGATGTTTCGCAAACGATTGTTGCATGTATTGAGCTCATCCTGTTTTTCCCTTGTGTGGCAACATTTATGATTTTGGTTCGGGAATTGGGAATGAAAGATATGATGAAAGCAACTTTGATTATGATTACAACAGCTATTGGGGTAGGAACGATACTGAATTTCATTTTGTAAATGATATCACAAATAATTTATGGGAATGGTGCATCACATAAAAGCTGTTTGCTGAGTTCAGTGAATGGCTTTTTTTATTTGATGGCTAAAGGTTGTTTATAGATTGAAATATATTATATAATATTTTATATCAAGTGGTAAATTTTTGGCATTTAATTTACATAAACGATGCAATAAGGGCTATTTGTTAAGGAGGAAAATGTGTGGAAGAACGAAATTTTGTTCACCTTCATGTTCATACTGAATATAGTTTGCTGGATGGTGCCTGCAGGTTGGAGCCATTAATTCAACGTGCAAAAGATATGAATATGACTTCACTTGCTATTACAGATCATGGCGTGATGTATGGTGCAGTGGCGTTCTATAAGCTGGCGCATAAACATGGGATAAAGCCCATCATGGGTTGCGAAATTTATGTGGCACCTCGCAGTCTGTATCAAAAAGAACCGCGAATTGATGATGCGAATTATCATCTTGTATTATTGGCAGAGAATAATCAAGGATACCGTAATCTACTACGTCTTATTTCTATTGCTTCGGTAGAAGGACTTTATTATAAACCACGTGTTGATTTGGATTGCTTGAAAAAATATAGCCGGGGACTGATTGCTTTAAGCGGCTGTTTAGCCGGGCAAATACCACAGCTGATTTTAAAAGGACAAATGGAAGAGGCAGAAAAACAGGCCTTAAGTTTGCAAAATGTTTTTGGAAAAGATAATTTTTTCCTGGAGATACAAGAACACGGTATAGAGGAACAAAAGAGAGTTAATTCTCAACTGGTTAAAATAAGTAAGAGAACAGGTATTTCCCTGGTGGCAACGAACGATACGCATTATATCAATAAAGAGGATGCACAAGTTCATGATGTTTTGCTTTGTATTCAGACTGGAAAAAAAGTAAGCGATACAGATCGGATGACATTTAACAGCCATGAATTTTATTTAAAATCTCCAGAAGAAATGAATCAATTATTTAGTGCTTTACCGGAATCGCTGGAAAACACCGTCAGGATTGCAGAACGATGCCAGATAGAACTAGATTTTAATCATATGCATCTTCCCGCTTTCCCTATTCCTAAAGGGTATGATGACCAGTCTTATTTGCGGGAATTATGTTGGAAGGGGTTGGCAGAAAGATATGCTGCCATTACCCCTGAAATAAGAGAACGGTACGAGTATGAACTGGGGATTATTGAAAAAATGGGATATGCTTCATACTTCCTCATTGTTTGGGATTTCATTGCGTTTGCACGTAGCCAGAATATCCCTGTAGGTCCCGGACGAGGATCAGCGGCGGGGAGTTTGGCAGCCTATGCGTTAAGAATAACAGATATCGATCCTATGAAATATCATTTGCTTTTTGAAAGGTTTTTGAATCCTGATCGGGTGACGATGCCTGATATTGATGTGGATTTTTGTTATGATCGCCGGGATGAAGTCATTCAATATGTAACAGAGAAGTATGGGCAAGAAAATGTCGCCCAAATCATCACGTTTGGAACCATGGCTGCCAGGGGGGCGATTAGAGATATAGGAAGAGCCTTAGATATGCCCTATGTTCAGGTTGATCAGATTGCTAAGTTGATACCTGGGGAGTTAGGGATTACACTGGATAAAGCCTTGCAAACGAGCATAGAATTGCGAAATAAATATGAGAAACATCCGGATGTAAAAAAGTTGATTGACCTAGCTAAATCTGTAGAAGGTATGCCCCGTCATGCTTCTATTCATGCAGCGGGTGTCTTGATTGCCAAGGAAAACATTGTAAATTATGTCCCCCTTCAAAAAACGCCGGATGGTTCAGTCATTACGCAATTTACAATGGATAAATTAGAGGAATTAGGGTTACTTAAGATGGACTTTTTAGGGCTTAGAACCTTAACGGTTATTCATAATGCCTTGAAAATAATTGCCAAGACGCATTGGCGAACGGTGGATATTTATGATATTTCTTTAGATGATGCTAAGACGTATGAAATGCTTTCACAGGGAAATACGATTGGGGTCTTTCAATTAGAAAGTGATGGAATGCGTAAGTTAATTAGAGATTTAAAACCCTCTAATCTGGAACATTTAACAGCACTTTTAGCTTTGTATCGTCCAGGCCCTTTGGGAAGCGGTATGGTAGACGATTTTATTAAAGGGAAAAACGGTGAGAAAGAAATCGAATATTTACATCCTTCTCTTAAGCCTGTTTTGCAGGATACCTTCGGTGTGATTTTGTATCAAGAGCAAGTGATGCGGATTGCCAGTGTTCTTGCGGGTTTTACGCTAGGACAAGCCGATTTGCTTCGACGGGCTATGGGAAAGAAAAAGCCAGAAGTGATTGCCGGGTTGAGACAAAAATTTATTGAGGGCGCTCAAGCGAGAAATGTTTCCAAAGATTTGGCGGGGCATGTATTTGATTTAATGGCGCATTTTGCGGGTTACGGTTTTAATAAATCTCATTCATGTGCTTATGCGATGGTATCGTACCAAACGGCTTATTTGAAAGCGCATTACCCACTTGAATATATGGCTTCCTTACTGACTAGCGTTATGGATCATACAGAAAAAGTTGCGTTTTATGTTGAAGAATGCCGCCAGATGGGGATTGCTATTTTGCCCCCTGATATTAATGAAAGCTTAATTAATTTTACGGTAGCAGCGGAAAGTATTCGTTTTGGGTTAGCTGCAATTAAGAACGTGGGGAAAAATGCAGTGGAAGAAATGATTGTTGCTCGCCATAAAGAGGGAAAATTTATATCTTTGGAAACATTTTGTCAGAGAGTAGATTCAAGGTTGGTCAATACCCGTACTGTGGAAAGTCTTATTCGTGCAGGGGCTTTTGAATCTGTTCATACTTCTCGTTCGTATCTCCTATCAGAAATGGAATATGCTTTTGCTTTAGCTGAGAAAAAACAACAGGAATTGCGTTCGGGACAGGTTTCTTTATTTGATATCATGGAAGAAGAAGTGCCTGATATAGATTCATCTTCTCGGCCTAAAGGGGTTGTTAGGGAATTTTCATTCAGGGAAATTTTAGAAATGGAGAAAGAACTTATGGGGCTTTACATTAGCGGAAACCCCCTTGATCCGTACCGTCAAATTTTACATGAAAATGTGAGAGTAACGACTTTAGAAGTGAAAAATTTACAGAACGACGTGATGACGATCATCGGCGGTATGATTGCTTCTATTAAAGAAATTATGACCAAGAAAGGGAAAACAATGGCCTTTATGACCATTGAAGATTTTGTGGATTCTGTAGAAGTGATTGTTTTCCCGCGTGTTTATTCCTATTACAGGGAGCGGTTAAAAGAAGGCGCTGTTCTTCTAATTGCAGGTCATACTTCGGAGCAGAATGATGAAGTAAAAGTCATTGGAGAGAGAATCAAAGTTTTAAACGTGAATTAATTCTAAACGCAATCTGATAATCTATTAAAATAGATTATCAGATTGCGTTATTTTATAAGAAATTTTGTGAACAATTTAATTTTTTAAGCAGGAATCTTATAATAAACGTAGAATCTTATATATTAAAGAGCGTAACTGGGTTACTTGAAAATTTAATACTCCGAGTTTATTTCCCTAAAGTTATTTTGGGTAAATATGGTAAATAAACCGATAGGGTATACCTGAAAACGGGGATGCCTCCCATAGTGGAAAGGAGATGCTTATTGTTGTATTTAAGTATCCATTTATATGAATGCTTTTTTTGGTTTTAAGGGGTAATTTCAAAAATATAACAGAAAAAGAAATATACACTATGTTAATTGAATATTGTGAACTTTCTATTAATTGAATATTTGGAATATTGCGAATTTGCTGATCTAATCTATTTTGAAAAATAACGGTATGTAAAATGATGGTATATATGCGAAAACGGATATATTTACTTTTGAAAAGAAGATACTTTTTATTTTAGTTTCTATTTGTATGAATACTTTTTTGATTTATGGACATAATTTTGTAAATATGAAGAATTAAAAGAAATATTTGTAAACAACTAGAAAGTTAATGGTTTTTTTGCATAGCATTTATCATAAATTTTTATCTTACTTTTAAAAAAAGGAGGTGAAAAAGATGACATTGGATGCAATTATCAGCCAGTATAGGGATGTAGAGGGTGGTTTAATTGAAGCATTGCATGCCATTGACAATGAATACCGCTGTATTCCTGAATCAGCTTTGTCCAAATTAGCAGAAGCTTTTGATGTGCCGGTAGCAAAAGTATATGGTGTTGCTACTTTCTATGCTAAATTTAAAGTTGGCGAGAGAGGCTCTAACTTGATCCGCGTTTGTGAAAGCGCGCCTTGCCATAATGCTGGTGCTGCTTTAGTTTTAGCAGCTATTGAAAGTAATTTAGGCATCAAAGCAGGTGAAACCACTGCTGATGGTAGATTTACATTGGAGTTAACGGAATGTGTTGGATGTTGCAATGAAAGTCCAACTATTACAATTAATGAGGTGCCTTATACAAAATTGACACCTGAAAAAGTACCTGAATTATTAAGTAAATTTAGATAATTGTAACAGTAATTTGTCCTAATACTGATGATATTACACTGTATTACCATTATTGGAAGGAGGGTAAATTTTTATGGGCTTCAACAAAGAAAAACGCATTGTCCTAAGACACTACGGACTAGTTAATCCCACCTCTACTGAAGACTATGTGAATAAAGGCGGATATGATGCACTAAAAAAAGCAAAAGCGATGCAACCCATGGATGTTGTTGAAGAAGTAAAGAAGTCTAATATAAGAGGCCGTGGTGGTGCTGGTTTCCCAACGGGGTTAAAATGGAGTTTTACAGCGAAAATTACGGATGCTGATCAAAAATATGTTGTTTGTAATGCTGATGAAGGTGAACCTGGAACGTATAAAGATCGATTGGTTATGGAAGGGGTACCACATCAATTAATCGAGGGCATGGCGATTGCCGGCCATGCTATAGGCGCAACAAAAGGATATATTTATTGCCGTGGTGAATATCCTAATTCTCAAAAAGCTTTAAGGCAAGCAATTGCTGACGCTAAAGCAAAAGGTATTCTTGGCGACTTTGATTTAGAAGTTCGTTCGGGTGCATTTGCATACGTATGTGGTGAAGAAACAGCATTAATTGAATCGATTGAAGGCCATCGTGGTGAGCCTCGGTATAAACCACCCTATCCTGGTGTAGCGGGATTATGGGGAAAACCAACCATTGTTAATAATGTTGAAACATATGCTAATATTCCGGCGATTATTGAAAATGGCGCTGACTGGTTTGCAGGTATTGGCGCTGGTAATTATCCTGGAACGAAAGTATTTACACTAAGTGGGGATGTTGTAAACAAAACTTTCGTAGAAGTTCCAACTGACGTTACATTAAGAGAAATTATCTTTGACTTTGGTGGCGGTATTGTTGATGGGAAGCGTTTCAAAGCTGTACAAGTTGGTGGTAATTCGGGTGGGATTATTCCTGAAGAATTGTTAGATACACCGATTGATTTTGATGCGATGTCTAATATTGGTATGACATTGGGTACAGGTGCCGTATTTGTTATGGATGAAACCCGTGATATGGTTGATGTTGTTAAATGTATGATGAAATTCTTTGAACATGAATCCTGTGGTAAGTGTACACCTTGTCGTGAAGGGACTTTCCGTCTTTTTAAAGGTATGTGCAAAATTGCTAATGGTGAAGCGAATGCAAACGATTTAGCCACAATGGAAACATTAGCGCGCGTGATGAATAAGACTGCGCTTTGTGGTTTAGGTCAAGCAGCTCCAACACCATTCCAAACAACTGTAAGATATTTTGCCGCTGATTATCAAAAGAGATTGTAGACCAGAACGGGTGTGCTAAATATGTCCATATTTGAAATGCTCTTTGGTAAAAAAGAAAAAACAAATGAAATAAATGTTCAGGTTCACGAAAAGCCTGTTAAAGAAGAAGTGGCAACAACACAAGAAACATCTCGTTTTGAAAAAAAAGCAAAAAGGAGTGAACACAAGATGGGAATGGTTACACTAACGATAGATGGTCGTAAAGTGAAAGCACCCGAAGGCGCTACAATATTAGAAGCTGCTAAGATTGTGGGTATTAATATTCCTACACTTTGCTATCATCCTGACCAATCCATCAAAGCGGCCTGCCGTGTTTGTGTGGTAGAAGTTGAAGGTGCAAGGCTTTTGCAAGCTGCTTGTTCCCAACCTGTTTTTGATGGAATGGTTGTTAAAACCACAACTCCGGCTGTTAGAGAAGCCAGACGCGTTGTGTTAGAATTGATTCTTGCTCATCATCCACAAGATTGTTTGAATTGTATTCGTAATCAAAATTGCGAATTGCAACGGCTTGCGGAAGAATATAATATCCGTAGTAATCGCTTTGAGATTGTTAATAAGGGGCTTCCAATCGATGATTTCAGTCCTGCTATTCATCGCGATCCTAATAAATGTATTGTTTGTGGTCGGTGTATTGAAGTTTGTGAACAAGTACAAACAGCTACTGTTTATTCTAAAAATCAAAGAGGCTATAAAACGGTTGTAGCCCCTGTTATGAATAAGAGTTTAAACGAGGTAGCTTGTATTGCCTGTGGACAATGTATTCATGCTTGTCCAGTAGGTGCAATTTTTGAAAAAGACGATACGGAAAATGTTTGGAGTGCGATTGCTGACCCCAATAAACATGTTGTTTGCCAAATGGCGCCTGCTGTTCGTGCAGGTCTAGGCGAAGAATTTGGTATGGCTCCCGGTGAATTAGACATGGGTAAGATTGTTGCCGCATTGCGTCAAATTGGTTTTGACAAAGTATTCCATACTAATTTTTCCGCTGACTTGACAATTATGGAAGAAGGTAACGAATTATTACAAAGACTACAAAATGGTGGTACGTTACCAATGATCACTTCCTGTAGTCCAGGATGGATTAAATTCATTGAGCATTTCTATCCAGACTTGCTAGATCATTTATCGACCTGTAAATCACCACAACAAATGTTTGGTGCTTTGGTAAAAACTTATTATCCAGAAAAAGCAGGTATTGAACCGGCTAGTATCTATTCTGTATCATTCATGCCTTGTACAGCGAAAAAATATGAATGTCAACGTCCTGAAATGGCTGATAGCGGCTATCAAGATGTAGATGTTGTCATTACTTCTCGGGAATTGGCAAGAATGATCAAAGAAGCAGGTATTGATGTTGCTAATATTGAACCGGAAGAATTTGATGCGCCAATGGGTCTTTATACTGGTGCTGCTGTTATTTTTGGTGCGACTGGCGGGGTTATGGAAGCTGCATTGAGAACCGTTTATGAAGTGGTTACCGGTGAAACATTGCAGGATATTAACTTTACAATGGTTCGTGGTATGGAAGGTATCAAAGAAGCGACTGTTAAAGTAGGTGATCTGGATGTTAAGGTTGCTATTGCTCATACAACAGGAAATGCACGTAAATTACTTGATAAGATTCGTGCTGGGGAAGCTGACTATCATTTCATTGAAGTCATGGCTTGTCCTGGTGGATGTATTGGTGGCGGTGGTCAACCCATTCCTACAACGAATGCGATTCGCGAAGCACGAATTGCGGCAATCTATGAAGAAGATGCGAGTTTGCCAATACGTAAGTCCCATGAAAATCCTGCAATTAAGGAACTCTATGATACATTCTTAGAAAAACCATTGGGACACAAATCTCATCATTTGTTGCATACACATTACACGGCTCGCAGTAAATATCCTTACGAAAAGAAAGACTAATAGCATAAAAACGTATCCGGTAAGATGTTCTTACCGGATACGCTTTGTATCTAATAATTTTTTTTTTTAAAAAAGAGGAATAAGTATTTATTTGTTGAATATTTGTGATATATAATAGCTATAATGATATTATTTAAGGAGGTGAAAAAAGATGACTCATAAAATTACTGATGAATGTATAGCATGTGGTGCTTGTATTTCTGAATGTCCAGTTGATGCAATCTCTGAAGGTGACAAATATGTTATTGATGCAGATGCATGTATTGATTGTGGTGCTTGTAAAGATGTATGTCCTACAGACGCTATCATCGAAGAATAATATTAATGTATTTGGCTTTAGACGGGATACTATCCCGTCTTTTTTTGTAACAGGGAAAAATATAAACTTTCAAAGCAATAATAGATAGGCCGGTTTGCTGCAAAAGTTGTACCATTTATTTTTTTAAAACAATTCCCACATTTACCATTAGATTGACATCGCCATTATCTTAATTTATAATATTTGTGAACCCTTATGGGTCAAGGTAAGCGATATAATTTCTGAATTTTTAAAAAATTATATTGCTTATTTGTTATGGCGTCTACCTTTAATTTATAACACTATTTATATATTAATAACTTGTTGAATAATCATTATTAGTTTTTCCATATTTGCCTATTTTATTCAATAAGTTATTAAAAAAATTAAAAAAGGGGTGAAACACAAATGAGTAACGTTACTTTCCGTGGTGGGGTTCACCCACCACATCACAAAGCGCCAACGGAGCACAAAGAAACAGTAGCAGCAGTCATACCCGATAAAGTGTATATACCTTTATC
>DAOUPZ010000009.1 GCA_030625885.1 Clostridia bacterium
CCATGGCCGTACTTATGGTGCTGCTTCCGCTACTGGTCAACCAGAAAGCGTTATCCAAGTTGGTTTCAAACCAATGTTAGAAGGATTCAAATATGTTGAATACAACAACTTAAAAGCTTGGGAAGATGCAATTGATGAAAATACTGCATTCTTAATGGTTGAACCTGTACAAGGTGAAGGCGGTGTTAAACCTGGTACTCAGGAATTCATCCAAGGTTTAAGAGACTTAGCTGACAAACATGATTTAGCATTAATCTTTGACGAAGTACAAACAGGTGCTGGTCGTACAGGTACTTTCTGGTGCTGGCAAGGTCTTGGCATAGCGCCAGACATTATGACTTTCGCTAAAGGTACTGGCGGTGGTGTACCATTCGGTGGTTTAATGGCAAATGATGATAAAGCTGCTGCATTCGGACCTGGTGCTCATGGTACAACTTACGGTGGAAGCATCATGTGTTGTGCTGCTGCATTAGCTCAATGTCAAGAAATTATTGACCGCAAACTTCCTGCAAATGCAGAAAAAGTTGGTGCGTACTTCAGAGATAAATTAGCAACATTACCTCATATCAAAGAAGTTAGAGGTAAAGGTTTATTAGTGGGTGCAGAATTTGATTTCCCAGGCGCTGCTAAAATTAAAGGTATTGCTATTGCTAACAAATTATTAACAACTGCTATTGGAACTTCCATCATTCGTATGGTACCTCCATTGATTGTTACTGAAGCTGATTGTGATAAAGCATTCGATATCTTAAAAGTTGCTGTTGAGCAAGCTTACGCTGAAACTAAATAATTAGCCGTATAGGAAAATTTATTTAGAGTTTATTAAAGATATATTTGTCTTAAAAGGCCACCCAAATTCTTTGGGTGGTTTTTTGTTTTCTTTTTGTTGTTTTATGGATATAATATGTTAGTATATAGCTTGTAATAAAAATACTACAAATTAGATGGTTTGACTCAAATATAAAGGCTGAAGTTTAGGTATTGGTTATTAGCTAGCAGCTTAAAGGAAAAGATAAAAAGATTAGACGAAAGCCAAAAGAATGAAAAACATTTATTGCAAATCATATAGTTAAAAAATCTAAAGAAGATAAATGTTTGTAAATATTGTAAAAGTATTGTAAAATTAAGTGTAAATGAATTATCAAAAAGGAGTTTAGATATGCCGGATGTGATAAAAGGTATTGCTAAAATTGATGCAAAAACTAAGGATCTAGTGAAACGATTACAGCCAGGGGATATTGCGATTATATCTCATCGAGATATTGATGCGGTTGCAGCGGAATCCCTTATACAAACGGGTATTAAGGTTGTTATTAATGCCGATAAATCTATGAGTGGGGTGTATCCTAATCCAGGCCCTCAGATTTTAATGAATGCGGGTATATCTATTATTGATGTTACTACGGATGACGTTATAATAAAACAGTTCAAAGAAGGCGACCCTATTACAATTATTGAAGAGAAGATTTACTGCAATGATGAACTAATTGTTAAAGGACATATGTTGACATCGGAAGATATTGATGAGAAAATGGCAGAGGCTAAAGGAAACTTAGAAGGGCAATTGGAAAAGTTTGTACAAAACACCCTGGATTATGCCAAGCGTGAGAAAGATATCATCCTTGGAAAATTAGATATGCCTCAGACAAATACGCATTTCAAGGGAAAACAGGTGTTAGTTGTTGTTAGAGGAAAGAATTATCGGGAAGATTTGCACACCATTCGTTCTTATATAAGAGACGTAAAACCAATATTAATTGGCGTTGATGGTGGAGCGGATGCCTTGGTAGAATTTGGGTATCAACCTGATATGGTTGTAGGCGATATGGACAGTATTTCTGATAAAACGTTAGCGAGCGGTGCAGAAATTATTGTACATGCTTATCCTAATGGAAAGGCGCCTGGATTACAGCGGGTGGAAGAATTGGGATTAGAGGCTAAAGTATTTCCAGCTCCTGGGACCAGTGAGGATATTGCTATGTTATTAGCTTTTGAAGAGGGAGCCGATTTAATTGTAGCCGTAGGCACACATTCTAATATGATTGATTTTTTGGAAAAAGGGCGTAAAGGGATGTCCAGTACTTTTTTGGTGCGTTTGAAGGTAGGTGCTATTTTGGTCGATGCCAAAGGTGTGAGCCGTTTGTACCGAACACGTATGAAATTCAAATATGTCATACTCATCGGAATGGCAGCAACGATTCCTTTGATGATTCTTTTGTCTACGTCTCCCATAGCCAAACAATATTTAACGCTTTTATGGATGAAAATGAGGATTATTTTTGGAGTTTAGGAGGATAAAATGATTATTGATATTAAATATCATATTGCTTCTTTAGTAGCCGTTTTTTTAGCATTGGGTATAGGTATATTAGTTGGAACGAGTATTATTGGTAACGATGGTATGGCTGAACGTCAACAACAAATTATTACAGTATTAGAACAGGATTTTGCTCATTTAAGGAAAGATAATGCTAAAAAGAATGAAGAGATTAAAGTCTTATCTGAAGAAATTCAGCAAAGTGAAAGTTTTGAAGAAGAACTATTACCTGCGTTAGTACCTGGTCGATTAGTAGGAAGAAGTATAGTTGTTGTTGAAACAGGCAATAATTTTATGACAAAAGAAATAAAAGACCTAATTAAATCTGCTGGCGGTGATATTCGATCTCGGGTTGCAATTTCTCCTAAGATTGCAGATGTAAATGAATTGAACCAGGAACAAATATTGGCAGTGTTAGGACAAGAACTAGGAGAAAATGAATCTTTATCACAGGTAATAAGTCGTAAAATAGGGAATGCTATTATTACTACGGAAAATATGGATTTGCTTATGTTATTGAAAGATTTAGATTTAATAAAAATTGAAGGCGATTTTTCAAAACCGCCTGAAACGGTTGTTGTGATGGGTGGCAGTGAAAAGGAAGATGATGAAAAGATTGCACGTATAGATTTACCTCTTATTCGTACGCTAAAAGAAAAGGATATAAGAGTTATTGGTGCAGAATTTTCTACAGATCGCTATTCTTACATGAGAAGTTATCAAAAAGAAAATATGACGACAATTGATCATCTTGATACAATCCCCGGGCAACTGGCTTTGATATTGACATTGCAAGGGGAAGAAGGTCATTTTGGAAATAAGAAAACAGCGGAAAAATTGATACCCGAATTGAAATGGTAGTTGCATCCTGCAATTGCAGGATGCAGCAGGTAGCTCTTAGCAGGTAGGAGGTAGGGTATTACTTGATGATTTGAGGATTTACAATAAAGTCTGGTTGAAATTTGAGGTGTTGCAGGTACTTTATTTTTAAATATATTCAATAAGTTGTGATGGAAGGGAAGATAATTGTGATGCAAGATAAGATCATTTCAGTCATTGTACCTGCGTATAATGAAGAAGCACATATTAAAGATACAGTAGAAGCCATATTATCTATTCCTGAGGTGACAGAACTGATTGTGATTGATGATGCTTCTTGTGATCGGACAGGACAGTCGGCAAAAGAGAGTGGCGCCGAATTGATTTCTTTACCATTTAATCAAGGAAAAGGCGGGGCGCTTAATACGGGTTTGAAACGTGCCAAAGGGGAAATCATTGTTCTATTAGATGGTGATTTGGGAAAAACAGCATCCTATGCGCGGCAGCTCATGCTGCCGATCTTAGCAGGGAAGGCAGATATGACAATTGCTAAATTTCCAAAACCACAGAAAAAGGGCGGTTTTGGGTTAGTAAAAGGTTTAGCGCGTAGGGGAATCTATCATTTCACAAGTTTAACAGTAGAGGCACCATTATCGGGGCAAAGAGCGATGACAAGAGAAGTGGTGGAATATATCGGTGAGTTTGCTTCGGGTTATGGTGTGGAAGTAGGCCTGACGATTGATGTTGCTCGAAATGGGTTTCGTATTCAAGAAGTGGAATTACCGATGACGCATGCAGAAACAGGAAGAGATTTAAAAGGATTTTTGCATCGAGGGAAACAGTTTATTCATGTTGCCCGTATTTTATTCCAAAAAGCTGTAAAGAGGTGAGGGTATGCTGTGGCTGACTTTTAGTATGGGAGCAGTGTTCACTTTGGTTTTACTTTTTTTTATTCTCCATATGTTACAGGATAGCGGTCTGATACGTTCAAATTATTGTGGCGAACAAATTCCCCTTTGTATGGGGATTGTTTTCGTTTTAGGCAGTACTGCTGCCAATGGGTTGATTTTGCTTTTAAAAGAGATGTTTTTATGGTATGGGCGTTATCCATCGTGGCACGGACGTGTTATTCCTATTGATAGTAAGGCAGGACTATTACTTATGATAGCTGTTATCACTATGGGTTTATTAGGGTTGATTGACGATTTGTTGGGAACTCGGGCGGCTAGTGGATTGAAAGGTCATTTTGTTATGCTCTTAAGAGAAAGAAAGCTAACGACAGGTGCATTAAAAGCCTTAATGGGTGGGTTTATCGCTTTGTTTTTTAGTTCTTTCTACTCGGATTGTATAATGATTTGGGTTATGAATGCATTGATATTAGCATTAAGCACCAATGCACTCAATCTTTTAGATTTAAGGCCCGGAAGAGCAATGAAGTTTTATATTTTAAGCATGGCTATGATTTTTTTGGTAGGATTGGGACGTGCGGAACTTTTGTTTTTAGCACCTATAGTTGGCAGTGTTTTAGTTTGCTTTCCATTTGATTTACGTGCACGAGCGATGATGGGGGATGTAGGATCAAATGTTTTGGGGATTTCTATGGGTATAGGGATTATTTGGACGTTTTCACCATGGCTTCGGTTTATCTTTCTGATCTTGCTGATTGTCTTTCATATTTTCACTGAATTGTATTCTTTAAGTGAGATGATTGCTAACAATAAATTCTTAAATAAGATTGATCAAATAGGAAGAAGAAAATGATAAAAAAGGGATTTATTACTTGACAAATGAATGGTGGTTTGGGTATACTAACTGTTAAATACATATCTTCAAAGCAATGAAGGGAAAAGGATGCATTATAAAGTGTTACAGAGAGCTGGGATGGCTGTGAACCAGTACACGAGATGTTATCTTCTCCTCCCTGAGTACAGAGCTGATACATTTTCGTGAGTAGGTTCTGGCGGTGTAAACCCGTTATCGTGTTAGGTATGAAGTGTTATACCTATTGAGGCTGCTTTTGTGAGACTGCAGCAAAAAAGGGTGGTACCGTGAGAAGCGTTAATAATTTCTCGCCCCTGCATCAGCAGTGGGTGAGTTTTTTTATGCTTTTTAATGAAATTTTATGATTTGGTTATACTGAAAATATTATAGGAGGATCAACCATGGGAAAAGATTTTCGAGTTTTAGCCATTAATCCGGGAGGAACATCGACCAAAATTGCTGTATTTGATGGGGAACATATTCTTTTTCGAGAAGTTTTGCGTCATTCAGCGGTCGAGCTCAGTGAATATGAACATTTTCTGGAACAATATGATTTTCGTGAGAAAATGATTTTGGATACGTTAGAAAAGAGAGGTATTGCGCTTAATACCCTGGATGCGGTAGTGGGAAGAGGGGGATTAGTAAAGCCCATGGAAGGGGGCACATATCTTGTCAATGAGGCAATGCTTGAGCATTTGCGGATTGGTTATTTAGGGGAGCATGTTTGTAACCTAGGTGCTATTCTTGCTGAAGATATCGCTAAACGAATGGGTGTTTCTGCTTTTATTGTGGATCCTGTTGTTGTTGATGAGTTGGATGATTTGGCACGCATTTCAGGTATACCTGAAATACAGAGACAACCCAAATATCATGCGTTAAATCAGCGGGCAATGGGTAGACGAGCTGCCAGGGATATGGGAAAAAGATATGATGAAATGAATTTTATAGTAGCTCATTTGGGGACGGGCATAACCGTTGGGGTACATCAAAAGGGAAGAATTATAGATGTTAATAATGGTCTGGATGGTGAAGGGCCTTATTCTACTGAACGCTCAGGGGGGGTTCCGGTAGGTGATTTAGTTAAGATGTGTTTTTCTGGAAAGTATACTTATAAAGAAGTAAAGAAAAAAATAAATGGTAAAGGCGGAATGGTTGGTTATATTGATACCAACGATATTCGGGAAGTGAAACGACGAATAGCTAATGGTGATCAACAAGCAGGATTGGTATTTGAAGGGATGGCGTATCAGATTAGTAAAGAAATCGCGTCTTGCTCTGCTGTATTAAAGGGAGATGTAGATGCTGTTATTCTTACTGCGGGCATGGCATATGATGAACAACTTACAGATTGGATTAAAGAACGGGTTGAATTTATCGCTCCGGTTAAGGTTTATCCAGGTGAAGATGAGTTGTTAGCACTCACTGAAGGGGCACTCAGGGTACTACGAGGCGAGGAAGAAGCAAAGATATATAAACAGTGAGGTGAAAGTAGTGATAAAAGATTTAGATGAACTATTAGAACGTGCCAAACAAAAAGAAGCAAAGAAGATCGCCGTAGCTGTCGCTCAAGATGATGATGTTTTAGCTGCTATTAAAGCGGCTAAAGAAGCAGGTATTGCTGATGCGGTTTTAGTAGGAGATGAGGATAAGATTACTTCTATTGCAAAAGACTTAGCGATGGATCTCAGTGATTATGAGGTGATTCATGAACCGAATGAAAAGTTGGCAGCTAAAAAAGCAGTAGAGTTAGTCAGCTCTGGTAAAGCAGGCGCTGTGATGAAAGGGTTATTGGGTACGGCAGGTATATTGCGTGCTGTTCTTGATAAAGAAAAAGGGTTGCGTAAGGGTAAACTTTTAAGCCATGCAGCAGTAGCTAAAATACCGGGACGAGAAGGGCTTGTTGTTTTAACAGATCCAGCAATGAATATTGCGCCTGATTTAATGCAAAAAGTAGAGATTATTAAAAATGCAATGGAAGTTACAGCTGCTTTAGGGATTGAAAAGCCCAAAGTGGCAGCGCTGGCGGCCATAGAAAAAGTTAATCCGGATATGCCAGCTACGATGGATGCAGCCGTACTAGCAAAAATGGCTGATCGTGGGCAAATCAAAAATGCGATCATTGATGGCCCTTTGGCATTGGATAATGCAATTTCTTTAGAAGCTGCCAACGATAAAGGTATTAAAAGTGCTGTTGCAGGTGTTGCTGATATTTTATTGGCTCCGGATATTGAAGTGGGAAATGTCCTTTATAAATCTTTAGTCTATTTTGCTGGCTTAGATATTGCCGGGGTGCTGTTGGGAGCCAAAGCGCCTGTTATATTAACTTCGAGAGCAGATACAGCTCGTACAAAATTACTTTCCATTGCATTGGCAACTGTAATGGAAAAAGAGTAAAAGACAATTCACAATTCATAATTCACAATTGATAATTAAAAGGATTAAAAATTAAAAGGATTAAAAATTCAAAAGATAAGCTTAAATGCAAAATCTTTTTGTTAGTAGTATTAAGCTTTACGCCTTGGGTTTTTATAATTTTAAATTTTATATTTTTAATTTTCCATTTTGCCGTAGGCAAGAAGGTGGTGTTACAGTGGAATTTAAATCGCGCATTATAATCATAACGGGTAATTTTGGCAGTGGTAAAACTGAGATTGCTATCAATTTAGCGCGTAAGTTAAACGAAGAGGGGAAGAAAATTGCTTTAGTGGATTTAGATATTGTTAATCCTTATTTCCGTTCCCGGGAGATGAAAGAAGAATTGGAGAAAGAAGGAATTCGCGTTGTTGCGCCTCGCGGTGCTTTAGCGCAGGCAGATCTTCCTGCTATATCTCCTGAGATTATGGGTGTGTTAGAAGATGCCTCCTATCATGTCATTATGGATGTGGGAGGGGATGATCTAGGTGCTGTTGCACTGGGAAGATTCCATGGTTATTTATCTACTCATTCGTATGAAATGTATATGGTGGTTAATGCTTTTCGTCCCTTTACTCGTGATGAAGGCGGATTTGTAGAAATGATGCAAGGGATAGAGCAATCTTCGCGTTTAAATATTGATGCATTAATTAGCAATCCTAATTTGGGGGCTGAAACACAAAAAGATCATATCATTCAAGGGCACCAGAAAGTATTAACAATGGCACAGCAAAATCATTTAGATATAAAATTTTTAGCAGTTGAAGAAGGATTATCTCAAGAAATAATTGAATTGTATAAAGATATACCTATTTTTCCAATCAAATTGTATATGTTACCACCTTGGTGTTAGTTGTAAATAAGGTGAGTGACAGATTATTAGAAGGAGGCGAACAATATGGCAAAAGGAAGACCAGTATTTAATGAAGATAGATGTAAGGGTTGTCAGCTTTGTACGACTGTTTGTCCTGTGGACATTGTTCATATGTCAGAACGCATTAATTCACGGGGTTATTATACAGCTGAAGTTACAGATCCGGATAAGTGCATTACCTGTATGAAGTGTGCGCGCATATGTCCCGATGTCGTTATTGAAATATTGCGTGAAGCAACAAAGGAGGAAAAATAATGGGTGAAAAAATATTGATGAAAGGTGCGGAAGCACTGGGTGAAGCGGCTATTAAAGCTGGATGCCGTTTTTTCTTTGGTTATCCCATTACACCGCAGAATGAAGTACCGGAATATATGTCAAAACGGCTTCCAAAAGAAGGCGGCGTTTTTTTACAGGCTGAGAGTGAAGTAGCAGCCATTAATATGGTATATGGTGCTGCAGGGGCTGGAGCACGGGTTATGACGTCTTCTTCCAGTCCGGGAATCAGTTTAAAAATGGAAGGTATTTCTTATATTGCGGGTGCAAAACTACCTTGTGTTATTGTGAATATTGTTCGTGGCGGTCCTGGTCTTGGTGGGATTCAACCTGCTCAATCTGATTATTTCCAAGCAACAAAAGGCGGCGGTCATGGAGATTATCGCATGATTGTTCTTGCACCATCGTCAGTGCAAGAAATGGTTGACCTAATGGGTGATGCCTTTGATTTAGCTGATTTATATCGGATGCCAACTATGATTTTAGGTGATGGGATGCTGGGGCAAATGATGGAACCTGTTGAATTTAAAGAAAGAAAGCCGATCGCATTACCACCAAAGGATTGGGCAACAACTGGGAAAAAAGGACGCGGTAAGCAGAATATCATTAATTCGCTCTTCTTAATAGCGGAAGAATGTGAAGAACATAACTTCGAGTTGAAAAAACGTTATAATGAAATAGAAAAAAATGAAGTTAAATTTGAAAGTTATAATATGGAAGATGCAGATGTTGCAATCATTGCATATGGTACGACAGCTAGAATTGTTAAGACGGCCATTAAAAGGGCGGAATCTAAGGGGATGAAAGTCGGTTTAATTCGTCCGATTACACTTTGGCCTTTCCCCGAAAAGGTAATTGCTGCTGCTGCCGAAAAAGTAAAGGCATTTTTAACGGTAGAAATGAGTACTGGACAAATGGTAGAAGATGTGCGGTTAGCTGTTAACGGTCAAAAGCCGGTTTATTTCTATGGCCGTACAGGAGGAATGGTGCCTTCTCCAGAGGAAATGGTAGCAGAAGTAGAAAAAATTTTAGGATAAAGAGGAGGGAAAAGGCATGAAAAAAGTATTTGAAAGACCAAAATCATTAACAGATGTACCCTTTAGTTATTGTCCTGGATGTACCCATGGAATTGCACACCGTTTAGTAGCGGAAGTGATAGATGAATTAGGTATTCAAGAACGGACGATTGGTATTGCACCTGTTGGATGTTCCGTTTTATGTTATGATTTTTTTGATGTTGATATGCAAGAAGCGGCTCACGGACGTGCACCTGCTGTAGCAACGGGGATAAAACGGGTTCATCCGGATTCTATTGTTTTCTCTTATCAAGGAGATGGGGACTTAGCTTCGATTGGGACCGCAGAAATTGTGCATGCTGCTAACCGAGGGGAAAAGATCACCGTTATATTCATTAACAATGCAATATATGGGATGACAGGGGGTCAAATGGCTCCTACGACGTTGCCGGGTCAAAAAACAACAACCTCTCCTTATGGTCGTGATACAGAGGCGTGTGGCTATCCCATCCGTATTTCAGAAATGCTTTCAACTTTGGATGGTCCTGCTTATATCGCGCGTGCATCACTGCATGATCCTCAAAATATTGTCAAAGCTAAATCTGCGATTCGTAAGGCTTTCCAAGCACAAGTTGACGGGTTAGGTTTCTCTTTAGTCGAATTACTTTCTACTTGTCCTACTAACTGGGGGATGACGCCTGTTGAATCTTTGAAATGGTTGGAAGATAATATGATTCCACGATATCCATTAGGTGAATATAAAGTAATTGAGGGGGTGAAATAAATGGCTCAAGAAATTATCTTAGCTGGTTTTGGAGGCCAGGGAATTATGCTGGCTGGTAAATTATTAACTTATACAGGGATGCTCGAAGGTAAAAATGTAACTTGGCTGCCTTCCTATGGGCCTGAAATGCGGGGAGGAACAGCAAACTGTACGGTTATTATTTCGGACGAAGAAATTGGTTCCCCCATTGTTACGAATCCTTCAGTTGCTTTAGTATTTAATAATCCGTCTTTGGAAAAGTTCGAGCCATTAGTAAAAACAGGTGGAACGCTGATTGTGAATACTTCCTTAGTTACAATAAAATCTAAGCGAACTGATATCAATATTATTAATATTCCTGCTAATGATATTGCAATTGAACTTGGAGAAGTGAAAATTACCAATATGGTCATGATGGGTGCTTTTGTGGCAGCAACAAAAGCTGTATCATTTGAAGGGGTTATGGATGCTTTAAAGAAAACGTTACCGGCTCATCGACAAAATTTATTGCCACTAAATGAAAAAGCCTTAAAGAAAGGTTCTGAATTAGTATAAGAGGATGAATAATGTTGATTTTAAGCCGGGGAAGGTATCCCCGGCTTTTTGGCAACATGAGTCGATAGGAGTTAGTAGTTAGCAGTTAGTAGTTAGGACTATAAAGGGCAGAAAGTTAAAGGCTTAAGGCTAAAAATTAAATAATAACTAATGTTCTCAGTTCCCGGCTCTCAGTTCTCAGCACTAAGTGAGAAAATTAATACTTTGCTCTTGGGTCTGAGAACTGAGAACCGAGAACGTTTTTAAATCTTTCAGCCTTCAGCTAGTATTTTTTTCCCAACTGCTAACTGCTGTTCTCTAACTGTTATCTAATAAATACTTTAGAGGTTTGTAAGAGGAGGTGTAGGGGTGATTAATCGACAACGCTTAATAAAGGAATTTTTGCACTTAGTAGAAATAGATAGTCCATCCAAGTGCGAAACTGCCATTGCAAAGTATTTAAAAGAAAAATTACGTTCATTGGGGTGTGACGTATTTGAAGATGATTGCGGTTCGAAAATGGGTGGCAGTGCTGGCAATATTATTGGCAGAAAAATAGGGAAAAGTGAACAGAAAAACACCATTTTTTTTAGTGCCCATATGGATACCATTGAATCTAATTTTGGTATGAAGCCTTGTATTAAAGAGGACATTATTTATAGTGATGGTACGCATATTTTAGGTGGGGATGATAAAGGTGGAATTGCAGCGATATTGGAAATGTTGCAAGTTCTTCAGGAAAATAATATAAACCATCGACCATTGGAAATCGTGTTTACAATTAGTGAAGAAACTGGGTTGGATGGGGCAAAAAACCTTGACATGGGTTTGATTACATCAGAGTATGGTTATGTTTTGGACGTCGGAGGGGATATTGGAACCATTGTCAATAAAGCAGCAGGACGGAACCGAATTGAAGCCGTTATTTGTGGGCAGGCAGCTCATGCGGGATTTGAACCTGAAAAAGGAATTAACGCGATTCAGATCGCAGGTAAGGCCTTGGCCCAGATGGAACTGGGAAGGATTGATGATGAGACAACGGCCAATATTGGTCGTATAGAAGGTGGGAAAGTAACCAATATTATTCCCGATATGGTTCACCTCATTGGTGAAGCACGGAGTTGCGATAAGGAAAAATTGTGTGCTCAAACCAATCATATGACTCATATCATAGAGAAAACATCACAAGAAAATGGAGCCTGGTGTAAAGTTAATATTAAAAATTTATATTTACCTTTTGCCATTGAACCACATGAAGCGGTGATTTTAGATGCGGTAGAAAGTGCACATTCAATCCATATTAATCCAATATTAGCGACAAGTGGTGGAGGGAGTGATGCCAATATATTCAATCAATACAATATCCCTACAGCTAATCTTTCAATGGGGATGGAAAAAGCGCATACAAATGAAGAATATATTAAAATTGGTGATCTGGTAAAGATTACGCAATTACTAGTTGCAATTGCTCAGGGATAAGAAAAAAATAGCTTCATAGTTATTTTTTTCTTATCCCTCAACGAGATTACTAGAAACACTTGCATTTTGTTTGTAGAAAAGTTGAAAAAACCTAAACGATAAATTTAATATTTGGAGGAATTTATGATGAGTATTCAATTTGCTAAACGTATGGAAAATCTTGCAGCATCCGAAATACGTGAGATATTAAAACTGACAGAAAGATCGGAAGTCATTTCATTTGCAGGCGGTTTGCCAGCTCCTGAACTATTTCCTGTTGAAGAGATGAAAAAGGTAGCCGTTCAAGTACTGGAGGAAGATGGCAGACGTGCTTTGCAGTATGCTACCACGGAAGGATTCGGCCCTTTGAGAGAAGCAATTGCTGCGAGAATGAATAGAATATTTCAAACGAATGCTTCTGCTCAAGAAATTTTGATAACCAGTGGTTCTCAGCAGGGGTTAGACTTTTCCGGGAAAGTATTTCTAAATGAAGAAGATGTTGTATTGTGTGAAAGCCCTTCATATTTAGGCGCGATCAACGCATTTAAAGCCTATAATCCGCGGTTTATTGAGGTACCTACAGATGAAAATGGGATGATAATAGATGAATTGGAGAAAATTTTAGCAGCGACTGATCATGTAAAGATGATCTATGTAATTCCGGATTTTCAAAATCCTACAGGGATATCATGGTCCTTAGAGCGGCGGGAAAAATTTATGGAAGTCATTAATAAGTATGAAATACCTGTTATTGAAGATAATCCATATGGTGAATTGCGATTTGAGGGTGAAATATTGCCTTCATTAAAATCTTTGGATAAAAATGGATTAGTGATATATTTAGGTTCTTTTTCTAAGATTTTTTGTCCAGGATTTAGAATTGCATGGGTGGCAGCAAATCAGGAAATTTTAGAAAAGTATATATTTGTCAAACAAAGTGCTGATTTACAAACATCTACCATAGGGCAAAGAGAAGTAGCAAAATTTATAGAAATGTATGATTTAGATGCGCATGTAGAAAAAATTAAAGATGTTTATAGAAAGCGAAGAGATTTAGCAATTAGTACCATGAAAGAGAATTTCCCTGACGGTGTAAAATTTACATATCCACAGGGTGGATTATTTACTTGGGTAGAATTACCACCTCATATTAATTCAAGGGATGTATTAATTAAAAGCTTGGAGTATGATGTGGCGTTTGTACCCGGGGAATCATTCTATCCGGATGGGAAGACGTACAATACATTCCGGTTAAATTATTCTAGTATGCTGGAAGAGAAAATTGTGGAAGGTCTTGAGCGGTTAGGTAAAGTTTTAAAGGAATTTGTATAGAATTATAAAAAGAGTGGAAAGAAAAAAATAAAAGATAGCAGTTAGGAGCTAGCAGTTAGAAAAAGATACTGGCTGAAGGCTGAAAGCTAAAGGCTAAAGGCTTAAGCAAATGACAAATATAAAAGGCTTTTTGATCTTTGGTTTTAATCCTTAGCCTTTAGTGTCTTCTAATCTTTTCCTACCTGCTAACTGCTGGTTGCTACCTGCCGAAAAACCCAAAATGGGTTTTTCTTTTTTTGTGTTATTTTTTTGTATGGAGATGAATATGATTTATTAAGTAGTCCCGCATTCTATTTTGAGGAGGGAACGGAAAAATATGTTTTCAAAATGGTTGCCATCTACATATAAAAGCCGCAAAAAAAAAATAGATACGACGCAAGCTTATGATGAGATATGGGTAGAAATACCACTCGTGTTAGGAACGGATACAATTCAACAGATTGTAGAAACAAGAATAGATTTGGAAGAATCAGCTCAAAAGATTAGAGATATTTCTGTAGAAATAAAACAACTACAAAAAGAAATGTTACTAGAGCAAATTATTATCAGCGGCTGGTTAGTCCATCATATTTTCTATGTTGGAGATGATCATACCATTCATCACAAGCTCCAGGAAACGCCTTTTAGATTTAATATGGAATTTGTAAATGCAAAACCAGAATATGATTTAATGGTTTCAGCTACACTGGGATATATGGATTATCAATTAAAATCGGAACGATGGTTGGAAATAAGAAATGGGGTAGAATTTTTCATACAAGTAACGGAGATAAGAGATGGATTGATGCCTGTTGGAGGGGAAAAGAAGTATCGAATTTTAAACTTATTACATGATCAGGAAAAAAAAGTTATCAGTAAATATCATTTTGAATTTGAAGAACAGGTACAAGAAATTGAAAATATTAATGGGGAATTTATACTTAAAGAAATTAATGTGTTGAAAGATCAAGTGTTTATTGAAGGCGATATCAGCTTAGAAATCTATTATACAGGTCAGAATAATCGAAGTCTTTTTTTAAGAGAAGAGGTCCCTGTAGAAGTAGCTATTGATGTACCCGGTTTGGTAGATGGAAATCATTTGCTTACACATGGAAAAGGGCAGATTTCATTTATAGAACCCAAAATAGTAGATCAAAAACACCTTGCGTTAGATATAGGTGTTAACGTGAATGTGCGTATTGGGGAGGTAAAAAATTCTCGAGTGGTTGTAAATAAGGGGAAAGACCGGGTGGTTTTATCAGAGGTTTTAGGGGAAACGAATGAGCCCTATTTTATTGAAAGCGTTTTTGAAATACCTCAGGGCATTCCTAACATTTATCAGATTAAGGAAATAAAAAATAATATTCTCAATTATAAGGGAACCATCGTAAAAGATAATGTTTTGGTAGAAGGTACTTTGAAACAAGAAGTATTCTATATTGGTAATGATTTTACGGAGTATAGTTTCGAAAGAGAGATGAATTTTGATTATTATATTCCCTTTCTAGATGCTGAGGTTGATCATTTGGGGGAAGTGATAGTGGAAGTGAGTTATTGTAAAGGGGAAATAAGAGATAAACGGGAAATTCTAGAGCGTTTGATACTCAAGAACAACGTATATTTAACACAACAGGTGCAAGTGGAAGTTCTTATTAAAGATAGAAATAGGCAGCTTTAACAGCTACCTATTTCTTATGAAACGTATTGCCTGCAGAGCGCTCTTATACTAGCAATATAACCTAATTAGCAATCATTATCGCAGTCATCTTCTGGCTCAGGGCAGAAAAAATCTTGGCAGGCATTGTTGCAAGGGTCAACCTTAACAGAAATTTGTTGCTCTCTAGTTACTTTAATGCATACGGTAACGATAGCTTTTTCCTGTACTTTTTCGTTATCGTCTATTAACATCGTAAATTCACAGTCGTCATCAATTTCAGCTACTTCTACTTGAGCATCATCATCAGGACATGCACCATCTACCAGCACAAAGCCGTCAAATGGGATATCCACGGATACATGGCGTACAGGACCCCGTGTAATATTGCAGTTTTCATGAGTTTCATCTTCTTTAAAAATGATTTCCTTGTGTAGCGTGGCATTAAAGATAACTTTTCCTTTACAAATGTGGAGCGAATCAATTTTTACGTCGGTTATGACATCTAAAATATCTAGTGCGGTAGCGCCAAGCTCAATTTCGTTCACCAATAAACATTGCGTTTGGCCAACACCTACAACAACAGGGACTTTAATACATTTGTAATCACATCTGTAATCTTTTGAACAGGTCATGAGATTACCCCCTTTCATAATTTTACTTACACTCTCCTTTCCCATACAGGAATTTATTTGGAGTTTGCTGCTTGTGCAGCAAAACTTTTGCCATTGCAATAGAAAACAGTAGAAGTTTTTATACCGGGTGTGTTTAGTTGACGGTTGCCTCCGGGACGGAAATAACCCATCATTTGTTCAAATTGTTGTAATGGTCTTTCATTTCCCAACATTTTATTTATTGTTTTTTCATAAGCAGAATAAAGTATTTTTGCTTCTAATTCTGCTTCAATGATTAGTTCGATTTCATATTCAGTATCATTACTGGATGCAATTATTTCAGCACTCATACATTGAAGCGGTTTAATAAAGGCGACAACTGGTTTTGTATCTATATTGAAATCTGTATAATTAATTTCATCAGGTACGTTTTGAATAACGGGAATCGTTATGCATTGACCGAATTTTTTTGTTTCCTGAGTTAGTTTATATTTAAGATGCTTTTTTTTATCGTTTGCAGCATAGCAAAGGATAATATCATATGTTCCTGATAGAACAATATTTTTTTCTTCATTGATGATATTTTTCCACTTAATATTACTGATTTTATAACTCATAATTTCAGATATTTTTTCCGGGAAACTTAATATATGTTTTTCAGTAAAATATTTATGCCCTTGTTCAGTAGCGAATGAATAAGATGCCATCTTGGCTTTGACACCTCCTTTTCAATAATATGCAAGGGGAATAAAATTGGTGAATCAAATTTTTCTTTTAAGGATTTTTTGACTTTTGAAATTTAGTTTATTATATGAGAAGCAATTGTTTATGGTGATGGTTAAGGGAACAATATTAAAAATTTGTTTTGGTAAAGGAGTTTTATAATGGTATGAAACTTAAATCCCTTCCAAATGATATGTCGTTAGCAGTGAACGTTCATCAGGACCATTCTCAGAAAGAAACGCTGTTATTAGAACAAATGATAGGAGAAAATTTTAAAGTATTAACCATAGAAAAAGATATTGTTTTCAAAGATAATCCCTTAAAAATTAGTAGGGTACAGGGAACGATTAAGGAAACTAATTCCTATTTAAAACAAGATAAAATTATTTACAAAGGAAAATTTGAAGGTCATATTGCATATTTCAATAAAAATGACAATCTATGTTATCAACCTTTTCAAATCTACTTTCGAGATTTCATGGTTATGCCTGGAACTACGCCTAATATGAACGGATTTATTGAAGGGGAAGTCATTCAAATATTTAAAAAACACTTTTTAAATGTAAAAGATGATGTTGTGGATTTGGGAAAATTAAGAATTAAGATATGTTTAAGATTTAAGGCGAAAGTTTCTCAGTATCATTATTATCCTGTTGTCATGGGAGTTCCGTGTTTATCCCCTTTTGTTAAACCTGTATTGGTATTAACTCATTTTTTTCAGGGATTTCGTGAAAAGGATGTTGTATTTCAAAAAGAAATATCTCTTTCGCTTCCTATGAAGCAAATAAAAAGTATCAAGGGAAAAATCAATGGTTATTCTACTCGAACTGTCAAAAATAAGGTCATCATTAAGGGGAACATCCAACAGCAAATCTGTAGTATTCGAGATGAAGAACGGCCCTATGCTAGTATAGAAGATGTTCCCTTTGAGACAATAATAGAAATCAAAAATCTTAGTGAAATATCTGAAGTAACAGTTAATCTTAACTTATTGGCACTTAACTGGCGATATAATACATGTGAAAACATATTATCAGAAGAATTCTTATTCCATGTTGCCGTTACTGGTTTTGAAAAAAGGCTTTGTTTTTTGCTTGCTGCTTTTGAAGAACAGGAACAATTTAATGAAGGAAAAGAAATTCTTAAAAAAACGTTTTTAGTTAATGAAGTTAAGGGACTTAATACGGTTTTGCTTCAAAAACAGCTGTCATTTTCAATTGGTCGATATGTAACAAAAATTCTAGATCATGATTCCAAGATTGTAACCCAAAGAATATCCGTTGTGAGCGATGGTGTGTTTTGGGAAGGGGAGTTACAGCAACGATTTGTCTTTTTAACAGTGAATAATGAATTATATGGGAAATCAGTTAGAAGGGTTCTTAATACCTTTATTTCATTAAAAGGTGTGCTTGAGGATCATGATATTAAAATAATTGCTAAAATTGAAGATTTACAGACTAGATTTAATTATGATAGAGATGGTTTATTTGAAGATATTGATATTGATATTTTTGTTGTAGCTACCCAAAAAAGTAAAGCGGATATTGTTATAGGTATTAAGGAAGCGGGTGGAATGATTAGGACGACGAGATGGTTGCACAATATGTATTATAAAGCGGGCGATATCGTAACGAAGCGAGTAAATGAACGTTTATTTTGGAAAAGATAATAAAGTAGAGTACCAAGAATAAGAAAAGAGAATCCTGTTTAAGCTAAGGATTCTCTTTTTTGATGTAAATTTATATTAAATATTGCAGCTTTTTCTCCTTGTTGATTATATGCCTCAAAATGAAGAAGCGTTTTATAAAAATATTTTTTAGGGAGAGTAAAGAGATGATACATGTTCTTTGTGGTTTCTCCTAACAGTGTTATTTTATTGCCGCGGTATGCAATTTCGTTCACGTTAAAGTTAAGTGTTCCTACAAATAGGATATCGTCTTCAGTTAGTTTATTTGTTGGTAGTTTAATATTATAGGAAGCTAATTTTTTAATAAAGTATTCCTGCTGTTCATAAACAATAATCATTTCTTCCTCAATAGGGTAACGCCAATCATATCGCTTACGAATGGTTGTTAAATATAAAGGGATATATTCTACGGCTGGATACTTAAAAATACTTTTCATTTTAAAGTCCATATTTTCACTCCTTTGGTATTAGGCATATTCCAAAAAAATAATAAGTGAGTATGCTAGTCTATTTTGCGTCATACTACATCAATAGAACTCGCTGATAGAACCAACTATTTTCTCTGACACAAAATATTCCTTGCATCTTTGACTCTTTATTCTTTCTCATAAACCTTAATTGAAGGTAGAAATTTAGTAATAAGTAGTTAAGTAATACAGGTGGTATGTGATTTTATGTTTTCCTACCTGCTACCTACTGTTTGTTACCTGCTTTTAGTATCATATGTTTTTTTTAAGAGGGCATGATATGAAGGAAGTTTTTTCTATCATTAAAATTTTGGCAGGGCAGGGAAAAGACGACTTGCTTGTGAAGGAAGTTATACACATTGAGCAGGACTTTTTTAGACGACATGGAATAAGAAAGAGGGAAATCTTTGTGTGGAGGTTATCAAATGATTAAGATAGAACGTGGGGTTATTGTAGAAATCAAAAATCAAAGAGAGGGAATGCAAGAAGTTTTAGTTAATATTAATGGGCAAACTGAAAAAGCAATTAATTATTCAGACTTAACAGGTCGCGTTGATATAGGAGATGAGGTTAGTTTAAATACCACAGCTGTAGATTTAAAATTGGGAACCGGAGGATATCATTTTGTTATGTCGAATTTAAATGAACCCCGGCATGAGGCTATAGGAAAGGGGCATATCATGAAAATGCGATATTCTCCATGTCAGGTTAAGTGTATGAGTGTAGAAGAACAGGATAGCCCCTATCATGAAATGGTTAAAAATTTTGAAAGCTTGGGTGGGATGCCAGTTGTTGTAGGGACATTGCACAGTATGTTACCGGCCATTGTAGCTGCTTTACGACAGAAATGCGGTGAAAAGATTTCTATTGCTTACATAATGACGGATGGTGCAGCGCTTCCTTTGGCTCTTAGTCACATGGTTTCAGGTTTGAAACAAAAGGGATGGATTGATCATACGATTACAGTAGGACATTCATTTGGTGGCGATTTAGAGGCGATCAATTGTTACACGGGCTTAATTGCTGCTAAAGAAGTGCTTCATGCAGATGTGGCAGTGGTTACGATGGGGCCGGGTATTGTTGGGACAGGAACCACCTTTGGATTTACAGGGATTGAGCAGGGAGAAATCATTAATGCAGTCAGTATTTTAGGGGGGATACCGATTAGCGTTATTCGGATGAGTTTTGCTGATGTACGAGAACGGCATCAAGGAATTAGCCACCATTCACTGACTGTGTTGGAACGGATTGCGCTTCGTGAAGCCATCGTTCCGATTCCTGTTCTAGTAGAAGAGAAGATGCATTTTATTAAAAAACAATTATTAAATCATCATATTGGAGAACGTCATCAAATCATAATCGAGAGTGGTGAAAATGCACTGGAATTCTTACAACAAAATGAAGTAAGAGTCAAAACAATGGGCAGAACAGTCGATGAGGATCGGGCGTTTTTCTTAGCTGCGGGTGCTGCAGGAAATGTAGCGGCGCACTTAGTGAAAAATCAATGGAGTCTGGATTGAATAAGTTCTGCGATTGTTGGGTACTCTTTAGCTAAATTGGCAAGCGCATTAACAATATCTTTACCTTTACCAACGAGACAGATGCCATTTTTTAATGTAATTGTTTTCATAAATGGTTAACCCCCTTTAGTATAGTCATATTTTATGTATTATCTTCCATAATATTCATGATTGAGGAAGATTAAAGGGGAAAGCAGGTGGCAGGTAGCAGGTAGGGAAAGATAAATAATTAAAAGATCGAGGAAAGATCGCTCCCTTCGTTCGCTGAAAGAGGAACGACCGCTTCATTTGGTCGCTGAACGAAAAAAATAAAGGGAAAAAGCTAACAGCTAATTATTTAATTTGTATGTTATGCAATAAAGAACTTACATTGCAGGTTTGCAGGAAAAGCGAAGGAAGGATGGGGCAATTCTAAATGTAAAAACTTTAATGCAACTTATATAGATAGACTATCAAACAAATAAAACAAGGAAGTGACGAGTATGCGCGATTTAACAGAAAAAACAATATCTTCAGAAGTCATATACGAAGGACATATTTTGACTTTAAGAAAAGATAAGGTGAAACTGCCTGATGATCATATTTCATTTCGAGAAGTAGTAGAGCACCCGGGAGCAGTAGGTGTTGTTGCTGTGAATGATAAAAATGAGGTGTTAATGGTTTGTCAATATCGTAAACCGGTAGAAGAAATGCTCTGGGAGATTCCGGCAGGGAAACTGGATAAGAATGAAGAGCCTTTGGTCTGTGCAAAACGAGAGTTGGAAGAAGAAACGGGCTATAAAGCGAATCAATGGGAGAAAATTTTTTCGTTCTATACAACTCCCGGATTTAGTAATGAACGGATGCATATGTTTTTTTGTGAGGATTTAGTTGAAGGACATGTTCATCCGGATGAAGATGAATTTGTAGAAGCAAAATGGTTTTCTTATGAAGGATTAATGGAAAAAGTACAACAGGGTGAAGTCCGGGATGGGAAGACCATTGTGGGATTGTTGGCGGTAAGGGACAAGATAGCAGGTAGGAAAAACAGCAGGTAGCAGGTAGGAAGAGATTGCTGAAGTCTGAAGAGAGGAAGGATGAAATGCCGGGAAATGTAACGATTGCAACAAATGCCAGCGGGGCTGCGGAGGCAGGGCGTCGAGGAGATGTGGTAGTGATCGTGGATGTAATCAGTATGTCTACATCTGCTGAAGCTTTGCTGGAAGCAGGTGCTTTAGCTGTTTTTGGAGCGAGTCCTGATATGACCAGAGCTCCTGTAGAGGTGAATCCAGAAAAGATGGGTTATATGGCAGGGAACTTTGCCCTAGAAAAACAAACAGAAGTTATTTTAGTAGCTGAACCTCGTATTGGATCAGATGCAGAAAGACTGAGATTTTCACAGAAAGCTTATAACGGTGTAAAAAAGAGCGGAAGTGACTTTGGGGGTATTATACCCAATATTGGTGCAGAAACGCCTAAAATTTTGGACGTAAAGGAAAAAGTAGTCCTATTGGTTTCTGATACAGGTGGTGTTGCGTTTGATGCAGCCTGGCAGGGAGGCGCAGCGGCTGTCATTACTGGAACGATTGCGAGGACGTTGGGCAAAAAAGGAGAAGAGCCTGCGCGTTGTGCTGCGGAGCGAGCCATTCAGGCAGCAACGGAGAAAGATGCTAATATTACCATTGTTGCTGCAAGTGGTAATTCTTTGGAAGATGTTTTGGCAGCAGAATATGTTGGGCGTTTAATTTTGATGAGAGGGTTTGCTCATTTATAATTCACAATTGACAATTCATAATTGACAATTAAAAGATAAAAGACTCAAAGATAAATTTAAAAAAAATTCAAAATACCCCTTTACTTTACTTAGATAAAGTGCTAAAATAATAAACAACAGGAAGGACAAGAAAAGAAAGAGGGGGATATGATGAGAAAATTAAGTTACTTACAAAAAATTATGGTGGTTGGATTAGTTTTAGTGATGGCTAGTGCCATGCTATTGAGTGGTTGTGGCAGCAGTAATGAGCAAGCAGCACCAGCTGGTGATGAATTAACCAAGGTGACGCTGGGGTTTGATTCCTGGATTGGGTATGGACCAATGTATATTGCTCAAGATAAAGGCTTTTTCGAAAAATATGGTATTGATATTGACATTAAGACAATTGAAGATTCTACGCAGTATACAACTTTAATGAAATCTGGTAAACTAGATGCATTAGCTAATGTAGCAGATCGTGATCTTATCTACTATCAAAAAGGATTGCCGGGGAATCTTATTTTGGGGTTAGATGATTCTTATGGGGCTGATGGATTGGTAGTCAGTCCGGAAATTAAACAAGTAAGTGACTTAAAAGGAAAAACGATCGCTTTAAATAAAAATGCCAGCAGCTACTATTTCTTCTTATCTATTCTAGATAAATATGGGTTAAAAGAAGAGGATGTAACCATAAAAGATATGGGTGCAGGTGATGCTGGAAAAGCGTTTATCAGTGAAAAGGTAGATGCGGCGATTACTTGGGAACCTTGGCTTGGAAAAGCGAAAGAACGTGAAGGCGGTCAGGTACTGGTTTATAGTGACGAATTGCCAGGTGTTATCGTCGATGTGGTATTAATGCGGGATGAGCTTGTTAAAGAAAATCCAGAACTAGCCCAAGGTGTTGTTAATGCTTGGATGGATGCAGTTGCATTTTATAAAGATAATGTAGAAGAAGGTAATCAAATTATGGCCGATGGCTTTGGTTATGAACTGGCGGATGTAACTGAAGGGGCTAAAGGGGTACGGTTCTACGGGGTAGAAGAAAACAAACAATTTATGAGTAAAGACAGTGATATCTCAATTTTTAAGATGCTGGAAAAAGCACAGGGATATTGGCTGGAACGGGGTTTAATGGATGAAGAAGTTAACCTAGATGAATTTATCAATCCGCAATTTGTCGAAAACGCTGGAAAATAATAAACTGATTTGATATACTGGGAAGGAGGAACCCGGCTCTTCATAATAATGAAGGGCCGGTATTTGTGATGAAAAAATATTTCCAATTAATGACGCCAATTCCAAGAAAAACATATTTAATGGTATCTGTAGGATCATTGTTAGCCTTATTTACCATATGGTGTATACTGACCTATGGGAAAATTGTGGATCCTTTTTATTTGCCGTCACCGACTGAAGTGTGGCAGGCAGGGGTAAAAGCGGTTCAGGATGGAACGCTGGCTTTCCATGTGGGGGCAAGTGTTTTCCGTGTTGGGGTTGGTTTTGTTCTTGCTGCTGCTATTGCTATTCCTTTAGGAATATTGATGGGAAGTTTAAAGATTGCAGAGGCTGTTTTTGAACCGATTGTTGATTTTGTTCGTTACTTGCCTGTAAGTGCATTATTAGGATTATTACTTGTTTATTTTGGCATTGATGAATTAGAGAAAATTTCTGTTGTTTTTATTGGGACTTTCTTTCAATTGGTATTAATGGTAGCGGATGTTACGGCTCATGTATCAAAAGATCTGCTTAAAACAGCATATACTCTAGGAGCAAATGGTAAGGAAACGTTTATGCGCGTATTGATTCCAGCGACCCTGCCTGGTATTTTTGATAATTTACGGATTACGTTAGGATGGGCATGGACTTATGTCGTTTTAGCCGAATTGATTGCAGCGGATCGAGGGTTAGGCCATATGATTATGACCGCCGGACGGTTTAATGAAATGGGCAAAATTTTTATGGGTTTGGTAGTGATCGGTTCCTTAGGTTTTTTAAGTGATTACTTATTTAAAATTGCTTACCGAATCTATTTGCCATGGAGTGAGAAGATGGAGGGGTAAGGTTTGGCAAAGCTTGAAATAAAGAAGGTAAACAAGGTTTTTGAAACCAAAAAAAACAGAAAATTAAAAGCATTGGATGACATTTCGTTTACAGTGGCTGATAATGAATTTGCGGTTATTGTTGGACCGAGTGGTTGCGGCAAGTCCACATTACTTAATATTATTGCGGGTTTGGATACGGCTTCGGACGGCGAAGTTCTAATGGATGGAAAACGCATCGAAGGACCTGGGGCGGAGCGTGGTATGGTTTTTCAGACTTATACGCTTTTTCCTTGGCTTTCTGTTCAGAAGAATATTGAGTTTGGTTTGCAGATCAAGAAGATGACCAAGCAAGAGCGAGAAGAGCGTGCAAAGCAATTTTTAGATTTGGTTCAATTATCTAAGTTTGGAGATGTTTATCCGAAAGAGTTGTCTGGTGGTATGAAACAAAGGGTCGCTATTGCACGTGCTTTGGCTAATGATCCGGAAATTCTGTTAATGGACGAGCCCTTCGGGGCGTTAGATGCACAAACTCGTGTTGTAATGCAAGAATTATTGTTAGAGATTTGGAATGAATCGCAAAAAACCGTTGTTTTTATAACGCATGATATTGATGAAGCCATTCTTTTAGCTGATAATATTTATATTATGAGTCGTTTGCCGGGAAGGATTAAAGAAATACTTCATGTTGATATTTCAAGGCCGCGCAGTCATAAATCTTTATATACACCGGAATTCTTAAAACTTAAGACACGAATTACAGAAGCAATTTGGGAAGAAAGTAAAGCAGCAGCAACAGAAATTAGAAAGTAATGAAAACCTCGGAAAATAATTTTCCGAGGTTTTTTTGTCGCTTCATGGAAAAATGTTCTAAATTTTATTCATTAACATATGATGTAATGAAGTATATAGAGGGGGATGTATATGAAAAGGCGAAAAATTCAAGAAGCGATTATTGAATATATTCGAGATCATATAGGGATTTTTGTTTTATTAGGGGTATTATTTGTTATAGGTGTTGTGACCGGGGCTATTGCAGTTAATTCATTAGGATATACTTTGAAAGGCGAATTACTCGGTTATCTTAAAGAATTCCTAACTGTTTTAACACAACCAGATAAAGTTCAACCTACTGTTGCTTTGAGGAATGCGCTGTGGAATAATGGACGGTTGATACTGGTTATTTGTCTTTCTGGGTTGATTGTTGTTGGTATTCCGTTTATTTTGGCCTCAGTTGTATTCAAGGGGTTTATAATTGGTTTTACAGTTGCATTCTTAGTTCAAGAAATGGGTATAAAAGGTGTGATTTTAGCATTTGCTGCTGTATTGCCACAAAATTTATTTGCAGTTCCTATTTTGCTTATTATAAGTTCAGCAGCTTTATCGTTTGCTTTATTGATTATTCGTAAGCGTTTTTTTGACAAGACAAGACGTATTCGAGTTAATATAGGCTATTATCTTATTGTAGAAACGTTATTGGGGATATTATTAATGGCAACAAGTTTGATTGAAGTGTATATATCTCCTGTATTTATGAAGGTTCTGGCACAATTTATTTCTTAATCAGCGCCTTAGTACGTTAAGTCACCCGTTACATAGAAGGTAGCACGTGTTTTGGCAATTAATTTACGAGCTTGATTCTTTATTTCTGATTCAGCTACAATTATTCTATTTCCATATTTCAAAATAGAGGCATAACCATAAAGTGTATCCCCATTTTCCCCAGGAGACATAAAGTTGATGTTCAGATCAACTGTAACTGCATTCTTGCCACATGAGCGAATGGCAAGGCCCATAGAAGCATCTGCAAGGGAAGCTATAGCCCCTCCGTGAGCAATACCAATCCCGTTGGTAAGTTCGGGAATAATACCCATCTTGATGATACAATGCTGACAAGCCAATTGTTCAATTGTCATACCTAAATGTTTATAATACCGTGTTGTTTGCCATTGCTTATGTTGAGAGTCAAAAAGTTTTTGTTGTTCTTGTTCATTAAGCATATTATGATACCCCTTTCGTTTTGGAGAATATTAAAAAACATATTACTACTTACCTCAAAACAGCCGCAGGCTGTTTTTATTGATTCTATCAATTATTTCATTATGGTACAAGCTTCTATATGTATTTTATGCCATTTATGCGCTATAATATTCAAAGGAGGTGGCAGCATGCGAAAAATTTCTGCAAAGGATATTACGTCACAAGTAGAAAAGTTGTGTATTGATGCAAATCACAACTTGAATGAAGATATAAAGGACGCCTTAAAGAAAGCTTTGGGAGAAGAAAAATCTTCACTAGGCAAAGAAATATTAGAACAGATTTTGGAAAATGCGAGAATTGCCCACGAAGAAAAGATGCCTATGTGTCAGGATACCGGAATGGCTGTTGTGTTTTTAGAAATAGGACAAGATGTTTCTATCGTAGATGGTGATTTGTATGAGGCGATTAATCAGGGTGTGCGTCAGGGGTATCAGAAAGGCTATTTGCGTAAATCTGTCGTTGATGATCCTTTCATTCATCGTATCAATACGGGAGATAATACACCAGCTATCATGCATACGACAATCGTGCCAGGAGAAAGATTAAAAATTGTTATAGCGCCTAAAGGCTTTGGTAGTGAAAACATGAGTACTTTGAAAATGTTAAAACCAGCTGATGGCGTGAAAGGTATTAAGGATTTTGTTATAGATACGGTTAAAAAAGCAGGTCCTAATCCCTGTCCCCCTATTGTTGTTGGGGTGGGTATTGGAGGCACTATGGAAAAAGCGGCTTATCTAGCTAAAAAATCATTAATTAGATCACTTGGGCAACATCATGAAAATGATGAAGTAGCCGGTTTAGAAAAGGAATTATTAGAAGAAATAAATAGATTGAATATTGGACCACAAGGATTAGGGGGTAATACCACGGCTTTAGGTGTTCATATTGAAACGTTTCCTACTCATATTGCAGGAATGCCGGTAGCAGTTAATATTAATTGTCATGCAACGCGTCATGCAGAAGCAATTCTTTAGGAGTTAGCAGGTAGCTCGTTCTCTTCGGTCACTTGTAGCAGGTAGGAAAAGATAGTGGCTGTTATCTGCCATATTAGTGCGAATAGAGAATTATCAGTAAGGAGGAAAATTTGTGGAGAAGAAAAAAATTGTGACACCTTTAACGGCTGAGATAGCTGAAAACCTTCATGCAGGGGATAAAGTGTTGCTTTCCGGTATCATTTATACAGGGCGGGATGCAGCGCATAAACGGATGATTGAGACCTTGCAAATGGGAAACCCTTTACCAATAGATTTTACAGATCAAGTCATTTATTATGTAGGACCATGCCCGGCACCTCCGGGAAAAGTGATTGGTTCAGCAGGGCCTACGACAAGCGGCCGTGTGGATTCCTATACCCCTGCTCTCCTTGATAAGGGTTTAAAAGGGATGATTGGGAAAGGATTACGTGATCAACAAGTCATTGATTCTATGAAAGAAAATAAGGCGGTATATTTTACGGCTGTGGGTGGAGCGGCAGCTTTGATTGCTAAATGTATTAAAACAATGGAAGTCGTCGCGTATCCGGATTTAGGGCCGGAAGCCATTCACAAGTTGGTGGTAGAAAATATGCCTGTTACGGTTACCATTGATTGTTATGGAAATAATTTATACGAGAGGTAATCAGACTAGCAGTCAGGATAAAAACATATTATTATTGTTATACTATAATTTGCAATAATTATTTATATTCAGGGAGGTATTATATGAAACGGATTGATGCAAGAAATAATGATGAACTAAGACCAATAAAAATAACACGCAATTATATTAAACATGCAGAAGGATCTGTTCTTATTGAAGTAGGGCAAACAAAGGTTATTTGTACGGCAACAGTAGAAGAAAGAGTACCTCCATTTTTAAAAGGCGCGGGAAAAGGGTGGGTAACAGCTGAATATTCTATGTTGCCTCGGGCGACAACGATTCGTAACCACCGTGAAGCAGCACGGGGTAAGCAGGGTGGTAGAACATTAGAAATTCAGCGTTTAATTGGCAGAGCATTACGTTCATGTATAGATATGAAAAAATTAGGGGAAAGAACGATTACGTTGGATTGTGACGTGATTCAGGCTGACGGGGGAACACGTACAGCATCTATTACAGGGGCTTTTGTGGCCTTAATGGATGCCATTCATTCTATGGAGGCTGCAGAGATTATTTCTCAGAATCCAATCATTCATTATTTGGCAGCTATTAGTGTAGGGGTGGTTAAGGGTGAAACCGTTTTGGACCTTTGTTTTGAAGAAGATTCTCAAGCGGATGTAGATATGAATGTTGTGATGAATGATAAAGGGGAATTTATTGAGATTCAAGGTACTGCTGAAGGGATTTCTTTCTCTTACAATGAAATGGAAGGTATGCTAAGCTATGCGCAAAAAGGGATTAGTGAGTTGATTGAAGCGCAAAAAAGTGTGTTGGCAGAAGGTTAGTTATATTTCATAGTATTAGGTTATTGAAAGTATGTTCTTAGGCATGGTTATGCTTCCAGCCACCTTCTAAGCTAA
Source organism: Clostridia bacterium (assembly GCA_030625885.1). Lineage (GTDB taxonomy): Bacteria > Bacillota > DAOUPZ01 > DAOUPZ01 > DAOUPZ01 > DAOUPZ01. The sequence goes on from DAOUPZ010000009.1 coordinate 28,513, forward strand.
AGAACTTTGTACAATATAGGAAGGTGATACTCATGAAGTATGGTGGTTAATATTTGATGTTGAGTAATCCACCGACGCAATAAGCTGTTTTCCAGCATAACCATGCCCAGCGTATTTGTGGCTCTTTTTATTCTTTTATATTACTTAGAAATAAGAACAAATAACAGCATGGAGGGAATATGCAAACAATCGTATTGGCAACGAAGAATAAAGGTAAAGTAGCAGAATTTAAAGAAATGCTGCGGGATTATCCCGTGCAGATTTTATCGATTTGTGATTTTGATAAGGAATTTAACATTGTTGAAGATGGCGAGAGCTTTGCAGAAAATGCTCTGAAAAAGGCCCGCGTTATCGCAGAAGAAACAGGGTATATGGCGGTGGCAGATGATTCTGGTTTGGAAGTGGATGCGTTAGATGGAAAACCGGGTATCTATTCGGCACGTTTTGCGGGTGAGAACGCTACAGATAAAGATAATAATGATAAACTACTTAAGCTTCTACATGGAATTGAAAGAGAGGGGCGTACAGCACGTTTTCAGTGTGCTATTGCACTTATCCCTCCTCAAGGCGATTCGTATGTATTTGAAGGTAAATGTGAAGGTTTAATTGGGTTTAGATTACAGGGTGAGGCGGGGTTTGGTTACGATCCCTTATTTATTATACCAGCGTATGGCAAAACATTTGCTGAGCTGGGTTCTGATATTAAGAATACGATCAGCCATAGAGCCAAAGCAATGCAAAAAGCAAAAGAAGTTATCATATCCTTAGTTAGAGATAGTAATATGTAGTAAATGCGAGTAATTTCGACAAAATATCATGTAATCGTAATAATAAAGGAATTGTGGTTAATTTTAACCTTTGACCAAATGAGCAATATGAGGTACAATATTCCTTGTCAGTCAAATGGGACAGACAAACAAAGTCAGTTATCGGGGCGTAGCGCAGTTTGGTAGCGCACTTGGTTTGGGACCAAGGGGTCGGGGGTTCAAATCCCTTCGCCCCGACCAACAGACATAAAGATGCGGGAGTAGCTCAATTGGCTAGAGTACCAGCCTTCCAAGCTGGGTGTTGCGGGTTCGAGTCCCGTTTCCCGCTCCAATAAGCGCCCGTAGCTCAGGTGGATAGAGCAACGGACTTCTAATCCGTGTGCCGGAGGTTCGAGTCCCCCCGGGCGCGCCATATTGTTTTAGTACCATAGGATGTATAAACTATGGTGGGTGTAGCCAAACGGTTAAGGCGCTGGATTGTGGTTCCAGTATTCGTGGGTTCGATTCCCATCACTCACCCCATTATAAATTTTTGCGCCTGGAGCTCAATTGGATAGAGTGCCGGACTTCGAATCCGTAGGTTGGAGGTTCAAGCCCTCTCAGGCGTACCATTTATTGATATTTATTGCGAGAGTTTCATATTTGTTGGGGCGTCGCCAAGTTGGTAAGGCACCAGATTTTGATTCTGGCATCCGTAGGTTCGAGTCCTGCCGCCCCAGCCAAATTTTTTCATATATGGGCCATTAGCTCAGTCGGCAGAGCACCTGACTTTTAATCAGGGTGTCCCGCGTTCGAGTCGCGGATGGCTCACCATCTTATGCGAGGGTGGCGGAATTGGCAGACGCGCTAGACTTAGGATCTAGTGGGGTATCCTGTGCGGGTTCAAGTCCCGCCCTTCGCACCAAGTGAAAAATATTTTAGCTAACATGCGGAAGTGGCTCAGTGGTAGAGCATCGCCTTGCCAAGGCGAGGGTCGCGGGTTCAAATCCCGTCTTCCGCTCCATTTTTTTTATTTAATCTTAATGGTTTTTGACGGAAGCCTATTAAGATTATTTTTGTTTGTTCAAGTTTTTTTTTATGAAAAGGAAGGAATAAAGATAATATTGTGGAATAATAGGTCAAAAGGTACATTTATAAAATAACTTAGGTACATTTAGAAAATAACTTACATATAATTAAGTGTGATAAGGAGGAGCAAAATGAAGACAAATGTGGAAAAATTAGAAAAAAGTATGATAGCTGTGGAGGTAGAAGTTGAGGTAGAAAAGGTCAAAATAGCTTTTGATAAGGCTTATCGTCAGTTAGCCAAAAAAGTTAATATTCCGGGTTTTCGGAAAGGAAAAGCTCCGAAGAATATTATTCAATCATATTATGGTAAAGAAGTTGTATATGAAGATGTGGCACATGATTTAATTGAAACGACCTATCCAGAAGTAGTTAACCAGGAAGCACTTGACGTAGTAGATAAGCCGGATGTTGAGGTCATCAAAATCGAAGAGAATGAACCATTTGTTTACAAAGTAAAAGTAGCTGTTAGACCTGATGTGAAATTGGGTAATTATAAAGAGATTACAGTAGAAAAAAGAGAAGTTGAAGTGACAGATGAAGATGTTGCTGAGCAATTAGAAAGAATGCGTGATGTACATGCTGAATTAATAGCGGTAGAAGAGGGTGAAATCCAACAAGAAGATCATGTCTTTATTGATTTCAAAGGATATATTGATGATGAAGCTTTTGAAGGCGGTGAAGGCAGTAACTATGAGTTAAAAGTGGGTTCCAAAACATTTATTCCAGGTTTTGAAGAACAGTTAATTGGAATAAAAACAGGGGAAGAAAAAGATATTGTGGTTACTTTCCCAGAAGATTATCATGCCGAACAGTATGCGGGAAAAGAAGCAACTTTTCATGTTAAAATCAATGAAGTTAAGCGTAAAGAGCTTGCGCCTTTGGATGATGATTTTGCTAAAGAGGTCACTGATTTTGACACACTAGATGAATTAAAAGTAGATTTAAAAGGAAAGATGGAAGAAGCTGAAGTTGAAAAAGTAAATAAGGAACAAAAAGATCAGTTTGCCAAAGAAGTACTGGCACAGGCTGAAGTAGAGATTCCTGATGCAATGATTAATGCTCGGACTGAAGAAATGATTGATACGTTTGGTCAGCAATTAGAACAACAAGGGACAGCATTAGACGGTTATTTAGAGTATACTAAAACGACACGGGATGATCTTAAAGAAAATTTCCGTGAAACAGCTATCGAATCGGTAAAACATGATTTAGTATTTACTGCTATCGCTGAAGAAGAAAAGATTGAAATAGATAAAGAACGATTGGAAGAAGAAATAGAAAAACTTGCTAAAGCATATCAGAAAGATAAAGAAGAAATGAGAATGATGCTTGCTCAAACAGGCGGAATTACATTTATTGTCCAAGATTTATTAATAGAAAAGACATTAGATATGCTTTTAGGGAATAATAATAACAATAACGAAGATAATAAGGAAGAACAGCCTCAAGCATAAAAATAGCAAACAAAATAGTGAGGTGAAGTGTACATGAATAACTTTTTAGTTCCTATGGTAGTGGAACAAACCAATCGGGGAGAACGATCCTATGATATCTATTCCCGTCTGTTAAAAGACCGAATTATTTTTCTTGGGACTCAAGTAACAGATGAGACAGCTAACTTAGTGATTGCGCAAATGTTATTTTTAGAAGCTGAGAATCCAGATCAAGATATTTACCTTTATATTAATTCTCCCGGAGGGTCTGTAACTGCAGGGTTGGCAATTTATGATACCATGCAATACGTTAGACCTGATGTGTCAACCATTTGTTTAGGGCAGGCTGCAAGCATGGGGGCTGTATTGCTGGCTGCAGGAGCAAAGGAAAAACGGTTTGCCCTTCCCTATTCTAGAATAATGATTCATCAACCCCTTGGTGGTGCTCAAGGTCAAGCCGTTGATATTGACATTCAGGCTAAAGAAATTCTACGCATGAAGCAAATTTTGAATGAGATATTAGCCAAGCATACTGACCAACCCATAGAAAAAATCGAACGGGATACTGATCGAGATAATTTCATGAGTGCTGTTGAAGCAAAAGGATATCACCTGGTTGATGATGTGTTTACTTCCCATAATGACTTGAGAAAGAAGTAAAGGCATATTCAAGAAATAATAAGTCATTATGCTAGTCTATTTTGCGCCATACTGCATCAACAGAACCCGTTGATAGAACCAACTATCAACGGAACCTATTTCTTTGTCTGACACAAAATATCCGTCGTATCTTTGACTTGTTATTTCTTTTCATAAGCCTAAAGTTGCAAAGAGGTGGTTAAATGTTTAAATTTAATGATGATAAGGAACAGTTAAAATGTTCCTTCTGTGGGAAATCTCAAGAACAAGTAAGAAAGCTTGTTGCAGGACCTGGTGTATATATCTGTGATGAGTGTATTGAATTATGTAACGAGATTATTGAAGAAGAATTAAATGAAGATGTAGATTTTGAAATTCAGGACATTCCTAAACCTAAAGAAATAAAAGAAATTCTTGCTCAGTATGTTGTTGGTCAGGAAGGTGCCAAAAAAAATCTAGCTGTTGCTGTGTATAATCATTACAAGCGGATTAATTCAGGCATGAAGGTTGATGATGTTGAACTTCAAAAGAGTAACATTGTCATGTTAGGCCCTACTGGAAGTGGGAAGACTTTGTTGGCACAGACTTTAGCTAAAATTCTTAATGTACCCTTTGCTATTGCTGACGCGACTTCCCTTACAGAAGCAGGTTATGTTGGCGAAGATGTTGAAAACATTCTGCTTAAATTAATACAGGCAGCTAATTATGATGTGGAAAAAGCCGAACATGGAATCGTTTATATCGACGAGATTGATAAAATTGCCCGTAAATCTGAGAATCCTTCAATTACGCGCGATGTTTCCGGTGAAGGTGTGCAACAAGCTCTTTTGAAAATCCTTGAGGGAACCATTGCTAGTGTACCACCTCAAGGCGGGCGTAAGCATCCGCATCAAGAATTTATCCAGATTGATACAACCAATATCCTTTTTATTTGTGGTGGTGCTTTTGCGGGAATTGAAAAAATTATTGAATCTCGTACAGGCAAAAAAACGATGGGTTTTGGTTCTGAAATTAAGACAAAAGAAGAGAAAAAGATTGGTGAAATATTAGATAATATTTTACCTGAAGATTTGGTTAGATTTGGTTTGATTCCTGAATTTGCAGGGCGGGTACCTGTTATTGTTACCCTAGATTCGCTGGATAAAGAAGCAATGATTGAGATTTTGACAAAACCACGAAATGCGTTAGTTAGACAATACGAAAAGTTATTTGAATTAGATGATGTGGAATTAGAATTTACAGATGATGCTTTAGGGGCTATTGCTGATGAAGCATTAAGACGTAATACAGGGGCGAGAGGTCTGCGTGCCATTATTGAAGATATTCTACTTGATATTATGTATGAAACGCCTTCAGATAATGAAATAACACGTTGTATTATAACAAAAGATGTTGTTTTGAAGGTCGCTGAGCCGTTGTTAGAAAAGGGTATACGTCCTAAAGATAAGAAAAGCAATGAAGAATCTGCTTAAATCCATTAAAGCACAGGGTTTTCCAAACCCTGTGCTTCTTTTTTATTTCCAAATAATAGAGGAATCTATAAAAGGATAAAAAAAGTTTTCTCGGAGATAATATAAATGAACTTGAACTTGGAAATAAGAAAGGGGGAAATTGCAGCAATATGGGTTTTGCAGCAAATTTTTTTAACTTGATTCAAGTATTCTTTGCAATAGTGATTGGACTATATTTTTGGAACCTTTTAAAAAATCAGCAAAGTAGCAAGGTAGTTGTTGAAAAAGAATCTAAAAAAGAAATGGCTAAATTAAAAGAAATGCGCAGTATTTCTCTTACAGAGCCTTTATCTGAAAAAACGCGTCCAAAATCCTTTGATGAAATTATCGGACAGAAAGAAGGTGTAAAAGGTTTAAAAGCGGCTTTGTGCAGTACTAATCCGCAGCATGTGTTGATATATGGACCGCCTGGAATAGGTAAAACGGCAGCGGCACGTTTAATATTAGAAGAAGCAAAGAAGAATGAAGACTCGCCGTTTAAAGAAAAATCTAAATTTGTGGAAGTTGATGCGACAACTGCTCGCTTTGATGAACGCGGGATAGCAGATCCCTTGATGGGGTCTGTTCATGATCCAATTTATCAGGGCGCGGGGCACTTAGGTGTTGCGGGTATTCCACAGCCTAAACCAGGCGCGGTAACAAAAGCCCATGGTGGGATTTTGTTTATTGATGAGATTGGTGAGCTTCATCCTATTCAGATGAATAAACTTTTAAAAGTATTAGAAGATCGCAAAGTGTTTTTGGATAGTGCTTATTATAATAGTGAAGACCCTAAAATGCCACAACACATAAAAGATATATTTGATAATGGGCTTCCGGCTGATTTTCGTTTGGTTGGGGCAACCACTAGAATGCCTCAGGATATTCCCCCTGCGATTCGCTCACGATGTGTAGAGATATTTTTCCGTTCTTTAATGCCGGATGAGATTGAAATCATTGCTACAAATGCTATGGCTGGGATTGGCCTTTCTTTAGAGGATAAAGCATTGGAAAAAGTAAAACGTTATGCAACCAATGGGCGTGATACAGTTAATTTGATTCAAATGGCAGCTGGAATAGCCCTTACAGAAAAAAGGGAAGAAATATTATGTGGTGATGTGGAGTGGGTTGTTAATAGTGGGCAATACTCACCACGATCAGAAAAAAAGATACATCAGGAGCCCCAGATCGGTGTTGTCAATGGGCTTGCAGTTTCTGGGCCTAACTTGGGGGTTATGTTGGAGATTGAAGCAGATGTTCATCCGTCTTCAGTTTACCCGGGTAAGCTAACAGTAACCGGCGTTATTGAGGAAGAAGAAATGGGAAACGGTAATAGGAAAATGCGTCGTAAGAGTATGGCCAAGGGATCTGTTGAAAATGTTATTACTGCATTACGTAAGAATTTTGAGGATATTGATCCGTCTAAATATGATATTCATGTTAATTTTCCTGGTGGAACGCCAATTGATGGTCCGTCTGCGGGTGTAACGATGGCGACAGCAATTTATTCTGCAATAAAAAGTATACCCATCGATAATGAGATAGCGATGACCGGTGAAGTATCTATTCGAGGGGGCGTTAAGCCGATTGGCGGGGTTATCGCTAAAGTAGAAGCAGCTCGTCTTTCCGGTGTGAAAAAAGTGTTGGTTCCTGCTGAAAATTGGCAGGAGATATTTTCAAAGGATCATGATATTGAAGTGATTGCTGTAAATAATATCCATGAGGTTTTTAAACATGCTTTAATGGATGAAAAAGATAGTCATGAAGTTGTTGTTTCTAATGAAGTAGATGTTCTTAGTGCTTCTAGTTAATCGTAGGAATGGGTTGTAAAGATTTTGGGTAATGTGTAAAGTAGAAATTAAAAGTGTATATAGATAGATGATGAAATATAGGCTTAATGCTAAAAGCTGAAGGCTCAAAGCTAAAGATAATTTGTGAAGCATCTTTTGCCTTAAGCCTTTAGCATTTAGCTTTAAGCCATTTTTTACATAAATTTTATAATTATTCTTGCGTCTACTTTGTTTTACATATAAAATAAATATTAGTTTAAAATATATGATAAAATTTGGTAAAGAGGTGTTCGTATGAACCAAAATAATAAACGTGTCTTATCCTTACTTCCGTTAAGAGGGGTTATTGTTTTCCCATATACAGTGATTCATCTTGATGTTGGACGTGAAAAATCCATTAAAGCTTTAGATGAAGCAATGGTTAATGATCAAGTTATTTTCTTGGCAAGTCAAAAAGAAGCATTAACTGAAGATCCAACAGTAGAAGATGTTTTTCCTATTGGTACGATTGCAGAGGTTAAGCAACTACTGAAATTACCGGGTGGCACCATTCGTGTTCTTGTAGAAGGTATTAGAAGAGGGAAAATTATTGAATTTAATGATGATAAAGCGTTTATACAAGTCTTATTGGAAGAAACAGAAGAAGATATTGAAAAAACACCTGAGGTAGAAGCTCTGATGCGTAATGCTGCTTTTCAGTTTGAGCAGTACGTTAAGATTAGTAAAAAGATACCATTAGAAACGCTTACGGCTATAACCGAAATGGAAGATCCGGGAAGACTGGCGGATTCTATTGCTTCTCACCTCATTTTAAAAGTTAAATCCAAGCAGGCACTTTTGGAAGCCATTAATCCTAAAGAACGATTACAAAAGCTATGTGAGATTTTACGAAAAGAAATTGAGATTTTAGAAGTTGAAAAGAAGATTAATGTTCATGTCAGACGGCAAATGGATAAAAATCAAAAAGAATATTATTTGAGAGAGCAAATGAAGGCGATTAAAAAAGAGCTGGGAGAAAAAGATGAAGTAGAAGTAGAAGCAGAACAGCTTCAGCAGAAAGCGCAAGAATTGGATCTTCCTAAGGATGTTAAAGAACGGCTTTTAAAAGAAATTAAAAGATTAGAAAAAATGCCTCCTATGGCTGCGGAAGCGGTTGTTGTGAGAAATTATGTGGATTGGTTACTCAATTTACCATGGCGAGTGAAGACGGATGAACGGCTGGATGTTGAAGCGGCGGAGGCTATACTCAATAAGGATCATTATGGACTGGAAAAAGTTAAAGAGCGTATTTTAGAACATATTGCGGTTCGGAAACTAGCGCCTGACCATCTTGGGACGATTCTAATGCTGGTAGGTCCGCCTGGCGTTGGTAAGACATCTTTAGCTCAGTCTATTGCACGTGCTATGGAACGGCAGTTTGTGCGGGTATCTTTGGGTGGCGTACGAGATGAAGCGGAAATTCGGGGGCACCGTCGTACTTACGTGGGTGCATTACCGGGACGAATTATGCAGGGAATGCGGCAAGCAAAATCACGAAACCCTGTTTTCTTGCTGGATGAAATTGATAAGATGAGTATGGATTTTCGGGGAGATCCGTCTGCTGCATTATTGGAAGTATTAGACCCAGAGCAAAATCATGCTTTTTCGGATCATTTTGTAGAATTGCCATTTGATCTTTCTGATGTTATGTTTATTACCACGGCCAATAATGTTGAAAATGTCCCGCGACCTCTTTTGGATCGTATGGAAATGATAGATATAGCGGGTTATACTGAAGAAGAAAAAATTAATATAGCAAAACAATATTTATGGCCAAAACAATTGAAAAAACATGGTTTAGATATCTATAAAGTTAGTTTATCAGAAACAGTCATTGGTAAAATCATTCGTGAATATACAAGGGAATCAGGTGTCCGCAATCTAGAGCGTAATCTGGCAACCCTTTGTCGTAAAAGTGCGAAGAAAATTGTAAGCGGTGTAGAAAAACAAATTAAGATTTCATTGCAGAATTTACATCAATTCTTGGGGACAGAAAAATTTCGTTATGGCGTTGCAGAAAAGAAAGATGAAATTGGAACGGCTACTGGATTGGCTTGGACACCTGTCGGTGGGGATGTATTAAGCATTGAAGTAAGTGTGATGCCTGGAAAAGGAAAATTAACGCTGACGGGTCAGCTGGGTGAGGTTATGCAAGAATCTGCTCAAGCGGGATATAGTTATGTTCGCGCGAATGCACCTGCAATGGGGATTGAACTTGACTTCTATGAAAACAAAGATATTCATATTCATGTACCTGAAGGAGCGATTCCAAAAGATGGACCGTCAGCAGGGATTACGATGGCGACAGCTCTAGCATCTGCTTTATCTAATAAATCAATACGGTGCGATGTGGCTATGACAGGTGAAATAACGTTACGAGGTAAGGTTTTACCCGTAGGAGGCATTAAGGAAAAGGTTCTTGCTGCTCATCGTGCCGGAATTAAGAAGATTATTTTATCCGCACGAAACAAACGGAATTTTGAGGATATACCCATTAACATTAGACGTAAGCTGGAATTTGTTTGGGTAGAGAGTTTAGAAGAAGTATTGAAAGAAGCATTAGTGGAGGAAACACATGAATATTAATAACGCAGAATTTATCATTAGTGCGGTTGGGCCGCAGCAATATCCAGACGGTCAACTTCCTGAATTTGCATTTATTGGTCGTTCCAATGTAGGGAAATCATCCTTTATCAATACATTAATTAATCGAAAAAACCTTGCGCGTACGAGCAGTCATCCGGGAAAGACACAGACCATTAATTATTACTTAATTGAAAACACTTTTTATTTTGTAGATTTGCCGGGATACGGATTTGCAAAAGTATCAAAAACGATGCGGGCAAAGTGGGGTAAATTTATTGAAGCGTATTTGAGTAAACGGAATCAACTACAATGTGTTTTTCATCTTATTGATATTCGGCATGTGCCTACCCATGACGATGTACTAATGTTTCAATGGTTACAACATTTAGGTATTCCAACTATTATTATTGCAACAAAGTTGGATAAAATTCCCCGTGGTAAGCGCCAGCAGCACATTGCTCAGATTAAAAAAGCATTAAATATTAAAGAAGGATTAATTATCCCCTTTTCATCTGTAAGTAGAGAAGGAAAAGATGAGGTTTTGGCGTTGCTGGATGAAATGTTAGGGTAAAAAACAAAAAGATGTAGGTTAAACTATAACCCACATCTTTTTTATGCTGCATATCATTCGAAGAACATACAATGATGTTAAGCTAAATGGTCTTCGAGAATAATCATGTCTAAGAAGCTATGTTCTATTGCCTTTTAATTATTGTGCATTGTCAATCTTCAATTTCTTGCGCTTCCCTGGCGTTATTTCAGCTAAAATCATGCCCAGGAAAACGAGCATACAACCTGTAATTGTGCGGATTGTTAGGTGTTCATGAAGATAAAAATAGGAAAAAAGAGCAGAAAATACAGGTTCCATAGATAAAATCAGAGCTGTACGAGTTGCTGTTGTACACTTTTGCATGGCACTTTGAATGACTAAAGCAAGAGAAGTGGCAAGTGGCGCCGTGATGATCAATGCCCAAATAACTTTTGGGTTAAAATCAAAAGCTATGGATTTGGTGCCACAGGAGAAGGCACCGCTCACAATACTAACCGTTATGATTTGGATCAAAGAGAATAGTACGGGATCTACATGAGGCGTGAATTTACTTACCGCTAAGATGTGAATTGCAAAGGCAAAAGCACAACCTAAAATGATGGCATCACCTTTTTCTAGAGAAAAATGTTGATTAAGTGATAGTAATGCCAGGCCAATAGTAGCGCACACAACACCGGCTATTGCGCCTGTTGTTGGCGGCTTTTTCATTAAAATGGTTGCCAGTATGGGAACGATGATTACGCTAAGACCTGTAATAAAACCTGCTTTAGAAGCAGTCGTATATTGCAAACCAATGGTTTGAAAGGCGTAACCTGTAAAAAATATTAATCCTACAATCGTTCCGCTTACAAAGGTAAACGTATTCAGTTGAAGCAGTTTTTTTGGGAACAATAAGGCTAAGACGATTGCGGCTAAGAAAAAACGTAAGGCTAGGAAAGTAAACGGCGGGACAATCGCAATGGCGTCTTTAACAATAGCAAAGGTTGTCCCCCAAATAAACGCTATGAAAAGTAATGACAGGTCCGCGATTTGTTGTTTGTTCATATTTGTTTTGTCCTTTCAAGAAAGTATTTTACCTTTTTCCCACTTGCCACTTGCCACAAGCGACTAGAGGGAGCGTACCACTTACCCAAAGACAGCTTTGCTGTCTTTCTAATGATATCATATAATATTTTTTGTACAATATATTTTTACAATACTTTGTTTAATTGTGAATAATTGACGTGGTTATTAAGAAAAGATATAATAATAAGAAATGATTGAGAATGAATAGATATATTATAATTGAGGAGGAAAAATAGATGACGCAAGGAGAGAATATATCGACTACGTATGATCCAAAAGTAGTTGAAGATAAGTGGTATCATTATTGGTTGGAGCATAGTTGTTTTCGGGCTGAAGTTGAACCGGATAAGAAGCCCTTTACGATTGTTATTCCACCACCAAATGTAACGGGTGCGTTACATATGGGACATGCTTTAGATAATACATTACAAGATATTCTTATTCGTTGGAAGCGGATGAAAGAGGATTCTTCTGCTCTATGGGTACCTGGTACGGATCATGCAGGAATAGCCACTCAAATTAAAGTTGAAGAACAGCTGCGTGGGGAAGGACTAACCCGGTATGATTTGGGAAGAGATGATTTTATTGATCGGGTTTGGGGATGGAAGAACAGATTTGGTAATCGAATCATCAATCAATTGACGAAACTGGGTACGTCTTGTGATTGGTCTCGGGAACGTTTTACAATGGATGAAGGATGCTCCAAATCAGTACGCGAAGTATTTGTAAGACTATATGAAAAAGGACTTATTTATCAGGGACATTATATTATTAACTGGTGTCCTAGCTGTCAAACAGCGCTTTCTGATGTCGAAGTAGAGCATGAAGATATGCCAGGTTATTTTTGGAATATTAAATACCCGATCAAGGATAGTGATGAATTTATAATTATTGCGACCACGCGGCCTGAAACCTTATTAGGGGATACGGCTGTAGCGGTTCATCCTGAAGATGAACGTTACAAACATTTGATTGGGAAAAAGCTCGTATTACCGCTTGTCAATCGTGAGATTCCTATTATTTCGGATGAATATGTAGATCCTGAATTTGGTACTGGCGCTGTAAAAGTAACGCCTGCCCATGATCCTAATGATTTCTTAATGGGACAACGTCATGATTTAGAACAAATTGTTGTTATGAATGATGATGGAACCATGAACAATAAAGCAGGTAAATATGAGAGTATGGATCGCTATGAATGTCGTAAGCAAATTGTAGAAGATTTAAAGGGATTAGATTTGCTTCTTAAGATAGAAGAACACAGCCATGCAGTAGGGCATTGTCAGCGCTGTCATACGGTTGTAGAACCGCTTCTTTCCAAACAATGGTTTGTTAAAATGGAGCCGTTAGCTAAGCCGGCGATTGAAGCCGTTAAAGAAGGGAAAATACGCTTCGTACCCGAACGTTTTACCAAGACCTATCTTAACTGGGTAGAAAACGTAAGAGATTGGTGTATCTCACGTCAAATCTGGTGGGGACATCGTATTCCTGTATGGTATTGCCAGGATTGTGGGGAAGTTATTGTTTCCCGAGAAGATCCTTCGTGCTGTTCTAAGTGCAACAGTGAGAAATTAGTTCAAGATCCTGATGTATTGGATACTTGGTTTAGTTCGGCATTATGGCCATTCTCTACATTAGGTTGGCCTGAAAAAACAGAAGATTTAAGTTATTTCTTCCCTACATCGGTACTGGTAACAGGGTACGATATTATTTACTTTTGGGTTGCCCGTATGATCTTCATGTCATTGGAGTTTATGGATGAAATTCCTTTTCAAGATGTACTTATTCATGGTTTGGTCAGAGATTCTCAAGGCAGAAAAATGAGTAAATCTTTAGGTAATGGTATCGATCCTTTAGAGATTATCGAAAATTATGGTGCTGATACGTTGCGTTTTACGCTTATTATGGGAAATACACCGGGGAATGATATGCGTTTTTATCAAGAAAGAGTAGAATCAAGCCGGAACTTTGCTAATAAGATTTGGAACGCTTCCCGGTTTGTATTGATGAATCTTGAGGATTATGATTCTGGAAAGCAAGTGGATGTTAAGGAACTGAAATTAGCCGATCGTTGGATTATGAGCCGGTTTAATCAGACCGTAAAAGATGTTGATCGGTTTATGGAAAAATATGAACTAGGAGAAGCGGCTCGCGTTATTCAAGATTTTATTTGGAATGAATTTTGTGATTGGTATATTGAATTAGTGAAACCACGTCTATATGGAAAGGAAACCAATGAAAGCCGTATAGCCGCACAATATGTTCTAACCCATGTATTAGAAGGTACGATGCAGTTGCTGCATCCCTTTATGCCATTTATTACGGAAGAAATATGGCAGCATTTACCACACGAAGGATTTAGCATTGTTTTATCTCAGTGGCCGCGATATGATGAAAAGCAGAATGATTTGGAAGCTGAGAAGGCTTTGAAATTGATTATGGATACGGTGCGTTCCATTCGTAATATTCGCAGTGAAATGAATGTCTCGCCTGGAAGAAAAATAATGGCTGTTTTCCAGGTAGATCAAGAGGTAAAACCTGTATTAGAAAGTAGCTTGTCCTATATTAAAAACTTAGCCAATATTGAAGAAGTAACCATTGAGCAGGTATCTGAAGTGAAGCCTCAACAAGCGGCTACAGCGATTGTGAGTGGCATAGAAATATACCTTCCTTTGAAAGGTCTCATTGATTTTGACAAAGAAATTGAACGTTTAGAAAAAGAATTAAAGAAGTTGAATCAAGAAGTAGAACGAATTGACAAAAAATTATCAAATGAAGGGTTTATTAAGAAAGCACCTGAAGTGGTTGTACAACAAGAAAGAGAAAAGCAGGAAGATTATTTGTCTAAACGCGATAAAGTACAAGAACAACTGGCACGGTTGAAAATGTAAATCAAGCTGAGGCATATTCGAAAAATAAGCCTAAACCGGGAAGGTTACTGCCTTCCCGGTTGTTGTTTTTGATAGTTCTCAGTTGTTAGTTCCCAGTTCTAAACATAGAATGTATATTATTCTAGAATTGGTTATAAACTATAAAAAGTTTACTTGCCTTTAAATTTTGAAATTGAAAACAAACATGATCTATCAGTGATTTTTTTCTGAGAACTGAGAACCGAGAACGTCTTTATAATAGTGAGGTGATTGTATTGGAATATCAAGAAGCGTTAGATTATATTCATAGCTTATTCCGTTTTGGTGTTGATTTAGGGCTGGAGCGAATGGAGCAATTACTGGAGAAATTAAATAATCCTCATAAAGATTTGAAAGTCATCCATGTTGGGGGAACAAATGGTAAAGGATCTGTAGCAACAATGATGAGTCAAATCCTTCAAGTGCAAGGTTATCGAGTGGGGTTGTTTATTTCCCCCCATTTACAGCATTTTCAGGAAAGGATTATGATTAATGGTTGTGGAATTGAGGAGAAGATGGTGGTAGAACTGGTTGAAAAAATCAGGCCTATGGTCGAAGATTGTGCTTTGAAATCATCTGCAGGTCAACCTACCGAATTTGAAGTCGTTACGGCCATGGCACTGGCCTATTTTGCAATGAAAAAAGTGGATTACGTGGTTTTGGAAGTGGGATTGGGTGGAAGATTGGATGCCACTAATGTGGTTGAACCACTTGTTTCTGTGATTACCAATGTAGGACATGACCATATGGATCGTTTGGGCGAAACGATTAGTAAAGTAGCTTTTGAGAAAGCCGGTATTATTAAGGAAAATGGTTATTGTGTCACAGCTTCTCATTTACAAGAAGCCCAATACGTGCTTCAAAGGGTTTGTCAGGAAAGGCATGCCAGACTGATAAATGTCAATCAGGATTATTTATGGGAAGGTTTAGAAGCGACCCTTAAAGGACAAAACATTCATATTCGCTCCCCTAAAAGAGAATACCAAGATATATTTTTACCTTTGTTAGGCAATCATCAGCAGATTAATGCCGCTGTGGCTATTGCTGTGGTTGAAGTATTACAAGAGCAGGGAATAAAAATTTCTCATGAAAGTATAAACCGAGGTATGGCACAGGTAAAATGGCCTGGACGTATGGAAGTCATGCAAGAGCAGCCATTGGTTATTTTAGATGGTGCCCATAATATAGAAGGTGTTCAGGCATTGGTAAAGACACTTAAAGATAATTTTAAAGATAAAAGGCTCATATTTGTTGCTGGGTTTCTTAAAGATAAAGATATTGAAGAAATGATGCGGATGACGATGCCTTTAGCAGATCAGGTGATATTGACGATGCCTTCCGGTCATCGTGCTGCTGGAACAGATGAAATGAAAGCGTATGCTTTAAAATATGTAAAGGATGTTGTAAGTGAGCCCGATGTTGGTAAAGCTGTAGAAAAAGCATTGCAGCAAGCAAAGGTTGAGGACTTAGTTTGTGTTTTTGGCTCTCTATACATGATTGCCGATGCAAGGAACTATTTTATTAAGTAATATTTTAATTGTATTTATGAGGTAACCAATAATGAGTAAAAAGATTGACACCTTTGGTATGTTTTGCTATAGTGGCCTTAAAGATGCATGAAACGGGAAAGGGTGGAAAAAATGTCACTTAATGAAGATGCTTTAAAGATGCATAAGGAAAACGAAGGTAAAATTGAAGTGATTAGTAAGGTACCTGTTAAGACAAAAATGGATTTGAGTCTTGCTTATACCCCTGGTGTTGCAGAACCTTGTCGCCATATTCACAAGGATACACAAAAGGTTTATGACTATACTTCTCGTGGAAATTTAGTTGCGGTTGTTTCAGACGGTACAGCTGTATTAGGTTTAGGCAATATTGGTCCAGAAGCTGCGCTTCCAGTTATGGAAGGTAAATCAGTGCTGTTTAAAACATTTGGGGGTGTAGATGCATTTCCTATCTGTTTAGATACAACTGATCCTGATGAAATTATTCGAACGGTAAGTCTTTTAGTACCGACCTTCGGTGGTATTAATTTAGAAGATATTGCTGCACCGAACTGCTTTTATATTGAGCAAGAACTAAAAAAACGATTAGACATTCCTGTTTTTCATGATGATCAACATGGGACAGCTGTTGTTGTTATGGCAGGACTAATGAATGCATTAAAGGTAGTTAATAAAAAAATGGAACAAATTACAGTCGTTGTTAATGGTGCTGGATCTGCTGGTATTGCGATTACAAAATTACTTCTTAAAGCTGGCGCGGGAGATGTTATTCTTTGTGATAAAGAAGGTGCTTTATTTGAAGGTGCTGAGTATATGAATCCTCGTCAGGCTGAAATGGCATCCATTACCAATAAACACCAACAAAAAGGTGCGTTATCTGATATTTTAAAAGGTTCCGATGTTTTTATTGGTGTTTCTGCGCCAGGAATTGTGACTCAAGATATGGTCGCTTCAATGGCAACGGATGCGATTGTATTTGCCATGGCAAATCCTACGCCTGAAATTATGCCTGATTTAGCATTAACTGGTGGTGCTCGGGTTGTAGGAACAGGTCGTTCTGATTTTCCAAATCAAGTGAATAATGTACTGGCTTTCCCTGGCATTTTTAGAGGTGCATTGGATGTACGAGCTAGTGATATTAATGAAGAAATGAAGATTGCCGCAGCACGAGCTATTTCTGAATTAATTTTACCAGAAGAATTAAATGAAGAATATGTCATTCCTAACTCATTGGACAAACGAGTCGTTCCTAAAGTTGCTATGGCTGTAGCTCAAGCAGCACAACGCAGTGGTGTTGCGCAACTTGATTATACTGAAGAGGAAATTCAGGAGCGGATGCGTAAGTTCTTACCCGAAGAATAAGAGAGAGGTGTAAGAAATGGAATATAAACAAATTAATGGTGACTATGTTACTATAAAAGCGTTAGAAAATGGTGTAACGATTTTTGGCTTAACCCGAGGTCGTGATACAAAATTTCATCATACTGAAAAATTAGATAAGGGAGAAGTCCTTATTTTACAATTCACAGAAATAACATCAGCCATGAAAATTCGTGGGAAAACTCAAATATTAACAAGATATGGTACAGTAGAATCAGGAAATGATTAATGTTTTAAATCCCCTCATAGAGGGGATTTTTGTCATGTGAAAGACGTAAACGGTTTTCATATCAAAGGAGGAAAAATGGAAAATATTAGAGCGTTTATTGGGATTGATATTCCCGATACCATTAAAAACAAAATAGGTATTATTACGCAGAGCTTGAAAGAAACAGGTCATGATGTGAAATGGGTAGATAATAAAAATATTCATCTTACGTTACAGTTTCTGGGGGATATCCCAGTTGATGATATTCCTGATATCGTATGCGGCTTAAAAAGGATTAGAAAAAAGAACAAGCCTATAAACATTAAATTGGCAGGGTTAGGTGTATTTCCAAACTTTTATCATATTAAAGTGATATGGATGGGATTAAAAAAAGGAAAAAAAGAGTTGGAGGATCTTCATCAGGAATTACAACATCCATTAAAACAGTTAGGGATTGAAGGAGAACAACGAAAGTTTTCTCCGCATTTAACTTTAGGGAGAAAGAAAAGCCAAATGGTGAATCCTGAACTCGTTAAACACATTAAGGAATTTCCCGGAGATGTCATTGGAGAGTTTTCAGTTAATGAATTGGTATTATATAAGAGTATCCTCTTACCGAGAGGACCCAAGTATATTCCCTTAGAAAAAATAAGTCTGCTAAAAAATGGATAAAAAAGAGGGATAAGGAAATAAGTGGAGAAATAGATAGCGGATGTATTGACAAGAAACATTGAAAAGGGTATAATAATCAGGTAATCGAACAAATGTTCGTAACTCTTTGAAGGATGGTGAACATTGTGGCTGAAAGAAAAGAAGAAGCTAAGAAAGAAAATAGAAATACAGGTAAAGAAGAAGCGTTGAAAAGTGTTCTTGCCAATATAGAACGACAATTTGGAAAAGGTTCTATTATGAAGTTAGGAGAATCTGCTGCTCGATTTAATGTAGAGGCTATACCAAGTGGTTGTTTAGCGATTGATATTGCTTTAGGGATAGGCGGGTATCCCCGCGGAAGAGTTGTAGAAATTTATGGACCGGAATCCTCTGGGAAAACGACGCTGGCATTACATGCCATTGCTGAAGCACAGAAAATGGGTGGGTTAGTGGCATTTATTGATGCAGAACATGCAATGGATCCTGTTTATGCTAAAAAACTAGGTGTTGATGTGGAGAATCTTTTGATATCTCAACCTGACACCGGTGAGCAGGCGTTGGAAATTGCCGAAGCGTTGGTGCGTAGTGGTGCAATTGATGTCATTGTGGTTGATTCAGTAGCAGCCTTGGTTCCTAAAGCAGAAATTGATGGTGATATGGGTGACTCTCATGTAGGGTTGCAGGCCCGGTTGATGTCTCAAGCGTTACGTAAGTTGACAGGGATTATTAGTAAGTCTAAAACCTTGGCAATTTTTATTAATCAATTGCGGGAAAAAGTAGGAGTTGTCTATGGGAACCCTGAGGTAACAACAGGTGGTCGAGCTTTAAAATTTTATTCATCTGTTAGAATCGAAGTACGCCGTACAGAAACACTTAAGCAAGGGGACGCAATGATTGGGAATCGCACGCGTGTTAAGGTTGTGAAGAATAAGATTGCGCCACCATTTAAATTGGCTGAATTTGATATTATGTATGGAGAAGGTATTTCTAAAGAAGGCAGTATTCTTGATGTAGCTACAGAACAGAAAATCGTACAGCGTAGTGGTGCATGGTATTCATATGGCGATACGCGTTTGGGGCAAGGAAGGGAAAATGCGAAACAATTCTTTAAAGATCACCGGGATGTGATGGATGAAATTGAACAAAAAGTATTACAAAAAATAAAAGACGTTAAATCTGAAGAGCAAAAAAAAGCTGCAAAAGCGGAATAGAATTTATAGTAAAGTAAAGAGGCAGGTAGCAATCAGTAGGTAGGGAAAGATTTTTTAGTTGATAGTTGATAGTTGACAATTGACAGTTAAAGGATTAAAAGAAGCAGGTAGGAGTTAGCAGGTAGTAGGTAGGGGATGACTAGATAGTTTGAGGATTTATGGTAAATGTTCGTAAAAGGTTGAAGGACAAGTGAATAGTGATTTTTTAATAATACGTGATAGGTATTAGAAATTTTCTAAAATCCATTAATGGTTAGAAGATAACTTTACTGAAAAAAGTACGGAATATCACAATAAGACATACCTCCTACCTGCTGTTTGCTACCTGCAACAACGAAGTTGTTCTTACCTACTAAAAGTGACCGAAGGGAACGAGCTACCTGCAAAAAACAGCCTATGGCTGTTTTTTTTAGGAGTGATCATGATGAATGACAAAGAATTACAAAGTGCAAAAGCTGCTGCATATCGGTTACTTTCTTTTCGTGATCGAAGTTGCCATGAAATTCAGTCTCGATTATGTCAGAAGGGTTATTGTGAAGAAGTGATTGATAATGTGTTAGAAGGTTTAAAGTATTATAATTATATAAATGATGAACGATTTGCATGTCAGTGGATTAGATATCGACTAGAAACAAAACCCATGGGGGAATTTAGATTACGCCAGGAGTTAAAAGAAAAAGGGATTATGCCTTCTGTTATTGATACAGCTTTTGAACATGAGTTTCCTTTCCAATCTCAAGAAGAAATGGCGCTGGCACTCTTAAAACAACGTTATGGGAATGAAGAAGATTATGATAAAACGATGAAACGACGTATGGGAGGCTTCTTGCAGAGAAGGGGATTTTCATATCGTGTCATTCATAAAGTGATTACACAGTATATGAAGAAATAGATATGAATTGATATTCTTGACATCGTTTGGGAAAAGATATAAAATGAGAAAGAGCAGGAATACTTATCGTCTTATTAGGCCTTATGATAATGACTTCATGACTTATTGGGCTTGGTATTGCCCCTAGGTAAGTATTTTTTTGTTTTTATGGCTTTTTAAATGTAAAATATAATATGGATTATACAAAAAAACAGGAGGTGAAGGTGGTTGGAGCATATTCTTTTAGCTAGTGTAATTTCCCTAATCGGTGGATTAGGTATAGGATATATTATTAGAAAATATATTGCGGAAGCGAAAATTGCTTCAGCAGAAACAGCATCAAAGAAAATCATCGATGATGCTGAAAAAGAGGCAGAAGCCAAAAAGAGAGAAGCAATATTAGAAGCAAAAGAAGAAGTGCATCGTTTAAGACATGAAGTAGAAAGAGAAAGCAGGGATAGACGTAATGAACTTCAACGTCATGAAAGACGTCTAGTTCAAAAGGAAGAAACATTAGATAAAAAAACGGATTCACTAGACAGAAAAGAAAATGAATTAAGGAAAAAAGATAGTACAATTGATAAGATGAAGGTTGAATTAGAGAATGTATATGAGCAACAAGTTTCAGAACTTGAACGGCTGTCTAATTTGACTTCTGAAGAAGCTCGTACAATTCTGCTTACCAATACTGAAAATGAAATTAAGCACGAAAAAGCAATGCTGATTAAAGATTTAGAACACAAAGCCAAAGATGAAGCAGAAAAACGTTCGCGAGAAATAATTTCTACTGCAATTCAACGCTTTGCTGCTGATCATGTTGCAGAGACAACAGTATCTGTTGTTTCATTACCTTCAGACGATATGAAAGGAAGAATAATTGGACGTGAAGGTAGAAATATTCGGACGTTAGAAACATTAACTGGTATTGATCTTATTATTGATGACACGCCCGAAGCGGTTATCCTTTCTGGTTTTGATCCAATTCGTCGCGAAGTGGCCCGTATTGCTTTAGAAAAATTGATTGCTGATGGGCGAATACATCCTGCAAAAATTGAAGAAATGGTAGAAAAAGCGCAAAATGAAGTTCAGGTACAAATTAGAGAGCAAGGCGAACAAGCCACTTTTGAAACAGGTGTATTTGGCATTCATCCGGAGATGATTAAATACTTGGGTCGGCTCAAATATCGGACAAGCTATGGCCAAAATGTTTTAAAGCACTCTATTGAAGTTGCTCAGTTAGCAGCAACTATGGCGTCTGAGTTGGGCGTAGATGTACAATTAGCTAAACGAGCAGGTCTTTTACATGATATTGGTAAAGCAACCAGTCATGAGATGGAGGGCCCTCACGTAACTCTTGGGGCAGAGTTAGCAAAAAAATATGGGGAATCACCAGAAATCATTCATGCGATTGCAGCACATCATGGTGATATTGAACCTGAAACAATTGAAGCTGTTTTAGTACAAGCAGCTGACGCTATTTCAGCGGCGCGGCCAGGTGCGCGTCGAGAAACATTAGAAGCATATATTAAACGACTTCAAAAACTAGAAGAAATTGCAGATTCTTTTGAAAGTGTGGAAAAAGCTTTTGCTATTCAGGCAGGGCGAGAAATTCGCATAATGGTCAAGCCTGAAAAGGCAAATGATGAAGGCGCTGTTATTTTAGCACGGGATATTTCCAAGAAAGTAGAAGCAGAATTGGAATATCCAGGGCAAATAAAGGTAATGGTTATTCGTGAAACAAGAGCGGTTTCTTTTGCTAAGTAAGGAAATATTGCCAGGATTTATAAATCCTGGCTTTTTTGCTACTTTTTTAAAAATAATAGAAATGACACCATGCTTGCTTAGTCGACATAATATAATAGATAAAATATCATAAAAGGCAGGAAAATATTTATCAGAAGAAGAATAATAAAGCACAATTGTTTTTCTTGATAAATTTTTGGAAAAGAGGATACAGTTGATGGGGAGAGTGAGTAATAATGGGTTATAGTTATGAGAATGAAGTCATATTGGATAGTACGAATTTATTAATAACCATTCTTGTAAGGTACCCGGCAATAGGAACAGTTCAACTCGACCAAAAACATGATCAGTTGAAATTTACGTTTATGCTAAAATCTTTGCTTGAAGAGGATGCGTTTTCTCAATTTGTTTGTTTTATGCAAAGGTACTTGGATGGGTTAAACTATATTGAAAACAAAACCCCTTCTGAATTAAAAATTCAAAAAAGCCATTTTGGAGATATTACAATTATTGAAGTGATTCGAGATGTTGATACATTGACTCAAAATGAAATCGCTTTAATTATGGAATTAATTTATCAGAAGTTTCAGAAGCAATTAATTACGGACTCCGATCAATCCAATGTATTTATCGAAGAGGAATTGATTTTCCAGGATGAAGTGATCAAACACAGTTTGGAAACGATTAAAAAACATAAAGAAGAAAAAAAAATCATTGCTTTTCGTGAAAATGGTAGAGTATTAGTTTTTGACAGATGAAATGAGGTGTCTTTGGCTTGAATGTTTTACTGATTGGAGATATTGTAGGGAGTCCAGGACGAAAGATTATTGAAGAATTGCTTGAATCACTTAAAAGAGAGTTCTCTGTTGAGCTAGTCATTGCAAATGGTGAGAATGCTGCAGGCGGGGTTGGTATAACACGTGAAATTGCTAAAGAGCTTTTTGCAATAGGGATTGATGTGCTAACGATGGGGAATCATGTATGGGATAAACGAGAGGCATTTTCTTTATTAGAAGATGAAGAGAACATGGTTCGTCCGGCAAATTATCCGTCTGGAGCGCCTGGAAGAGGGGCAACCGTGTTCCATATGAACGATGGATTGAAGGTAGGGATTATTAATATTAGTGGACGGATCTTTATGCCACCGCTAGATTGCCCATTTCAAACGGTGGAGAAAGAATTGGACTGGCTTAGAAAAGAAACCTTAAATATTATTGTAGATTTTCATGCAGAAGCCACATCTGAAAAAATTGCTATGGGGTGGTTTCTTGATGGGAAGGTCAGTGCAGTTGTGGGTACCCATACGCATGTTCAAACAGCTGATGAAACCATATTGCCTAATGGTACAGCTTATTTATCAGACTTAGGAATGACGGGTCCTATTCAATCGGTGCTTGGTGTGGAAAAGAGTATGGTGATTGATAAGATGCTGACACAGTTACCGGTTCGTTTTAAAGTTGCAAAAGGGCCAGCTCAATTATGTGGAGCGGTTATCAATATTGATGAAAAAACAGGGAAAGCTGTCTCTATTCAGCGTATTTGGCGTACGCTTAAGGAGGAAAAGAAGTAAATGGAATATAATAGGAAACTTGGTTTCAAAATGGCTGTTATACTTGTTACGTTATTAGGCGTATTTCTTTTCAGCGGATGTGGGAGAAAAGAAGAACAACAAACGATTAATGCTATTTCACATTCTGTAGAAGATATTGTTGCTTTAGAAGAGCAAACGCAACAGGTGATTTGCCCGCTTGATCATGTTTCTGTTGAGAACTTAACATACCAGCGCCCTATTGCTGTCATGATTGAAAATAGTCCTGCCGCAAGACCCCAAGATGGTCTTGCAGCAGCTGAACTGGTTTTTGAAATTCCTGCTGAGGGAGGAATTACACGTTTTATGGCTCTATACCAACATACCATTCCTGAACGTATTGGACCCATTCGCAGTGCCCGAGATTATTTTATTCGAAGAGCTTTAGAGTTTGACGGTATCTATGTGCATTGTGGGCAAAGCCCTCAAGCGGAAAAGATGTTTCGAGCAGGAAAAGTGGATCATCTTAATGAAATGGGGTTAGGGAAGTTTTTTTGGCGCATAAAAGATCGAAGGGCGCCACATAACTTGTATAGCAGCATGGAAAAACTCTGTTCTGCTGCATCCTATAAAGGGTATGGTAAAGATTGCGATTTTGAATCGTATGATTTTTCTTCTGTTTCAATGCAAGGCGGGATTCCAGAAGAAGCCATTAGGATTACTTATCCGAATAGATATTATGTTTCCTATGATTATCATGCTGAAGATGATGAATATACGCGCATTATGAATGGCAAACTGCATGCAGACAAAACAACAGGTCAACAGATTAAACCGAAAAATATTGTGGTTCAATACGTCTCTATGGCTGTCATTGATTCTGAAGGGCGATTAAAAGTTGATATGGTGGGTAAAGGAAAAGGTATTCTTTTTCAAGGTGGCAAACAATATACGATTACCTGGGTGAAACAATCGGAATCAGGATTAACTCGATATTATCAGGAAACAGGAGAACCAGTTACCTTGATGCCGGGTAAAACATGGATTCATGTCGTGGATCGAAATACGATCGTAAATTGATAGGCAGAGAGTGAACAGCAGGTAGCAGGTAGGGAAAGATTAGAAGACTACTTATACCTGCATTTTTTTGTTCTTTAGTTTAAATTTCAATTATTTTTGAATATTAATCATTGGAGGGATGAGAGAAATGCCGATTATTAAACCGTTTAAAGCTTATCGGCCTAAGGTGTCTTTGGCAGGTGAAGTAGCTGCCTTACCTTATGATGTGTTAAATAGTGATGAAGCGCGAAAAATTGTAAGGGAAAATCCATATTCATTTCTGCGAATTGATAAGGCTGAAGTGGATTTGGAGCCGGAAGTAGACCTATATGATAAAAGGGTTTATAGTAAAGCAAAAGAAAACTTGCATAATATGATCGTTGAGGGCATACTTGTACAAGATCATAAGGAAAACTTTTATATTTATCGTCAAATCATGAACGGAACGGTGCAGACAGGATTGGTTGCGTGCACGTCTATTGATGATTATATCAATAATCGTATTAAGAAGCACGAATATACCCGTGCTGATAAAGAACTGGATCGAATAAACCACATTGATACTTGTAATGCGAATACAGGCCCAATTTTTCTTGTATATAAAGAATCAGAAGATGTTAATCGATTGATTACCCAATGGATGAATCATGTACAACCTGTTTATGATTTTAAAGCAGATGATGAGGTTCAACATACGGTATGGGTTATTGATGATAAGCAGATGATAGAGCAATTGGTTCATTATTTTGCGTTAATCGATAATTTTTATATTGCTGATGGGCATCATCGGACGGCTTCAACAGTGAAAGTGGGTCAAAAAAGAAGAGAACAAAATCCCAACTACACGGGGGAAGAAGAATATAACTATTTCTTATCTGTAATATTTCCCCATAATCAACTAAAAATAATGGATTATAACCGGGTGGTAAAAGATTTAAATGGTTTTTCAAATGATCAGTTCTTAGAAAAAATAGGGGAAAACTTTAATGTGGAACGTTACATGGATGAAGGACCCTATCAACCAGAAGTGCAATATTCATTTGGTATGTATTTAGAGCATCAATGGTATAAATTAACCGCTAAACCCGGTTCTTTTTCTCAAGATGATCCTGTTGAAGGATTAGATGTATCCATTTTGCAGAAAAATCTTTTGGAACCCATATTAGGTATAAAAGATCCACGAACCGATAAACGGATAGATTTTGTTGGTGGTATTCGCGGACTGAAAGAATTAGAATTAAGAGTTGAAAAAGGAATGAAAGTGGCCTTTTCGATGCATCCTACGACTATAGATGATATTATGACCATTTCTGATATTGGAAAAGTAATGCCACCGAAATCAACATGGTTTGAGCCGAAATTAAGGAGTGGGTTATTCATACACTTTTTAGATTAAAGGTGCAGGTATGCAATTATCATATAGAACGCATTAAATATTTTCCATTGATTTTAATATTAGGATAAAGTTGGTTAGTTAGAAGTAAAGAACTAAAAAATAGTTAAAAATTTATTTATTTCATTTTTCACTATAAAGTTCAAGTAATATATTTAGTATGTTTCATATAGTTGCAGTTTTGTTTTTATCTCTTAATGTTTTTATCTTTTAACTGACAATTGTCAACTAAAAACAACGAAGTTGTTTTTCCGACCGGAGGGAGGTTATTATATGCTTGAACCTCAAACGTTAATGGCAAAAGCAAAAGAAGCGCGCTTACACGCCTATGCACCTTATTCAAAATTTAAAGTAGGCGCAGCGCTTGAAGGCAAAAGCGGTCAAATTTACACCGGTTGTAATATTGAAAACCAGGCATATGGATCTACAATGTGTGCTGAACGAGTATCACTTTTTAAAGGGATATCTGAAGGGGAAAAAGAATTTGTTCAGTTAGCAATCGTAGCTGATGTTCCGGATTACTGTTACCCTTGCGGAAATTGCCGTCAGGTACTTATGGAATTTTCACCACAACTAAAAGTTATTATGGGAAATTTAGAGGGTAAACTTATTGTACGCACGATTGCCGAGCTTTTACCACTCGCTTTTGATTGGAAAGGAGATTTATGATTAATAGAAAAGAACATTATAAATCAGGATTCGTTTCACTGATTGGACGGCCTAATGTCGGAAAGTCAACGCTCATTAATCAGTTTATGGGGCAAAAATTATTAATTATGTCCGATAAACCGCAAACGACTCGTAATAAAATTCAATGTATCTATACACAAGATGATGCTCAAATTATTTTTTTAGATACGCCAGGTGTTCATAAACCACAGCACCGGTTAGGAACCTATATGGTTGACGTAGCAGTTAATACTTTACGTGAAGTGGATGTTATCTTATTTTTAGTAGATGTGACGGCACCTCTGGGTAAGGGAGATCAGTATATTGTAGAAAAACTAAAAGGGATGAAAACACCCGTTATTTTAGTACTTAATAAAATTGATTTGCTGAGTCAAGAAAAATTTGAGAAGCAAAAGGCTATTTATGAAACATTACATTCGTTTGAAAAAATTATCAGCATATCTGCTCTGGAAAAAACGAATACGAATTTACTCTTAGAAGAAATCATAACTTTATTACCAGAGGGACCACAATACTATCCGGAAGACATGATAACAGATCGTCCAGAACGTTTTATTGTGGGAGAGATGATCCGCGAAAAAGCCCTTCTCCAGACTCGTGATGAGATTCCTCATTCTGTTGCTGTAGAAGTTGAAGAAATGAAGGAAAGAGAAGGGCACGACACTGTTTTCGTACGGGCAACAATTTATGTGGAACGGGAGTCTCAAAAAGGGATTGTCATTGGTAAGAAAGGTAAATTATTACGTGTTATTGGGGCTGAGGCACGTCAGGAAATTGAAGCTTTATTGGGAACAAAAATATATTTGGAGTTGTGGGTAAAAGTAAGTAAAGATTGGCGTAATAAGGAACGCACATTGCGAAATTTAGGGTATGAATAGTAAAAATAATTACCTTAAGAAACCTTGACAAAGCAAATATTTTACTATAATATATACAAAAATAGTAAAATAATAGATATATAGACTGTGAACAGGAATAGTAAAGTATGTACTTTTCTTTAGAGAGCCAATGGAAGGTGGAAATTGGTGGAAAGTCGTCTTGAATCCGCCTGGGAGTTTGATCAGTGAAACATGAATAGCTGATCACGGATGAATAGTCCGTTATGATATGATTAGACCTAAATGATGTATTAGGACTAAAGAGACTAAAACAATAATGTTTTAGTGAAACAAGGTGGCACCGCGTGAGATTATTCCCGCCCTTGAAAATTCAAGGGCGGGATATTTTTATTCAAATTAGGCACATGTGCCTTATGAAACTGAAGGGAGGCTTACTAGTGATTGATGGAAAACTATTAATGATTCCAGGACCGACAATGGTACCTGAGAGAGCACTTCAAGAAGGTAGTAAACAAGTTTTATTTCATCGTTCAACCGAATTTGGAAAGTTATTTGCCGAAGTAAATGAAGGTCTTCAATATGTTTTTCAGACTCAAAATCCAGTGTTAACTTTTCCTGCTGTGGGAACAGGTGGGTTGGAGGCAACGGTAGCGAATTTGTTTTCACCTGGGGATACGATATTATCTGTGACTACAGGCGTTTTTGGAGAACGTTTTGCTACGATTGCCAAGAACTTCGGCCTTAATGTCTATAAACTTGATTTCCCTTGGGGACAAGCAATAGAGCCGGATATGATAAAAAAACAACTGGAACAGCACTCAGAAATAAAAGCCGTTTTTGTAACACATAATGAAACATCTACGGGTGTTGTGAATGATCTTGTGGCTATTGGCAAAATCTTGCGTCAATTTAATGTCTTATATGTTGTTGATGCGGTCAGTTCTCTAGGCGGTATTGATTTACAAACAGATGTATGGGATATTGATGTAGTGATTACAGCCTCCCAAAAAGCACTAATGAGTCCACCAGGACTTACCTTTATAAGTGTTGGGCCTAGGGCATGGGAAGCGGTGGAAAAGGCGAAATTACCAAAATATTATTGGGATTTCATTAATGCGAGGAAGTATTTAGAGAAAAAACTACCTCAAAACCCGTATACCCCTGCAGTAACCTTGATTGCTTCCTTAAATGAAGCTTTAAAAATGATGCGTGAGGAAGGAATGGACGTGATTTTTAATCGTCATCAACGTTTGGCGCATGCCGTTCGTAAGGGTGTTGAGGGAATGGGGCTTAATTTATTTGCTGCGTCAAATTGTTATTCTAATACCGTAACAGCCATTACGGTTCCCGAAGGGATAGATGGTGATGCTGTACGAAAGATCATGAGTGAGCAATATAATGTGGTGGTTGCAGGTGGTCAGGCAAGTTTAAAAGGGAAAATTATTCGAATGGGGCATATGGGATATGTCAATGAAGATAATGTTTTGACAGCATTACAAGCGTTAGCAGCAGCACTGCAGGATGTTGGTTATAAAGGTCATGTAGAAGACGGTTTAACAAAAGCTAAAGAGATATTAGGATAGTGGACGAAAGGAGTGTTAGTTATGAGAGTAATTATTACTGAGCTAATATGTGAAGCAGGTCAAAAAATGCTTCAAAAAGAGGCGCAAGTTGATTTAAAGCTTGGGATAGAACGCAAAGAATTATTGAAAATCATTAAAGATTATGATGCAATTATTGTTCGCAGTGCAACTTTAATTGACGAAGAATTTATGGAAAAAGCAGAAAATTTGAAGATTGTAGGGCGAGCAGGAACGGGAACTGACAATATTGATGTACCAGCGGCAACTCGAAGAGGGATTATTGTTGCCAATACACCGGAAAGTAACAGTACTTCTGCTGCGGAGCATGCAGTTGCATTAATGATGGCTACCAGTCGAAATATACCACAAGCAAATTCATTTATAAAAGGTGGAAAGTGGGAGCGTAATCAATTTAAAGGATCAGAATTATATGGCAAAACAGTAGGGATTATTGGTTTAGGCCGGGTGGGGTCAAGAGTAGCAACCCGTCTAAAAGGGATGGGAATGCGTGTCATCTCCTATGATCCATACATTTCAGAGGAGCGTTTCCGACGTTTTGGGGCAGAGAAAATGGAAAAATTAGAACAACTTGTTAAAGAGGCGGATTATATTACAGTTCATACGCCTAAAACCGAAGAAACATTTGGCATGATCGGTGAGGAACAATTTGCTATAGCTAAGAAAGGTGTACGTGTGGTTAATTGTGCGCGGGGAGGCATTATCAATGAAGACGCTTTATATCAAGCAATTAAAGCAGGCATTGTAGCGAGCGCTGGTATAGACGTTTTTGTTAAGGAGCCTTCTTGTGGTAATCCTTTATTTGAATTTGATAATGTGATTGTCACCCCGCATTTAGGTGCATCAACTGAGGAAGCCCAAGATCGTGTGGGGATTATGATTGCTTCTCAGGTATTGAGTGGATTAAGGGGAGAAATTGTTCCAAATGCACTTAATATGCCGACTTTAATTGATGACGAACTCATTAAGTTAAAACCGTATTTAACCCTAGCGGAAAAGATGGGTCGGCTCTATTTTCAACTAGAAAAAGAATCCATTGAACGAGTAGAATTAAGTTATAATGGTCCCATTTCGAATGAAGCAGTAGAAATGATTACCATTTCCTTCTTAAAAGGTTTATTAGAAACTGTTTTATGTGAACGGGTTAATTATGTCAATGCACCACTTTTAGCTAAGAACAGGGGTGTTAAAGTTTATGAGACCAAAAAGGAAACAACTGAACGGGGATTTATCAATGTAATTGAAGCGAAAATTGTCAATAAGTATGGGGGAGTGGTTATTGCAGGAACACTCTATGGAGAAAAAGAACCTCGTATTATTCAATTGTATGATTACGGTGTTGATTTTCCCCCTACAGAAAATATGCTGATTATAGAAAATATTGATCAACCTGGTATGATTGGAAAAATGGGCATGTTGTTAGGTGAAGAAAATGTCAATATTGCTTCTATGCAGGTTGGAAGAAACTACAAAGGTAAATTAGCAATGATGAGTATTAATATTGACAATGAAGTGAGTAATGAGACATTAGAGAAAGTTTCTCAATCTGAAGGGATTACCAGTGTGAAGTTTGTAAAGCTTTAGAAAACTGAAATGGTCTTTATGATCAAAGGAGTTGAACAATGTGGAAAAGTATCCACTATTGATACAGCGACTAGGATATGCTGCAGGTGTGGGTGAAAAAGACATAAAAGGTGCCATTGATTATGCCGTTTGCAAGGGGTTAAATGTTGTAGAACTAAATATGAATATGCCATATTTCTTTCCAGAGAATTATTCATTAGAAGAACGGCAAAAGATAAAGGCATATGCGGCAGAGCAGAAAGTAGAGTTGTCTATACATGCTCCTGAAGATATATCCCTTTTACATCTACATGATATTGTCCGTGAAGCAGGGATACTTCGGCTTAAAGAGGTGATCCATTTTGGTGAGGATATTGGTGCGAATCGGATGACGCTGCATATTGGAAATAGTGTTTGTTTTATGTTTACGGATCATATGCAATATATGCATGAAGTTTTTCCTGAACGCTATAAAGAAATTCTATGTCAGTCTTTAATAGAATTAAGAGATTATGCTAAAGGAAAAATGATGATTTGTGTTGAAAATGTAGGCGCTTTTACTCAGAGTGTCGTACAAGAAGTCCTAGATGAATTATTACCTCAAGGGGGGCTTTATTTAACATGGGACATTGGTCATTCTTATGGTAATCAATTTAAAGAAGATGACTTTTTCCGTAAGCATTTAGACAAAATACGTAATGCTCATATTCATGACCATACTGGAACCAAAGATCATCAGGTTTTTGGAGAAGGCATGATTGACTTTGATTATTATTTTGACTTATTTAAGGAATTAGATATCAATCTTATTTTTGAAGTACGACCACGAGAAAAAGCCATCGAAAGCATTAATCGATTTAGAGAATTCAATCAAACAGAAGAAGAATAAAGGGAAGGTCTCATAGTTATAACTATGAGACCTTCCCTTTATTCTTCTTTATAATCAGCTTCATTTTCCTCTACATCAAATGTTTCAAATCAAAGTACAGAATCTTAATGATGAAATAGGGATATATTCGTTGTTTTTTAATTGTGAATTATGAATTGTAAATTGTACATTAAAACAGCGTCAGCTGTTTAATTATACTTCATACAATTCGTGAGTTTGTGTATGGAAAGCACCATATTGTTTGAAACTCTGTATAACAGGATCAATAAATACTTCATCTGTTTCTGCGCCTACAAGAATTTTACCTTCTCGAATAGCATATTCATAATATTGGCTTTGTTCTTCTGGAATACCCCAATCAATTAAGGCACCACTTACAGTACCAATGGCTGCACCGGTTAAAACGGCTGTGATGGGGCCGGCAGCTAATAAAGGACCAATTCCGGGAATAGCAACCAAGCTGGCGCCTAAAGTTAGTCCGGCAATCGCACCGATTAAACCGCCTGCACCTGCTCCCTCTTTGATTGGGTCACGACCAACATCTTTTCCCGTATCGCCTTCTCTACGATTTATTCCATCCAATGATAAAATTGAAACATCTGTATGATCTAGTTGCATTCCTTGTACATAACGAACAGCGTCCAGTGCTTCTTGTGTTGTATTGAAGATACCAATTACACGTTTAGTCATTTAAAATACCCTCCTTTTTAGATTTATATAAGCAGTTTTGGGTAAATTTCGTTCCTTGTTCAGCGGCCGTAGGCTGCGATCTTTCAAGGACAGCAAAGCGATCCTTCTAATCTAGTTTCTGCAAAAGTATGGTTACTATTCATTTCTTTTTGCTAGTCTCTAATTCAGTCATATATTTATACTAAATTGATATATATATATAAGTGTAGAGGGGGTCATGATTTGGATACTAAAATTTTAGAAAAGGTTTTACATGGTTATGATTGGAATGTTAAAGAGGTAAAAGAAATACAAAAGGGTGTCCTTAGAGTTGAAACATCTTTAGAAACGGTATGCCTTAAGTGTATACCTCAAGGAAATCCGGCAAAATTACTTTTTGTTTATGATATGATGGCTCATTTATGGGAAAATGGCTTTAACAAGATGCCTATTTTTGTACCGGCTAAAAAAGGAAAGTTATTTATAAGGCAGGGGGGGAATTTATATTATGCAATGACGTGGATAGAAGGAAGACATGGCGATTTTAGAAGACCATATGATATTCAAGGTGCTGCACGTACTTTGGCAAAGTTGGATAGGGCATCACAAAATTTTGAGCCGCCTGAAGGGGTCATTATCAGAGAAAGGTGGGGGGAATGGCCAGATCAATTTGCAAAGAAAGCGAAGGAAATGATGAGACTGAAGAAGTTTGCTCAGGATAGAGTAGAGAAGACGCCTTTTGATGAGGTTTTTATTAAAAATGTTGATGTATTTTATCACCAAGCCTTAAGGGCTATTCAAATGCTTGCACAAACGGAGTATGATGATTTAGTTAAATGGGGGGAAAAGAAAAAGTTTTTTTGTCATCATGATTATACCTATCATAATTTGATAGTCGATGGGAACCAAGAAATAAATGTTATTGATTTTGAGCTGGGATGTTATGAAATACGTGCTTATGATATTGCAGATTTGATTCGGCGTGTTTCACAGCAAAATCATTGGGATATTTTTTGGACAGAGTGCATTTTGAAAAATTATCACAACATATATCCTTTGAAGGAGAACGAATTACCCGTAATATTAGCTCTTATTCAATTTCCTCAACTTTTCTGGCGTACGTCATATGACTATTATTTAAAAAAGGACAAAGGAAAAGAGGAAATACTTTATAAACGATTACAATACGCTATTTTACAAGCAGAAGAAAAAGAAGAATATATTAACTCATTTGAGAAAGAAATTGGATTTTCTCTTACAAATTAAAATTTACTTAGCTTTTCGCTAAGTAAATTTTTTTATGTAACATAAAAAACCTTAATACTACATAAAGACAAAATATTGTTTAAATTCTGACAAATCTGATATAATAATGATGAAAGTTCCTTAAGGAAACAATTTTTAAAAGGGCTGCTTAAGGGAAAATAATTAGTCTTAAGGGGGAATTGACTAGTGGCTGGAGAACAATGGTTTGCAATGGAATGTGCATCAAAATTAGAAGGTGGCTGTAAAAATTCAATATCTGTGAGAGATTTTTCTTTCTTAACAGATGAACCAGAAGCATTAGGTGGTACTGATTCTGGCTCTAATCCAGTGGAATATGTTCTTGCTGGTTTAGCTGGCTGTACTTCTATTACTGCTCATGTTGTTGCTGGTGAAATGAGTCTTAATATTGAAGAATTTGATACAAAAATCACAGGTACGATTGATGTAAGAGGATTAATGGGACAACCTGGTATCAATCCTGGTATTCAAAAAGCAACAGTAGATGTTAAAATCAAAACTGATGCATCTCAAGCACAGGTGGATGCATTAAAAGAAGCTGTTGAAAATCGCTGCCCTGTAGCAGCTATGTTTAAGGCAGCTAATGTAGACATGGAAGTTAATTGGGTTAAGCTGTAAGATATGATTTAAACAAATTATTATAGAAAATGCCTTCACAGTGAAGGCATTTTTAATTGAAAAGTTTTTAGATGTATGATTTGTAATATTGAATTTATATTGCGGATTTGCAGGAAAAGTGAAGGCAAGATGGGGGACATTCCACGAGGTACGAGTGGTGTGTCCCCGTGTTGCAAGGGCAATTCTGAATGAAAAATTTTTATTGCAAAGCATATAAATATATAGGCATTATTTTGATTCTATTTAGGGTTGAACAAAATAGGGGTTTGTTTTTTTATGGGAAATTGCACAGGAAAGCATTAAAACCATAAAGGGGGATTCTTTAATGATAAAAAATATAGAAATGCCGAAATTAGCGCCAACAATGAGTGCGGGTGAAGTAGTTAAATGGCATAAACAAGCAGGAGATGTGGTTCAAGCAGAAGAAGTGCTGCTTGAAGTTTCTACAGGTAAAGTAACCATGGAAGTGGAAGCTCAGGAAAGTGGCATACTTAAGGAAATTTTAGTTCAGGAAAAAGAGAAAGTTGATATTGGAACAGCAATAGCCTGTTTTGAAGTAAGTGCTGAAACAGCAGAGGCAATGGATATATCACAGCAAGGGGGAAGTGTTTCTATTCGAGAAATTACAATGCCCAAGTTAGCGCCGACAATGAGTGCGGGTGAAGTAGTTAAATGGCATAAACAAGCAGGGGATCAGGTTCAAGCGGAAGAAGTTTTGCTTGAAGTTTCTACTGGCAAAGTAACCATGGAAGTAGAATCTCAAGAAACGGGTGTGTTGAAGGAAATTTTGGTTCAAGAAAAAGAGAAAGTTGATGTGGGTGCACTGATCGCTGCGATAGAAGTCAATACAACAGATGCGGATAAACCTGAAATGGCTGAGATTAGTAAAAAAATTGAAAACATGTCACTTAATAATAGTTTTGATATTGTAGTGATTGGGGGTGGACCCGGTGGCTATGTAGCTGCCATTCATGCTGCACAGGCGGGGGCAAAAACAGCAGTTATTGAAATGGACAGCTTAGGCGGTACTTGTTTAAATCGAGGTTGTATTCCTACTAAGGCTTTAGTTTATAGTGCAGACGTTTATCATAAAATAGAACATGCTTCAGAGTTTGGTGTTGATATAACGGATTACAAAGTAAATTATGCAAGAATGGCTCAACGTAAAGGAGAAGTGGTTTCTCAATTGGTAGGCGGTATTGGTGCCTTAATGGAAAGTAATGGTGTTGAGGTCTTTAATGGTAGAGGAAAAATGATTTCACCCAACCAAATAGAAATCGATATGGATGGTCAAAAAAGAACCATTGATGCCGAAAAAATCATTATTGCTACAGGGTCTCGCCCTGCTCGAATTCCAATTCCGGGTATAGATGAACCAGGTGTTATGAATAGTGATGATGCCTTGGAATTAACAGAATTACCCAAAAGCATCGTGATTATTGGTGGTGGTGTTATTGGTATGGAGATGGGTGATATTTTTGCAACTTTGGGTTCTGAAGTTTCAATTGTTGAATATGCGCCTCGCGTTTTATCCTGTACGGAAGAAGAAATTTCATTAAGTCTTCAAGGAATAGAAGAAAGAAAAGGGATGAAATTTTATACCAGTAGAAAAGTAAAATGTATTAATTCTACTTTGGATGGTCGAAAAGTAGTCACCATGGAGGATCAAGATGGAAATGAAGCCATGGTTGTGGGAGAAAAAGTATTGGTATCCATTGGTCGTGCTTTAAATACGGAAAATATTGGTTTAGAAGAATTGGGTATTGAAACATTAGAACGTGGATTTATTAAAGTAAATGATAAAATGGAAACAAATGTACCTGGTATATATGCCATTGGTGATATTGTTCCTACTTTACAATTAGCTCATGTTGCATCGGTAGAAGGCATGACAGCCGTAGACAATGCATTGGGAAAAGAACATCATATTGATTATACAGCTGTTCCCGCGGCAATATTTACTAGCCCGGAAATTGCAGATGTTGGATTAACAGAAGAACAAGCTATTGAAGAAGGAAAAGAAAATGGATATAAAGTCAATGTGAGCCGGTTCCCCTTTGCAGGTAATGGAAAAGCATTATCTATGGGAGAGACTGAAGGAATTGTAAAAATTATTGCCAGGGCTGATAATTATAAAATTTTAGGTGCGCATATTATGGGACCTCATGCTAGTGATTTAATTTCTGAATTAACAGTTGCAATGGAAAATGGGGTCACAGCAGAACAAGTAGCACATACCATTCATGCTCATCCTACGACAGCAGAAACCATCATGGAATGCGCACATGGTATTTTTGGACCTATTCCTCATTTGCCTAAACAAGATTAAATAGGCGTTAGGGGTTAGCAGGTAGCAGGTAGGAAAAGATAGTGGCGGAAGGCTAAAAGCCAAAGGCTTAATGCAAAAGATAAATATAAAATATTTTTATGTTTTAGCTTTAAGTCTTTGGCATTTTTTATTTTTAACCTTTTGTTTTTTAATTGTCAATTGTGCATTGTGAATTGTCAATTGAAAAACAGCCGCAGGCTGTTTTTCTAAGAGAGGTGATAAAATGCATTCTGTTATGATATGTGAAATGGGACGAGTAGATTATCAAGATGCATGGAAATTACAAGAAGAATTGGTGAGAATGCGTCAGAAAAATGAAATTAACGATGTACTATTATTATTAGAGCATGACCCTGTATTTACAATTGGTCGTAATGGTACTGCAGAAAATATATTAGTATCTCAAGAGGAACTGGTAAAAGAAGGTATACAGGTATATGAAGTGAATCGGGGCGGGGATATTACATATCATGGGCCAGGTCAAATCGTAGCGTATCCCATTTTTGATCTTCATGATTATCGCAAAGATCTTCATTGGTATACACAACAGTTAGAAGAAGTCGTTATTCGGGTATTAAACCATTACCAAATAACTGGAGAAAGAGTAACTAAACATCCCGGCGTATGGGTGGGTGATGAAAAAATTGCAGCATTGGGTGTTGGGGTTAAACGATGGGTGACGATGCATGGTTTTGCATTTAATATTGATCCCAATTTTGCGCATTTTGGGATGATTGTTCCTTGTGGCATTACCGATAAAGGGGTTACTTCTTTAGGAAAAAGTATTAAACGGTTGGTTACAGTGGATGAAGTCATGATACAGGTTTTAAACGCTTTTGAAGATATTTTTGACTTACAGGTTATAAGGCATATTTCAAAAAAAGAAATAGTTAGGAGAATTGAAAAATGGAACAAAGACCTGAATGGTTAAAAGTAAAAGCTTTTGATGTTGCTAAAATGGAAACAATACAAAAAAAGCTAACGGCTAAAGGGCTTCATACTGTTTGTGAAGAAGCGCTTTGTCCTAATTTAGGCGAATGTTTTAATCAGGGAACGGCGACTTTCATGATACTGGGAAATATTTGTACCCGGCATTGTGCTTTTTGCGGGGTAAAGAAAGAACAAAAGTTGTTACCACCTGATCCGGATGAACCATTAAAAGTAGCAGAAGCAGTTAAAAAATTGAATCTGAAATACGTTGTTATTACCTCGGTTACTCGTGATGATCTTTCAGATGGCGGAGCAATGCATTTTGTAAAAACGATTGAAGCCGTGAAACAATTAAATCCCCAGACCGCAGTAGAAGTGCTGATCCCTGATTTTTTAGGAAATAGGGAAGCTCTAGAAAAGGTTGTTAAAGCAAAACCTAAGGTTATAAACCATAACATAGAAACGGTACCCGTATTATATGATGTCATTCGCCCTGAAGCAAATTATAAGCGTTCTTTAAATTTACTTAAACAAGTAAAAGAATTAGATAAAACTATTTATACCAAGTCAGGTATGATGGTAGGTTTAGGTGAAACACAACAAGCCGTCAAACAGGTCATGAATGATTTAAGGGAAGTGGATTGTGATATTTTTACGATTGGTCAATATCTTGCACCTACGCCTCAGCATTATCCTGTAAAAGAATATGTGACACCAGAGGGGTTTACAACTTATGAGCAGTGGGGAAAAGAAATAGGTTTTAAATTTGTAGCGGCAGGTTCTTTTGTACGTAGTTCTTATCAGGCCCAAAACGCTTTTAAATAAATATTTAGCAAAAGAGTGTTTGAGTTGATAAAACATCAGATATTAAATTCTAGCGTATTTTATCTATATATAACATTGACATAAGACATTCTTATAGTACATAAGAATGTCTTATTTGTATATTAAGATAAACGGTTGTATAATGTACTTAAAGGTGTGGTAAATACCCCCAACAATTTACCACATGATTCATGTTCAAAGAAGTAAACCGGTGTAATTACCAATGTAAACAAACTAAAAATCTTCCTCTTTAAAGAGGAAGATTTTTAGTTTATGAGGATGTGAGCAAAAGTTGTAGTGTAAAAAATAATTGCTAATTAGGAAATTTGCTTCATAAATACCATGAAATAAATTTCTAATCCAGAAAATATCTTTCCAAAAAAATAGAAATATATTCCGTTCTTTAATATATTTTGCAAAAAAGATTCTACATTCAAGATTAATAATGTCCCCTATAGTACATTTTCTGCAAACTTGGCGTGTAAGTTCTTTATGGCATCATGTATATATAGAAAGTATAAATTTTAGAAGAAATAGAAACAAACCGCTTACTGGCAAATTAATTTCAAAAAATTAAATACATTTTGAGTTTTTTTTGAAAGTAGGCATTGATTTTGCAAATATAATACTTTGTACATAAAAAATCAGGAGAATATAGATAAATAATTCTAAGTTTTTGTTATTATTACAGAGTATAATTAGTATACCTTGTTGAAACCACTTTAATATAAATAATAACTAAAAAGTTGGATAAATTTAAATCGTAAACTAGGTTGAAATATAATCTTGATTATGATACAATCATTATGCAAACGATGATCATGTGATAATTTACCCCCAACAATTTACCACATGATTCATGTTCAAAGAAGCAACTAGTGTAGTTACCAATGTAAACAACATAAAAAGCTTCCTCTCTAGAGAGGAAGCTTTTTATGTATGTGTGATGATCAGATAGACAAGTTAAGTATTTAAAAAAAATTTTTATAAACACGCTTGAATTATAAACACGTTTATGGTATTATTGCTATATAGAAAATGAACATGTGGTAATTAACCCCCAAAAATTTATCACATGATTCATGTTCAAAGAAGTAAATAGTGTAGTTACCAATGTAAATAAGCAAAAAACCTTTCCTTAGCCCGGGAAAGGTTTTTTGTCTGTTTACGTTACGATTGAAAGCAAAAAGTTTTTTTGCCATATTTTTTGATAAAATTAATAAACTTTTCTTCTTCTTTTTTAATTGGACGAGTTGCTGAATAAATGATTGAAAAATCATTTGATAAATGAATATCCTCAATAGATTTCGTTTCCAGTGTCCCTTGTTCTAGTTCTTCTTTAACCGTAATATATGGAAGCAAAGATACACCGCTGCCGTTAATAACAGATGATTTTATAGATTCAATGGAATCTAATTGATATAGAATATTTAACTTTTCAGGTTTTAATCCGTGTTCTAAAAGTTTTGTTTTTAGTATGTGGTGTATGTTCTCGTCACCCTGTGAAAGAATAAGCGGCAACTTTAAAAACGCTTCTATAGAGATTTTTTTCTCGCCTTTAAAATATTTATTTGGAGGAAGAATCAATAGTAACTCATTATCCATTATTTTATGGTTTATAATGTCTTTTTGCTCAATTCTTCCTTCGACGAAACCAATATCAATAGAATAGTTTAGCAAATTTTCTATAACCTGACTAGATGAAGTTGTAAGCAAAGATAAGTCCACTTTAGGGTGAAGCTCTTTAAAAGAGAAGAGTGTACAAGGGAGGGCATATTGGCTGATAGAAGGGCAAGAACCAACTTTAAGCTTATACTGAGGTTTTGCTTTTATGGCTTCAATATCATTAAGCAAATTACCCGTTAAAGTAATAA
The DNA here is from genome assembly GCA_030625885.1 of Clostridia bacterium. Classification (GTDB taxonomy): domain Bacteria; phylum Bacillota; class DAOUPZ01; order DAOUPZ01; family DAOUPZ01; genus DAOUPZ01. The sequence continues at coordinate 68,509 of DAOUPZ010000009.1, forward strand.
GTGTATGGGAATAATTAAAGAGGGTTTTGCCTGCTTCGGTTGTTTCTACGCCCTTATTACTACGTTTTAATAATTCAATGCCAAATTCGTTTTCCAAAGTTTGAATCTGAATGCTCAGAGCCGGTTGTGAGATATGTAACATTTTGGCAGCTTTAGAAATACTTTTACAAGTTACGACTTTATGAAATGATTTTAATAGGGATAGATTCATAATACACGCTCCTTACCTTGGATATGAATATAATGTATTATAACATATTAAAAATCACATGAGTATTTTAATAACGAGTAATATTTGTTAGTAAAGTTTAAAATAGGAACTCTAATATATATGTCATCCAATAAAGAACTTACATTGCAGGTTTGCAGGAAAAGCGAAGGTAAGATGGGGAAATTCTAAATGTAAAAACTTTAATGCAATTTATATAGATATCTATTATGAGTTACTTATAAATGATCACAAAACGAAAGATTATCATATATTAATTATAGATCGTATTTTTTAATAAAATGGACAAAATGGGGGATACATATGAGAATAGGGCCATTTAACATACGGGGGAGAAATAATTTTTCATATCATTGTGGTGACTTTTGGGTGAAATTTCACCGAAAAAAAAGTTCGGGATGTGCAATAGATTGGATTTTAGATACCATTGATTACCTTTTAGACCTTGATGAATTGGATGAATTGGAAGAACGACTGATTAAAAAATTTAGGAGACGACATTGACGATTAAAGATATGGTGAAGTCTGTCAGTAATCAGTATTTTTATATTTGCAATATAAAATAAGATGAATTATAATAATACTGCATCTTATTTATATTTATGCAAATCATGTTGAGAAAAAAATGAAAGGAAGCGGTGGAAAAATGGATTCTGGTCCGGAGGGCGGTTTGTTCAAGAGATATTATACAAAAAAAGAGGCCCTTTTCCATGCTTTAACTTTTATTAAATAAGAAGGAATGAAAAGAGGCCTCTCATAGAATGGAGGTCTTTTTTTATGGAAGAACAGATTAAGGAATTAATTGATCTTATTAGGGAATACTTGGATGAAAAAGAGTTTGAAGTACTTTCGACGTTGTTTGACCATCTTCATCCTGCTGATATTGCTGAAATATTAGAGGAATTGGAATTTGAGGAAATTCGACTTATTTTTAGGTTGTTTCAAGGGGAAAAAGCGGCTGAAGTTTTAGCAGCTATGGAGACGGAAAGGCAATTAGAACTCTTGAAGGTTTTAGAACATCACCGAATTTTGGATATTTTTGACTTCATGTCTCTTGATGAGACAGTGGATTTGTTAGGGGAACTTTCTGAAGAGGAAGCACATCATATTTTAAATCTTCTCGAAGCAGAAGATAAACGTGACTTACAGGAATTATTAGATTATCCTCAAGATACAGCGGGGGGGATAATGACCACAGAATATGTGGCCATTCAGAAAAACATTACCATTGAGCAGGCAATTACAGAATTACGTCGTACTGCTCCCGATGCCGAAACAATTTATTACGTTTATGTAGTAGATCATTTTAATCATCTTGTTGGCGTTATTTCTTTACGTGAGTTAATTGTAGGTAACCCCCAATCATTGATAAAAGATATTATGCATAAAAATATTATCCATGTTGGTATTAAGGATGATCAAGAAGAAGTCGCACGTATTGTAGCAAAATATGATTTGTTAGCCGTTCCTGTTATTGATCAGCGTCATAAATTGGCAGGGATTATTACGGTTGATGATGTTATTGATGTTATTGAAGCAGAAAACACAGAAGATATTTACAAAATGATGGGGGCAACAGAAACAATTGAAGATAGAGGGTTTGTGATGTCTTTGATCGCTTCTGTGAGATCGAGATTGCCTTGGTTGTTGATTACGGTGTTTGGTGGTGTATTATCCGGTAGTGTTGTGAGAATATTTTCGGATACGTTAAATTCTGCGGTGGCTATTGCTTATTTTATGCCGTTATTAGCGGGCATGGGTGGTAATGTAGGTACACAATCAGCGACAATTATGGTCAGAGGGATTGCTACAGGAGAAGTAGAAATGGATGAAGTATGGAAGAACATATTACAGCAAGGGTTAATTGGTTCGGCGGTAGGTGTTATTTGTGGTCTGTTGGTTACTATTCTCGCTGTTGTTTGGCAGGGAGCGCCTCAATTGGGATTAATTGTTGGGATTGCGATGTGGGTTAATATGTCAACCGCTTCTATAATTGGTACTTTAGTACCATTTGTGTTCAAAAGAGTGGGTGTGGATCCTGCGATTGCATCAGCGCCTTTTATATCTACGACGATTGATATAACTGGACTGACAATATACTTTTCTTTAGTGACACTTTTACTACAATATATATAATTGAAAGTTGGGGTTTTAATGACAGCTGTTGAGTTAGCACAACAAATTGATCATACATTGTTGAAGCCGACAACAACCATTACCGATATTGCTAAGCTTTGCGAGGAAGCTAAAATGTATGGATTCAAGACAGTTTGCGTTCCGCCTGTTTTTGTCAATATCGCCAAAGGTTTTTTACATGAGAGTTTATGTGGTGTATGTACAGTAATCGGGTTTCCGTTAGGGATTGATATGCCAGATGTGAAAGCTTTAGCTGCTCGTGAAGCCGTTCGTCGAGGTGCTTCAGAAATTGATATGGTTATCAATATTGGTGCATTGAAATCAGGTCAATCAAATTATGTTCAAGATGAAATTAAGCGTGTATTAAAAACAATATTAGCAGAAAATAAGCAATCTATTTTAAAGGTTATTATCGAAACATGTTTGTTAAATGAACAAGAAAAAATTCGTGCTGCTCGGTGTATCCAAAAAGCGGGTGGGCATTTTGTAAAGACTTCTACTGGGTTTAGTACTGGAGGGGCAACTTTAGAGGACGTTAATTTATTATTTAATGCTGTTGGGCATCAAATTGGCGTAAAGGCTTCTGGAGGTATTCGCGATTATGAAACAGCAAAAGCGATGATCGCTGCAGGTGCAACACGTATAGGGACTAGTCGTAGTGTAGAAATCATTAAACAATCTTTTGAAAAAAGTTTATAATTAATTTTATAGGGTATAAATTAGAAGTAGAAGAAAATCATTTCTGAAAGTATAGGTTTAACTTCCAAAATTAGTCGGGTATAGTGTTGTTTTTTTTCGGAAACTTTAATGGTAAGAAGAAAAAAATTAGAGGTGATCAATAATGGATGTTAATGATCTCTTTTGGAAAATTTTTGAGAAAACAGGCAATGTAGGTACCTATTTGATTTACAAGGAATGTTGTGCAGATTATGAGGGTAATTTGGATGCTCAAGGCGAAATGATTAGAGAATTAGCAGGCATAACAGAAGCATCAAAGTAAAGGTTAGGTGAAAGAAATGCCCCTCATGAAGGTGGATGCCATTGTATTACGGACTAGAGAACTAGGTGAAGCTGATCGAATTGTGACGCTTTATTCTAAGCAAAAGGGAAAGGTTCAGCTGGTAGCCAAAGGGGTAAAAAAGCCTAAAAGCAAACTGGTAGGGGGAATATTAAATTTCACCCATGCGCAATATTGGTATTATCAAGGCCGTGGTTTGGGGATTTTGAGCCAGTATGACATCCATGAATCATTTCAAATATTAAAAAGCGACTTGAAAAAGTATGCTTATGCCACTTATATGGCTGAACTTGTGCAAGAATTTACCTTGGAAGGAGAAGAGAATGAAGGACTTTTTCTTACATTCTTGACTTCTCTTCATTTACTAAAGACTCAAGATTTAGATTTAGCAACACGGCTATTTGAAATGAGACTACTGAGATGCTTGGGTTATGGGCTTTCTTTTCAGACGTGCAGAGAATGTGAACATTCATTTGATGGAAGAGAACAAAAAAAGGCATTTTTTAGTCCTGCCTTGGGAGGTATTCTTTGTGAGCGTTGTATCTCAAAAGATTCCCAGGGTTTTTACATTTCATGGGGAACAGTAAAAATATTGATATTTTTACTTAAAATGCCAATAGAAAAAATAAGTGTTTTGCGCGTTTCTTCCGTAGCTAAAAAAGAGATGGAGAAGACATTACATTATTATTTGACATACATTTTAGAGAAGAAGATTAAGTCGAAGGAATTTATGCATCGTATTGAATGGATCGACCAGGAGGGTTGATAATATGGAAGAACAATTGAAAAAAATTGATGTAATCCGAGAACGATTAAATGTCACTTATGCACAAGCTAAACAGGCATTGGATACGGCTGAAGATGATGTCGTAAAAGCAATTATCGAACTTGAAAAGGAAATTGCAAATAGTAAATGGACAGAAGAAGTGCAAATTAAAGGTAGTGAAATGTTAGATAAAATAAAAGATTTAATTCACAGGGGAAATGTAACAAAAATTCGGGTTAAAAAGAATAACCGTGTCCTCTTAAATATTCCAGTCACAGTAGGGGCAGTAGGTGTTATACTAGCACCTTATATGGCTGCTCTTGGGGTTTTGGCGGGAATGTTGACACATTGTACACTTGAAATTGAGGGACATCATAAAAATAATGTGCACAAGAAGACTATGATTGAAGAAGATGACGCACAGCAACCCATAGCATAAAAAGATAGTAAGAAAGCCCATACAATGAAAAAATAGTAAAATAGAGAAAAAAATAAAAAAAAATCTAAAAAAAGAGGAACATGGACATGTATATAGTATATACTATATACGTGTCTTTTTTTATTAGTATGACATAATATCTTCTTCCCAAGGTGGTGAGAAGTATAGAATTAACAGAAAGACAACAAAAAATAATCGAAATCGTAAAAAAACAAGGGCCGATCACAGGAGAACAAATTGCGGAAAAATTTAATTTAACGCGCGCTACTTTGCGACCTGACTTAGCTATTTTAACGATGGCAGGTATTTTAGATGCACGACCGCGAGTCGGGTACTATTATAAAGGGAAGACCATAGATGTATTGTTTTCAGAAAAAATGCGCGATTTTATTGTCAATGATATTAAATCTGTTCCGATTGTGGTCAGGGAGAATTCATCTATTTATGATGGTGTTGTTACCATGTTCTTAGAAGATGTCGGTACTTTATTTGTGGTTCAAGAAGGAGGTCTTTTAACAGGCATCGTGTCCCGTAAAGATTTATTAAAAGCTGCAATTGGTCATGCTGATATTAATCAAGTTCCAATTGAACTTGCTATGACCCGTATGCCAAATATTATTACGGTTATGCCTGATGAAACGGTTTATGAAGCAGCCAGAAAAATTATTGAGCATGAAGTTGATGCGTTACCGGTGGTCAGATTAGATGAGAGCCATCAGGGGTTGCAAGTTATTGGCAGAATTACAAAAACTAATATTACCAAACTATTTGTTGAATTAGCAGAAAAAGAGTAAAGGGAGGTATTGGCTAATTTGGAAAATGATCATATTTGTCCTGTAATTTATATTGTTTCCGATTCTATAGGAGAAACGGCGGAGTTTGTTGTGCGGGCTGCTGCTAGTCAGTTTGATTCTGGTTGTGCTGATATTCACCGCACATCTTTTGTTAATAATGAAGAGCAGTTGATACCCGTTATTGAAGAGGCGAGTGAACAACCTAATAGTTTAATCGTTTATACAATGGTTTCCCCTGAACTATGTTTGATTTTAGAAAAAGAATCAAAGAGGAGGAACATTCCAACTATTGATGTTATGGGACCTTTAATCGAGATATTAGGTAAGCTTATGGATACGACACCACGCTTGGAACCGGGGCTCATTCGTGAATTAAATGAGGATTATTTTCGTAAGATTGAAGCGGTTGAATTTGCGGTTAAATATGATGATGGTAAGGATCCTCGCGGGCTAGAAAAAGCCGATATTGTACTCATAGGTATCTCCAGGACTTCAAAAACACCCCTCAGTATGTATCTGGCAAATAAACGGTTGAAAGTAGCCAATGTACCCATTGTGCCGGAAGTTGAGCCACCAGAAGAGCTTTTTCATTTGCCATCTGGAAAAATTATTGGCTTAACAACGAGCCCACAAATGTTGAATCAGGTACGAGAAGAACGACTCAAAACAATGGGATTACCCTTAAAAGCAGATTACGCCAGCTTCGAAAGGATTCTAGAGGAACTGGAATATTCAGAAAGAATTATGAAACGTTTACGCTGTCCTATTATCAATGTTACCAATAAGGCAGTTGAAGAAACTGCTAATAAAATATTACAAATCATTAAAAAGGAGGAAATGAGAAGTGAATAACAAGTATGTATATCTGTTTAAAGAAGGCAATGCGCAAATGAGAAATTTATTAGGGGGAAAAGGTGCTAATTTAGCGGAAATGACGAATATTGGGTTGCCAGTTCCTCAGGGGTTTACGGTTACAACAGAGGCATGCAATAAATTTTATGTAGATGGAGAAGCGATTACTGATGAAGTAAAAGATCAAATCTATGCTGCTTTAAAAGAATTAGAAACAATGAATGATAAAAAATTTGGGGATAATAGCAATCCTTTATTGGTTTCTGTTCGTTCAGGTGCAAGGGCTTCTATGCCGGGTATGATGGATACGATTTTGAATCTTGGTTTAACAGATCAATCTGTAGAAGGTCTTGCTAAGGTAACCCATAATGAACGTTTTGCCTATGATAGCTATCGCCGTTTTATTCAAATGTTTGGTGATGTTGCGATGGGAATCGAAAAATATCAATTTGATGCCATATTTGATAAAGTAAAAGAAGAAAATGGTGCGAATCAAGATACAGACTTGACAGCTGAAGATTTAAAACAGGTTATTAAAGGGTATAAAGCGTTATATAAAAGAGAAATTGGCGAAGATTTTCCACAAGATCCGATGAAACAATTGATGCTGGCGATTCAAGCTGTTTTTGCATCTTGGAATAATGCACGAGCGATTATTTACCGCCGCTTGAACGATATTCCGGGTGATTGGGGAACTGCAGTAAATGTACAGACGATGGTTTTTGGAAATATGGGTGATGATTCGGGTACGGGTGTTGCCTTTACACGTAATCCCGCTAATGGAGACAAAGCTTTATTTGGTGAATATCTTATTAATGCACAGGGTGAAGATGTTGTTGCCGGTATTCGTACACCTCAGCCCATTGCTACGTTAGGAGAAGCAATGCCGGCTGTTTATAAGCAATTTGTAGAAACAGCAGAAACATTAGAAAAACATTATAAAGATATGCAAGATATGGAATTTACCATAGAAAAAGGAAAACTTTATATGCTACAAACTAGAAATGGAAAACGTACGGCAGCGGCTGCTATTAAAGTGGCTGTAGATTTAGTGAGTGAGGGCTTATTAACGAAAGAAGAAGCTTTAATGAAAGTAGAGCCTAAACAGTTAGATCAATTACTTCATCCTGCTTTTGAGGATAAAGCGCTTAAAGCAGCAAAGCCGATTGCGAAAGGATTACCTGCTTCTCCAGGGGCAGCAACTGGAAAAATATACTTTTATGCAGCAGAGGCTGTAGAAGCGGCTGCAAGTGGCGAAAAAGTTATTTTAGTACGTTTGGAAACTTCACCGGAAGATATAGAAGGTATGAATGCTGCTGAAGGGATTTTAACGGCTAGAGGTGGGATGACTTCTCATGCAGCCGTTGTGGCACGGGGAATGGGTAAATGTTGTGTGGCCGGTTGTAGTGATATACAAGTAGAAGAAAAGAAGAAGCAATTTGCAGTGGGTGAAAAGGTTTATAAAGAAGGCGATTATATTTCCCTGGATGGTACATCTGGAAATATATACGGAGAACAAATTGCTACGGTGCCACCGCAATTAAGTGGAGACTTTGGTACGATTATGGAATGGGCGGATGAAGTCAGAACGCTTAAAGTCAGAACGAATGCAGATACACCGCGTGATGCTGCGCAAGCCGTAGAATTTGGTGCTGAAGGGATTGGGTTGTGCCGTACCGAGCATATGTTCTTTGAGGAAGATCGTATTCCGGCTGTACGAGAAATGATTTTGGTTAAAGATGAAGTCCAACGTCGTAAAGCATTGGCTAAATTATTACCCATGCAGAAATCTGATTTTATAGGGATTTATAAAGCAATGGGCGGTTTGCCGGTAACCGTTCGTTTGTTAGATCCACCATTACATGAATTTTTACCCCATGAGGAAAAGGATATCGAAGCATTAGCTAAAGAAATGAATGTTAGTGTGGTAGAATTGAAAAAGACCGTTGATGATTTAAAAGAATTCAATCCCATGCTTGGTCATCGCGGCTGTCGTTTAGCAGTTACTTATCCGGAAATTGCCGAAATGCAAACACGCGCTATTATTGAAGCTGCCATTGAAGTTGCAAAAGACGGATTAAACATTGTTCCGGAAATCATGATTCCTTTAATCGGTCATGTGAAAGAATTAAAATACGTAAAAGATGTTGTGGTTAAAACGGCTGATGAAGTGATTAAAGAAGCTGGTATTGACATGAAGTATATGGTAGGGACCATGATTGAAATTCCACGGGCAGCGTTAACAGCAGATGAAATTGCTACGGAAGCAGAGTTTTTCTCTTTTGGAACCAATGATTTAACCCAGATGGGCTTTGGTTTCTCTCGTGATGATGCGGGAAAATTCCTGAATGATTATTATAAGAAGAGCATTTTGGAATCGGATCCATTTGCGAGAATTGATCAGGATGGTATTGGTAAATTAGTCGAAATGGCTGCTAAGTTAGGCAAGCAGACGCGTCCAGATATTAAATTGGGGATCTGTGGGGAACATGGCGGGGATCCAAGTTCAATTGAATTCTGCCATCGCGTAGGGCTCAATTATGTGAGTTGTTCACCATTTAGAGTGCCAATCGCTCGGTTAGCTGCAGCACATGCAACAATTTTAAATAAATAGAGTTACTAATAAAAATCATCGCCATACATGGCGATGATTTTTATTATATAGAAAACATAACTTTCAATGAAAGTATGAGCTAATAGAATAGATATACTTCCGGAAAATTTTACACCCCCTTTTCACTTTCCATTTTGTGTTATATACTTAAAAATATAATTATGTGTAGTTGTTAGTATCTAAGAAGCGGATACAAGGAGTTGATCATATGAGCGTAAAAAGAATATTGATTGTTGAAGATGAAGCGCGGATGCGAAAGCTGGTTGGCGATTATCTTAAAAAAGAAGGATACGAAATGCTGGAAGCGGAAGATGGAAAGAGAGGCTTAGAGATTTTTAATGAACAAGAAAACATTGATTTAGTGATATTAGATGTGATGCTGCCTGAATACGATGGGTGGACCGTATGCCGGGAAATTAGGAAGGATTCTCAGGTACCGATTATTATGCTGACTGCACGTGGAGAGGAATCGGATGAGTTATTTGGTTTTGACTTGGGAGCGGATGAATATGTAACTAAACCGTTTAGTCCTAAAATTTTGGTGGCGAGGGTGAATGCTCTGTTAAGACGATCAGACAAAACAGAGAAGTCGATTCAGTCTTTTGAAGGGTTAGAGATTGATGCAGCAGGGCATCATGTATCTATTGATGGTAAATTGATTGAGCTTAGTCCGAAGGAATATGAACTGTTAATATACATGGTAGAAAATGAAGCAAAAGCGTTAGAAAGAGAACAAATTTTGAATGGGGTTTGGGGATATGACTATTTTGGCGATTTACGAACAGTGGATACCCATATACAAAGACTGAGAATAAAGCTAGGTGATAAAAGCCAGTTGATTCAAACAGTAAGAGGGGTTGGATATCGATTTGAGGTGAAAAAATGAAGAATTCCATAAGATTCAGGCTCTTTATGGGAATGAGCATGATGATTGTATTTTTTGTGTGTTTGACCTGGTTTCTTAATTCACAGTGTCTCGAGAAATATTACTTGATCCAAAAGAAAAACCTTTTGGTGCATTATACCCAAACGATTGATGAAATCTATAACGGTGACCCTATGGAAATTGATTTACAACTTGAAAAAGTAGAAAGTGCCACGGGCGGCAATATTTTTATAGTTGATCAGAATTCTAATATCATTTATCATACAAGGTTAAGAAAATACTTTGATAACAATTTAATGACAGGTAAAATTTTTCCTGAAATATTTCAAACTAATCCTAATTTAGAGCAAAAGATTAAACAAGACAAAAATGAGGCGTTAAATCGATTTCGTACTCAGTTAGAGTTAAAGTTAAAACGAGATTTAACTGACGCGTCAAAAACTTTGCAAAAACTGCGTGGTGTATATCCCGAAGTTGTACAGCTTTTGGAGGGGGAATATAAATTTATTTTTAATGAAAACCCTAGATTAAAAACGTTTAACTTGAATTTGGTATATATGTTAAACAATAAACATCTTTTGGTTTTTAGTTCACCAGTGGAACCTATTTCTGAGAGTGCCAAAATTGCCAGTAAGTTCTCCTTGTTTGTCGGTATATTGTGTATCATTCTAGGTAGTATTTTTGCTTCATTTTTTTCGAAACGGTTTACGAAACCGATTCGCGAATTGCATGATATTGCTCAGAGAATGACAAAACTTGATTTCAATAAAAAGTGTGAAATTGAGTGTGAGGATGAAGTGGGTGAATTGAGCAGAAGTATTAATATCCTTTCTGATCAGTTGGATGCGTCCATTACAGAATTGAATGAAGCCAATCAAAAGCTGCAGAAAGATATTGAACATGAAAGAAAAATAGATAAGATGAGAAAAGAATTTATTTCCAGTGTTTCGCATGAATTAAAAACACCCATTGCTTTGATTCAAGGTTATGCCGAAGGATTAAAAGATAACGTGGTTGATGACGAGGAAAACAAAAAATTCTATAGTGAAGTGATTGTAGATGAGGCGGAAAAGATGGGAAGTCTAGTAAAAGATCTGTTAAACCTTTCGCAGATTGATTCCGGTCAATTTAAGTTAGAAAAAACTGTTTTTGATATTTCTTCTCTCATTGACCATGTATTGGACAAGTATAGAGCGATTGTTAATGAAAAAGATATTCAGCTATTGGTTGAAAAAAATAACAATTTGATGGTCAATGCTGACCAGATCAGAATTGAGCAGATTTTGAGCAACTTCATTAATAATGCGATTGATCATATTGATTCCAGAAAGCAGATAAAGATTCGGGTAACACCAAACGAAAACAAGATGCGTGTTTCGGTTTATAATTCAGGAAAACCGATTCCTGAAGCATCATTGGATGAGATATGGACCAGTTTTTATAAAATCGATAAGGCGAGAACCAGAGCTTTTGGCGGTTCTGGATTAGGGTTATCCATTGTCCGAGCCATTCAAGAACAGCATAATAATGCATATGGCGTAGAGAACTTAAAGGATGGCGTAGAATTCTGGTTTGAATGTGATGCAGCTGAATAAATGATATCAAATATATAAATAGCTGTGACAAAACTGTAACAATCTTCTTTTATAATTACTTATAGATCATATAAAAGGAGGTTGTTTTTTTATGAAGATTAATAAAACAATGGGTAAAAAAGTAATCACAGGAATGTTGATTGGAGGTGTTTTGGCGTCTGCTGGGAGTATGGCGTTTGCATCTGAAACAACTCACAAGTTATTTAAAGGTGATTTTTTACCAAGGAAGGCTATTCTGCAGGAAAAAGGGGATTTGAATTCAAAACAGCTGCGAAATAAAATGCAGCATCAAAAACTAGATCCCGCAGCTAGGCAGGAGAAGCTAGAAGAAAAATTAGCAGAAAAAGTAGCGGCAGGAACAATGACCCAGGAAGAAGCGGATAAGATAAAAGAAGAAATGGCAGCAAAACATGCACTGATGGAAGCCTACAAAGCATTGGCGCCAGAAGAAAGAGAAGCATTTTTGAGTGAGAAAGTTGCAGAAGGAGTTATGACACAAGAACAAGCAGACCGTATACTAAAAGGTGAACAAATAAGAGAGATGATGGAAGCCTACAAAGCACTGGCACCGGAAGAAAGAGAAGCATTTTTGAGTGAAAAGGTAGCTGAAGGTGTTATCACCCAAGAAAAGGCAGACGGGATACTGGAAGGAAGAAAAGCGAAACGTGAAAAATTAGATCCCGCAGCTATGCAGGAGAAACTGGAAGAAAAATTAGCAGAAAAAGTAGCATCAGGAGAAATGACGCAGGAACAAGTGGATCAAATAAAAGAAGAAATGGCAGCAAAACATGCACTGATGGAAGCATACAAAGCCTTGGCACCAGAGGAAAGAGAAGCATTTTTGAGTGAGAAAGTTGCAGAAGGAGTTATGACTCAAGAACAAGCAGACCGTATACTGGAAGGAAAAAGAGTGAAACATGAAAAACGCGATCTGAGAGAGAAACGTGATCCCGCAGCCAGGCAGGAAAAGCTGGAAGCAGGATTGGCAGAAAAAGTAGCAGCAGGAGTAATAACACAGGAAGAAGCGAATCAATTTTTGCAACGCTTTTCAAAATAGATAAAAAAACAATCGTTTTTGCAGGAGAAAGCAGTCATTGTTTGGCTGCTTTCTATTGCGAATTTTTGCTTAAGGGAGGAAATACGATTGGAATCAAAACCTAAAAAGCTATTCTTAAAAAAATACATATATATTGCTGTTGTTGCTATTGTATTTTTGGGAATTTGTGCGGGAGGCTATCTATATAAAACGAAAGGTTCTGAAGCGTCTACTCAGGCACCTACTTTTATAGAACAAGAGGTAGCGATGGGAGATATTACGATTGATTTTATGGCAGATGGGGTGGCTGATATTCCGTTTATCAATGTTGATTTTGAGATCAGCGGCAAATTGAATGAAGTATTAGTTGAAGTGGGGCAGCAGGTCAATAAGGGTGATGTGATTGCAAAATTAGATGATACGGATGATATGAATAGGGTTAATAGTGCTCAAATTAATTATGAAAAGGCGCAAAAGGATTATGAAGAGCAGTTAATTAGTGAAAAACAGAATCTTAATGAACTTAAGAGTAGATTAGATAGCATCACCTTGGAATATGAGCCGATGACGCAAATTGCATGTGCTTTTTCTAAGCAAGAAATAGAACGCAAGCGGTTAGAATATGAAAATATGAAGTTGGCTTATGAAGCTCAGCTGCAAACTTATAATATGTTAAGTGATATCAATGTGAGGTCGGCTCAATTATCTTTAAAGATAGCTCAAGATGATTATGAAGATACGATTTTAACAGCACCTATTGATGCCAAAGTGTTTGCCATCAACTATGAACCTGGGGAAACTGTTGCAGAGATTAGAACTAGGGTTGCGGATGACGAGCATTTTATGCTGTTAACCAATACCGATAAAATTAATGTGATTGCTCCAGTTTGTGAAATTGATCTTGGCAACATTACCATTGGTCAAAGTGTTGAAGTTGCATTTGAGGCGTTTGAAGGTCAATCTTTTGCAGGAAGAGTTTTATCTGTTGATCCTCTACCTAAAAGGGATAACAGTGGACTGGTAACCTATGATGTGAATATTGAATTGGATGAAGATATGGATAAAATTAAGACCGGTATGACCTGTACAATTAATTTTATATTAAGACAGAAGAAGCATGTGCTTGTGATTCCTAATAAAGCAGTAACATTAGTGGATGGGAAGCAATCGGTTCAGGTCAAGGATGAAAAAGGGAATATCATATCAAGAACAATAAAAGCAGGATTAACGGATGGGATAAATGTGGAAGTCATAGATGGACTTGAAGCAGGTGAAACCGTGATGGTTTCGGACAAAAGGTAGAAGTGGGTGTGAGATATGACCTTAATGGAAATTTTTAGAGCGGTTTTTATCAATATTTCAACTAATAAATTTAGAGTATTTTTAACTTCGCTGGGGATTATTGTGGGTTCGCTCACCATTATTCTGGTTGTTGGCATTGGAAAAGGCAGTCAAGCAGCGGTTGCAGAACAATTTGGAAGACTGAACGTCACAACGATCATGGTGATGGGTCAGAAGGGGCAGAAGGGACAAAGAGCACAGAATGCAACAGAGGTTCTTGATTTTACCGATGTTGAGACAATTAAAAGCCAAGCCCCATCGGTTAACGATGTGACGATCATGATCAATGGTTACGCGGATGTTAAGTATTATAATATATCGGAATCAGCTTCTGTAGTAGGCGTAATGGAGAATTATCTGAATTTAAATAACTTGACTTTAAAAGAGGGACAATTTTTAACGGATTATGATAGTGAAAGAAGAAATAGAGTAGCCGTAATTGGTTCTGATGTGGCAGATCTGTTATTTGGAGAAGAAGGGGACGTGGTTGGCAGCATGATTAGTATTAAAGGCCGAAAATTTGAGGTGATTGGGGTTTTGAAGTACTTGGGTGATTCGACGCCTAAATTTAATCTTGATGAAGCTATTTTGTTGCCTTATGAAGTTGCAGAAAAATATGTGTTGGGGAAAAATATTAAGCCGCTAATTAATGCATTTGCTCAAGATGTTGACCATGTTGCTTCTGCCATGGATGAAATTACAGAAGTTTTAAAAAGTAATCATAAAGGGAAAAAAGATGCATTTATGGTCATTGATATTGGCAGCCGCTTGGAAGTTGCCCAAGAATCAGCAAGAACCATGTCCACACTTTTGATTGCTATTGCAAGTATTGTTCTCGTTGTTGGCGGAATTGGGATCATGAATGTATTACTTGTTTCTGTTAAAGAAAGAACCAAAGAAATTGGGATTTTAAAAGCTATAGGGGCGCGCAGAAGAGATATTCTACTCCAATTTCTGCTTGAATCGATTATTATTAGTGTATCGGGTGGGTTAATTGGGATATTCATTAGCTTTTTGGTAATGCCGCTGATGAAATATTTTGATTTAAGGGTGATTCCCTCGCTGTACGGCAATATACTGGCATTAGTTTTTTCAATCGTAACGGGTACTTTTTTTGGTTATTATCCCGCTTCCAAAGCAGCAGCACTTAAGCCGATTGATGCGCTCAGGTATGAGTAGTAGTTAGAGCGTTTTGGAGGGAAGAATGAAGAGGGAAGAGTGAAGAAAAAGATAAAAGAGGAACGAAAAAGATTAATGATTAGTTAGAAGCTTAAGGCTCAAGGCTGAAGGCACAAGACTTAAAAGATATTCAAGGCTAGAAGAATAAGTATTGAGGGAATAAAAGAAAGATGATTCACCACGATATTTAAAAAGGAGTTGTGCAAAGTGAAGAGAAAAATGACTTGTTTTATTCCACTTTATTTAATGTGTATGATGTTATGTTTTTCTATGTTGTTTGCAGGATGTTCGCAATCTAATCGTGTTTCTGCACCCGAGGGTGGCAGCGTGTCAAGTCATGCTGCTAATGATACTACCCTCAATAAGGCACCGGAACGAAAAGCTGATGTTTATGGGAAAGTAAAGACGATTTTAGGCAATGAAGTAACACTGGAAGTGGCGGAAATGCCGGAAAGACCTGAAAAGGTTTCGAAACAAAAATCCGAAAAAGGTTCCAAAGAAAAACCTGAAATCGGAGAAGGGGTAAAAACAAAGTCTTCGGAAGAAATACAGCAATTTAAGGAGCAAATGAAAGAAAAAATGGATAAGAGTATTAAGTTAACAGGAGAGGTTGAAACTTTTATTATTCCGGTCGGGTTACCGATTGTTTCAAGTGGTAAAGGAAAATCTGTCGATGGAACGACAACTTTGGAATTAATAGATATTTATGAAGGTATGTTTTTACAAGTTTGGTTTGAGGAGGGAGAGGCGGAAGCAGATAAGCTAGCTCAATATGTGCGAGCTATGGTGTCCCGCTAATAACAATATGCAAGATAATATTTTAATATTAATGAAAAATATTATAAAGTCGTATAAATTGGGTAAAGAAGATGTCGTTGTATTAAATAATATATCACTTCAAATTAAAAAAGGCGAGTTTGTTGCTATCTTAGGGCCTTCTGGTTCCGGTAAATCAACTTTAATGAACATTATAGGCTGTATTGATACAGCTGACTCGGGCGAATACATATTGTCAGGGGAAAATATTGCAGATAAAACAGAAGATGAACTGGCATATATAAGAAATCAGAAGATTGGTTTTGTATTCCAGAAGTTTAACCTTCTTCCCAAATATACTGCAGTTCAGAATGTCGCACTCCCCTTATTACTAAGAAGGGTTGAACGAGAAAAAGCTAATGAGAAAGCAAAGAATATTTTGGAACGGGTAGGTTTGGGTGATCGAATCAATCATAAACCCAATGAATTATCGGGTGGTGAGCAGCAGCGGGTTTCAATAGCACGGGCGTTAATTGGCGATGCGGAGCTATTGTTGGCTGATGAGCCAACCGGGAATCTTGATTCCAAATCTGGTCATGAAATATTGGAGATGTTTATTAAATTAAACAATGAAGGAAATACCATTGTATTAATCACGCATGATCTGGAGGTTGCTAAAAAGGCAGGAAGAATTATTCATGTAAAAGACGGAAAAGTATATTAGGAGGATGAAAAATGCGCAAAATATTTTTTGTAATACTTGCAGCATTAGTGGCTTTTACCGGAATGATATTGCCTTCGGGGAAGGCTGCTGATGAAGTTAATTCGAAAGTCATATTATTAAACTTACAGAAAAGTATTGATTTAGCATTGGAAAATAATATAGATCTCAAAAAGCAAAAAATTGAAGTGGATAAGCAAAAAATAGCAAGTAGGAAAGCGGATGATGCGGCAGATAAGGCATCGGATAGTGATTCGGGCTCATATAGTGGGCTTTTGACAGAAAAATTTACACCTAAGCAAAAAGAGATGCTGGTGGAGATTGCAGAAAGAAATTATGAAATGCAGCAAGAAAGCCTGGGAATTAATGTGAAGGAATCCTATTATAATATTCTTCTCAAGCAAAATATTTTGAATGTTAGAGAAGGTTCTTTGGAAAGTGCCAAACAGCAGTATGAGATTGCACAGGCTAAATTTAAGCAAGGATTAATTGCGGAATATGATGCGCTGGTTGCGGAAGTTCAGTTTAAAACCAAAGAGAATGATTGGGAAACAGCGCAGCGAGAGCTTACAAAAGCTAAGATGGACTTTAAACAATTATTGAATATAGACATTGACCAGGAAATTGCATTGACGGATGATTTTATTCTGGATGCTAAGGAGGTTTTTTTAGAGGATCGTGTTGCTGTTGCTCTAGAAAGTCGTTTAGATATGATTCAGGCTAGAGAGACTGAAGAACTGTATGCATTAAATGTGGAGCTGACTGGAAGTTATTATACTTCTAATACATGGACCTATAAAGATGCTTCTTATCAGTATGAAGCATCGAAACTGGATTTGGAACAGCAGATAGCAGAAGTAAAATTGGATGTTAATAAAGCCTATTTGGATTTGCAAGGCGCAGGGGAAGCACTTGAGCCAGCTGAGAAAAATGTTGAGCAGGCAAAAGAAAGCTTGCGAATTGTGAATCTCAGGTATGAGAGTGGTTTGGCAACAAGCTTAGAGGTTCTTAATGCTCAGAATTTACTTGAAAGTACAGAACAATCTTATGCGAATGCTGTATTTAACTACACGATGAGTGTAGAAAATTTTGATTTTGCAGTTAATCACGGCAGTCCTAGGTAGGTTTTCAAAGCATTAAAAAGTTGATAATGCTTATATAAAATAGGAAGCGGCTCGGTCATTTTACTTTTGACCAAGCCGCTTTGATGTTGTGGGAACATTCTAATTAAATTGTTGTAAACTCGTCTCTAATTCATCCATCGGCAAATTTATGCTCTTTGTGCTTTGAAAAACATAGGTTTCCTTAGCTTCAATTTCAATATAAATTTTATCATTGTCATACAGCAAACTGGTTTTTTGTTCGGGAAAATGTGCTTTGAGGATACTTAAAAGGCATATGGCTTTTTCTAATCCATCTCCACAGCTAAAGTTCCATACCTCATCGGGCTGGGCCATTCTTGTTCCGTCATAAATCGATTCATTATCCATCATTTGTAACCGATTGACGATTTCATGGACTTCCATATTTCGGGAAGATTCTATACAGACAGGGTTTCTTTCAAACGCTGCTTTTAAAAATGGGCTCCACGGGGATCTTGCGAGATCCTTATAGGCCATAAAAGCCAGATCAGCTGTCAAATTAGTATGTCGGATAGATTCTAGATAATGGATGATGTCGTCTCTAGATGAAAAAAGATTAAGGTCAATTGAGTGAGATGAAATCCATTCTTTGTTTTCGTGCGGTAACCGGGGTTCGATTTTACAAAAATCTATGATTTTTAATACCATTTTTTCGAAATTAGGACACTTATTTTTTAATTGTTGCTTTAATTTTTCAATGTCAGCGGTATTTTTAATGGAGATATTGTTTTCTTTAAAAAATGCTTCAATATCATCAAATCGAATTCTGTCAGGTAGAGGTTGAGGATAAAACTCATCCTCACCAATTTCATGAAGGAGATTCTTTTGGGAAGGATCTCCGACTTTAGCATTGCTGCCATGTTCATAGTGATAAGCCTTTTCAGCTTCAATATACCTTGATTTACCACAATAATTATGTGCAATTTGAAAACATTGCTGCAGGTCTCTGTTATGGCGCAAAAAATTAGCCATAATCTCAAAATTAATGTCCGTTTGCAGGAAATTACTCAGTTTTTTGCTAAATGAGTGATACATCGTTTCAGAAATGGTTGATTCATCATAAATATGATGAATATAGCCTGTGCTGTTAACCACCATGGTGACCTGTTCGTTTTGGAGGGCCCGGCGTGCTTTAGCCGATAGTTCAGTCCCGTTAAACCACATTTTCTTAGTGGCGATCCTTCTATTATTGGTAATAACGCCATCGCCAATATCCACAAAATTTTGGGAATGAAGGGGGGTTGCGATCATATAAATTTTTTCAAGGGGTATTCTGGCAATAACGAAAAGGGCACTGTAGTACAGGGCTGCCAGAGAAACACATTCTCCGGCACCATTTGAGTATCCCTCTTTTCTTTTAAATGCGTTCATAGCCTCAACCGTCTCTGTTTTCCAATAGGGTATCATATTAGAGGTATATTGATCCAAGCCAAAATGTTTACGGATATCCATAGTAAAATAATACTTATCCCCTTCATAACCGAACAAAGCATTGCTTTTAGCTAGGATTTCTTCATCAATAAAATCAGCGAATCGTGCGAGTTCCTTTTCTTTAGTCGTTAGTCCCCAGGTATCAAGATCTAAATTGAAGTCAAAGTGATCCATGATAAATTGTTTGACACGAACAATTTTCCGGTAAGGACTCATTCTATCCAAATTTTTAAACCACGGATCGCTGCGCCACTGCCAAAGAAGCGGGGACATAATATTTGCTAGAACAAGGGAAAACATCAGTTCTGGAAAAATGAAAATTTCCATATCAGAAAGTGTAACGGCGGATGAATATTTTTCAGCTAACTTTGGATCATTGGGATTGTACATGGTTATATATTCTCCTATCTATATAATATAATGTAATACTTTAAATAGCATAACATAAGTGATTATTTAGTACAAGATTCCTATTTGGACAAAAAACAAAGATATTATATATAATGCAATAAAGAATTTATATTGTCAGGTTTGCAGAGAATGCAATATTTTTATTACATATGTATAAAATTTTAAGTGTTGTATATAATATTTTTTACATAATGTATAAATGGAAAAATATAGTATGGATTATTCATTTAGTATATAATATGTTTGTTAAATAAATAATATTTACTCCGAGCTTCTTTATCTAAGGAAATTATTTTCTAGGATAAAAGAGCCTTATGGGTATACAAAGAAATGCGTATACCTCCCGTATTTGGAAAGGAGATCGCTTTTACAATAAAGGCACTCCTTATGGAGTGCTTAATTTTTTTTAGGAGGTGTAAAACGATAGTAAGCGTCCTTTCACATTTTGCAAGCATCATTAATCTAAATTATTAAGGGGGAAAAATTATGTTGAGAAGATTTAGAAAAACCAGTGCATTGATTGTTGTTTTAGTACTTATGTTATCGTTACTAGCCGGGTGTGGACAAGAACAAGCTGCAGAACCTGCTGCGCCGGCTGCACCTGAAAATCCGGATGTTATTTTAGCAACAACCACCAGTACCGAAAATAGTGGGTTATTAGGTGTTTTGATTCCTAAATTTGAAGAACAAACCGGCTATAAGATTAAAACGGTTGCTGTAGGTACAGGCGCTGCTTTGAAAATGGGACAAAATGGTGAAGCTGATGTTCTAATGACTCATGCACCTGCTTCTGAACAACCTTTAGTTGATGACGGATATGTGATGGATTATACGTTATTAATGCATAATGATTTTGTTGTTGTAGGACCTGCAGCTGATCCAGCTGGTATTAAAGATACTGCCGACGCTTCAGAGGCGTTGAAAAAAATAGCTGATGCTAAAACCATCTTTATTTCTCGCGGGGATGACTCTGGTACCCACAAAAAAGAATTAAAGTTATGGGCAGCTGCGGACATTAAACCTGAAGGAACATGGTATCAGGAATCCGGTTCCGGTATGGGAAATACATTAAACGTTACTGCGGAAAAAGATGGATATACTTTAACAGACCGGGCGACCTACTTAAATTTAAAAGAAAACTTAACCAATCTGGAGATCTTATTTGAAGGCGATGACAGCTTGATGAACATTTATCATGCAATGGCTGTCAATCCAGAAAAATATGATAAAGCGAATTATGACGGTGCTAAAGCCTTTATTGACTATTTAGTTACACCTGAAACTCAAGAAGTTATTGGGGAATATGGTAAGGATAAATTTGGACAACCTTTATTCTTCCCTGATGCAAAATAAGTAAACTTATTAATAGTGATTCCATAGCAAGTGGCTCGCTTACATTGCTTGCAGCAAGTAATAGTGTGTGAGCCATTTGTTTTTTATTTATATGATTTGCAATAAAGAACTTACATTGCAGGTTTGCCTGAGCTACTCTAAATGTAAAAACTTTAATGCCATTTATATATGATATTATCATAACGTTAATTCAATCGCTTCAGTGAATAACACGATAGATCTACTATAACGATTATTAATGCAGGTGAAAAAGATGAATACAATAATTGCAGGCCTCACAGGCGCATTAAAAATGATTTTCCTGGGTGATCCGGAGGTTTTTCGGGTCACTTTTCTGACGATACAAGTATCGGGTATTGCTACCCTGTTGAGCATCATAGTTGGTATTCCTGCGGGTGTTTTCTTAGCCCTCAAACGTTTCCCTGGTCGCCGTTTTGTGATCAGCCTTGTTAACACGGGAATGGGTCTGCCTCCAACGGTTGCCGGATTATGGGTGAGTGTATTTCTCTGGCGTTATGGACCTTTTGGTTTTTTGAAAATCATGTATACACCCGCCGCAATGATTGTGGCGCAGTTTGTCATTGCGTCTCCCATTGTTATGGCGTTTACCATCGCTGCTATTGGTCAAATTAATAAAAAGCTCCACTTACAAATTCTCGCACTGGGTGCTTCGCGTTTTCAATACTACTGGTTATTGATCAAAGAAGCACGACTGGGCTTACTTGCCGCCATTATTGCGGGATTCGGCGGTGTTATTTCCGAAGTAGGCGCATCTATGATGGTAGGCGGTAATGTAAAAGGGCAAACGCGTGTATTGACGACAGCAACAGTAATGGAAGTTTCCAAAGGCAATTTTGATGTGGCTATTGCATTGGGCACCATTCTCCTCATATTAGCCTATTCTGTTACATTTGTACTCACCATTGTTCAACAACGGGGAGGGAATAAATCATGATCAACGATTACATGATGGAAATACAGGATCTCCTTTGGCAGGTCAATGGCAGGAAGATTGTCGAATTGGACCGTTTGGCCATTCAGAAAGGGGAAATGATTGGACTCATTGGTCCTAATGGAGCTGGGAAAAGCAGTCTTATTAAATTACTGGCACTGTTAGAGACGCCCACTGCAGGGAAAATATTTTTTAAAGGGCAACCCATAACAGGTCAACCGCTTAGCGTTAAACGTCAAATGGCGACTGTTTTTCAAGAACCCTTGCTTTTAAGTGGCACAGTCTATGAGAATATTGCGTTAGGTTTAAAAATTAGAAAAGTGCCTCGTGGTATGATCCGGCGAAAAGTGAAGGAATGGCTTCAACAGCTGAAAATAGAACATCTGGCTGATCAAAACGTATATACGCTTTCCGGTGGGGAAGCACAACGTGTAAGCCTTGCGCGGGCGATGATTATGGAACCGGAAATTTTGTTTTTGGACGAGCCGTTTTCAGCATTGGATCTGCCGACTCGTGCTGCGCTGCTGCAGGATTTTTCAGAGATCATTAGAAATATGGGTGTTGCAACCGTCTTTGTTACCCATCATGTTTCTGAAATCCCTTTAATGGCTAATAGAGTCTGTGTATTAGCTAATGGTCAAATCATTCAAGATGACAGGCCGGAAACGGTTTTGAACTACCCCAATCATCATATTGTTGCTAAACTAGTCGGCATCGATAATGTTTTGCAAGCAGATGTCATTGAGACAACAAAAGATAGTCGCGTTATTTCTTTAGAGAATGATTTGAAGTTGACCGTTTCTGCAAAATATCAGGTTCATAAAGGGGATGCTGTAACGGTTTTTATTCGTCCCGATGATATTTCAATCATAAAGGGAGAGACTGCTGTTTCTCAAACAGATAATCTATTACAAGCAAGGATTAATAAAATTATTCCTATGGATACTCAATTCAAAATCTTTTGTAACACGGAACCTAATCTCGTTTTGCTGGTAAGTAGAGGTGTTTTTTTGGATGCTCAATTAGAGGTTGGAAAGATTATTAATATTAGCATTCCTGAGGATAAGATTCATCTTGTTAAAGAAGAAATGCCTATATCAACTAAAGTTGATGAGTCTCAAAAAATACTTTTTTAGTGTAAATTATATGAATTAAATGAGAATTTTTATACAATAAAATATTTTTAGATATCAAAACCCACCTTGCAATGGTGGGTTTAACTTTGTCATTAAAAATGTTAGATCTATGTAATGCAATAAAAAACTTACATGACAGGTTTGCAGGAAAAGCGAAGGAAAGATGGGGACATTCTGCGAGGTACGAGTGATGTGTCCCCATGTTGCCAGAGCCATTGTAAATGTAAAAACTTTAGTGTGTTTCATATAGTTTTCATGAGATCAAACATTTTAGAATATATATCTATAGGGGGTTAGGCAATATTACTCGGGAAAATTTCAATCAATTTTTTATAATGTAATATAAAGGTTTTTTAATAACATACTGGGAGGGAAAGTTATGAAATATAATAACCGGAAAGTGAAGAATATGTTTATGCAATTAAAAAGCCTGACAAAACAACTTTATAAACCCACAAATGATAAATATATGATGTCATATTCCAGAGCTTCAGTACAAAAAGAATTTACAATTGAGGAATTAGCAAAATATAACGGTATAGATGGGAAACCGTCTTATGTAGCAGTTGACGGAATTGTATACGATGTGAGTAATGAAACCAGTTGGAAAGCGGGGATTCATTTTGGTCTTTCTGCAGGTCAAGATTTAACAGAATCATTTAACAATTGCCATAACAAAGCAGAGATTTTAGATCAATTACCAAAAGTAGGTATATTAAAGGAGTGAGTTTGGGGAAGGGAGATTAATATGACAACATGCCAGGAAGTAAGTCGATATTTCGATGCGATGGCGGTAGAATGGGATAAAGGGATAAAAGAAAGCGAAAAAGACATCGCGTGTAAGATTATTCAAGAACTTGGAATGGGTTCAAAGGATCATGTGCTGGATGTGGGTGCAGGAACAGGATTGATTACGCCTTTTTTACTTCAAATCATAGATTGTCCGCAAAATATTACTGCTATTGATATTTCTCCTAATATGCTCTTGTTATTAAAAACGAAATTTCCTCATATTAATACAATTCAAGGTGATGTTCATCAAATGCCATTTCATGATAAACAATTTGATTGGGTATTATGTTGTAATGCTTTTCCACATTTTATAGACCAAATGGGCTTTATTCAGGAAGTTAGAAGAGCTCTTGCGGTTAATGGAAAGTTGGTTATTTTTCATACCCTTTCGCGCTGTGAGTTAGAATGCATTCATCGGAAAGCACATGGAATACCCCAAAAAGCAAGTTTGCCATCTGCTCTCGAGTTAGCTGACATGATGGAGAGGCAAGGTTTTAAAACCATATGTGCACATGAAGATAATCAACATTATAAAGTGATAGGGCTTAAAGATTAGTTTGAATGTTTTTCAGTTGTTCTATTACGGTAGTTATTAATCTAGGTAAAGCGTTCTTAATTGGCTGTGAAAGTTCACAGCCTAAACCCAAATCAAAAGGTTCTATACCATAAATCATGATGTTGTTGGGAAGCCCTGTCATTTCTTGAGCCAGTGCAATGATAGCGGGTAATGAAAAACCATGTGCATCTTGCCATCTGTCCGAGGGATGTTTAATATCTTCTAAAGTAAGATGATAAATACTGCCTGGATCGCGTTTGCCTCGAATAGCATCTACAACAATGAGATTGTAGGCATGGCTTATTTCTTCTAAGTAGTTAATGGTACCAGTGCCAGCTTCCAGGATGAGAATGTTTTGCGGCCATTTTCTTTTTTGAAGTTCTTCTATAACATATATGCCCAAACCATCATCAGACATAAGGCTATTTCCCATTCCTAATACTAAAATTCGATATTTTATTTTATGTTTTACATTAACATGTGAGTGGTTCATAGTCATTATATATGCTTGAATGCATATAATCATACAAGATGAAAGGAAGTTTTTTCTATGAAAAGAGAAGCGTTTACTAAACTTTGTCATCATGTATCATTACAGGGGGACACTGGACTTTCAAAAAAGATACTGCCTGTAGTTCAAGCATATCGGACTAAACAACAGTGTAAAAAGCTTCCCGTGATTTGGATTGAAACCAACTGCAGCGGTGATAACAATATTGCTTTTATGAATACGGCCGACCCTTATGTGGGTGAAGTTTTTAAGGCAATCATTGATCTTTTATACAGTAACACATTTATGGCAGCGCAAGGGAAAGATGCGCTTAAATTATTAAATGAGGCTGCAAAAAGATATAAACATCAATTTACACTGGTTGTAGAGGGTGCCATTCCCATAAAAGATAACGGAATTTATAATGTGATTGCCCGCACGGAAAATTATAGGCTTACGGCCTTAGAAGCAGTCAAATGGCTAGGGCCTCTAGCAAAATATGTTGTTGCCCTGGGTACCTGTGGCAGCTTTGGCGGAGCAACTGCAGGACGTCCTAATATTACAGGAAGTGTTGGTGTTCGCGATGTATTGGAAAGGGAAGTTATTAATGTCAGTGGGTGTCCTGTTAACCCGGATTGGTTTGTTGGCACATTATCTCATCTGTTGATGTATGGGAAACCGGAGCTTGATGATTTGGGACGGCCTGTACTTTTTTACGGTTATACAGTCCATAAGCATTGTCAACGTCGTTCGTATTTTGATAATGGAGATTTTGCTAAAAAACTTGGGGATAGCGAGTGTATGTTTTCACAAGGCTGTATGGGGCCTCGCACGGGAGCGGATTGTCCCTACAGACAGTGGATTAACCATGTGAGTTGGCCTGTGAAGGTTAATACCCCTTGTATTGGGTGTACAAATGAAGATTTTCCTGATGGTTCCTCACCTTTTTTTGTTCCTTTACCTGAAAAAGCAAAAAAAAGAGAAACGAAAAAACGAATGAACAATGGGGAAGGAGATGAAGCATGAGCAAGCAACGTATTACCTTTAGTCCGGTTACGCGGCTCAGCGGGCTTTTATCCGTTGACGTCATGGTGGATAAAGGGAAGATTGTAGAAGCAAATGCGAGTGGTACGATGTTTCGGGGGTATGAATGGCTGATGTGTGGGAGGCATGTAACGGATGGTGTCTATATGACCCAGCGTGTTTGCGGTATCTGTTCCCTGGCACATGGGGCGATCGCAAGTTATTTGCTTGATGAACTATATGACAATGAGCTGTCTGAAAATGCCCAATATTTACGCAATATTATGTTGGCAGCTGATTTTATACAAAACCATATTCGCCATTTTTATGTTTTCAGTTTGCCTGATTTTGTGAAGATGCCGGATTATCCGCCTTTTGAAGGACAAAATCTTAAGGATGCTCGTTTAAATCCAGAAGATAACAAGCGTTTGGTAGAACATTATTTTCTAGCAATAAAAGCAGCCCAACAGAGTCATCAAATTCTGGCTTTGTTTGGTGGTAAAGCACCGCATCAGCACAGTTTTATTCATGGTGGTGTAGCTGTGGCACCAACAGTGGACAAAATGACACAAGCGCAAGCTTTAATTACAGATATTGGTGAATTTGTTAAACAATGTATGATTCCAGATACGGAGCTTATTGCTCGAGTTTATAATGATTATTTTAAAATTGGGGTTACCCCCAGAAATTTATTGTCTTTTGGGCTTTTTAAATTCGGTGTTAAAAATGAAAAAACGTTATGGCGGAGCGGTGTTCTGGCAGGTAATCAAATCACACAACCTGAGGCACGGCTTATTCATGAGAATATTTCACGAGCATGGTATCAGGAAGATGATGATTTGGAATTTAGATGTTCAAAATTGAAGCCTGATCCCTATAAGCCTGAGGCATATTCTTGGATAAAATCAGCATTGTATGGGGGAGGACATTTTGAAGGGGGTCCGCTTGCCCGGATGATAATAAATGGATGGGTGAATGGTGGAACGGGAACCATGGATCGAATTTATGCGCGTTCTTTAGAAACTTTAATGATAACTAAATTAATGGAGAAATGGCTTGGAAAACTCAAGCCCGGTCCTGCGCCGCTCAATCAGAAAAAAATACCAGTCAAAAGTAAAGTAACAGCGATGACAGATGCTATGCGTGGACCCCTTTTTCACTATGCTCATGTTGAGAAAGAAGAAGTGGTTCAATATGATATTATTACACCTACCGTATGGAATTTTTCTCCCAAGGATCAGCATGATAACCGCGGCCCTGTTGAGAATGCGCTGGTAGGAACCGAAATACCAAAACCTGATATGCTTTATACCATTTTAGGACGCATTATTCGTTCTTTTGATCCGTGTATAGCTTGTGCCACGCATGTGCTTGACGTTAAAGAGAACATAAAAGCAGAAGTCCTCATTTAATTTTAAGAGTAAAAGAGGGATATGAAGTGCACGAAATTTCATTAATTCATGGTTTAATAGAAATGGTCAAGGAAAGTGCTGCTGATCATGGAATCTCCCATGTTGATCACGTTCGTTTGGTGATCGGTGAGTGGCATGGGGCATTATCCCAAGCGCTAAATTTTGCCTTTAAAGTACTGACTCGAGATACGATTTGTGAGGGTGCTGTATTGGAAATAGAGAAACGTTCTATCCGTTATTGTTGTCAGTCATGCAGTAAAGAATTTATGGTGTTACAGTGGCCTTATGTCATCTGTCCATTTTGTGGGGCACAGATTGCAGAATTAAAACAGGGCAAAGAACTCTACGTCGATTATTATGAAGGGGAGTAATAAAAAAAGGAGGTATAAGGTTGAAGGTTATTCTTGTACAGGATTTATTAAAAGCCAATACAGATCAAGCATTGCAAAATAGGAGTCTTTTTGATGAACATAGGGTCATTGTAATTAATTTAATCAGCGCGCCGGGATCGGGAAAAACAACGCTTCTTGAAAAAACACTGGCTTTAATAAAAGATAGATTATATGTTGGCGTAATCGAAGGGGATATTTCTACGACACGGGATGCAGAACGTATTGCTAGTCAAGCTATTCCGGTGGTTCAGATCAATACACAAGGGGCGTGTCATTTGGACGCTCAAATGGTAGCTCAAGCATTATTGGAACTACCTTTAAAAGAGCTGGATCTAATTTTCATTGAAAACGTTGGTAATCTGGTTTGTCCTGCCTCATTTGATCTTGGAGAGCATTGTAAAGTAGCAGTTTTAAGTGTTACGGAAGGCAGCGATAAACCCGCTAAGTACCCTGAAATTTTTCTGAAAGCACATGCTGTTGTCATGAGCAAAACGGATCTTCTTCCCTATATTGATTTTAATATGGAAGATTGTGTGGCTGAAATGCAAGGAATAAATAAAAACCTGAATGTTTTTCCTACATCCAGCAAAATGGGGACGGGTATGGCTGACTGGATAGAATGGCTGGAAAAATTAGTGCAAGAAAAAAGAGGTGAGGTTGATGTGCCTTGCTGTAATGGGAAAAGTATTGGAAGTAGCATCTGATGAGCCCTGGGTTATAGTTGAAACATTTGGGCTAAAGCAGCGGGTTGGAACCCATCTGGTAAGTGAAGTTTGTCCTGGTGAGTATTTAATGATACATGCCGGATATGCGATTGAGAAAATTGATTCAGTCGAGGCTCAGAAATGGCTTCATCTCTGGAAGGAGATTATAAAGCATGATGGGGGATAAATTATCTAATCCGGCCATGGAAAAGAAAATATTAAGTAAGGTGATTGAGCAGGCAGAGCGGGTTGCTAATCATCTAGGACACAGACCTGTATTGATGGAAGTATGTGGTACGCATA
Organism: Clostridia bacterium; assembly: GCA_030625885.1. Classification (GTDB taxonomy): domain Bacteria; phylum Bacillota; class DAOUPZ01; order DAOUPZ01; family DAOUPZ01; genus DAOUPZ01. The sequence continues at coordinate 96,968 of DAOUPZ010000009.1, forward strand.
CAGTGGCGCTGTCACGGAGCGGATTGCGTGATAGGTTAAGGGCGGTTATTGAATTACGCAGCGGGCCGGGGTGTCCTGTTTGTGTTACAGCAGTAGAAGATCTGGATAGAATGATTGCTTTATCTCAGCTTCCAAAGGTTATGATTGTTACTTTTGGAGACATGGTACGTGTGCCGGGCAGTATGTCTTCTTTGGAAAAAGAAAGAGCAAGAGGGGCTGAGGTACGAGTGATTTATTCACCCCTGGAAGCGATTGAACTGGCTAAAGCGTATCCAGATAGAGAAATTATTTTAATTGGCGTGGGTTTTGAAACAACAGCGCCATTAATTGGCATTTGTATTAAAGATGCGTATCAATACCATCTTACCAACTTTAGTATTCTTTCACTCCATAAACGGGTACAACCAGCCCTCCAGAATTTACTGGAAGATTTGGAATTTAGTGTTGACGGGTTAATTCTACCAGGGCATGTATGTGCCATTGAGGGGTGCCAAGCTTATAATTTTATTGCCAAAGATTATGAAATACCTGCAGTGGTAACAGGGTTTGAGTCTTTAGATATGATGGGAAGTATTTTTATACTTCTGGAAATGCTGGAAAAGAGAGCGCCACAAGTTATTAATGGCTATACTAGAGTGGTAAAAGAGGAAGGTAATATAAAGGCGCAAAGAATGATTAAAACTTGTTTTAATAAGGGTGGAGCAATATGGCGCGGTCTGGGATTCATTTCTGATAGTGGATTGTCAATTAAGGAGAAGTACAGTGATTATGATGCGGGTCGGAAATTTTCTGTAAAAATGTCACAAACCCAGATACCAAAGGGATGTTGTTGTGGGGATTTGATGAAAGGTAAAATGATGCCTCAGCAATGTCCTTTATTGGGTACTCATTGTACGCCGACTAATCCTGTTGGACCCTGTATGGTTTCTTCGGAAGGACCTTGTGGCGCTTACTATCTTTATGAACATTATAATAGGAAGTGATACGATGAAACAGCAGAATGATGATGTGATTCTTTTGGCTCATGGTGATGGAGGCGCACTTACAAGTGAGTTAATTGACAATTTATTTCAAAAATACTTTACCAGTGATTTTATACGGTCTCAAACAGATGCAGCCATATTTAAAGCGAATTCCAAGCGGTTGGCATTAACGACGGATTCTTTTGTGGTGAACCCCCTTTTTTTTCCTGGGGGTGATATCGGGAAATTAGCGGTATGTGGGACGGTGAATGACTTGGCTGTAAGCGGGGCACATCCTGTGTATTTAGCAGCGTCATTTATAATTGAAGAAGGTTTTGAACGAACGATGCTGGAAAAAGTAGTTTCTTCTATGGCCGCATCATGTAATGAAGCCGGAGTAGAGATTGTAGCTGGAGATACGAAAGTAGTGGAGCGTGATCATTTAGACAAACTTTTCATTACGACGACCGGTGTCGGATGGGTATCACCAGAAATAGATATGGGATATCATCGTATTTTGCCAGGTGATTTAATCGTTGTCAATGGTAATCTTGGGGAACATGGCATAGCAGTCATGGGGCAAAGACATGGCTTTGATTTCGATAATCAAATTATCAGTGATTGTGCGCCTCTTAATATAATCATTAAAAACTTGCTGCAACAGTGTTCAGGCGGTGTAAAACTGATGCGTGATCTGACACGGGGTGGGTTTGCCACGGCAACGAAAGAGATTGCGATGTCATCAGGGAGAGATGTTTGGTTAAAAGAAGATCATATGCCAATCGCACCTGTCGTACAGGGTGCAGCACGGATGCTGGGACTTGATCCGCTTTATTTAGCCAATGAAGGTAAATTTCTCATGATTGTCGATCCCAAGGAAGCAGATACGATACTAGAGATTCTACATCATGATTCTTTAGGCGTAAATGCTCAAATAGTGGGAGAAGTTAAAATAGGAAATGGTAATGTGTATCTTGAGACGATGCTGGGAGGGACGAAGTTTTTAGATTTGATGACGGGTTCGCCTTTACCTAGAATATGTTAACGAGCGACAAAGAAGAGATGTTTGTTGGGAGTGTGGATTGAGGTGAAAAAACAGGTTGTACGTTACCTATTTAAAGTAAGGGGTGTTGTACAAGGGGTGGGTTTTCGGCCTTTTGTGTCTAACCTAGCGCTTATTCATCATTTGTGTGGTAATGTGCTGAATGGTGGGGAAGGGGTGGTTATTGATGTTGAGGGGGACGAGAAAAGTATTGTTCGTTTTGCCCAAGCATTAGTGGAAAATCCGCCTGAGCTTGCTCGGATTGAAAAGATTACAAATGACAGGATGCCGATTTATGGGTATAAAGAGTTTGTCATCAAGCACAGTGAGGGCAAAACCTCAGGAAAGGTATTAATACCACCTGATATAGCGATTTGTTCATCATGCTGCAAGGAAATAAATGATGCCCAAGATCGTCATTACCACTATCCATTTACCAATTGTACGAAGTGCGGACCTCGTTTTACGGTTGTCCACAACCTCCCATATGATCGGAAGTGGACAGCAATGGCACCTTTTTCTATGTGTTCGGATTGCAATCGAGAATATCATGACCCGTCGGATCGGCGTTTCCATGCTCAACCCATAGCTTGCTTAAAATGTGGGCCTCAAGTAGAACTGGTTGATAATGCGGGCGCATTAATTGCCAGAGAAGAAGCGGTATTAGTTGCTGGAGCGTTATTAAAAAAGGGTCATATTTTAGCGATTAAAGGATTGGGGGGATTTCATCTCGCTTGTGATGCAGCCAACTCGACAGCTGTAAAGGAATTGCGCAAACGAAAGAATCGACCTGCTAAGCCATTTGCAGTGATGTGTAGAGATATGGAAACCATAAAATCTCATTGTTATGTAACCCAAGCAGAGATGGATTTAATTCGATCACCCGCCGCCCCTATTGTATTGTTACAAAAATGTCCAAATTGTGCACTTGCTTTAGAAGTGGCACAGGGGTTAAATACGTTGGGTGTCGTGATGCCTTATACACCTTTGCACATGCTGCTTTTAAATCAAGGGCCGCCTACTGTGGTTATGACTAGTGGAAATCTAAGTCACTTACCTCTGGTAAGCGATAATCGGCGGGCGCTTGTAGAACTTGGCAGTATAGCGGATTACTTTCTCCGGCATAATCGGGATATTGCTAATCAATGTGATGATTCAGTGACGACGGTGATCGGGGGGAAGAAACAGTTTTTACGACGTTCTCGAGGATATGTTCCTGAACCGATTGCTGTACCTGTAGATATGAATGCGCCAGTTATGCTGGGCATTGGCGGAGAAATGAAAAACACGTTTTGTTTGATACATGAGGGTAGAGCTTATATGAGTCAGCATATGGGTGAAATGAATGTGATAGAAGGGCAACAGCAGTTAGAAAGAAGCTTGAAAAGCTTTTGTCAATTGATTGGAATAAAGCCACAAGTGATTACAGGTGATTTGCATCCTCAGTATCAGTCTTGCCGCTTGGCGGACGAGCTGACTGTAAAAATGAAAGCAAAACGGCATCCTGGGGTTCAGCATCATCATGCCCATCTTGCTTCTTGTATGGCTGAAAACGGTATTGATGAAGAAGTGATTGGGGTCATTCTAGATGGTACGGGTTATGGATTGGATGGGAAATTATGGGGTTTTGAAATACTGCATGGCGATTACCAGAGATTTTGCCGTGAATATTATCTGGATTATGTGCCCTTGCCTGGCGGGGAATTTGCGGTACGTTATCCATGGTTAACAGCGGTGGCTTATTTGAGGACATTTCTAGGTGAAAGGGGAAAAGGAGTAGCAAGGTGTTTCTTTGGCGATAGGCAGCAGGAACTAGCGGTAGTGGAAAAAATGTTGTTAACGGGTTTTAATATGCCTTATGCTTCCAGTTGTGGGCGGTTTTTTGATGCGGTTGCAGCGCTTTTAGGGGTGTGTGTTGAAAATACATACGAAGGGCAAGCTGCTGTTTTATTAAGCAGCTTGTTACCCTGGTTTCCTTCTGAAGCTTCAGAATTTGATTTTTCCACTCAACTTTATCCCTATTCCTTTGCTTTTCAAGGACATAGGGTTGACCCTGCTCAGACATGGCATGAGATCATTGAAGATATTGATAGGGGTATTTCTTCTTCTATTATCGCTAAACGATTTCATGATACGATTATTCGTATCGTTGTTGAAAGTGTGAGAAGAATTGAGAGAAAAACGGGACTGACCAAAGTTGCTTTAAGTGGTGGAAGCTGGAATAACCGTTATTTATTAGGTATAACAAGGCAAATTTTAGAGAATCAAGGTTTTACTGTTTTGTGTCATCAGTTGGTTCCGCCTGGTGATGGCGGAATTGCCTTAGGGCAAGCGATGGTGGCCATTAAGCAAGATTATTTTACAGCTAATAAATAATAACAGTTAATATTTATTACAAAAGAAAAAAACAGTCAGCTATGATTGTTTTTTTCTTTTGTAATAAAGTAAAAATAAAATAGAGGGTTAAAAAGCTTTCACCTCTCAACTAAAAGACCCCAATAGGGTCTTTTTAATTTTTATTGACAAAATGAGATAGCAGGCGTAATATGAGTTTATGCACATATAGCAATATAGTCATACGATCATGTTCTAGTACGTTTTCATGTCAGGGCGCACCATATTGTCAGAGAAAGTGGCCATATTATTTTATTGTTTTCGGGGGTGATGCAATGGAAGAGACAAAAGTTATTAAAAAAGATATTGCTATTCTTGGTGCTGGACCTGCAGGATACGTGGCTGCAATTAGAGCCGCTCAGTTAGGTGCCAGTGTTGCATTAATTGAGGAAAAAGATGTGGGGGGGACATGTTTAAATAGAGGATGTATACCTACCAAATCATTGCTTAGAACCGCTGAGGTAACATATCTAATCAACAAATCTCAGGAATTGGGTCTTGATGTGAGTTTGTCAGCAGTAAATTGGGAAGTGGCAAGCAGCAGAAAGGAAAGAGTGGTTAAGAATTTAAGGATGGGATTAGAGTATCTCCTTAAATATCATCACATTGAAATCATCAGGGGTACAGGAAAAATACAAAACCCACATACTATTTTGATAGAGACACCACAAGATCAAGTGAAGCTAAATTGTAATAAACTCATCATCACAACCGGTTCAGAGCCGATGGAACTCAATATTCCCGGAATTCATTTGGGAAATGTCATAAACAGTGATGACGCTTTGGAACTTGCAGAAGTACCGAAAAATATCGTTATTATCGGTGGGGGAGCTGTTGGGATAGAATTTGCGTCAATCTTTAATTCAGTAGGCAGTAAGGTGACGGTTATTGAAACAGCGGAACATATTCTCCCGTATGAAGATCAGGAAATAACAGCAGAGCTTTTGAAAATTATGAAACGGCAGGGAATTGGATTTAAATTAAATACGAGTGTGAGTGAAATAAAAGAAAATGAAAATGCTCTAGAAGTACATATAGAACAAAAAGGGAAGTCAAAGTCTTTAAATGCTGATAAAGTATTGGTTGCAGTAGGCAGGAAGTTGAATACAGTTTCTGAAGACATCCTTTCGCTGGGTGTTCAGGTTGAAAAAGGCGCTATTGTTGTTAATAAAAAGATGGAAACCACTATTAAAGATGTCTATGCTGCCGGGGATGTGATTGGCGGTAAGCTATTAGCTCATCTTGCTTTTGCGGAAGGAAGAGCGACTGTTCAAAATGCGCTTGGATTTGATAGTCAATTAAATTATGATGCGGTGCCTGCGTGTGTTTATTCCAATCCAGAAGTTGCTTCTGTGGGGATTAATGAAGCTGAAGCAAAAAGCCGAGGCATTGAAGTTAAGGTAGGAAGTTTTCAATTTAGGAATAATGGTAAAGCACTTTGCATGGCAGAAAGAGAAGGATTTGTGAAAGTGATTGTTGCCAAGGGTACGGGTGTTGTTTTAGGGGCGCAAATTTTAGGGCCTCATGCAACAGAGATGATATCGGAGATGACCCTGGCAGTAATGTTGGGCGTTAAGGCAGAGGTGATTGCAGGTATGATTCATCCGCATCCTACTTTAAGTGAGGCGATTATGGAAGCCTGTGGAGATGCAATTGGCAGGCCAATTCATAAAGCATAATTTTAAAAAAACTAGGAAAGAGAAGTGATTTTAACAATGGAAGAAAAACAATTACCCGGCTTTATTATGTGTGTTTGCACAGGGAAGTGTCCTGGTTTTGAAAAAATGGATATTTGGGATTTCATTAATCAGGTACGCGTGGAATTGCCAGTTGAGTATGGATTTATCCATCCTCAACTTTGTGAAGAGGATGGCGATCGCTTTTTGGCTGATTTTCTAAAATCACATCGCAAAGTGGTTGTCGGTGCCTGTTCGCCTAATATGCAAGTGAAAATGTTCCGCGATGCTTTTAAAGAAGCTGGTTTGGATATCCAGAAGGATTTAGTACCCTTGGACATCAGGGATATGACAACAGAAGAAGCAGTCGAAAAAGTGGAAAAAGCACTAGAAGCATTAGAAGAATCGGAGGGATAGGGATGGGTGAAAATACGTTTATGGGTGTTCCCAGGGACAAAATCGATTGGAGCCCCCGAATCGATTATAACAAATGCGATTATTGTATGGAGTGTGTGGATTTTTGTCCCCATAATGTTTTTGAAGTGCGGGAGAATGAAGAGAAAAAGTTAATTGTTAAAAATCCGAATAATTGTGTGGTGTTTTGTAGAGCCTGTGGGAAAACTTGCGGACCTGATGCATTATCTTTTCCCAATAAAAGTGAAACGACAAAAGCAATAAAAGTTATAAGAAAGGAGATGAAAGAGAATGAGTAATGAGTATGCCATTCTACCATGTAATGGTCTTGATAAATGCGCCGGTTGTATTTCCAGGGAAGTTGCTTTGAAAATGATGGAACAAACCGAAAGTGAAATTCTCTGTCCCGTATTATATCGCGTAACTGATGCTAGATATAATAAAATAGCCGAAGAGAAGCCATTATTAGTTGTTGACGGCTGTAAGACAAGATGTGCCAGTAAAATAGCAGCTGAAAAAGGACTTAAAGTTGCTAAAAAAATAACGGTTACAGAAGAAGCTAAAAATAGGAATATGGAAATAGTTGATGGTTTAAGGATAGGGGAGAATGAGCTTAAATTAACAGATGATATTGTTACAGAACTTCTCAAAGAAAAGGAAAAAGACGAAATGCTTGAGGGAAAATCAATATTCCCAGAAACCTACGAATATGAGTTCTATCAGAAAGATAAGTTTATTTTTAGATTGCCGAGTACAGGATTTTATTTCAACGAAAATGATGTTTGGGTTTATATCGTAGGCAATAAAGCACGCGTGGGTGTAACGGATTATGTTCAGAAGAGTCTTTCTGATATTATGTTTTTTACACCGCCGGCTGTTGGTTCTGAAGTTGAGCAATTTGGCGAATTGGGTTGTATTGAATCAGGAAAAGCTGTTTTTGAAATTATTAGTCCTGTTTCCGGTAAAGTAACATCAATTAATGATAAGCTTGTATCCTTTCCAGAATGGATTAATGAAAATCCATATGAAAAGGGTTGGATTGTAGAACTGGAATTAACCGAATTGGAAGAGGATCAAGATTTGTTGTTGGATTATAATGCGTACTTACCCATTATGAAAAGAAAGGTGGATGAATTCCATGTCTAAGAAGATTAAGGTTATTCCTTGTAGTGGAATGGGGAAAGTTTTTGGACTGGCTGCACGAGAAGCTGCTTTAAAAGCAGTTGATGAATTGGTTCCTGATGAAGCCGAAACCTTATGTTTGGCTTATGTTATGACCGGTGATGAGGCAGCAAAGGACAAAATAGAAGGTTATGATTGTATTACACTTGATGGTTGCCCGGCTCTTTGTGCAGCTAAGAGTGCGGCCATTTGTGGTGGGATTGTTAAAGAAGAATATAGGGTGGTTGATGCGTTTAAGAAGCATCGCGGTATCAAGGCAGGAGGTGCAACAACCCTTACGGAAGACGGTTGGATGGTTGTTGATGAAATTGCCGCACAAATAGCTGATAAGGTCAAAGAATTAGGTAAGGAGGCGTAATGGTTGTGGAAAAAAATATAAAAATTGGGGTTGTATCTTGCAGTGGAGAAGATTGTTTAGGTGGAACGATATCTAGAATGGCAACTCGAAAAATGATGGATGAAAATACCGCTTATACAGTAGCAACCTTATGTTTACCACTTTTTTTAGCAGGGGGAGAAGAAGAAAGAGGATTTGCGAGAAAATATCCAACCATTGCTTTGGAGGGATGTTCTAAATATTGTGCTAAAAGAGCGACTGAAAAATATAGCGGCAAAGTTAGTGATGTACTTAATGTAGCAGATTTTATCGGAGATGAGATGGCGGAATCTAAATTGCTTTCAACGCGCAACTTGACAGACGAACATATGCAAATGATTAATCAAGTGTTAACGGAATTAAGGAAAAAGCTGGATGCGATTGCCAAAGACTGTGCTGTTGCAAACGGGTCGGATCATGAATTGACAGGTAATTGTGGTTGTAGTTGCGGCGGAAATAAATAAAAGATTAGTTAAACCCACCTTCTAATGGTGGGTTTAACTTTATTTATTAAAAATAAATAATTAAATAAGTTAAATAATTTTAAATAAGTATTTTACAAATTGTATATTTAGATGTAATATATGAGTATAAGCGAATGAAGTAATGATAAGGGGGACCTATGAAAGTATTAACCATATTAAAAGCACTATCCGACGAAAATCGTTTGCGTATTTTGAATATTGTAAAAGAATCTCCATTATGTGTAGGAGAGATTCAAACCATACTGGCGATTAATCAATCGAATGCTTCCAGGCATTTAGATAAACTCAAGAATTCTGAGTTGATTATTTATAACAAAGATGCCCAATGGATTTATTATCAGTTAAATGAAGAATTATTGGAAGTATATCCATTTATCAAACAATTATTATTTCAAGATTTTAAAAGTAATTCTAAATTTCAGGAAGATTTAAAACGTTTAAAGCAATATAAATCAAGTGGCTTATGTTGTCAAAACTTAAGGGATATTGAATTTGATTTTAAAAAAATATAATAATATTTAAAGGGGGAGAATTAATATGAAAGCATTTGATGACTTATTAAGAAATTTTGATCTGAATTTTTTTGGGAATGGGAAACATAAGATCACATTTGAAAAAGCCATGGAATTAAGAAAAGAAGATCAAGCTTTTTTCCTTGATCTTAGGTCAAAAGAAGAAAATAACTTTATAAAATTTGAGTTTACCAAAAATATTCCTACAAATGAGATTCCAGATAGAATTCAAGAAATTCCCAGAGATAAAACAATTGTGTTATTTTGTTCCTCTTCAACGAGAGCCACAATTGTATATGCTTATTTACAATTAGCCGGTTATGATAATGTCAAGATATTAACGAATACGCTGAGTGAAATTGCAGGTTATTTTAAACCAGGTTATGTATTGAAAAACAGTTAAAAAAGTGAAAGTGTAAGACGATCGATGTAATTTTTTTTGATATGGATGTCATCATATCTAAGAGAAGTTACATCGATTTAATTTTAGGCACATTCAAAAAAATAACAAGTCAGTATGCTCGTCTATTTTGCATCATACTGCATCAACAGAACCCGCTGATAGAACTAACTATCAACGGAACCTGTTTCTTTGTCTGATACAAAATATCCGTCGTATCTTTGGCTTATTATTTTCTTTCATATGCCTTAATTAAAAGGGAGTGTTTGTAATGGAAATGATCATTATTATGAGTATCTTAATTTTTATTATAGCGATTTCGATGTCCATGGTAGGTAAAGGGGGCGGCAATTTTTATATCATTGCGATGGTGTTAGCGGGTATTTCAATGCATCATGCGGCAATGACTTCACAGATGATTATGATGGCCACCTCATTAACCTCAATGATTATTTTTAATAAGCATAAAAAAGTGGATTGGAAATTAGCGCTTGTTATTGATCCGCCTACAGATGTAATGGCTTTTGTAGGTGGGTACTTTGCTGGAAATATTGAGGGGAATACTTTGAAATTAGTATTTGCTATTCTATTAGTTATTGTATCAATTTTTATGTTTATTCCAGTAAAGCAGAAAGTGATAGAGGATCATGCTAAAATAGGTTATTGGAAAAGAAAATTTGGTGACTATGAATATGCCGTTAATTTATGGTTGGCACTTCCGATTACAGCACTTGTGGGGGTTTTTGCTGGTGCAATTGGGATTTCTGGTGGTGCATTTAAAGTACCGCTTATGGTATTAGCTTGTGGCGTGCCGATGGAAATTGCAGTAGGAACCTCATCAGCTATGGTTGCAGTAACAGCCTTGATGGGATTTATAGGGCATAGCGTAAACGGTAATTTTAATGCTCAAATCGCGATACCACTGACCATAATAGCTGTAGTGGGTGGGTTAATTGGAAGCAAATATGCCGTAAAGAGTAAACCTAAAAATTTAAAAATTATATTCGCAGTCATTAACTTATTAGCAGCAATAATTATGATTATTAATATTATGGTATAGATGATTTTTTTTGCATATGCTTTGTATGATTAAAGAGGTATTTTTGGGTTTCTGTGGTATATACTATTAATCGGATATATAAAAATATGGAACCTTTAACCAAAGGGGATGACAGTATGATTACTCGGGAGATATTGGAAAAAAGAGAGGAAGATACGCTTACGCATTTTGCGATGTTGAGTAGTAAGAGTAAGGGACGTCAGTCTGAAGAAGAACCATGTGACTTTCGTACTGATTTTCAACGTGATCGTGATCGAATCATTCATTGTAAAGCTTTCCGGCGTTTAAAGCATAAAACACAGGTGTTTATTGCACCTGAGGGGGACCATTACCGTACACGATTAACTCATACATTGGAGGTTTCTCAAATTGCTCGCACCATTTCCCGAGCATTAGGTTTAAATGAAGATCTTACAGAAGCCATTGCATTAGGACATGATTTAGGGCATACACCTTTTGGGCATGGAGGAGAAGAAGTATTAAATCGGCTTTCGCCCAGGGGCTTTAAACATAATGTGCAAAGTTTAAGAGTGGTAGATGTATTGGAAAAGATAAAAGGGTTAAATCTAACGAGCGAAGTAAGAGATGGAATCCTTTGTCATACAGGTTTGCAAAAATCCTTGACGTTAGAAGGACAAGTGGTTGCTTTAGCAGATCGAGTGGCTTATATTAACCATGATATTGATGATGCTTTACGCGCAGGTGTTTTAAAAATGGAAGCTTTGCCCAAAGACAGCATAGAATTATTTGGGACGACGCCTTCAGAGCGAATTAATGTGATGGTTCGGGATATTATCATCAATTGTTGGCATAAATCTTCTATTCAGATGAGCGAAGAAAAACAGCTTGGGATGGAAAATCTGCGGAGTTTTCTTTTTGAAAAAGTGTATATTGGTTCTGAAGCCAAAGAAGAAGAATATAAAGCCAAGCAGCTTCTAGAAATGCTATATCACTATTTTTGTGATCATCCGGAGAAAATCATAGAGGCTTATAAAAAGCGTGCGGATGATACGGAAGAAGCTGTGGTAGACTATATTGCGGGGATGACTGATCACTATGTCATGCATTTATATAGTGAGATATTTATTCCCCATGGATGGAAAGTTTAGGCTCATGAAAGAAAATTATAAGCCAAAGATACGACGGATATTTTGTATCAGGCAAAGAAACAGAACCCGTTGATAGTTGGTTCTATCCACGGGTTCTGTTGATGCAGTATGATGCAAAATAGACGAGTATACTGACTTGTTATTTTTTTGAATGAGCCTTATTGATAGGAAGGAAGAGCATAAAATGCGTATACTTGTTGATGCCGATGCATGTCCTGTTAAAGATATCATTGTGGACGTTGCTACAAAAGAAAAAATTAATGTGTTGATGGTTGCAAGCATTTCCCACCATATTGAAGAGGATAGAGGTGTCGTAGTACTTCAAGTCGACAATCTACCTCAAGCAGCAGATATGGCAATAACCAACCGGGTGAGGCCGGGTGATATCGTTGTTACCCAAGATTATGGACTGGCTTCTTTGGTTTTGGGGAAAAAAGCTTTTGCAATATCCCCTAAGGGGATTATCTTTGATGACAAAAATATTGATGGTTTTCTTATGCAACGCCATTTGCATCAAAAGATGCGACAAGCAAGAGTACATGTCAAAGGCGTTAAAGCACGTACAAAAGAAGATGATCAGCGCTTCTTAAATCATTTTCAATATCTAATTGTAGAAGCTAGGTCTAAAGATTGATATTTGATAATTAATGATTGATAAATAAAAGGTTTTGTTTATATGCAGGAAATGACTAGTTTATGGCGAAATGTAAAAAACGAAATGATTTAAAAGTATTTTAATGATAAAGGTGGTTTTATGAAAGGGAGATTGGAAGACGAACAAATAAAAGAAGAGATCAGACAGCGCAATGATATTGTTGATGTGATTTCAGAATCAGTTTCATTAATAAGACGGGGGAAAAATTACGTTGGTCTTTGTCCCTTTCATCAAGAGAAAACGCCATCATTTACTGTCTATTCTGAGCAGCAAAGGTATTATTGTTTTGGTTGTGAAGAAAGCGGGGATGTTTTTAAATTTATAATGGAAAAGGAAAGGGTTGACTTTAAAGAAGCCCTACAGATATTAGCTGCTCGGGTGGGAATTCAACTGGTTTCTCAAGAACGTATCACACCAGAAGAACGCCAGAGACAAGAAAAAACTAGAAGATTACAAGACATTCATGAAATAGCATGTTGTTTTTTTCAAGAAAACTTAACAAATGCTTCTGAAGGTGATGCAAGTCGCCGATATCTTATAAAAAGAAGTATTACAGAGGAAATTGTCCAAAAATTCAGACTTGGGTTTGCTCCCAATCGGTGGGATGGATTGCTGACCTACTTACAACAAAAAGGGTTCACATCGGAAGAACTATTGGAATCCGGCTTGATTTCAAAAAAAAATAATCGAAATACATATTATGACCGTTTTCGTAATAGACTAATTTTTCCTATTTGTGATGTTTTAGGAAAAGTTATTGCTTTTGGAGGACGAGTTTTAGATGATGAAATACCTAAATATCTAAATTCTCCAGAAATATCTATTTTTAGTAAAGGGAACCATCTATATGGATTAAATATAGCTAAAGAAGCCATTAGGCATCAGAAAAGAGCGGTATTAGTAGAAGGATATATGGATGTTTTGTCCGGTTTTCAATGTGGTATAACAAATATTATTGCCTCAATGGGAACTGCTTTAACAGATCGTCAGGCCGCTTTATTAAAAAGGTATGCGCAGGAAGTCATTGTAGCCTATGATGCTGACGGGGCAGGAATGAAGGCTGCACAAAGGGGAATAGAGATTTTCCAGAACGCTGGGCTGCAATTAAAGATTGCTATTTTGCCTAAAGGCATGGATCCAGATGATTTATGTCGTCAATATGGCATCAAGGGTTTTGAGAATGTATTAAAAAGGGCTTATTTACCAACTACCTATCAGATTAAACAAATTTTAGGACAATTTAAATCTGATACCATAGAAGGGAAAATGCATATTATGCATGAAGTTCTACCCATTCTATCTAATATCAAGGATCATGTCCTGAAAGAAGAATATGTGAATAAATTAGCGCGTAGACTTGAAGTAACGCCACAGGCTATTTATAAAGATCTTGAAAAATATTCCATAAACTCTCAAGAAAAACGGTTAAATATGGATGAATTTCGACAAAAGAGGCATAATAACAATGGCTTTAGCAAAAAAAAGCAAAGTAATTCGCTAAGAAATACATCCATGCAGGAAATTGCTCAAAAAGATTTATTACGCATTATATTAATGAATCCTGAGCCTATGATGGCATTTGTAAAAAGGGAGTTATCAATAGAAGAGTTCTCTGACTCAAAGTATCGTAAATTAGCGCTATGGTTATGGGAAAAAGATCTGAAAAATATTGAAGCAGAGCAAGTCAGCCAGATCTGTGATGATTCTGATATACGAACAATGATTAATGATTTATTACTGCAGTTGCCTTATTATGAAAATGAAAAAACAAGGGAAAAAGCACTTTTCGATTATATAGATAAAATTAGAATAGGTAGTAATGATAAAAAAATAAAAGAAAAAAGAGAAGAACTAGTTACTAAAGAGAGAAATGGTGCAAGCGAGGAGGAAATAACGAACTTATTATTAGTCATTCAAGAGCTGCAAAATAAAAATAAGATAAGAAATTGAAAAATAAAGAAGGTAAATGACGAAAATACGGAGAAAATAAGTAAATTACTGAAATTATTCATAAATTACGAAGTTAAAAGATAAAAAGAATGGATGATCGTAAGAATAATGAGTTGTTCCAAGTATTGTAATCTTTTACAATATGTTTGTCAGTTGTTTGGATAAGGAGGGAAGCAAGATGGCAACTAAGAAAAATACTAATGAAATTGAAAAAGTAAAAGTAAAAGAGCTTATAGAAAAAGGGAAAAAAAGGGGTCTTCTTACTTATAACGAAATTGCGGATGTACTTCAAGACAAAGAACTGACACCCGCTCAAATTGATGATGTGTATGAAATGCTGACAAACATGGGGATTGAGATTGTAGACGAACATGGTAACAATAACGAAGCTGATGAACCAGAAGAAAATGAAGTTCTGGATCTGAGTATTCCAGATGGGGTTAGCATCAATGATCCTGTAAGGATGTATTTAAAGGAAATAGGGAAAGTACCTTTGCTCAATGCTGCTGAAGAAGTAGAATTAGCACAGCGGATTGAAGCGGGTGATGAAGAAGCTAAAAGGCGGTTATCAGAAGCTAATCTGCGGTTAGTTGTAAGTATTGCTAAACGTTATGTTGGAAGAGGGATGTTGTTTTTGGATTTAATTCAGGAAGGCAACCTGGGTTTGATCAAAGCGGTTGAAAAATTTGATTACCGTAAAGGCTATAAATTTAGTACCTATGCAACCTGGTGGATACGTCAAGCGATTACAAGAGCAATTGCTGATCAAGCTCGAACAATCCGTATTCCTGTACATATGGTAGAGACGATTAATAAACTCATTCGTGTTTCCCGTCAATTGTTACAGGAATTGGGGCGAGAACCTGCTCCAGAAGAAATCGCAAAAGAAATGGAATTAAGTGTTGAGCGGGTGCGAGAAATTATGAAGATTGCTCAGGAGCCGGTATCTTTAGAAACCCCTATCGGGGAAGAAGAGGATAGCCATCTGGGAGATTTTATAGAGGATCAGGAAGTACCAGCGCCAGCGGAAGCGGCCTCGTTCATATTGTTGAAAGAGCAGTTGGAAGGGGTATTAAATACACTTACAGAACGTGAGGAAAAGGTTTTGCGTCTGCGCTTTGGGTTAGATGATGGGCGAACACGTACTTTGGAGGAAGTAGGAAAAGTGTTTAATGTAACAAGAGAACGTATTCGTCAGATAGAAGCAAAGGCACTGCGTAAGCTTCGTCATCCTAGTCGAAGTAAAAAATTAAAAGATTACCTAGATTAAAGATAAAGGTTTAGATTTTAAACGTAATATAAAGAAAAATTGTCCTATTTACTAATAATTATTGACTAATAACAAAAAAACTATTGACTCAATAAAGTATCTGTGATACAATAGTTTTTGTCAGTCAGCGGTGATCCTCGATAGCTCAATGGTAGAGCATTCGGCTGTTAACCGAAGGGTTGTAGGTTCGAGTCCTACTCGGGGAGCCAATTTTATTTCTGAATGGGCCTATAGCTCAGTTGGTAGAGCAACCGGCTCATAACCGGTTGGTCCCAGGTTCAAGTCCTGGTGGGCCCACCATGAATGCTATAGGTTGTTATTAAAAGTTATACCAGTATGGCCCTATGGTCAAGCGGTTAAGACACCGCCCTTTCACGGCGGTAACGGGGGTTCAAGTCCCCCTAGGGTCACCATTTAAGTGGGCGCATAGCTCAGCTGGGAGAGCACCTGCCTTACAAGCAGGGGGTCACAGGTTCGAG
>DAOUPZ010000013.1 GCA_030625885.1 Clostridia bacterium
ATAGAAGTTTATGGGAATAGCGACTTGGTTGCAGGGGTAGCAGGGTTAACAAATGTTAAAGCAGTTTCAGCGATATGTTGTGGATCTAGTGTATGTATCTTAAAAGAAGATGGTACGCTGCTCGGTTTAGGTAAGGATGAAGAACAGAATAATATCCCGGCAGGTCTTAATGTATTGAGCCTGGCAAGTAGTAATGCTGCTTTAAGCAATCTGGCAGTAGCGGGTTATGATTTAGATACCTCATTTGATGGTGCTGATATGTCTTACACGGTGAATGTACCGAATGCCGTAACAAGCGTGGATATAACAGCAACAGCAGCAGACGAAAGTGCAGCGCTGAAGATTAACGGTATAGCACCAAGCAGCGGTGCAGCACAAACAGTAGAAGGCCTTAATGTTGGCGCTAATGCGATTGATATTGAAGTAACAGCAGAAGACGGCACGACAGTTAATACATATACCATTACGATTAACCGGGAAGACAGCATACCTGCTCCAACGTATGATTTCAATATCAGTAGTGTTAAATTGCTGAATCCGGCAAATGAAGAAATCACCAGTGTTTCAGCGCAAGGCGGCTATCGTATTAAAGCTGAGGTACAAAATAACAGCGGTGATGCTCAGAATGCACTGGTTATTATTCAGGTTCGTAATGGTAGCGGCGCAACAGATACAGGCGGTGGCTATGTTCTGAATAGTACGGGGAATGAAAGTACAGTTCCTTTGACAGGCTGGACGGTCAGTTCCGATCTAACGCTTCCGAATAATTTAAGCGGTACCGCGTATGTTGATGTTTTTGTATGGGATGGTTGGAGTGTACAAGCACCTCTAGCATCAGCATCACAGACATTAAGTTTTGATATTGTTGAATAAAAGCGTTGTGAAGATGTATTGGTAAAGCTATTAAGAAGATATTTAAACAAAATGCAAAGCATTAGCTTTGCATTTTGTTTAAGGTTCAGGAAGGAGAATAGAAAATGGATGTCCTTAGGAAACTGAACTTTAAAAAAACATTCGTTTGCTTGCTGGTTGCTGCCATGAGTACCCTTTTATGGAGCATGATGATACAGCAACCAGTCTATGCTGAAGGGGAAACGATTGTTTTAACGGTAACCGGTGACGGGGTTGAGAAAACGGTGGAATTTACGCTGTCAGATTTGCAGCAATTGACACAAGTCACCCAAACCTATTCTGCCTATAATGGGTTTCCTGCCTGGAAAACATTTACAGACATGACCGGACCCAGTTTAAAGAGTCTTTTGGATCAAGCCGGGTTAAAAGACGAGGCCACGTTGATAACCATAAAAGGGAGTGACGGATATCAAATTACCTTTACCAGACAACAATTATTAGAGCAGCCACGTTATTATTTTCCGCATGGCAATGAGGATAACTCACAGGAAGATAAAGTACCCGTGGAACCTGTATTGGCTTTGAATGCTTCAGAGGGATTACTGGTGTTTGGACAAGCGGCGCCTCAGGAAGAAACCAATGAATCGTTTGTTAAGAAGATGTGTTTGGGGGGAAAGATTGAAGTCGGAACAGCCGCATTAGAACAATGGGAACCGCCGACAGCTGATCCTACGGGGGGCTCAAAAGCGGCAGGCACCCAGGTAACGCTGACAAACCAAGATAGAAACAGTTTTATTTATTATACGCTGGATGGCAGTGAGCCATCCGTTTGCAGCTTCCTATACAATATCAGTGAGTTTAAAGAAAATAAACCGATTGACATTAATGAAGATGTAACCCTTAAAGCGCGAACCATTGGTTTTGGTAAGCTGGATAGCGAAGTTGTTAGTTATGAATATACGATAGACCAAACTGTATTTACCATTGAAGGCGCCGGGTGGACTGAGCCGATGCGTTATACAATGGAGGCCATAAAAAACATGACAGATGTTGAGAGAGATTATGTCTATTATCATGAAGGCAATCCGACGGCGATAAAAGGTAAGGGCGTGCTCTTAAGCACCTTGCTTGATGAGCTGGGTATTCGTAATGATCAATGGGAATTTGAGTTTAAGACGATCGATGGTAATGAATATGCGACGGGGACAGTCCAGGAAATCAGAGACCAGCAGTGTATGATTGCGTATCAGATTGATGGACAGGATGTAGCGGATGTAACAGGCGACCAAGTTGTAAACTTTGAAATATTGCGTCATTTTAATGAGGGTCAATCACCGGGTAATCGATTGAAATATGTCAGTGGGATTGAGGTCATGAAGATAGAGGCGGATATAAACGTCAGTGACATCAAACTATTAAATCTTGACGCTGACCCAATCTCCACCGTAGCAGATGGTGGCGGATATTGCATTGAAGCCCAAATCGCTAATCAATCGGATACGGCGAAAAACGTTCTGATCGTGATTCAAGTCCGTAATGGGACAGGCGCAACAGCATTTAGCGGGGGAAATGTGGTGGAATGTGTAGCCATGCAAACCGTGGTAGATGTGACGGGAGATCAGGTTACGACCGAATTTACTTTGCCCGATGATTTAAGCGGTAAGGCTTATGTCGATATTTTTCTCTGGGATAATTTTAACAGCCTGTCACCCTTAGGGACGCCCAATCATGAGCTCAGCTTTGATATTGAGGGATAAATAGGTTTGGCCTCATTCAAAACCTGGATACAGTATATAAGGAGGAGAGAAAGTGGACAATTTAAAAAAATACAGCTTTAAGAAACCACTGGTTTTTCTGGTCGTTTTCAGTATGATACTTTGTTCTTTGGGTATGATGACACAGCAAGCAGCCTATGCGGAAGAGGTGCCTATTGCCTTAACGGTAACCGGTGACGGCGTTGAGCAGACGATAGAATTTACGTTAGATGATTTAGAAGCACTGCAGCAGAAAACAGATACTTATGCAGGATACAATCGCTGGCCGTCTCTTAATGTGTTTGAAGATATGACGGGCCCGACGCTGCAATCTATTTTAGATACAGCCGGCTTAAAGGAAAATGCAACGTTGATTAAGTTTAAAGAAGCCGGGGACGTCTATAATTATTTTACCAAAAAAGAAATACTGGATACCCCGCGTTATTATTTCCCTAATGGCGGAGAAGGCTCGGAAAAAGCAGCGCCCAATGGGAATGAAGCGGGTAAAGTGCGGGTAGAAACGATCATTGCTTTAAATGAAGCAGATGGCAAGCTGGTGTATGGTCAGCTGGCACCCCATGAACTGACGGTCTGCAAGAGTCTGATGTTAGAAGAAATGTGTTTGGGAGGTACCATTGAAGTCATGACCACACCGCTTGAGCAATGGGCGATGCCGGATGCTTATCCCGGTGCGGGGGTCGTCGCTCCGAATGCGGAAGTCAACCTGCAGTATCAGGAGGGGCTGCCCCAAAGTGCCATTGTCTATTATACGTTGGACGGGAGTGAACCGACGGTAAAAAGTCAGATATTCAATATCAGTTATCCCACGTTTCAACCGGAGTTGAATGGGCCGATTGTCATTGATAAGGATCTTACGATTAAGACGCGCACGATCGGCTATGGTAAGCTGGACAGCGAGGTGGCTACCTATCAATATACCATTCAAAGCGGTCAAACGAACAACCAGCCCGGTACAACATTTAGCGATATTGAGAACAACTGGGCCAAAGCAGATATTGAATTATTGGCTTCCAAGCATTTTATTAAGGGAAAAAGTGAAACCACATTTGCACCCAACAGCAATATAACACGGGCTGAATTTGCCGCGCTGCTGGTTAGAGCTTTAGGGTTGGAAGAAGGGGTATTGCAAGCAGGCCAGTTTAAAGATGTCAGCGGTTCGGAATGGTATGCAGGTAGTGTGGCAGCGGCAACGGGTAAAAATATCATTAAAGGCGATGATAACAATTGTTTCAAGCCCAATGATAACATCACCCGTCAGGAAATGGCGGTAATGATTGCCCGGGCAGCACGTGTCGCGGGGAAAGAGAAAACGTTGTCCATCAGCGAGCAAGAACAGCAGCTGACTCAATTTAAAGATCGGCAAGCCATTCCTGCCTGGGCGGAAAAAGAAGTGGCCTTAGTAGCAAATGCAGGCATTATCCAGGGGATGCCAAGCGGTGATTTTTCCCCGCAAATGGTGGCCAATCGGGCGCAAAGTGCGGTGATGTTGAAACGTTTTTTGATGAATCTTAATTTAATAACCATTGATTAATAGAGAACATGAGAAAGAAAGAGGAGCGGTTTTTGTGGGTAACCATAAGTGAAAGAAAGGAAGGAAGGTGTGATTGATATGAAAAAAATATGGTCAATCATCATCTGTTTTGCCATGCTGTTCAGCTATTTGCCGACAGGTTGGGCGGAAGAGGCCGTTGTTTCCGGTGATGCGGATAGCGTTCTGCCGCAGACTCCGGCGGCTTATGCTGCAAGCGATTATGTTTTAAAGGCGGCCCGGATTGCGGTCGGTACCTATCATACCGCTGTTGTCATGCAGGACGGGACGGTGGAGACCTGGGGCGATAATAGTTACGGACAGCTGGAAGTACCGGCAGGGTTGAAAGATGTCAAGGCGGTGGCCGCAAGCGGTCGGCATACGCTGGCCTTGAAAGCGGACGGTACCCTTGTTGCTTGGGGCGACAATAGCTCTGGTTACTGCGATATACCCGCTGAACTGGATGGCGTAAAAGTAAAAGCTATTGACGCGTCTGCGGCGCTTACCGAGAACGGTTCAGTTGTGCTGTGGGGAGGAAGAGAAGAAATGTGTACCGTCCCCGACAGTTTAAGCGGCAAGGTTGTCGCAGCCATTTCCGTTGGGAGTAATCATGTATTGGTTTTGACGGAAGATAGGGAGGTGATCGCCTGGGGGAGTAATTATTACCAGCAGTGTGATGTGCCTGAGGGGTTAAATGGTCATGTGGTGGCCATTGTGGCAGGAAATTGTAGTTCTTTTGCCCTAAAAGATGACGGCACGGTGACCGCCTGGGGCAGAAATAGTTCCGGAGAGTGTGAAGTCCCAGAAGATCTGGATCATGTCGCAGCGCTATCCAATGGTCCGAGGGCTTTAAAAGCGGATGGGACGGTGGTTGTTTGGGGCAGTAGCAATCGATATGGTCAGCAAGATATACCGACCGGGCTGGATCATGTAGAAGTGCTGGCGACGGAAAATGGTGCCTGCTATGCCGTTCAGGAAGACGGGACGCTTGCAGCCTGGGGCAACAATAGATACGGCCAGTGTGACATTCCGGAAGGGCTTAATCTTGCCAGTACGGTGGGTATCAACAACAAGCTCTGCGGTCTTGAAATAGCGGGCTGTGACCTCTATCCTGCTTTCAGCAGTACGGAGCCGGAGTATGTCGTGGATGTTGCACCTGATGTTGAGACAGTCACCCTTACGGCGCAGCTTTACAGCAGTAAAGCACAGTTGGTGGTCAATGGTGAGGCGGCAACTGCTGGAACGCCTGTTGTTATCAGTAATCTGGAAGCGGGAGATAATCCCACCGCAATCAAGGTGACTTCAGAGTACGGCAGTGAGCGGACCTATACGGTTCATATCAAACGCGTTAGCGCGGACTATACTCTGCCGCAGACGCCTGCAGCCTATCAGGCCAGCGATAATGCGCAGTATGCTCGCCGGTTGGCAACAGGCAGTCAGCACAGCCTGGTCATAAAAAAAGATGGGACGGTCGTGGCCTGGGGGAATGGTTCAGATGGTAGATGCAATATGCCCTTGGGTTTAAATCAGGTGACCGCGGTAGCGGCTGGCGGGAATCATAGCCTGGCCTTAAAGGAAGACGGTACGGTCGTTGCCTGGGGAAATAATAGCCAGGGACAGTGTGATGTACCGGCAGGGTTAAGCGATGTGGTTGATATAGTGGCTGCCGGTAGAATGTCAGCTGCTTTGAATAAAGATGGCAAGATTGTGATCTGGGGTGAAGATAATTATAACCTGCAGGCGGGAATGCCAGAAGATTTGCAGGGAGAATCCAGCGATGTTGTCGATATAGCATGCAGTGGTTCTCATATGCTGGCTTTAAAGGTGGATGGTACGGTGGCTGCCTGGGGGTATAACAGCGGAGCCCAATGCGATGTACCTGCCGGGTTAAATCATGTCGTCGCTATTGCTGCCGGTCACTATCATAGTATGGCCCTTAAAGCGGATGGTACGTTGGTGACTTGGGGCAAGATTTCTTATGGTAGTGATGATTTTGAGCTTCCAGCTCCGTTGCATTATGTCAGGGCCATTGCCACCGGTAATCATCATGGCGCTGCCTTAAAATGGGATGGTAGTCTGGTTGTTTGGGGAGAGGACGAGGATTTGAATGTGATCTCTGAACGGGACGATATTCTGGCAGTGAGCAGTGATTATGATCATTTGCTGGCGCTGCATGGGGATGGTACGGTCACTGCCTGGGGAGATAATTCTAATGGGCCGTGTGATGTACAGCAGGGGCTTAATCTTTTTGCACATGAGGTACCTTACATGGGACTGGGACCTGATATTCCGCAGACGCCCTCAGAATATGCTGATAGTGATTATGCAAAAATTGCATCAAAGATTGTAACCGGATCAGTATGTTTAGGCGTTTTAAATGGGGATGGTACAGTCAAAGCCTGGGGGTTAAATAACTTTGGCCAGTGTAATGTGCCGGCGGATTTAAACCATGTCGTTGTATTATCGGCTTGTGGCTATAATATGATGGCCTTAAAAGAGGACGGCACGGTTGTTGTGTGGGAGGATAATATATTCGATCAGTGCAATGTTCCGGAAGATTTAAGCCATGTAACGAAAGTAGCAGCAGGTTTACAGTTTTGTCTGGCCTTAAAAGAGGATGGAACGGTCGCGGCCTGGGGGCACAACGATAAAGGGCAGTGTGATGTTCCCCGGGACTTAAGTGGTGTAACGGCGATTAGTGCAGGAAATTATCATAATTTAGCCATAAAGGTGGATGGTACGGATAGTACGGTTGTGGCCTGGGGCAGTAATGATGAGGGCCAATGCGATGTCCCGGAAGGCTTAAATCATGTAGCAACTATTTATGCCGGATTTAATTATTCCCTGGCCTTAAAAGAGGACGGGACGGTTGCGGCCTGGGGTAATAATGATAAGGGGCAATGCGACGTGCCGCAAGATTTACATGATGTGGTAGATATATCTGTAGATGGCGGCAGTTGGGCAGCATTGAAAGCCAATGGGACGGTGGTTGTATGTGGGAGTAATTATATGGGCATACGTAATGTACCCGTGGGCTTACATGATGTGGTTGCCATAGCTTCCGGGGGGGCTGTTTTAGCCCTGAAGGCCGACGGTACGGTTACCGCCTGGGGTGCTAATTTTGGAGGACAGTTAGATGAAGTGAGAAGGGAAGAGAATGTCCGGGCCGTATTTAAAGAGGGAGAAAATTCTGTGCTGGTCCAGGCGGATGGTACGGTGAAGGTCTTTGGAAATAATTCGCGAGGGCAATGTGATGTGCCCGACGGGATTAATCTGCTGGGCGGTCATTATTTTACCATTGATGATGTTAAATTACTCGATTCCCTGGGCAATGAGATAACGGCGGTGTCCGGGCAAGGGGGGTACCGAATTGAAACGCAGTTAAAAAGCCAGCATTTCAGTCCGCAGAATGCACTGGTCATCATCCAGGTGCGCAGCGGGACAGGCGCTGGTGCTATCAGCGGGGGACAGGTGCTGTCATGTATCGGGCTAGAAAGACAGATTGCTGTTGACGGTGATGTGATTGCGGCCGACTTTACCTTGCCGAGTAATCTTAACGGCACCGCTTATGTCGATGTTTTTGTATGGGACGGTTGGGATACCATGGTGCCGCGTGCGGCAAGCAATCAGTCCTTGAGTTTTACCGTAACGGAATAAATATATGAGGAGATGTTCGTTAACCATGGAAGATATTCATATTGAACCGATAGGTGAAGTGATTTCTGAAGTTGAGGATGTCAATGAAATGCCCCTCAATGGGAATACCTGTATTGTTAAAATTAAGCCGGAATATGTGCCGGCCTTGCTTCGTATTGAAGAGAATTCTCATATTTGGATATTATGCTGGTTTCATAAAGCAAGACGGGATACGTTACAGGTTACGCCTTTAAAAGTCAATCCCAATTTACCCAAGTACGGGGTATTTGCAGTCCGGGCCTTTATGCGTCCCAATCCGATTGCACTGACACTGGTAAAACTCATCAAGGTAGAAAATGGTTTGTTGTACGTTGAGGGGATGGATGCTATTGTTGGAACGCCTGTCCTGGATATCAAACCTTATTATGAGCGGGAGATCATTTTTTCAGCTCGTACCAGTTATCTTAAATTTGATGATGATGATAAGCGCTTGAACTGGCATCGTAAGACAGCATATGATCATACTCAAAAAGAGGGCCTGGCTTTGGAGATGGGTGTGAGGATGGCGATGCTGGCGGAAGATCGTTTTGGGCAGCTGCAAGACGAGACGCTGACACTAAAGGTCGAAGGATCGGGTGAATTGGCAGATACGTTGCAGGGAATAACACGGGCTCGCTTTTCAAATCCACCCCGTTTTACTTTTGCAGAACAGGCGGGGGCCAAGGTGACCTTTATGAAGCAGGGGGAACAATTGGTCATTCAGGCAAGACGGGATTTTACAGTAGATGAATTGAAACAGTTATCATGTGAAGCGCTTTTTATAGTTACAAGATAGAAGGAAGATCGCTCACTGTGTTCGCTGAATGAGGAACGAGCGTTCCCTTTGGTCACTGAACGAGGAAAGATTAAAAGATAAAAGATGGCTGAAGGTTGAAGGTTGAAGGCTCAAGGATAAAAGCAAAAAGCTAAAAATTAATGCATAACTTTCAGTTGTCCACTGCGCAAAAGTGGGGACAGTCCCCGCTTTCGCGCTAACTTTCAGCTTTAACCCTCATTAATTCCTTAATCTTTTACTTCCAACTTTCCAACTTTCTACTTTCTCCTAAAAAAAAATAGCTATAGCTATTTTTTTTTATAAAATACAGGAATTTTTTCCCCTTTGTTGAAATATTTATGAAGAAGAGGGGGAAGATAAAATGTTAATTCCAACGTGTACGGAATTGGTATTGCGGTGTGGCTTGTGTCAGTCGGTTGTGACACAGGAAATTTCAGCTTTTATGTTTCAAGATCATCCATCTTTACCTATCTTCTGTGACTGTGGTTTTCGTGTGGGGGAAGTGAAACGGCAAGAAGACGGGTTATATGAACTGAAGGTTGCGTGCATTGCCTGTGGTAAATCCCATCAGTATCAATTTTCCTATCAGGATTTTTTTGGTACGGTTTTGCATCCCGTTCTTTGCAAGCGGAGTGAGTCGACTTTGGCTTATCTGGGCCCGAAGGAACTGCAGCCTGTTCAGGAAGCAGAGGATCCCTGCTTGAACAGCTGGGTGAATGAACATGGGTATGATGATTTTTTTGATGACCCGCAGATTATGATGGGTATTCTAAATCGGTTATATGATATGACCCGCAATAAAGGGATTTATTGTTGCTGTGGCAACAAAAAGATTGCTATAAAAATTTATCCCGATCGCATCTTTTTTTCCTGCCCGGAATGCAAACGTACTTTCTGGTTATTGGCAGAGAGCAGGGGGGATATTGAGGAAGTAGAGCAGATGAAAGAAATTGTGTTGAAGTAGAGGAACGAACGCAGCCTTTGGCTGCTGAACGAGGAATGTTTAACGAAGAATGATAAAAACATAACCGCTATCGAGACAGTCTTTGTCTTTTCTCATTATTCGTTACTCGTTATTCGTTCTTCGATATATGACAACAGGGAGAAAACTTTTCTAAATAAATATCAATTATTAAGGAGGCAGAAAGATATGAGTAAATTAGTTACACTTAATGAAGTGCTGAAAGATGCACAGGAGAAAAAGTATGCTGTGGGGGCTTTCAATGCCAACAACATGGAGATTGTCCAGGCAATTATTGAAGCCGCTGAGGAAGAGAAAGCACCGGTTATTTTGCAGGCCAGCCAGGGAGCCATTAAATATGCGGGCCTTGATTTTATTACTTCCATGGTTAAAACAGCAGCAAAAAAAGCAACTGTTCCGGTTGTGCTTCACCTGGATCACGGGACCAGCTTTGAACAATGTATGGCGTGTATCAAAAGCGGTTTTAGTTCTGTCATGTTTGACGGTTCCAAACTGTCATTGGAAGATAATATTGCCATGACGAAAAAGGTGGTTGAAGTAGCGCATGCGATGGGTGTCAGTGTAGAAGGGGAAATTGGTAAAATCGGCGGTACTGAAGATGACATTCATGTTGATGAACGGGAAGCTTTGATGACCAATCCGGAAGAAGCAAAACGGCTGGCAGAAGAAACGGGCATTGATGCACTCGCGATTGCCATCGGCACGGCGCATGGCGTGTATAAGTTTGAACCAAAGTTGGATTATGACCGCTTGGTTGCCGTAAGAGCATTGAGCGATACACCGATTGTACTCCATGGATCTTCAGGGGTACCCAGTGAAAGTGTAGAGAAGGCTATTGGTTTAGGTATTACAAAAGTTAATATTGATACCAATCTACGCGAAGCATTTGTCAATAGAATGCGCGAAGTGATGGCAGAAAAACCAAAAGAAATCGATCCGCGTAAGATTTTAGGCCCAGCACGCGAGATGATGAAAGAAGTGGTCAAAGAGAAGATTCGCATTTTTGGCAGTAACGGGAAGGCGTAGGGGCAATTCACAATTCACAATTCATAATTGACAATTAAAGGGATAAAAGATAGCTGAAAGACCGCTCTCTGCGTTCGCTGAAAGGGGAACGACCGCAACCTGCGGTTGCTGAACGAGGAACGAAAAAGATCAAAGGATTGGCTAAAAGCAAAAAGATAAATGCAAGAATGGGGATATTCCGTGAGGTACGAGCGGTGTGTCCCCATTCTTGCGTTCTTATAGGTACAATTATTGAATGTTTTTGGTCTTTTAATTGTGAATTATGAATTGTCTTTCAGCTGTTAACTGCGCAAAAGTGGGGACAGTCCCTATTTTTGCGCTAACTTTGAGCTTTTATCTTTAGTTCTTTATCTTTAATCCTTTAATCATTTAATTGTGAATTGTGAATTATGAATTATGAATTGTCTTCCCTTCTATCCTGCAGGTAATTCTCACCACATGTAGAATTATTAAACAATCAATAGAAATTTAGCTAGAATGTTATAAAAAGGAGCGGTGTTGATGAGGATGAGGAAGTTAATAGCGGTGATGTTGGTACTGGGGATGATGTTGACATGGGGGAATTTTTCTGCAGGGATGGCGTTTGCTTACGAGATGAAGGATGGCAGCGTAGCTTTGGACATAGAGACATCGGGTTTACAGGACAGTGGCCCGATTCGGGTTATTGTGGAACTTGAGGATCAGCCGGCGATTGAGTATGCGACGGAAAAAGGGGTTCATTACAGCCAGATGAGCGTCGATGATGCTGAGGATATCACTGAGAATATCTTAGCGGAACAGGAAAGCATTAAAACGGAAATTGAAGCGGTAGTGGGGCAGGATGGAATTGAATATCATCATCAATTTGTCAGCGTGGTTAACGGATTTAGTGCCACAACGACAGCGGCGGATATTGCGGCAATTGAGCAATTACCGGGCGTCAAGCAGGTTATTATTGCTGAGAGAACAAAATTGCCGGAAGTTGAGATGATTACCAGTAAGGATGGTATTATGGCGAAGGAAACCTGGGATCTTTCGTATAAAGGGGAAGGACAGGTTGTCGCGATTATTGATAGCGGGATTGATCCGACCCATCAGGATATGATATTGACAGATCCGGGGAAAGCAAAATTCAATGAAACAGAAATGAATGCATTGATTGCAGCAGAAGGTTTGCCAGGGAGATGGTATAGCGCTAAGGTACCTTACGGCTATAACTATGCAGATGACAATGATGAAATACGGGATTTAGGTGCCACTTACATGCATGGGATGCACGTGGCCGGGACGGTCGGTGCGAATGGTGATGAAGCAAAAGGCGGGATTAAAGGCGTGGCTCCCGAGGTGCAGCTGCTGGCCATGAAAGTAGGTTCTAATGATCCTTTGTTTCCATGGATTTATACCGATACGATTGTTAAGGCTATTGACGATTCGGTTAAACTGGGTGCGGATGCAATTAATATCAGTTTGGGCAGCCCGGCAGTATTTGTAAATCCTGATGATCCATGTGTGCAGGCTGTTCAGCGTGCGGCTGATAATGGCATTGTGATTGCTGTTTCAGCGGGGAATTCTGATAGATTCGGCAAGTACTGGGAGAAAAAACCGTATGCTGCTAATCCCGATATTGGGGTTGTTAATGCCACGAGAGGTGTGAATCATTCTATTTCCGTGGCAGCGGCGGAAAAGACGACTATTGTTGCTTCAGAGGCTGCGTATTGTGATGACGAAGGACAAGAAGGAAAAATCCATTATGTGGCAGGGGATGTGGATCCGGCAGCTGTGTTTGGTGAGGTGCCTGTTCAATATGTCGATTGTGGTAATCTTGCCGGAAAAGAGCTGGGAGGTAAGTTGCTAATTGTGCAGTTCGGGATGGATTACGTTGGAGATTTAGTAGTTGAGGATTTATTAGCGCAGAATTTAGCGGGTGTCATTTTGTATTATAGTGAGGATGATGGAGATCATTTAAAACCCATTGACCTTGCGTTGGATATTCCCGTATTGACTATGAGTCGTTTGGATGCGTTGCAGTTGATCGGATTGCCAAATGGGACGATCCGATTTAAAGGAGACGATTTAAAACAAAATGTTGTGATTCAGAACCCGAGCCAGGGCAACATGTCCTCTTTTACATCCTGGGGAACGACACCCAGCCTGGATTTTATGCCGGAAATTACTGGGCCGGGTTCCGAGATTTATTCGACCCTCAATGATAACCAGTATGGGATGATGAGCGGAACGTCCATGGCTTCGCCTCATATTGCAGGGGGTGCGGCGCTGGCATTGGAACGGGTAGAAAAAGAACTTTCTTCATTAACGGGGCGGGATAAGATGACCTTTGCGAAGAATTTACTGATGTCAACCGCTAGACCCTTAGTAGATGACAGTGTTTCGGAAAATATTGAGGTGTCGCCCCGTCATCAAGGTGCAGGGATGATGGATTTATTAGCGGCAACGACGACGCCGGCGATTGTCACATCTGCGGCTACGGGACTTAGTAAGGTGAACTTAAGGGAAATCTCAGATGAGACGACGTTTACAATCAATGTCCAAAACTTTAGTGATCAAGCGGTAACCTATCATCTATCCGGCACGGTAGAGACAGATTGGATTAAAGATGGTTTTAATCAAGGAAAGCCGCAAAGCGTGTTAAAAGACGGGGCGTTTCCCATTACGTTTGCGCAAACGGAAGTAACGGTACCAGCAAAAGGTGATGTGGATGTTGCGGTTAGCGTGGATTTAGATCAGGCGGTCACCGCCTATGACAACCAATTATTAGCAGATGTATTTGCGAACGGGACGTTTATTGAAGGATTTGTGAAGTTGGTATCGACAGATGCGCAGGTACCTCAGTTGATTATTCCTTATATGGGTTTTTATGGTGAGTGGGATCAGGCACCCATTATTGATGCGAGCATCTATGATCCAGAAGAGGAACCGTATTATGGCGGCGTTTCGATGGTCTGGTATGATCAAGTTACAGGATGGTTTTTTTCTTTAGGGTATGATCCTGTCAATGATGAATTTGACGGCAATCATATTACTTTTTCGCCTAATGGTGATGGTCAAGCGGATTATATTTGGCCGTGGCTGTCTTTCTTACGGAATGCGAAAGAAATGGATAGTGATATTTTAGATTCGGAAGGAAATAAATTATTAGATGTAACATCTAACGAAAATATTAGGAAAAATTATTATGGAACCAATCAGTATAAATTATATAATAGCTGGCTGTGGGATGGCAAGATCCATAACGACGTGGTCGATGGTGACTATATCTATCAGATTAAAGTTAGAATTGATGATCCCGAGGCGGCGTGGCAGACGTATCAATTCCCGATCAGTGTTGATACAGTGGCGCCAGTGATCGAAGCGGCCCATTATGATCCGGAAATGGATACACTAACGGTAACAGCAAACGATGGAGAGGATGCGATCCGCAACTATGAATTATGGGATCGGAATGAGAAACTACTGGATTCCGGTGATGGTGTCTTTAATCTTACAGAGCTTGATGATGATGTTTATAGTGTAACGGTTAAAGCTTATGACTGGGGTTTAAATACGGTAGAATCAGAAGAGATTGTGGTGGGTGAGGATCATGATGTTCCGGCTGTTCATTTAGATTTGCCGCGTGCGGGAGTAATCTATGGTGCGGGAGAAATTGAAGTGGCTGGCTATGTAGCGGATGCTTCCGGTCTGAAACAGTTGGCAGTGAATGGTGAAGTAATTGAATTTACCTATAATGAACAAAGTGGTGTGTACTTTTTTACAACGACCGTAAATTATGAAGCAGATGGCGATTATGAGATTGATATCACTGCAGCAGATGAAGCGGATCATGAAGTGAGTTTCAAGCGAAGGTTTTCAGTCGATATGACAGTGCCGCTGATTCAGATGGCGCAAGAACCCGTAAGGATTGTGGCGCAGAATGTTGAAGCGGTATCAATTGTTGGCATCATAGAAGAAACCTTTAGTGGCTTGCGGGTTAAAGTTAATGGCAGTGAAGTATGTAATGAAAATGGGGCAGTAACGTATGATTTGAATACCAGTGTTCCTTTGAAATATGGGGATAATTTAATTTGCATTGAGGCCGAGGATGGTGAAGGGCATAAGACCGTTCAGACCTATCAGGTTTATCGTCAGCAAGATGGTGATTTTACTCGCTGGGACAATGAACCTCAAGTTGCCCCGGATCATGATTTTCATATCCGGTTTAATGCACCGGTCGATCCAGAAAGTGTGAATGCGGTGAATATCTTTGTTGTGAATGAGGCGTTTGAACTTATCCATCATGATATCTACGTTCATTCATATCAACAGGACCAGATTGTTTTAGAGGCACCCGAAGCAGGCTATGCGCCCGGAGAATATACGCTTTATATTAAAGGGATAATGAGTGAGACGGGCAAGAGATTGGCAGATGGGATTGAGATGAGGTTTAGGGTCAATTCATAATTTACAATTCACAATTCATAATTAAAAGATTAAAAGATTAAAAGATGGAGTGATGAGAAAAGAACGCGACTGAGGGTCGCGTTCTTTTTGCTTAATTGTTAGCTGTCAGCTTTAACTATCATTAATCTCTTCTTTTAAGCTGATAACTGATAGGTAGAATGTCTTTTATCTTTATTCTTTTTCTACTTACCACATGCCACTAGCCTCTTTTAATCATTAATCTTTTCCTACATGCTACCTGCTTTCTTTATATCCTTTAATTGTGAATTGTGAATTATCTTTTACACGATCCATGCGGGTTTTGTTAAACTGGTTATAAATAGATCTACAATTTTTGGATCAAACTGACTTCCGGCACATCGTTTTAGCTCTTTGATGGCTTCATTATGGCTTATGGCTTTTTTGTAAGGCCGCTCATTGAGCATGACATCATAGGCATCCACAACCGCTATAATTCGTGCAATAAGCGGTATGTCTTCTCCTTGTAATCCCTGAGGATAACCACGCCCATCCCATCTTTCATGATGTGTAAAAATGCCGGTGGCGATGGGTGTCAGGTCAGGGGAAGACTGTGCGATGCGGTAGCCGATTTCACAATGTTTTTTCATGGTGTCCCATTCGATGTCTGAAAGGGGCCCGGGTTTCAGTAGAATATGATCCGGTATGCCGACTTTCCCGATGTCGTGCAGTGCGGCAAGCAGATTTAATTCGTCTAGCTCGTTGCTTGACATACCAAGTAACGTCCCTACGCCCAAAGCAAGTTCCTGCAAGCGTTGGGTATGGTCGCCTGTTTCGTGATTCTTTTCCCAAACCGTTCTCTTTAATGAAGAGATAATGGAACTGCGGGCACTTTTGCCTTCTAATAGTTTGTTTCTGTACATCCTGTTTTCTGCCATTTTAACCAGTTCATAAATATCTTGGCCATGATCTTTTTTGGTGATGGCTCCTAAAGCTATACTGGGTTGGATGATTTCATCAGCATATTTGTGACATTCCATTTTAACCTGCTGGATAATTTTCATGGTATCTTTTTCTGTGGTTTTGGGTAAAAGAATAGTAAATTCATCTCCCCCGCACCGCGAGATGATATCGCCTTTGCGACAAGCACACTTCAATATGTCTGCTGTTCGAATTAACAATTTATCGCCTTCATAGTGCCCAAAGGCATCATTGGCCAGCTTTAACCCATTCACATCGCCCACGATGATACTAACAGGCAGTTTGTTTTCCATATCCGGATTGCTTAATTGTTTATCCAGGTAGGCACGGTTATAGAGCCCTGTCAGGGTGTCATGATAACTTAAATATTTAATTTCTTTTTCCGCTTTGTGTTGATGGGTAATATCCCGCGAAGAACTGACAATTTGATTCACCCGGCAATTTTCGATAATAGGGACTAAAACCGTATGCCATGTTTTACCATTTTGTTCATACTTA
This sequence comes from Clostridia bacterium, assembly GCA_030625885.1. Classification (GTDB taxonomy): domain Bacteria; phylum Bacillota; class DAOUPZ01; order DAOUPZ01; family DAOUPZ01; genus DAOUPZ01. The sequence continues at coordinate 16,506 of DAOUPZ010000013.1, forward strand.
AAACTGATATTTTTTTTACAATAATAACAATCAATACAATAGGATTCAATTTTGGTACCGATTGTTTCACCATAAAGTTGTTTGGGGGTAGTAAACTCCGTTACTTTATTAGAGAAAAACCGACTGATTTCATCAAGCGCAAAGTCTTCATTTAATATACTAAATTCGGTAATGGCACTCATATTGAATCGTCTGTAGCAAAATTCAGGTTTGTCATTTTTTGTCGTTACATCGATGATACACATCGCATCCTGGGTACCATTAAAAGCTTTTTCATATTCTAAAGCCAGCTTTTTATATTTTGCCTCGCTTTGTTTCAGACGCGCTTCTGCTTTTCTTTCTTTTGTCACATCTTGAAATATTAGTACGATGCCTTCCGGGGTATCATCTGTTCCCTTAATGGGCATGGCAGAATCCGCAATTCCGATTTCTTGACCATTTTTAGCAATAAGGATGGTATGATTAGCGAGGTTTTTAACTTTATTTTCAGTGAGGACTTTTTCTACAGGGTGGGTTACGGGTTCTTTAGTCTCTTCATTAATGATGTGATATACGTTAGAAATCGGACTGCCTATAGCTTCCTCTTTTTTCCATCCCGTGAGATTTTCCGCTGCCCGGTTCATTAAGGTTACATGGCCGTTAAGATCCGTTGCAATCAGTCCATCCCCCATACTTTCCAATATAAAACGCAAGCGTTCCATTTTTTGTAATGCCCCCTTTTTTGCTCATATACTCATTTGCATTACATAAAAAAAGCGTCTCCCTGTTGGTAGGCGCGGAAAAGATCAAAAAAGTCATCTTCCTTCCTCCTTTCCAACAACAAGGGAGGCATACAGGTTTCCCTTTATACCCTAACGGTTCTATACCGTGGAATTAATCTTTAGGTAGTTGAACTCGGAGAAATATATGCTTTTAACTATTGATAATATTATTATACACAAACTGACATATCCCTTTAATTTTTGGGAAAATTTTTCTCTTTCCCCTTTCCCCTATCTTTCATCTTTTAAAAATTCCTCTTTTCGGTTATAATATGTACAATGTAATCAAGCAGGGTAACTATAGGAGGAATTTGAAAAAATGCGTACGGCAGCCATTATTCCAGCGTACAATGAAGCAGCACGAATTGGGGCTGTTTTGGAGATTGTAACAAAAGTGACAGAAATAGATGAAATTATTGTGGTTAATGACGGTTCTCAGGACGAAACAGCAGCAGTGGCTCGGCTTTGCCCGCATGTGCGGCTGATTGAAATGGAACAAAATGTGGGAAAGGGCGGCGCGATGTGGGCGGGTATCAAAGCAACGATGGCTGATACCCTTCTTTTCTTAGACGCCGATCTCATCGGTCTTTCGCCGGCACATGTACAGGATTTGTTGTATCCTGTTCTTTCGGGACAAGCCCTTACATCTGTGGGTATTTTCTCCAGCGGCCGCTTTTTAACCGATTTCGCACAGAAATTGGCCCCTTTTCTCTCTGGCCAGCGCGCCATCCACCGGGATATTTTAAATCAAATGCCTAATTTAGACGTTGCTAAATATGGGGTAGAAGTAGCCTTAACCCGTTATCTGCGTCAGTTAGGGATTCCCCCTGTTGTGGTACCGCTGAAAGATATGAGCCACGTGATGAAAGAAGAAAAATTTGGCTTTTGCAAGGGATTTAAGGCTCGCATGAAAATGTATTGGGATATTGTCCGGTGGGGATTGGTGGCGAAATAAACGTGTTTGCATATTATGATAGTAGTTTACTATATTGTGAGTGGGCGGTATTTAGGAAATTGGTGGTTTGGGTAGGTAGTAGTAGCTAATATGTAACGCTTAGCAGGTAGCAACCAGCAGGTAGCAGGTAGGGAATTACTTGATAGGTTAAGGGTTTAAGAATTTTTTGTATCTCATTAACGGTTATTATAAAAGTTTTTGAAAAACGCAGGAACTATCAAATTAATACCTACCTGCTACCTCCTACCTGCTGCTTACCGCAGCGAAGCTGCAAAAAGGGTGTGATAATCAATGAGTCAAATGGAATTACTTCTCCGTATCTTGCTTGCCGGGATGTTGGGAGGATTGGTCGGTATTGAGCGGGAAAGTTTGAATCGGCCGGCAGGGTTTAGGACGCATATTTTGGTGTGTATGGGTTCGGCGCTGGTCATGGTGGTCTCTATTTATGCCTTTGTGGGTATGCAGGAAGCGGATCCGGGTCGGATCGCCGCACAGGTGGTCACCGGCATCGGTTTTTTAGGGGCTGGAACGATTATGCGTGAAGGGGCAACGATTCGGGGGTTGACCACGGCAGCCAGCATCTGGGTGATGGGGGCAATTGGATTGGCAATTGGAAGCGGCATGTATTGGGAAGGTGTGTTTACGGCCGCGATTACCTTTGTGGTGCTGCGTTATTCTCGGTATTTGGAGCGCGTTCTCATTCGCAAACATCAATATCAAATTATATCTTTAACGCTTGCCGATCGCCCGGGACGGTTGGGGCAGATTACCACAGCGATTGGTAATTTGGGGATTGATATTCAAAATATAGAACTCTGTCCTACCGAAGAAGAAGGTATTATTCTGATTGAACTGTATATTCAGCTTCCATTTAATAAATCTCTTAAAGATATTGATCAAGCATTGTATGAAATCGATGGGGTGCATCGGGTGGAACACAGTTAATGATAATTCACAATTCACAATTAAAGGACAATTGATTAGTTGGCAGTTGAGAGTGGACAGTTAAGGGATTAAAAGATAGGAGTTAGCAGGTAGCAGGTAGGAGGTAGGGTATTACGTGATAATTTGAGGATTTTCAATAAAGGTTGGCTGAAATTTGAGGGTTTGTGAATACTTGCTTTTAAATATAAGTTACAGATTATGGGAATTATTTTCGCATCTCATTAAGGGTATATAAAAGATTTTTAAAAAAAATAAAGAAATATCAAATTAGATCCTACCTGCTACCTGCTGGTTGCTACCTGCTCGAAGTGACTTATTGTCTGTTACCAGTGAGCAACGCGAGCGGGCTATTTAAGGAAAAATGGAGGTAAAGCGAGAAATTGGATAACGATGTCGTTATTATCAAACCAGATTTAGCGAAGCAAGATGTGGCGCTTCCTGCGGGATGCCAGGTGCAGTGGGTGGAAGTGTGTATGGCTAAACGGACATGGAAGGTCACTTTGACGGTGAAAAAAGATATGCCTCATGATATAGAGGCGATAAGGCAGCAGCTTTTAGAGCGGGTTTCAGGGCTGACGGCTGTCGATTTTGTGTTGCAGGAAACACGAAGCTATGATGATGTGGCAGCTTATTTAAAGGCGCATTGGGATGAGGTAAAGGCGAAGCTGTTTTTAAACAAGCCCGGCCTTAAGAGCTGGTGTTCTATGGTGTCTTATGAAGTTAAAGATCCCGGTAAAGTGCTGCTGATGCTACCCAGTCAGGTGGGTCTGGATCTCTGCCGGCGGGAACGGGTTGTGGAATCTTGTAAGGAAATTTTTAAGGCCGTTGTGAATCATCCCGTAGATGTCATGTTGGCTTTAGGGGATATTCAGAAGGAACAGGAAGATTTTGTGAAACGGCAGCAGAAGCAGATGGCATCTTTGGCGGATGAAGTACCCCGGACAGTATCTCGTAAAAAGCAGGCAGGGGGTAAACAAGGTCCCGTTATTATGGGAAAAAGTATTGCCGGTTCACCCATTTCGCTTCAGCAAATCACGGAAGAAGAACGGAAAGTCGTTGTTGAGGGCGAAGTGATTTCCCTGGAGACACGGGAACTAAGAAGCGGGAGAACCTTAGTGACATTTGATATGACAGACTATGCCGATTCGATTAGCGTTAAGTTTTTCCTAGATGAAAAGAAAGTGCTCAAAGATCCGGACAAGCTGGTCAAGGGGGCCTGGGTGATAGTACGGGGACCTGTACAGCAAGATCGCTTTAGTCAGGAATTGACGTTGATGGCAGATGATATTATTGCAGGTCAGAAGAGTGTACGGGAGGATCAGGCGGAAAAGAAACGGGTTGAATTACATTTACATACCAAGATGAGCGCCATGGATAGTGTTGTGGATGTCAAGGAGGCTGTTGCCTGTGCGGCTCGCTGGGGTCATGAAGCGATTGCTATTACCGATCATGGGGTGCTTCAGTCTTTCCCTGATGCCTTTGCGACCGGGCAAAAGCACGGGATAAAAATCTTATACGGGGTCGAAGCCTATATGGTCAACGACCATGTTCCGATTGTCAAAAACCCCATTTCACAAACGCTGGCGGATGCGTCTTTTGTTGTATTTGATCTAGAAACCACAGGCCTTTCACCTTTGCAAGAGACCATTACCGAAATTGGAGCGGTCAAGATGGTCGGCGGAAAGATTGTAGACCGATTTGGAATGCTGGTTAATCCGCGAAAGTCCATCCCGCCTAAAATTGTGGAACTGACGGGTATCACCGATAAGATGGTTGCAGAGGCACCCGGCTTAGAAAAAGTACTGCCGGCGTTTTGGGAATTTTGCGGGGATAGTATTTTGGTGGCGCATAATGCTTCTTTTGATATCTCTTTTATTCAGGCCAATTTGTCCTTGGTGGGAGAGGATGAGATTTTACAACCGATTTTAGATACGTTGGAATTATCGCGGGCGATGCTGCCGAATTTGAAAAAGCATCGGCTGAATGTTGTGGCCAAAGAGCTGGGTGTTTCTCTTGAAAATCATCATCGGGCAGTGGATGATGCTCAGGCAGCAGGCGGTATTTTGCTGGCTTTGATCGAAAGGATGAAGCAGCAAGCCGTTACGGATCTTCAGGATGTCAATAATTTGGTTAATGGGGTGCGGCCGGAGAAACTACCTTCTTTTCATACGGTTATTTTAGCGGAAAATGAAGTGGGACTAAAAAATTTATACCGATTAACGACCAAAGCCCATTTGGAATATTTTTATAAGCGGCCTAAAATACCGCGCAGTGTTTTAAACCAACACCGTGAGGGACTGATCATCGGTTCCGCCTGTGAAGCGGGTGAGTTGTATCGTGCTTTTTTGAATGGGGAACCTAAATCAAAAATTGAAAAAATTGCACGTTATTATGATTATCTAGAAATACAACCGCGTGGTAATAATGCTTTTTTGGTGCGTGCGGGGAAAATCACCATGGAACGGATAGAGGCAATCAATCGGGAAATCGTGGCCTTGGGAAAAAAATTGGGTAAGCCGGTGGTGGCTACCGGGGATGTCCATTTTTTGGAGCCGCGGGATTCTATTTACCGGGAGATTTTAATGGCCGGGCAGGGATTTGAGGATGCCAGTGATCAGGCGCCGTTGTATTTGCGTACGACGGAAGAAATGCTGCAGGAGTTTGCGTATTTGGGACCCGAGATTGCGCAGCAAGTGGTCATTGATGACCCGGGGCGTATTGCGGCGCGAATTAAAGAGATCCGCCCGATTCCCAATCAACTCTTTACCCCGAAAATAGAAGGGGCAAAAGAGCTTATCGAACAACTAAGTTATCAAACGGCTAAAGAAATATACGGTGATCCGCTGCCGGATTTGGTTGATGCCCGGCTGGATAAGGAGCTTAAATCTATTATTGGTAATGGCTTTGCGGTGATCTATTATATTGCCCATAAGCTGGTTAAAAAGTCGCTGGATGACGGGTATCTGGTGGGTTCGCGAGGGTCGGTCGGCTCTTCTTTTGTGGCAACGATGACCGAGATCACGGAAGTCAATCCATTACCCCCGCATTACATTTGCTCCAAGTGCCAGTATAGTGAATTTATCGAAGATGGGTCCTATGCTTCCGGGTTTGACTTGCCGGATAAAAACTGCCCGCATTGCGGGGGGGTTATGACAAAAAACGGGCAGGACATTCCATTTGAGACCTTCTTGGGTTTTGAGGGGGACAAGGTACCTGATATTGATTTGAACTTTTCGGGTGTGTACCAGTCTGTGGTTCAGAAATATACGGAAGAGTTGTTTGGCAAAGGCTATGCGTTTAAGGCCGGAACTATTGGTGGGCTGGCGGATAAGACAGCCTATGGTTTTGTGAAAGGGTATACCAGTGATAAACAGATGATACGGCGCAGCGCGGAGATCAACCGGCTGGTGCAAGGATGTACGGGCGTCAAGCGGACGACCGGGCAGCATCCGGGCGGGGTTATGGTTGTGCCTAAGGATCAGGATATTCATAATTTTACGCCGATTCAGCATCCGGCTAATGATAAGAAATCAGGGGTGGTTACCACCCATTTTGATTACCATTCCATTCATGACTGTTTGTTGAAGCTGGATATTTTAGGACATGATGATCCCACAGCCATTAAGATGCTGACGGATTTGACAGGGATTGATGCCCGCGAGGTGCCTACAGATGATCAGGAGACCATTTCTCTTTTTTCGAGCTTGGATAGGTTAGGGATTAAGCCGGAGCAAATTGGCGGCACAACGGTCGGCAGTTTGGCCATTCCTGAATTCGGTACCCGGTTTGTAAGGCAGATGCTGGAACAGACGCGGCCGAAAACCTTTGCGGAACTGGTGCGTATCAGTGGTTTGTCCCACGGGACGGATGTATGGATTAATAATGCTCAGGAACTGGTGGAGCAAGGGGTTATCGGATTACCGGAGGTAATTGCCTGTCGGGACGATATCATGGTTTACTTGCTGCATAAGGGATTGCCGCCCAAATCAGCGTTTACGATTATGGAAAAGGTGCGGAAGGGGAAAGGACTCAAGGATGAAGATATCGCTTTGATGAAAGAACACCAGGTACCGGATTGGTATATTGGCTCGTGTCAGAAGATTAAGTACATGTTCCCGAAAGCCCATGCGGCGGCGTATGTCTTAATGGCGTTTCGGATTGCTTATTTTAAAGTACACCATCCAGCTGCCTTTTATGCGACTTATTTCACGGTGCGTGCGGATGAATTTGATGGGCAGCTGATTTGCAGCGGCCTGGATGCCATGAACCGGCGGATGGGTGAGATTGAGTTGCTGGGTAATAATGTGACGGCTAAGGAAAAGAATGTTTTTACCATCTTAGAAGTGGCTCGGGAAGCCATCGTCCGAGATATTGGATTTTTGCCTGTGGATCTCTATCAATCGGGGGCGCAGGATTTTAGCATCGTAGATGACAATAAGCTGCTTTGCCCGCTCGGAGCCCTTCAGGGTGTGGGGGTGTCAGCAGCGGAAAATATTGTTGCGGCCAGGCAGGATGGGCCATTTTCTTCCATTAAAGATTTACAAACTCGGGCGCGGGTGAGTAAAACGGTGGTAGAAGCCCTATCCGCCCATGGATCGCTGCAAGGGATGCCGGCGACGGATCAGTTGAGTTTGTTTTAGCAGGTTAGGGGAAAGGAAAAGAAGCAGGTAGGGAAAGATGAAAGATTAATTGACAATGGACAATTGAGAATTGACAATTAAGGAAGTTTTGCATGCACAAAACTGAATGAGTAAAGAAACTATATGTAATGCAAAGAAGAAATTACATTGCAAGTTTGCAGGAAAAGCGAAGGAAGGATGGGGACATTCCGTGAGGTACGAGCGGTGTGTCCCCATCTTTCCGTAGCAATTCTAAATGTAAAAACTTTTATGTAATTTATATAGATATAGATTTTTATACAGCGCATAAAAATCAACCTTAATTGTGAATTATGAATTGTGAATTATGAATTAGTAATTAGTAACGTTGTGTCCCCACTTTTGCGCAGTCTTTAGCTTTCAGCCTTCAGCTTTTAGCCTTAAGCCTATTCAAAGGTATTGTCACAAAGAATTTGTTATGTTATACTAGATTTGATCAATGTGTTATGACTATATGCGATATGCGAAAGATAAGGAGTGGGTACTTAGCCCACTCTGTTTTTTTGAACTATTAGGAATCGAATAACGAGGAACGAACGCAGCCTACGGCTGTTGAACGAATAACGAATAAAGATTAATGATAGTTTTTTGATTGTGGTTTGCTTTTTATCTTTTATCGTTCCTCGATATACGTTGTATAACCCTACAAACAATGGGTAAAACTAACATGAATATAGCAATTTTTCATATATAGATAAAATATACAAAGGAGGCTGTCACTTTGGCGCAGAGCAAAGTTGAAGAAATTGTGACGGAATTAGCACAGCCATTGGTAGCAGAGGCGAATTTGGAATTAGTGGATGTGGAATTTGTTAAAGAAGGCCGGGATTGGTATCTGCGGGTGTTTATTGATAAGCCGGAAGGTATCGATCTAGAAGATTGTAGTTTAATTAGTCAGAATTTAGGTGCGATTTTGGATGAAAAAGATCCGATTCCGCAAAGCTATTATCTGGAAGTATCTTCGCCGGGTATTGAACGTCCTTTAAAGAAGCCGGCGGATTTTACCCGCTTTGCGGGTGAAGATGTATCGCTTCATTTATATGGACCTTATGAAGGGAAAAAAGATTGGATTGGAACGTTGAAAGGCTTAGAGGACAATCAGGTTGTTTTGGCAATTGAAGATGAGGAACATGCGATTCCTTATGACAGCATTGCATCGGCAAAATTGTATGTGGCGTTTTAGCAGCCGGAGGCTGGTAAAACAGCAGGTAGGAGTTAGCAGGTAGCAGGTAGGAAAAGATAAAAGATTAAAGAATCAGGTAGGACATTGTTTGATAGTTTGAGAATTTTCTAGATAGTATATTATGAGAACGTTTTTAAAACTGATTAATGATTTAATAAAATATTTACTGAAAAAAAGCAGACAATGTCAAAATAAGACCTACCTGCTACCTTCTACAAGCGAGCATAGCGAGCGAACTACCTGCTCCAATCCATACATATTTTAATCACTGCTATCATATCAATATTAAGATAACCTTAAATAAGTAAACCAAACATATTGCAAACAAGAGGTGAATTGTGATGAATTTAGAGCTATTGGAAGCTCTTGAATCGATTGAAAAGGAGAAAGGTGTTTCCCGGGAGGTTTTGCTGCAGGCGATTGAAGCAGCGTTGGTTTCCGCATATAAGCGTCATTTTACCACGGCGCTGGGGGGCGTGCAGAATGTATCCGTGGAAATTGATCGTGAGACCGGCCAGATTGATGTTTTTGCCCATAAAACCGTTGTGGAACAGTTAGAAGATGAAAGAACAGAAATTTCTTTGGTGGAAGCTAAAGCAATGGATCCCCGGTATCAGCTGGAAGATGAGGTCTTTGAACGCGTGACACCCAAGAATTTTGGCCGTATTGCGGCGCAAACAGCCAAGCAGGTTGTTGTGCAGCGTATTCGGGAAGCGGAACGCGGTATTATTTACGAAAGCTTTTTAGACAAAGAGGATGACATTATTACGGGATTGGTGCAGCGCTGGGAACAGAAAAATCTGTTGATTGATTTGGGGAAAACAGAAGCCATTTTACCACCCGCTGAGCAAATGCCTAATGAAATCTATAAACAAGGGGAACGCATTAAAGTTTACGTTATGGAAGTAAAACGAACAACCAAAGGTCCTCAGATATTTGTTTCCCGTAATCATTCCGGGTTGCTTAAACGGTTATTTGAATTGGAAGTACCGGAAATTTATGATGGGACAGTAGAGATTAAATCCGTTTCTCGGGAAGCTGGACAGCGATCCAAAATTGCGGTTTCCTCTCGCGATTCCAACGTGGATCCGGTGGGCGCCTGTGTAGGGCCTAAGGGTGTACGGGTACAAAATGTTGTTAATGAATTAAAGGGAGAAAAAATAGATATTGTCAAATGGGATGAGGATCCAGAAAAGTATGTAGCCAATGCGCTGAGTCCATCGAAGGTCACTTCCGTTTTGATTAGAGAAGCGAATAAAGTGGCCAGTGTTGTGGTGCCAGACTATCAACTTTCTTTAGCAATTGGTAAGGAAGGACAAAATGCCCGTCTGGCTGCTAAGCTAACCAACTGGAAGATTGATATCAAAAGTGAATCTCAAGCAGCAGAAGCTGTTAAAGAATCACAACCCGTTGTTGAAGAGGAAGAAGTGATTGTAGAAGATTTGGTGGAAGAAGTGGATGATGTTTTAATAGATGAAGAGGTAGAAGCAGTAGATGATGGGGTTGAAGAAGAAAGATCGGAGTAACGAGTAACGACCGCAGCCTTCGATTGCTGAACGAAGAACGAACACAGCCTTTGGCTGTTGAATGAGTAGCGAATAAAGATGGTTTTTTTGATTGTGGTTTGCTTTTTTATCTTTTATCGTTCCTCGTTAAACGTTCTTCGTTCCTCGAATATCGTTTCTCATTCAGTAGTTGGAGGCTATGATCGTTCCCCGTTCCTCGAATAAAATCGACTACAAATGTAGAAGGTGATGTGTATATGGCAAATAATAAACCACAAAAGCAGCGCAAGATTCCGCTGCGGAAATGTATTGGATGTCAGGAAATGAAGCCTAAGCGAGAAATGATTCGGATTGTACGTACCCTAGAAGGTGAAGTGACGATTGATTTTACGGGTAAGAAATCCGGGCGTGGGACGTATCTTTGCCCTAATGAGCAATGCTTGGAAAATGGTTTGAAGGAGAAGCGTTTAAGCAAGGCTTTAGGTGTAGATATTTCCCCTGAAATGATAGAAAATTTGAAACGAGAGTTGAAGGGAAATGAATGATCCGGTTTTTGCATTAATGGGGATTGCTATTCGTGCCGGAAAAGTAGAGTCAGGAGAGGCAGCGGTACGAAAGGCTATTATGAGAGGGAAGGTTTCGCTTTTATTGATTGCAACTGATGTTTCAACACGTACGCTACAACATTTTCAAGAGATGGCCCAGGAAAATAACCTTCCCGTAAGACGCTATGGAACAAAACTACAATGGGGAATGGTTTTGGGTAAAAGACCACGGGGATTGGTTGGTATAATAGATCGGGGTTTTGCTCAGAATTTTTTAAATAAATTGGAGGAGATGAACATGTAACGGTTTTTCGTAAAAATTCAGGAGGTGATTTTGTTGGGGAAAATAAGAGTTTACGAGTTAGCGAAAGAGCAAAATAAATCAACAAAAGAGATGATGCAGATATTACATGACTTAGGTGTGGAAGCCAAAAGCCATATGAGCACAGTGGAGGAGAAAACAATCGAAATTTTAAAACAACAACAACAAAAAAAAGAGCAGCCAGCAGATACAACTAAAAATGAAAAAACGGTAAAAAAGGACGAAAAACCACGTGTAGCTAAGCCGAAGCCTGCTAAAGAGGGTAACAATGAATTGGCAGCTTCACAGGAAAAGGCTAAAACGGATACGGTAGAGAAGAACCCAAAAGAAGATAAAGCGAAGAATAATAACGCTAACAAGAATAATAAAGGAAACAAGAATAATAAAGGTAACAAGAATAATAAAGGCAATAAGAAAAGGGGCAAAGGGTCTCAGGTAGAACAAGTACAAGAACCGGTAGAAAACAACGAAATGGATCAGGAAGAACCGCAAATTTTGGAAATTGGTCCCACGATTACAGTAGGCGAATTGGCAGAACTGATGAAACGGGGTTCAGCGGAAATATTAAAGAAACTTCTTTTATTAGGGATCATGGCCAATATTAATCAAGAGATTGATTTTGATACGGCCAGCTTGGTTGCCAGTGAATTTGAGATTGAATTGAAAGAAAAAACACTAGAAGAAATCATCGAAGAAGAGGAAGAAGAGGATCCTGATCTATTGAAGCCTCGTGCACCCGTTGTAACGGTTATGGGACATGTTGACCATGGTAAAACCTCTATATTAGACGCTTATCGAAAAACAAGTGTTGTTAGTGGAGAAGCCGGCGGTATTACACAGCATATTGGTGCGTATCAAATCTTTTTACCTAATAAAAAGAAAATTGTTTTTCTTGATACGCCTGGTCATGAGGCGTTTACTTCTATGCGTTCTCGAGGTGCGGAAATGACGGACATCGCTGTTTTGGTTGTTGCAGCTGATGATGGTGTTATGCCGCAGACAATTGAGGCCATTCACCATGCAAAGGCAGCGCAAGTGCCAATTGTAGTAGCAATTAATAAAATGGATAAAGAAGGTGCTAACCCGGATGTGGTGAAACAACAATTGACGGAACATGGTTTAATTCCGGAAGATTGGGGCGGGGAAACCATTTGTGTACCGGTTTCAGCACATACCCAAGAAGGGTTGGACGATTTACTAGAAATGATTCTTCTAGTCGCTGAAATGCAAGAATTAAAAGCCAATCCGGATCGTCGTGCGAGAGGGGCCATCGTAGAAGCTGAGCTGGATAAAGGTCGCGGACCTGTGGCAACCGTTTTAATTCAAAAGGGGACACTCAAGGTAGGTCAAGCCATTGTTGCCGGAAGTGCAGCGGGAAAAGTACGGGCCATGTTTAACGAAAGTGGAGAACGGATTCATAAAGTCGGACCGGCAACACCCGTTGTCTTACTTGGTTTTTCCGATGTACCGGATGCCGGCGATATTTTTAAAGTTGTAAAAGATGAAAAGACAGCACGTCATATGGTTGATGAGCGGTTACAAGAAAAGAAAGAAGCCGAAGTTAAACAAAAGCAGCTTGTATCGTTAGATGATTTATTCCAACAAGTGCAAGCCGGAAATGTTAAAGAACTGAATATCATTATTAAAGCAGATGTACAAGGTTCCGTAGAAGCCATGAAACAATCCCTGGAAAAACTGGGAAATGAAGAAGTTCGCGTTCATGTGATTCATGGTGCTGTAGGTGGTATCTCAGAATCTGATATTCTTCTGGCAACGGCATCTAATGCGATTATTATTGGGTTTAATGTACGACCAGATGTTAAAGCCCGCCAAATGGCAGAACAAGAAAAAGTGGATGTGCGTTTGTACCGCGTGATCTATAATGCCATTGAAGATGTAACATCGGCATTAGAAGGCATGCTGGATCCCGAATATAAGGAAGTCATTGCAGGGCGCGCCGAAGTACGGGCAACCTTTAAGGTACCTAAAGTAGGGGTTATTGCCGGTTGTTATGTTACCGATGGTAAGATTAATAATAAATCACAAATGCGGGTGATCCGCGATAATATTGTTATTTATGAAGGCAACGTCGATTCTCTTAGACGGTTTAAAGATGATGTTAAAGAAGTGGTTTCCGGTTATGAATGCGGGATCAGTATTGTTGGTTACCATGATTTGCGCGAAGGGGATGTACTGGAAGCATTTGATTTCGAAGAAATACGCAGCACATTGGATTAGTAGGTAGTGAACAGCAGGTAGCAGGTAGGGAAAGATTAAGGGAAGAGGGAAGAATCCTCTCTGCGTTCGCTGGAAGAGGGACGAGGAATGATACAAGCCCTAATGCAAGAATGGGGACATTCCGTAAGGTACGAGCGGTGTGTCCCCGTTATTGCATGGAAGCGAAAAGCAGGAACTGTCAAATCAAGTCCTAACTGCTAAGAGCTAATCCCTAATTGTTGCATGGAGGTACGGGAATGGATTGGAATACAGTTGTAGAATTTTTTCGTAATAGTGTGGTGACGCCGGAAAACATCTGGCTTTGGAGTTTGAAGTTTTTTTATATTGTTTTGATTTTTATTGGTGTCCGATTAGGAATTTATGCATCACGAATTATCATCGAAAAGATATTTGAGCAAAAAGCAGGTTATAAATTATATATGGAAGAACGGCGTGCCAATACTTTGCGTTCAATTATGGTGAGTGTGGTGCGCTATACGCTCTATTTCATCGGAGCGGTTACGGCGCTAGGGTTATTGGGCGTGGAAACCTCTTCAATTGTCGCCGCTGCCGGTGTAGGTGGTTTAGCCGTTGGGTTTGGGGCTCAGAACCTGGTTCGCGACGTGATTACCGGGTTTTTCATCATTTTTGAAGATCAGTTTGGCATTAATGATTTTGTCCAGGTGGCAGGCGTTTCGGGTGTGGTAGAAGATATCGGACTGCGGGCCACGAAAATCAGGAGCTATACGGGAGAATTACATATTGTGCCTAATGGCGAAATATCTCAGGTCACCAATTATAATCGAGATTATACTATGGCTTTAGTAGAGGTAGGGGTTTCATACGATTCCGATTTAGATCGTGTTTTTGCTGTATTGGACAAGGTATGCGAAACGGCACAAGCCTCAGACGCGGCAATTATTGAAAAGCCTCAAGTAGTGGGTATTGTTAATTTTGGAGCATCGGATATTGTTATTCGAGTGATGGCCAAAACCATGCCTGCACAACACTGGGCGGTGGAAAGAAACCTGAGAAAAGACATTAAAGAAGCGTTTGACAAATCGGGAATTGAGATCCCGTTCCCGCAGACAGTGATACATACGGTTAAAGAATAGGGGGAAAGGGGAAAGAACGCTCACTGTGTTCGCTGAAAGACCGTTCCCTTTGGTCACTGAAAGTAAAAGATTAAAAGATTAAAGATAGGAGAAAGACTTGTTCTCTTTGACGATAGACGAGAGAAGATTAATGATAGGGGTAAGTCAAGCATTAGCTAAATGCTGAAAGCTAAAGATCTTTTGTCTTTCAGCGACTGCAAGGAGCGATCTTTCCCCTTTCAGCGAACGTAGAGAGCGGTCTTTCACCTAATTTTCGAGGTGACGAGAAAATGGAATATCATAATGGTGATGTTGTAAGAATGAAAAAAGGTCATCCCTGTGGCACCAATGAATGGGAAATTGTGCGGGTAGGGATGGATTTTAAATTAAAGTGCCTGGGTTGTGGGCGGCGTGTCATGATCCCACGCGTCAAGTTTGAACGCCGGGTAAAAGAGGTTATCCGGAGAGGAGATGGAGATAAAGAATGAGTATTAACTGTGGTATTGTTGGACTGCCTAATGTGGGCAAATCCACTCTTTTTAATGCCATTACAAAAGCAGGTGCTGATGCAGCCAATTATCCTTTTTGTACAATAGATCCTAACGTTGGAGTTGTGGAAGTTCCGGATGTACGGCTTCAGAACCTGGTTAAAATGGTAAACCCTAAGAGCATTGTTCCTGCTGTGATGCAATTTGTAGATATTGCAGGGCTGGTAGCGGGAGCGAGTCGGGGTGAAGGATTGGGGAATAAGTTTTTATCTCATATTCGCGAGGTAGATGCGATTGCCCATGTAGTGCGTTGCTTTGAAGATGAAAATATTACCCATGTATCCGGGAAAATCGATCCTCTGGGTGATATTGAAGTCATTAATGCGGAATTGATGTTGGCTGATTTAGAGATTGTGGATAAACGCGTCGATAAGACACGCAAATTAGCCAAGTCAGGTGATAAAAAAATGGGTCACCAGCTACAGGTTTTGGAGAGAATGAAAGCGGCATTAGAAGCGGGCGAGATGGTACGGGCACTGGAATTTGATGATACGGATTTGCCCTTGCTTAAAGAAATGAACCTTTTAACAAGCAAGCCAACCCTTTATGTAACCAATATCAGTGAAGACGACTTGATGGAAGGTGAAGAAAACGCTTATGTTCAGCAGGTAAGGGATTATGCTGCTAAAGAAGAGGCACAGGTGGTTGTGGTATCTGCCAAAGTTGAGTCTGAGCTTGCGGAATTAGATGAAGAAGAGGCATTGGAATTCCTTGCAGATTATGGATTGGCTGAATCCGGACTCAATCAACTCATCCGTAAAAGCTATACCTTGTTGGGGCTCATTACCTTTTTTACAGCAGGCGAGCCGGAAGCGCGTGCCTGGCCGATTCAAGATGGACTCAAAGCCCCTCAGGCAGCCGGTAAAATTCATTCCGATATTGAACGAGGATTCATTCGAGCAGAGGTCATCGCTTATGACAAGCTGATAGAAATCGGTTCTTTTGGTGTTGCGAAAGAGAAAGGGCAGATCCGTCTAGAGGGCAAGGAATATTTGATGAAAGACGGCGATGTGGTGTATTTTAGGTTTAATGTGTAGAGGCAGCGTAGCTGCTGCGGAAAGCGGAAAGACCGCTCCCTTTGGTCGCTGGAAGGGGAAAGTAAAGGATTAAAAGATAAAAAGAGCAGGTAGCGAACAGCAGGTAGCAGGTAGGAAAAGATAAAAGAGATAAGAAAAAGATCGCTCACTTTGGTTGCTGGAAAAAGTTTACGAGGAATGATAAAAACCTTAATGCAAGAATGGGGACATTCCGTGAGGTACGAGCGGTGTGTCCCCGTTGTTGCATGGACAAGTTAAAGCAGGAAATTTTAAACAAAATCCCTTGCTTCTGTATAATAAGATGTGTTATAATAGTTAAGTTAAATATCCCTGCTCCATACAAGATATGGAGCCGTTGGGGATAAGAAAAAAATAATTTGTTAATATTGCGCAGGAATTTTAGTCACTTTTAAGGCGTTTGATCGTGAGCATACTGGTTGTATGTAAGCGATTAAACAACGAAGAAAGTGATTAAAATAACAAGCAAGATTAGTGAAGTTATTTTCTGATTATCCCGTAGTCCGGGGGGAGGAGGTGAATACGATGGTCGCATATGAAACCATGTTTATTATCAAAACCACATTGGATGAAGAAGCTACAAATGCCGTGATTGAAAAATTCAAAGGCATTATGACCAATATGGCTGGTGAAATCGCAAAAGTTGATATCTGGGGTAAAAGACGTTTAGCTTATGAAATCAAAGATATGAGCGAAGGTTTTTATGTGTTAATCGATTTCAATGGTGATGGAGAGCTGGTTAAGGAATTAGACCGTGTCTTCAAAATTACCGATGGAATTTTACGACATATCATTCTTAGAAAAGGTGAATAACAGGTAGAGTTTTTTTATAAAGGGGGATGTTCTTGATGATGAATAAAGTTATTTTAATTGGTCGTTTGACAAGAGATCCTGAATTGCGTTATACGACTAATGGAAAAGCCGTTGCTAATTTTGGGTTAGCTGTCGAAAGACCTTATAGCAATCAACAGGGCCAGAGAGATGTTGATTTTATTAATATCGTTGTCTGGGGTAAAATTGCTGAGGTTTGTGCTAATAATCTGGGCAAAGGGCGTTTGGTCGCGATCGATGGGAGATTGCAGATGCGTAGTTATGAAGATAACAACGGTCAAAAACGCAATGTTTCAGAGGTTGTCGCTAATGAAGTGCGTTTCTTGGATTGGCCAAAGGATCACCAAGGACAGGGAAATCGTCCGCAACAAGGGTCTGCAGGTGCGCCTCAGGGGCCATCAGGTATACCCGATGATTTTGATTTACCCCCCGCATTTGATGAAGATGATATCCCATTTTAGAACGAATCGATAAAGGAGGGAATAAGTCATGCGAAGAGAAAAAGGCGGTCGTCGGGGCCGTAGAAAAATATGTAACTTCTGTATGGATAAAGTAGACGGTATTGATTATAAAGAAACCGGCAAGTTACGGAAATTCATTACTGAAAGAGGTAAAATTCTTCCTCGTCGTATTTCTGGTAATTGTGCAAAACATCAACGTCAATTAACAATTGCTATTAAACGTGCAAGAGTAATGGCATTGTTACCATATAGTTTAGACTAAGATCAAAGAATCAAAGGGAAGATTTCCTTTGATTCTTTTTTTTTTGTGAGTCAGAGGGGAAGTGGGGAAATAAATTTTGCTTTTTGGGGGATAGAGCGCTATAATAGGCTTAGCTAAAAGATTGTCGACAATAGGTAGATGCCTATTTACTTTAGAGTGCTGATCAGGGGTGGTTAATTCATATAGCAGTGTAGGCGAAGTAAAAGTAAATTGAAATGGGGGAAGGGTACCAGTGAATCTTAACAAAATTACCAAGGGGTATCTAATGGTTATGGCAGCAAGTATTTGTTTTGGAACATCTTGTGTGCCAGGGAAAATATTGCTTGGCTATCAAATATCTCCGATGATTATTACGTGGTGGCGGTTGTTTTTAGGTTTTACAGTATTGTTATTATATGTTTCTATTAAAGATCCCAAGCTGTTGAAAATAGATAAAAAAGGCATGATATATACTGCTTTAATAGGGCTAATTTCTTATGCTCTATTAAATTTTTTGAATTTGAACGCACTTGAAAAAACATCTGTTGCGACACAAGTTGTTTTATTATATACGGCGCCTATATTTGTAATTATTATGGCTAGAATTTTTTTCAAGGAATTATTGACACCTTTCAAAATTGCTGCACTTGTTTTGTGCATTGGAGGATGCTTTTTGACTGTAACAGGAGGTTATGTAGCCGCGCTTAAATTTAATCTTTTAGGGGTTTTGATGGGGATCGGCGCTGGGTTGTGTTATGCTTTACTCACAATTATGAGTAAAGCAATATTACACAAATACAACCAATGGACGATTGTTTTATATGCTATGGGATTTGGGTTTCTTTTTCTACTTCCGTTTTCAAATCCATTAGAAGTATTTCATTATGGGTTAAATCCGAAGATAGGGTTAAGCTTTTTTTGGCTTGGATCTTTCTCAACGGCATTAAGTTATGGGTTATATATTACGGGATTATCATCTGGGATTGAATCATCCAAAGCCGGTATGATTAGCACACTTGAAGTGGTTGTGGCGGTTACCCTGTCCTATCTTTTCTTTAATGAGATGGTTTTAGGGTGGAAATTATTTGGTGTTTTAATGGTGATCGCTTCAGTGATTATCATTCAGGTGGATACGAGTAATCCGTCTGAGATAAAAAATAACGGATTAAATGATGGACAATTAATTAAAGAGCTTAAGTAGTCAGCAAATGACCTCTGTATTCAGCAGAGGTCATTTTGTTTTTTGGAGTGGAGGAAGGGGAATTAACTTTAATAGTGAGAAATGAAATATAACTGTGTATGATAAAGAAAAATAGGTATTATTCTAGTTTAAGGTGGGAAAATAATTTTGCTTTTTGAGGGATAGAAAGTTATAATAGCTTTAAACAAACAAATTGTCGACAAGAAGCCGACAATTTGTAAATACATATTTATTATGGGAAGTTTATATTTTTTTAAAGCATAGTGTCGACAAGGTCGACAATACGTAGTGGGTATTATTGCATACCGTTTAATATCTAAGGTATAGAAATGAGGTAAATGAGGTGAAAATATGCTTGGCAGGGGCTTAGAAAAACGGTTTATAGGGGAAAATATTTCTGCGATTGTTACAGATTATATCAAAGAAAGAATTATGACTGGTAAGTATGCTGAAGGAGACCATATTCCCCAAACTGTAATTGCGAGAGAACTGGAAATAAGCAGAGGTCCTGTCAGGGAAGGGATCAAGGAACTTCAAAATCAAGGCGTCATTGATTTTGTCCCGAGAACAGGTAATTTTGTAGCTTGTTTTACAACTGAAGATAAAAAAGAGATTTTTGATATCAGGCTTATGATCGAGGGGGCAATGCTTGAGCAATTGATAAAAGAGAGTAAGCTTGGGGAAGAAGATTTTACTCACCTTACAAAAATTGTGGAAGAAATGGTGCAAATAAGCGAGTGTGAATGGGATATGGTGGAAAAGGCAGCCCAGATGAGCAAGAAGGATATTGAATTCCATAGATATATTTGGAAAAAATCTGGTGGTAAAAGAAAGATAGAAATTTTAGAAAACCTTCATTTTCAGCTTCAAATGGCGATGATATACGACACAAAGTTTGGTGGAAATCTCCCAATAACGGCTAAAGAACACTATGATATCATACGCTGCTTAAAAACGGGAGATATTAAGAATTGTAAATCCGTATTAAAAGAACACATCACTTTATACAGAAAAGGTGTTTTTTAACCATAAAAATACGACCGAAAACAAGATAGGATAACGGAAGCAGTAAGAAGAAGAGCCTATACGATAACGAAATATGCAATATAATGTCGAAACATGTAATATGATAACGAATAACAACAAGAAACAGGTATTATATGAGTTTAAAGGGGGCAAACGATTTTGCCCTTTGCGGAAATGGGTTGTATAATAATGATAAGAAAAACACGTTTATTTTATGAATTATTTTTTTTAACAATACATTGTCGACAAGGTCGACGATTTAACAATAGAAATATGCTATTATAACTTAATATTCAAGGTATAGAAATGAGGTGAGTGTATGGTAGATGGGATGATGAGAGACAAGTTAAATAAAGAAAACTATTCTGAGGTTGTTATTGCGTATGTCAAAGAAAAAATTATTACTGGCAAATATGCTGAAGGCGCTCATATTTTGGAAACCGAGCTTGCCAGGGAACTTGGGATAAGCAGGGCCCCTGTCAGGGAAGGAATCAGGGAATTACAGAATGAAGGGATCATTGAATTAATTCCAAGAAAAGGTAATTACGTCGTAACATTTACAGCCAAAGAGAAAAAGGAAATTTTGGATGTCAGGTTAACACTGGAAGAAGAGATGCTTGCCATTTTGATAAGAGAGAATAAGCTTGCTGAATCTGATTATATGCGTCTGATGGAAATAATAGATGAGATGGTCAAAATGGTTCAAGATGAAAGTGATATGAAGCAAAAAGCCATCATCATGAGCAAGAAAGACATAGAATTTCATAAATATCTTTGGAAAAAATCTGAAAGTAATATCAGGAGTGGCATTCTAGAAAAACTTCATTTCCAGCTTCAGATGGCAATGATATTTGATAATGAGATGAGTGCGGATTTGGAGATGTCGGCGAAAGAACACTATGATATTATTGAGTGCATGAAAAGGAGAGATTTAGAAGACTGTAAAAAAGCATTAAGAAAACATGTGATTTTATGTCGTCGTTCAAAGGCCTAAGGAAAACGCTCAATTAGGAAAGAGGTTTGATCATGAAAACAATCATAGACATCAAAAAAGAAGTAATGGATTTAAATGAGGAATTGATTGATTTAAGAAGAGATTTTCATAGGCATCCAGAGCTTGGCTATCAAGAGTTCAGAACCTCCAAAATTGTCAAAGAATATCTTGAAAACCTGGGGATAGAGACAAAAATCGTCACGGATACCGGTGTCGTAGGTCTTTTGCGAGGGGGCAAGGAAGGAAAAACCGTGCTATTAAGGGCTGATATGGATGCGCTTCCTCAGGAAGAAAAAACAGATGTGGATTACAAATCAGTTGAAGAAGGTAAAATGCATGCCTGCGGCCATGACGGTCATACGGCTATGCTTCTGGCAGCAGCAAAAATACTGGCAAAACACCGCGATCAGCTATCAGGTAATGTCAAGTTTATCTTTCAGCCTAATGAAGAAGGGGCTGGGGCACTGAATATGATCAATGAGGGTGTTATGGAAGAACCGAAGGTTGATGCTGCCTTTGCCATCCATCTCTGGACACCCATTGAAAGCGGCAAAATTGGGATATGTGGTGGTCCGGTAATGGGAGCGTGTGAGGTTTTCGAGGTTACTGTGATGGGTAAGGGCGGACATACGTCTACCCCACATGTAGGGATAGACCCGATACTTATTGCCAGCAGCATTATTCAGGGGATCCAATCCCTGGAGACCAGAGAAACAAGTCCGCTTGCTCCCATAACCATTATGGTTGGCAGCATCAAAGGTGGAACAGGCTGCAATATTATTGCAGATAAGGTTCAAATGGAAGGAACGATTCGGTTCCTGTTTGAAAATGAGGAAGAAGAAAAGAAAAAGCTTCTTGAAAAGTTTGAAAGAGTTGTAAAGGGAATCTGTGATGCGATGGGAACGACCTATCAACTGAAATTTATTCCAAGCAATCCGGCCGCGATTAACGATGACAGGATGGCAGAGCTTGTAAAACAAGCGGCTAGAGAAACGCTTGAGGGAGAATGTAGTGTAACTTACAGGAATATGGCGGGAGAGGATTTTGCGGAGTTTACCCAAAGGGTTCCAGGTGTTCTTTACTTTGTGGGAACCGGAAATGAAGAAAAAGGAACGCACTATCCGCATCATCATCCCAAGTTCAATATTGATGAAGATACCTTAAAAACCGGTGTTGAAATGCATGTGCGAACCGTATTAAAGTATCTTGAAAGCTAGTAGATTTATACATTTTTAAAGTCGACTGTGTCGGCAGTAGACAGAGAGTCGACAGTATGTGAGGCGTTATAATCTAATATTAGGGGGGGGAGTCATGCAGTTATTTCCAGATGCGACAATACTAGATGTAGACTTAAGTAGTGGTCATATTACCAAAAGAACATTACCGGGGTCAACCTATCGTTTGTATCCAGGCGGTTCAGCCCTGGGGCTGTACCTTTTAATGCAGGAGATGGATCCAAAAGTTGATCCGCTGTCTCCGGACAATATGTTGATATTTTCCGTTTCAGCACTGACCGGTTTACCAATGGCGGGTCTGAGTCGGGTGGTGGTCACCACCAAAAGCCCGCTCACTGGAACCATTGGTGACAGCCAGGCGGGAGGATTCTTTCCAGTACATATGAAAGGGAACGGCTATGATTCGATTATGATCAGGGGTAAAGCCGAAAAGCCAGTGTATTTATACATCAATGGTGATAATGTTCAAATTAAAGATGCATCTAACGTTTGGGGTAAGGTAACCGGTGATGCGGAAAAGGTCATCCGGGAAGAGATTAATAATGAAAAAGTAGAAATCGCCCAAATCGGACCAGGTGGCGAAAACATGGTAAGGTATGCTGCCATTATCAACATGTGCAACCGGGCCAATGGGAGAAATGGTACGGGAGCCGTTATGGGTTCTAAAAACTTGAAAGCAGTGGTTGTTAATAAAACCAAAGCGCAACAGCCCGATGATAAAGAAGGCTTTAAAAAGCTTGCCGGTTCTGTAAAGAAACAACTGGAAAACAATCCTGGCGTTGCCGGGCTTGGCAAGTATGGAACAGCCGGTGATGTTGTTGGCTTTAATGACGAAGGATTTTTAGCAACCGAAAACTGGACACGCAGTTATTTTCCGGAAGGCGCTCAAGACATTGATGGGGCAACCCTATATGACACGATCTTAAAAGAACGGGATACGTGTTATGCCTGTCCGGTAAAGTGTAAACGGGTAGTCGAAATTCCTGGTGTCGTCGATCCACTGTATGGCGGTCCGGAATATGAAACACTTTGTATGTTGGGATCTTATTGTGGGATAAAAGATATGCAGGCCGTTGTTGTCGGAAACCAGCTTTGCAACATGTACGGGCTGGATACGATGTCCTGCGGTGCCACCATTGCGTTTGCCATGGAATGTTATGAAAAAGGGCTCATTACAGATCAAGATACCGATGGCCTGAAACTGAATTTTGGCAATAGCGAAGTACTCGCACCGCTGATTGAAAAGATTGCTAAACGGGATGGCTTTGGTCATCTATTAGCCGAAGGCAGCAAGCGTGTCGCTGATAAAATCGGCAATGGCGCCGATGCATTCTTCATGGGCGTCAAAGGTCAGGAACTTCCAGCACATATGCCGCAGTACAAACCGGCGCTAGGTATGGTTTATGCTGCTAATCCGTTTGGCGCGGATCATCAATCCAGCGAACATGATCCTTTCCTGGTGATGCCGCCGGACAGTCAGGAACGGGTAAATATTGCCAAGATTGGTACACATGCGGATTATGATAATCCATTTGTGATTGATGAGGACAAGGTTAGATTTGCATTTGACAGTCAATGCTTCTTTTCCATAACGGACACACTGTGTTTGTGCCAATTTGTGTGGGGACCCTGTTGGAGCTTGTACGGTCCTTCGGAACTTGTTGAATTGTGTAAGACTGGTCTAGGTTGGGATACCTCCATCTTTGAATTGATGCGAGTGGGGGAACGAAGAATTAACATGATGCGTTTCTTTAACGCCCAAGTTGGATTTAGCAAAAAAGATGACAAGCTGCCGAAGCGAATCTTTGAGCCGATTCCTACCGGTCCTGCTAAGGGGACTCAGTTGGATGAGAAGAAATTCTACGAAGCAATGGATCTATACTATGCCTTTGCCGGCTGGGATGTAGAAACCGGTAACCCAACGGATATTAACATGCGAAAATTATCGCTGGGTTGGCTGGTAGAAAAGTATAAAAAAACGGCAACAAGAGAAAAAGAGATATAGGAGGGAATACAATGAAAATTGAAAAACTAACTGATATTGATGGATTATTGCGAAAACACGAGGATTATCGTTCAAGATGTCTTAACCTGATTGCTTCGGAAAACTATGCGAGTGATAAGGTCAGAAGCTATCTTAGCGGTGACTTTAGCAACCGGTATGGTTGTTATGTTGGAATGGACCTGGATGATAGAGAATATACGGGTAATAAATATATCAATGAATTTGAAAAAGCAACGCAGGAACTTGTCAAAGAGGTATTTGGCGGCAAGTATGCCGATCTTAGACCCATCGGCGGTCATATGGCAGGGATGTCAGTTGTATTGGCACTGCTAGAACCGGGTGACTTGGTGATTGAAGTGCATCTTAAAGATTGGGGTCATGGCCTGGTCGGTCCCATGTGTGAACTGAGACAATTTGATGAAACCATCAATGTAGAATACATGAAGTTTGATGAAAACGGGGCTGTTGATACGAAAGCACTGCAAAAAATGGCGGCTGAATTAAAGCCCAAATTAATTGTCTTCGGTGGTTCCGGAACACTTTTCCCTGAACCTATTAAAGAACTGAAGGAAATTGCGGACCGGGAAAATATTTTATTGGCGTATGATGCATCCCATGTAACCGGGTTGATTGCATCCGGTGTATTCCCCAATCCCCTCGAAGAAGGGGTAGATGTGATGTTTGGCAGTACCCATAAATCATTCCCCGGTCCACAAGGCGGATTTGTGGTATCCGACAACAAGGAATTGATGGAAAAGATCGGGAATGCGCTTTCTCCATCATTGGTTACCAGCCATCATTTGAACCGCCTGCCAGCATTTGCTGCATCCCTTTTGGAGATTAAATCGTTTGGTAAAGCATATGGTGAGCAGGTTGTCAGAAACTCAATGGCGCTTGCAAAAGCTATGGCTAAGGAAGGATTTAAGGTCAAAGGCGCCGCAAGAGGTTATACTGAATCACACTTGATTTTGGTTAATGTCGGCGGGTTTGTTGATGAAGCGCCGGGAAAATTATTGGAAAAAGCCGGCATTTTATGCTCGGATGATTTCTCCGGTAGTGCACCCGAAGTTAGAATCGGCACGCCTGAATCAACCCGCAGAGGCATGAAGGAAGAAGATATGCAGGCAATCGCTCAATTCTTCAAGCGCGTTCTGATTGATAAGGAAGATCCGGAATCCGTATTAAAAGATGTCGAAACATTTGCTTTAAAATTCCCCGATTATGAATACGCATTTAAGTAAAAATTAAAAGGAATTGAAATAAGTTTTGCTTATATGAAAGCATATATGTTTTCTATATAATAACTAGACAATATTTATGTTATCAATTTTTGCAATACTACTTTTGTTGCACAAGTGGGGGGTGATTTCAAAAGTATCAGCCATAATAAATTAGCTTATTGAGGTCATTGCAGCATAAAAACCAAAAGAGAAAGTGAGGAGTTAAAATGTTAGCATTTGAAAAATCCGAGTATCTGGAAAGAGTTAAAAAAGTGAAGGAAAGAATGGTAGAACAAGGGATAGATGTTATATTGGCTTCTGATCCCGCGAATATTTGTTATTTAACTGGGTTTGAGGGATGGTCATTTTATGTTCATCAGACAGTAATCGTCGCATTAGATGAAGAACAGCCGACGATTATCATTAGAGGACAAGATTCTTTTGGCGCTGAACTCACAACCTGGTTAGATAAAGAAAATATCATTCCTTATCCTGACTTCTATGTAAATAATTCAGTTCAACATACCATGGATTTTGTGTCTGATATTTTAATCAAGAAAGGCCTTGGCAACAAGACAATCGGTGTAGAAAAGGAAGGGTTCTATTTCTCAATGCTTTGCGGTGAAAGAATAGAAAAAGGACTTCCCGATGCTAAGATTGTCGACTCAGATTATCTTGTGAACTGGGTTAAATTGATAAAATCTGATAACGAGATAGCATGTATCAGAAAAGCAGCAACAATATCTGAAAAAGTTATGCGAACGGTTATTGATAAAATCGCAGTAGGGGTAAGACAGTGTGATGTTGCAGCGGCTGCTTATCAAGCTCAGGTCAGTGGTACAGACGAGTATGGCGGAGAATTTTCTGCAATGTTCCCATTTATGTCTGCTGGGCAGCGGTCAAGTGCCTGCCACCTTCCCTGGACGGATCAACCGTATAAAAAAGGAGAATCACTCATATTTGAATTCTCCGGTGTGCATAAGCGATACCACTCTCCTTTAGCGAGAACCATTTCCCTTGGCGAACCTTCTCAAAAGCTTAATGACTCTGCAAATGTCGTTATCGAAGGCTTGGAAGCCGCTCTAGCTGCTGTAAAACCGGGTGCAGCTTGTGAGGATGTAG
This sequence comes from Clostridia bacterium, assembly GCA_030625885.1. Taxonomy (GTDB): domain Bacteria; phylum Bacillota; class DAOUPZ01; order DAOUPZ01; family DAOUPZ01; genus DAOUPZ01. The sequence continues at coordinate 42,630 of DAOUPZ010000013.1, forward strand.
AAAAAGCATGGAATCAAGTCATTACCAAATATGGTATTATCAAAGATTCGCGAATTGGTTATTCCATTGGTTTGAATTTCCCACCAAACTGGGGTGAAAATTCCTGTAATCTTAGACCTGGGGACAAGACAGTTCTTCAGCCTAATATGACATTTCATATGATACCGGGTGTCTGGATGGACGACTTTGGCATTCACTTTAGTGAAACTTTCAGAGTCACTGAAAATGGCTGTGAAACAATGGCTAATTTCCCACGTGAGTTGTTTATCAAATAACTGATACGAAAAGTTAAATAGGGCAATAACTGATGTTGTTATTGCTTTCCTGTGAAACAAGCCATAATAAAAAAATAATACATTATAGGAGGCGTATCTATGAATACAACTATTTTAGCAATTTTAATTGTTTATTGTGTTGGAATGATGGCGGTTGGTATATATTTTAGTAAAAAAGATTTAGAACAATCTGATTTCCTGCTTGGTGGGAAAAAGATTCCAGGATGGGCTTTAGCGTTTTCTGAAAGATCGACCTGTGAGTCTGTATGGCTTTTGATGGGCGCTACCGGCTTTGTATATTCAACAGGTCTTTCTAGTATTTGGATATTTGTTGGTTCTTTCTTAGGGGTTGGCGGTGCATGGGTGTTCTTCTCCAAGCGGTTTATGCAGGAAACAAATAAATATAACGTTTTGACCCTTTCTGACTATCTTGCTGTAAGGTTTGGGGATAATGGTAAGGCGATAAGATGGCTTGCCAGTATTACAATCGTATGTTTCTTTATGTTCTATCTAGCCGCTCAATTTGCTGGCGCGGGCAAAACATTATTAACAACATTTGGGTTGAACCAATATACGGGTATGGTTTTGTCTGCAGTAATTGTTATTATATATGCTACTATGGGTGGATTCTTATCTGTTGTGTGGACGGATGTTATTCAAAGTTTGTTAATGGTTTTAACATTGATAGGACTACCAATCGTTGCATTTTTCAAAATTAATGCGCAAGGTTTATCGGTAACTCATGCGCTTGCTACTGCCGGTGCAGGTATGAATTCTTGGACAGGCGGGTTATCTGGTTTTGCCGTGGTTACCTTGCTGGTGGCGAACTTCTCCTGGTTCTTTAGCTTTTTAGGCGGCCAGCCTCAATTAAGTGCTCGGTTTATGGCAATGAAGGATGAAAAAGAAGTAACGCAAGGAAGAAATATTGGGTTAATATGGACAGTATTTGCTTATTCAGGTGTATTCCTAATTGGTCTTACGGCGATTGCATTATACGGCCCGAATGCTTTTGCAGATGCGGAAACACTGTTACCATTTATGATCCAGGATTTATTACCACCATGGCTTGCGGGACTTTTGCTTTCCGGTATTTTGGCAGCAATGATGTCAACTTCCGATTCAGTATTGCTAGTTATTACAGGTTCTATTAGTGAAGATATTATTAATAAAGCGATGGGAGTTAAATTAAATGCAAAACAGCTGATGAAGGTATCTCGATTAACAGTAGTAGGGGCAGGTCTATTGGGGTTAATTATTGGTATGACATCAAAATCACTGATTTATTATGTTATTAACTGGTTTTCAGCTGGAATTGGCTGTACATTCTCGGTTGCTGTTTGTCTCGCATTCTTCTGGAAGAAAACTTCTGGGAAAGGGATCGTGGCCACTTTAGCTTCAGGATTTATCATTACTGTTATTTGGATGAGTTCACCATTGGAGGCTGTATTAACTTCCCGTGTTGTTACGTTCTTCCTGGCTGGAATCATTGGAATGGTCGTTAGTGTGTTATTCCCCGATAAAGAACAAGAATTAAGTGTTAAAGAAACAGAGCCTGCTATTTAATTGATGATGTTCTATTAAATTTAAAATTAATGGTTGGTCAATGATACATGGGGACATTCCTGGGAATGAGGAATGTCCCCATGTATCAAACCTAAACAATTGTTAGTTAATATTTTGAAGAGCAAAAATTAACAGGTTGTTAATTATCAATAATAGAAAATGCCATTAAAAGTATTAATAGTTAATAACAGCATTCAAGCTGTTTAAATATAAGGAGGTGGAGCTTGTGCGTTTAGAACTTGGAAAAATTAAAATTACCGATGTTCAATTTGGTGAATCAACCAAGGTAGAAAACGGCACTCTGTTTGTTAACAAACAAGAATTAATTGACATGGCTCTGCAAGACGAACGCCTGAAAAGTGTGGCTATCGAACTTGCACGGCCTGGGGAATCCATTAGAATTACCCCTGTTAAGGATGTGATTGAACCTCGAGTTAAAGTAGAAGGCTCTGGTGTGATGTTCCCCGGTATGATTGGGAATAAGGTTAAAACAGTGGGTTCAGGGCGTACGCATGCATTGGTTGGGGCTACAGTAATTACCTGTGGTAAAATCGTCGGTTTCCAGGAAGGTGTTATTGACATGTCTGGTCCGATAGCCAAGTATTGTCCGTTCTCTGAAACCTATAACGTTTGTGTGGTCGTTACCCCTCAAGAAGGTCTGGGAACACATGCTTATGAAGCAGCTGCGAGAGAAGCAGGTTTAAAAATTGCGACAGCTGTTGGGGAAGCAGGGAGAAATGTTGAGCCTGATGAAGTGGTTGTTTATGATACCAAACCGCTTTTAGAACAGGTTAACGAATATCCCGGTTTACCGAAGATTGGCTACATTCATATGCTTCAATCCCAAGGTTTACTTCATGACACGTATTACTATGGTGTAGATGCCAAGCAAATTGTACCAACTTTCATGTATCCAACCGAGATTATGGATGGCGCGATTACAAGTGGTAACTGTGTGGCACCTTGTGATAAAGTAACCACATTCCATCATTTAAACAATCCGGTTATTGAAGACCTTTATAAGAGACATGGTAAGGATCTTAACTTTATTGGTGTTATTCTAACCAACGAAAATGTATTCCTGGCAGACAAAGAAAGATCTTCCGATATGGTCGGAAAATTTGTGGAATACCTCGGTTTAGATGGTGTCCTTATCACGGAAGAGGGATATGGTAATCCGGATACCGATTTAATGATGAACTGTAAAAAAGCGACGGATGCAGGGGCTAACGTTGTCCTGATTACGGACGAGTTTCCGGGCAGAGATGGCAAATCCCAATCCTTAGCTGATGCTAAAACAGAAGCAGATGCACTTGTATCATGTGGAAATGGTAATATCATTCTGAATTTCCCACCCATGGATAAAGTAATCGGGATGCTTGACTATATTGAAAGCCAAATTGGCGGATACGAAGGCAGTTTAAAACCGGATGGCAGCATCGAAGGGGAACTTCAACTTGTTATCGCAAGTACGATCGCCAACGGTTATAACAAGCTAACTGCCAGAACTTACTAGGAAAGGGGGAGAGAAGATGAGTAAATTAAAAGTTGTCCATTATATCAATAACTTTTTCGCCGGAATCGGTGGAGAAGAAAAAGCAGATATTGTTCCAGAAATCAGAGAAGGTGTTGTGGGTCCCGGTATGGCCTTAAATAAGGCTTTGGGAGATGAAGCCGAAGTGGTAGCGACTGCCATTTGTGGTGATTCCTATTTTGGGGAAAACCTGGAAGAAGCGCAAGCAACCCTTATTGAAATGATCAAACAATATGAACCGGATTTATTTGTAGCAGGACCTGCATTTAATGCCGGAAGATACGGTGTGGCTTGTGGAATCATAGCTAAAGCGGTAGAGGCTGAATTAAACATCCCTGTTATTACAGGCATGTATATTGAAAATCCAGGGGCAGACATGTTTAAAAAAGACCTACATATTATTGCAACAAATAACTCTGCTGCAGATATGAGAAATGCAATACCAAAGGTGGCAAAACTGGGTTTGAAATTAGCTAAAGGTGAAGAAGTAGGGCCGCCGGAAGAAGAAGGCTATCACGTCAGAGGCATCAGAGTCAATTACTTTCATGAACGAAGAGGGACAGAACGGGCGATTGATATGCTGCTGAAAAAGATCAATGGCGAAGAATTTGTGACTGAATATCCTATGCCTGTTTTTGATCGGGTAGAACCACAACCGGCAATTAAAGATATGTCCAAGGTGAAAGTTGCCATTGTGACATCAGGTGGGATTGTACCGCAAGGTAACCCGGATCGCATCGAGTCATCCAGTGCCACAAAATATGGGATCTATGATATTAGCGGAATGGATTCCTTAACGTCTGATAAGTTTATGACCATTCATGGTGGTTATGACCGTGCATTTGTTACGGAAAACCCTAACCTCGTCGTACCTTTAGATGTCATGCGTGAAATGGAAAAAGAAGGCGTTATCGGTGAATTATGTAACTACTTTGTGACAACCACAGGGACGGGTACGGCAGTAGGTAACGCTAAAGCATTTGGGGAAGCATTTTCGAAAAAATTAGTAGCTGACGGCGTAGAGGCTGTTATTTTAACATCTACCTGAGGTACCTGTACACGTTGCGGTGCAACGATGGTCAAAGAAGTTGAAAGAGCGGGTATTCCAGTTGTTCACGTATGTACAGTTACTCCCATTTCCCTGACGGTAGGTGCAAACCGAATCGTACCGGCAGTTGGTATTCCCTATCCATTAGGTGATCCTAATTTAGACGTAGAAGGCGACAAGAAATTAAGAAGACAGTTAGTTGAAAAAGCGCTGAAAGCTTTGCAAACAGAAGTTGAAGAGCAGACGGTATTTGAAGATTAGAGATTATTTTAAAGTGGGAAAGTAAGGAAAGGTAATATGTATTACTTTTCCTTACGCAGATATAACAGGAATTGGACAATACATTAGTATTTATTAATGAGCTAGAAAGCACAAATTTTAGCAAGAAATAAAAGTAAAAAAGCGAACATTCAAAGTTTTTTGTATGTGGTTCTCAGTGAAGGCAGAAAAAAACCGTTAAAAATTTTGAGTCAAAATTTAGGTTTTTTTTCTGACAAGCTGTTAGAACCACTCAAAAAACTTTGTCAGAGAGCGTTTTATTTTTATTTCTTTAGCATTTAGCCGTTAGGCGTTTTTCTCAGTATAGCTTGAGATTTAAAATGGAATGGTGCTTGGTACCATAGGTGGAGGTTAAAATAACCGTATCAATAGCGTAGGTAAATAATTCTTTCGTTTACTAACAGTGGTATAGAAATGATCATGAAGCTCGCCAATGCTTCCTTCTTTTTCTACATCTCTTAATACATCTACTGGTAATATACGATGAGAACCTTCATTATAATACACCAGGTCATAAGCACCCTTTTATCCAATAGAGTTTATCCCGAACTACCGTTTCTAAGACTCCCTCTTCTGCAAGAGGGAGCCTAAGAAACGCTACGTTCCCGATTCGGTTTTCTAAACGCTTACGTGGGAGAGAAAGAAACTCCCACGTAAGCGTTAGAAAACTATTTATGGGATGGTATATACCATCCCATAAAAATAATTTCGTTCCTCTTTCTCATGGGTGAGGAAGCAAGAAATTAAGAAGACAATTGGTTGAAAAAGCGCTGAAAGCTTTGCAAACCGAAGTTGATGAACAAACGGTATTTGAAGACTAGATGAAAATTATAAAAAGTCGAAATTATTATATTATATTATAAAAATATAAAGAAAGAGGTGTCTCTTGATGGAAAAAGAAAGAGCGAACTGGGGCAGTCGAATAGGGTTTATTTTAGCAGCAGCAGGGTTTTCCGTTGGTTTAGGTAACATCTGGAGATTCCCATATATGACTGGTATGAATGGTGGGGGCGCATTCCTTATAGTTTATTTGGCAATCTCTTTAATCATCGGTGTCCCACTATTTCTTTCAGAAGTTGGCTTAGGGCGTAAAACGCAACTTAATCCCATTGCAGGGATGCGGAAACTGACGAAAAAAGGCAGTCCATGGGTGGCGGCTGGTTGGTTAGGTACCCTTGCTTCGGTATTTGTTATGTCCTATTATTTGCAGGTGATTGGCTGGATGGTTGCCTACTTTTTTAAGGTAATATCCGGTACATTTAAAGGGATGGAGGCAGAACAGCTTGATGCTGCGTATGCTTCATTTACTGCAAATACACCTGTGGTCATGGCGTTTACACTTATTGTTGCTATTATTTTGGGTGTGATCGTAACCAGAGGACTAAAAGAAGGTGTTGAAAAAGCTTGTAAGATCATGATGCCAACTCTATTTATTTTCTTGCTCCTCTTAGGTATTAGATCTTTGACGTTGCCAAATGCCATTGAAGGAGTTAAATGGTATCTAACACCTGATTTTTCTAAAATAAATGCTGGGGTTCTTGTTGCATCACTGGGTCAGGTATTCTTCTCAATTGGAATTGGGGCCGCATGTGCCTTCACTTATGGGAGTTATTTGCATCCCACACAATCGGATCTTCCGAAAGATTTAGCAATTGTTATTTTCTTAGACATGTTGGTTGCCGTTATTGCAGGCTTTGTTATCTTTCCCGCTTTGTTTTCATTTGGAATGGAACCTGATGCGGGTGCAGGATTGCTATTTGTTACGATGACCAGAATGTTTGGGGAGCTCCCCGTGGGAAATTTACTAGGCGGAATGTTCTTCTTCTTGATTGTAATGGCAGGTTTAACATCTGGTATGGGATATTTAGAAACCGTATCTAATACCATGTCAGAATTATATAACATTGACCGCAAAAAATCTGTTTGGGGTACGCTGGCAGTGATGTTCTTATTAGGTATTCCTGCTATTCTTTCTCAGGGTTCATGGTCTCATGTTTTAATTCTTGGTATGAATTTCTTTGATTTTTACGATTATCTATCTGGCAATGTTTTGATGACAGCTTCCGGTTTGATGATAATTTTGTACACCGCTTTTGTGTGGAAGTTTGAGAACTACAAGGAACAAAATAATATCGGAGCTACCACTATAAAAATTGGTAACTGGCAGAAGATTTTAGTGACAATTATTGGTCCTATCGCTGTAGCCTACATTACGATATCGGCGATCATTAAACCATTTTTACATTAGGATCATACAGTAAAATGGTTACTATACGGTAAAACATAAACCACTACACTCATAACGAATAGTAATAACTGCTAATTACCTTTCTGGATAGTTATTATAGCTATCCAAAAAGGCTGATTCCAAGTATGTTTTTCAATTTAGTAATATTTAATCAAATAAAGGAGATGTGAAGTATGTTAGCAGTTCTTCATTGAAATATCAATTTAGGAAATGATGATTGCCAAAGAACCCCGGGTCTAGTTTAAGGGGATACTTTAACAAGAAAAAAAGATTAAGAGATTTAGCAATAGTTCTAGGTCTCTTTTTTATAATATTAGCAAGTATAACTTTTGAATGCGCTATCTTCTATTTAATTTCTTTCGATACGAGGATAGTAGTATCAAATCAAATTCTCCTCATGACACTAAAAATAGCGAAAGGGCTGGATGAAATGGAAATAGTTCCATTGCTCATTGTATTGGTAAATATATTAGCTAAAGATTGTCTTAGTGGCATAATTATTGTTAAATTAGGATTACCAGCTGTATTGGGGCACATGTTAGGCGGCGTAATATTTGGTCCTGTCGGATTAGGAATTATACATCATAGTGAAGTCATATCTTTAGCAGCGGATTTTGGGGTAATATTAATGATGTTCCTTGTCGGAATTGAAACTAATGTGGACGAAATGAAAAAAGCCGGAATAGCTGCTGTAATGGGAGGCATTGGTGGAGTTATAGTATCTTTTGTTTTAGGATTTTTTACAGCACGCTATATTTTTTCCTTTAGTATTTTTGTCAGTTTGTTTATAGGGGTGTTACTTACAGCTACAAGTGTGTCCATTTCTGCGCAAACGTTAGGGAATTTAGGTTATATTCGGACTAAAGAAGGGAAAACAATCCTGGGTGCAGCAATCGTTGATGACATTTTTAGTATTATTTTGCTATCTGTCATTTTAGGCCTTTATAGTAGCGGTCAAGGTAACGGCGAAATAAATGTACTATTTCTTCTTGGTAAAATGATGATATTCTTTCTTGGAGCAATCGTTATAGGGGAAAAAGTTTTGCCATGGATCATTAAAATTTTACATCTTAATAAAGACCAATATACCCTTACAATGACGGCGTTAATTGTTTGTTTTTATTATTCATTATTTGCTGAAGCGTTTATTGGGAAAGCAGCTACCATTACAGGTGCATATATTGCCGGTGTTTGCTTTGCTAAGAGAAAATTTGCGCATGAAATCGATCAAAATATTTCGATGTTAGCTAATTCTTTTTTTGTTCCCATATTTTTTGTTAATGTAGGGTTGCAGGTAAAAAAGGTGCCAATAGATGGAGAATTAATATTTTATGCATTGTTAGTCATATTGATAGCGATCATTTCTAAGGTTGTGGGTTCTGGTGTAGGTGCTTATTTTGGTCGTTTTAGCATTTTAGAATCCTTGCGGGTTGGCATTGGGATGGTATCGCGGGGAGAAGTGGCGTTGCTCATTTGTTCCATGGGTCTAAAAATAGGTATCATAAATCAAGAAGTGTATATATTAATGATTGGAATGACAATTGTAACAACGATTATTGCTCCTATATTATTAAAAATGAGTTTTAATAATGTAGCATTGATTACTAAAATTAATCAAATAGAGGGTTTGTATTTTAAAAGAGAAAATAAACAATCTAAGGCGTATTTAGAAGAAACACTATAGAATTTAATGGAGGAAATGAGTATGCATCTACTAGTTCTTATTTTAAACCGAGTAGATTTACTGGATGACATTTTAGAAGCGTTTCTTAAGTTAGATGTTAGGGGAGCGACGATTCTTGATAGTGTAGGAATGGGTAGAACCATTGACGAGCATATCCCTATTTTTGCTGGATTACGCACTGTTTTTCAAGCGGGAAGACCGAGCAATAAAACGATTTTCTCCGTCATTGAAGATGAAGAAAAATTGCAACAAGTTGTTAAAATGTTGCGAGATCAGTTAGATGATTTTGAAATAGCGGGGACAGGTTTGCTTTTTGTTGTGCCCCTTTGCGAGGTTTATGGTATAGCAACGTCGATTGAGGGAAAACTAAAAGAAATATAAAAAAGCATCTTAGAGGAAGATTAAAGAACAATGATTAAAAATGAGGGTTTCTATGATTAAGCTTACTGTAATAATATAGCCACATTATTACAGTATTTATATAAATGTGTGGTGATTAATCCCCCAAAAAATAATTGCCACAAGATTCATGTTCAAAGAAGATTGGTGATTAGTGGATCTACCAATGTAAACAAGCGAAAAACCTTTCCAAATATTTGGAAAGGTTTTTCGTTTGTTTACTATCTTTTGTCTCGTCTTTCTTGACGGTGCTTGCAAAATATGATACGATGAAATAAGTAAATATTTGTAAAAAATACATTGAGAAGGTGGCATTTATGAATAATGAAGAAAAAATCTTGAACCTCCTGGAGCAGGTGCTTGAAGGTCAAGAGAAAGCAGACAAGCAATTTAGTAAGATTGACACACGATTTGAACAAATTGACACACGATTTGAACAAATTGACAGTCGATTTGAACAAGTTGATCGTCGATTTGATAAAATGGACAATCAGTTTGAAGTGGTTGACAGCAGATTGAATCGAATTGAAGAACAGTTAGGTGAAAATACACAGATATTAAGGGCATTGGAGCATAAAACAGATGTTTTAAAAGCGGAACAAGATAAATTAACATATGATGCAGCGGAGATCAAGGGAGACATTAAAACTGTGAAGAAGGATATCTCAAGGGTAGAAATCAATACGGCGAATAATTGGGCTGATATAGCGGCGTTAAAATTATCAAGATAATGGATGGGTTATCAAGGGTGTGAGGTAAATAGAGATTAGATTTTATGAGACAGGGAGCGATTCTCTGTCTTTTTTTATGGAAGGAAAAACCCTACAATGTAAATGCTTTATTACATTATATATGGTTGAATTTTTAACTTGATTTCTGTACAATAGGTAAATGCTAATTGTTTGTGTTTATATGCATTGCAATAAAGGTTTTGCCTTTAGAATGGCTCTTGCAACATGGAAAAGGGGTGTATTCATTGAATCGTTTGGATATTGTTAATCAGGTTTTTATCCTCATATTGTTAATGGGGGTCGGTTTTTTTGCCAGGAAAAGAAATTTAATCGATGATGCGTTAAGCAAAGGGATATCTGAACTATTGATTATTATTATTTTGCCCGCAGCCATTATCAGTTCATTTATAATGGAATTTTCTAAAGCATTATTAAGTCATGCTTTTATCGTTTTTATGATTTCAATTGTTTTTCACATCATTATGATTGGATTTAGTAAAATCGTTCTCAGAAGATATGATTTACATAAACAGATCATATTAAGATTTTTAACGATATTTCCCAATATATCAATGGGGATGCCATTAATTTATGGATTGTATGGCAAAACGGGCATATTTTATTTTTCCTTTTTTATCATTCCATATCAAATATTATTTTGGACATATGGTGAAGGTCTTTTTATTGGAAAGAAAAAACAAATTTCAATTAAAGCGCAATTAAGGAATCCTAATATTATGGCTGTACTCATCGGAATTGTGCTATTTGTTTTTTCCATAAAGATCCCTTTTGTTTTGCTGGAATCATTAAATAAAGTCGGTTCTATGGTCATCCCTTTAGGTATGATGGTGATTGGGGAAAAAATAGCGCTGACAAATTTCAAAGAAATCATATTTGATAAAGATATTTATTGCTGCTCTTTTCTAAGGATGGTCATGGCCCCGGTGCTTATGTTTGGTCTTGTAACTTTACTTCAATTGGACCCTTTAATTAAAAATATATGTGTTGCCGCGGAAGTCATTCCTACAGCAACTTTTACAGTCATATTAGCTGAAAAATATAACAATAATGCCATTTTAGCTTCCAAGTGTGTGTTAGCGAGTCATATCTTTTCAATGTTTACCATACCCATCATGCTCATCATATTAAGTTTTAGTTAATTGAAATAAGATTAGAAAAATAAGACGATTAAATAAATGAATAGGATTGAAAAAAGGATATAACAAGATTTATAGCAAATAATAATAGAAATAATATTATTTTGTCGGAGGTGTTTTTTTGAGTAAACAGGTTGATATAGATTGGAGCCATCTTGGCTTCACCTATATAAAAACGGATCAGAGATATGTTTCTCGTTGGCAAGAGGGTCAATGGGACCAAGGAAAGCTTGTTGGAGATAATATGCTGACCATCAGTGAAGCCTCAACGGCGCTTCATTATGGGCAACAATGCTTTGAAGGGTTAAAAGCCTATCGCAGGAAAGATGGAAAAATCCAATTGTTTCGTCCCGATCAAAATGCCAAACGGATGAAAAAGAGTTGTGAACGACTTTTAATGCCGGAAATTCCGGAAGAGAAGTTTATAGATGCTTGTATTCAAGTTGTTCGTGCCAATGAACATTATGTTCCGCCTTATGGAACGGGGGCCACATTATATCTTAGACCCTTTATAATTGGAGTGGGTGATACGATCGGGGTAAGTCCTGCTCCGGAATACATTTTTTCCGTATTCTGCATGCCGGTTGGTCCATACTTTAAAGGTGGCATGGTGCCTGTAAACTTTACAGTTTCCGATTATGACCGGGCAGCGCCGCAGGGAACCGGTGCTGTAAAAGTGGGCGGGAACTATGCAGGCAGTATGATGCCGCATCAAGTGGCTGTGGATAGAGGTTTTGCCGACTGCATCTATTTAGATCCTAAAACGCATACCAAGATTGAAGAAGTGGGTGCGGCCAATTTCTTTGGGATTACAAAGGCTGATCAATTCATTACACCTCAATCGCCTTCCATACTCCCAAGTATCACAAAGCAGTCATTATTGCATGTTGCTAAAGAATATTTGAGTTTGGGAACAGAAGAAAGAGATGTCTATATTGATAAGCTGGATGAATTTAAAGAAGCTGGTGCCTGCGGGACAGCCGCCGTTATTACACCCATTGGGGGAATAGAGTACCAAGAGAAGCTTCATGTGTTTTATAGTGAGAAAGAAGTGGGGCCGATCACACAGAAGTTATATGATACACTTTGCGGTATTCAATTTGGGGATGTTGAAGCGCCAAAAGGATGGGTTGTTGAGATATAAAGGTGTGTTTGAGGATGGGTTTAAGAATCCCAAGGAATATGATTTCTTTTAGTTAATAGAAAGATGAGCCGTGGGTAATATGTTTACGGCTCATCTTTATTTTCTTATAGAGTCAGGAATGGCTATTCATGCTTATTATCACACTTCTTTTGACTTGTTTGCCTAATTTATGATACGATGAATTTAATTTACTTCGAGAGGATTGTTAATAGATGCATAAAATATTAGTACTGGCGGAAAAGCCTTCTGTTGGCAGGGATTTAGCCCGAGTTTTAAATTGTAAACAAAAAGGGAATGGTTATTTAGAGGGACAAAAATATATTGTGACCTGGGCACTGGGTCATTTAGTCACATTAGCCGATCCGGAAGCATATGGTGATAACTATAAGTCATGGCGGATTGAAGACTTACCCATGTTGCCGGCGCAGTTAAAATTGGTTGTAATCAAGCAAACCGGGAAGCAATTTAATGTGGTTAAACAGCAAATGAATCGAAAAGATGTGAGTGAGATTATTATCGCGACGGATGCGGGGCGGGAAGGGGAGCTTGTTGCTCGGTGGATTATCGAAAAAGCACATGTTAAGAAGCCGGTTAAACGGTTGTGGATCTCCTCTGTTACGGATAAGGCGATTAAGGAAGGCTTTAACAAGCTCAGACCCGGTAAGGCGTATGAAAATTTGTATGCTTCGGCTGTGGCGCGTGCGGAGGCAGATTGGGTTGTGGGGATTAATGCGACTCGGGCTCTGACCTGCAAGTATAATGCACAGCTTTCTTGTGGCAGGGTGCAAACGCCCACGCTGGCGATGATTGGGAAAAGAGAAGAGGAGATTAGAAGCTTTGTGCCCAGGAATTTTTATGGGATAACGGCCGTAGCGAATCGTTTAAAACTCACCTGGCAAGATGCAAAAACGAAAGATATCAAAACATTTGATAAGGATAAAAGGGATAAAATACTGGCGTCCATAAAAGGGAAAGATGCGGCAGTTATTGAAGTCAATAAGGCTTATAAAAAAACCAATGCACCTAAACTCTATGATCTAACAGAGTTACAAAGAGATGCGAATAAGAAATTCGGTTATTCAGCAAAGGAAACACTTTCTATTATGCAAAGGCTGTACGAAAACCATAAACTGTTAACCTATCCGAGAACGGATTCAAGATATATCACAACGGATATCGTCGATACCTTAAAGGATCGGATTAAGGCCTGTGCTATTGGACCGTACGGTAAAATGGGGGTAAAGATTTTAAGGTCTCCCATAAAACCCAGTAAGTCCTTTGTGGATAATGGTAAGGTGACGGATCATCATGCCATAATACCAACCGAGGAGTCCCCGACGCTGCGTTCGTTAAATGCCAGTGAAAATAAAATATATGATCTGGTTGTAAAACGCTTTTTAGCGGTTTTATATCCTGCGTTTGAATACGAGCAAACGACCATTAAAGCCAAAATTGGCAGTGAAATTTTCGTTGCCCGGGGTAAAAGAGTGATTGCACAAGGTTGGAAAGAAGTTTACGAAAATCATTTTGAGGATGAAGAGGAAAAGGATGATATTTCAGAACAAACATTACCGAATATCAATAAAGGGGATCAGCTGAAAATTGCAACGGTTTCGCAAACGACAGGAGAGACGAAACCACCAGCGCTATTTAATGAGGGCAGTTTGCTTTCGGCTATGGAAAATCCGACAAAGTATATGGCCAATGAGAATAAAGATTTAATTAAGACAATAGGAGAAACGGGCGGATTGGGAACGGTAGCGACTCGCGCTGATATTATTGAGAAGCTATTCAATAGCTTTTTAATTGAAAAAAGGGGCAAGGATATTTTTATAACCGCTAAGGGTAAGCAACTGATGCAGCTCGTTCCCGAGGATTTGAAATCGCCTGCACTAACGGCGCAGTGGGAGCAGAAGCTGAGTTCTATTTCTAAAGGGGTACTTAATAAAGAGACGTTTATTAATGAGATGAAGTCTTATGCTAAAGCAGCTGTTCATGAGATAAAAAACAGCCAGGAGAAATTTAAGCATGATAATCTGACCCGAACGAAATGTCCTGAATGCGGCAAGTTTATGTTGGAGGTTAAGGGGAAAAAGGGTAAAATGCTTGTTTGTCAGGATCGGGAATGCGGCTATCGGAAGAATATTTCTAAAATAACCAATGCGCGATGCCCGAACTGCCATAAAAAGCTCGAACTGCGGGGTGAAGGAGAAGGACAGCTGTTTTTCTGCCAATGTGGGTATCGTGAAAAGCTTTCGGCGTTCGAGAAAAGGAAGAAAAAAGAAAAAGATAAAGCCTCTAAGACAGATGTGTCAAAATATCTTAAGGAGCAGAAGAAAGCAAAAGAGGAACCCATTAACTCGGCTCTGGCTGATGCACTTTCGAAGTTTAAGTTTGAATAACAGGAATAATTTACTCGTGGGTTGTGAATATTATACCCAGGAGGTGATATGATGCAACTACAACTTAGTCAAAAAGAAAGAATGCTTTTGGAAGATGAAAAGCATCAAGAAGAGATTTGTGTGCAAAAATATCAAAATTATGCACAGCAGGCTCATGATCCGCAATTGAAACAAATTTTCAACCAGCTTGCTACCGAGGAGCAGCATCATTATGACACTATTAATCAAATGCTTCAAGGGCAGCAACCGAATATGAGTCACGGACAGCAAGGGCAACAAGGGATGGCTCAAGGTGGGCAGACACAGCAATCGTCTTTCCAGGGCGCTATGAGTAATCAGGGAGATGCGGTACTTTGCAGTGATCTTTTGGCAACAGAAAAATATGTTTCCAGTACGTATGATACCGCTGTTTTTGAAGCGGTAAACCCTGTTGTAAGACAAGCACTTCAGCATATTCAACAAGATGAACAACAACATGGGCAACAACTTTTTAATTACATGCACAGTCATGGCATGTATCCTGTAAAATAGCAAGTAGAATGGATATAATAAGAAGAGAGCAGCCTGAGGGCTGTTCTCTTCTTGTTTTTAATCTTTTCCTACCTGCTATCTATTTTCTTTCTACTTTCCCTGACATGCAAGAATGGGGACACACCGCTCGTACCTCACGGAATGTCCCCATTCTTGCATTAGCCTTCAGTCTCTAATTCTTCGGAATAAATTACAGACTGGTTACGACCATTTTTTTTGGCATGGTACATTGCCATATCTGCTCGGTTAACTAGGTCTTTGATATTTTCAGCTTGGGTAGGATAAGAAGCCAGGCCGCAGCTTATCGAAACCGGGGATTGATAGCTGTAAGCTTGCAGAGCGGCGGAATTAAGAATGGCTAAGCGGATTTCCTCGGCTATTTTATAGGCTTGTTCCATTGTAAAGTCTTCCAGTATAACAATCAATTCTTCTCCCCCATAGCGGAACGAGGTTCCAATTCTTTTGGTTTTATTTTGAATAATAGCGGCAATTTCTTTGAGAACGTAATCTCCTGCGATGTGTCCATAGGTATCATTGATTGTTTTAAATAAATCAATATCACAGTAAAGGAGTACAATTTTCTTGCCATTGGTGAGCATTAATTCGCTGCAATACTCATAAAAATGGCGATGATTATATAGAGAAGTCAGGTTATCGGTAATGGAGAGTGACTTTAACGCTTCATTTTGCTTTTTGTGTTCTAAAAGATGGGCGGCCATTTCATTGAAGGTATGAGCAAGATTCATGATTTCCTGTGGACCTTTGATGTCTACGGTTCCCAGTTCTTGTTCAATTTCCATTTTGGTTAGCTGTTGTTCAAGGTTATGGATGGGTCCGGTAATGAATTTTTTAAGCTTCATGCTTAGGAACATAATGAGCAGAAGGGATAGCGCTAAAATAATAAACTTATTCTGGTTGATGGTATACAAATGATTTAGAATCAAGTCTTCAGACTTGAGAACAGCGACATAGCCTATAGGATTATTCAAGATATCGTTCATCGGTTTGCTGCAGATGCTTTTTCCGGTTTTGATGTCCATAAAAAGGCCCTGCTTTATTTTGTCTGCATGTTGGTCATAGTAACTTGTTAAGGTTTCCTTTGATTCCGTGGTAGAGATGATTGCATCATTTACGATGAAAGATATATCATAGCCGTTATGGCTTTTCAGGTAGTTTAGGAATGCAGGCGTAATTTTTTTGCCCAAAAGCACAACGCCGCGAGACGATCCCTTGTAGGATTGCGGGAGGATAGGGCTTACACCGATTATATATACATCTTCGCCGTAACGCAGCAATCCATTAGGAAATCTGTCACATGATGATTTACTCAGTATCTTTAATAAGTTTTTATTGCTAAGCTGTTTACCGGGTAACAGATCTTTCAATCCATACGATGTGACAATTTCCCGGTTGCTGTTGATTACAAGAATTAGATTAATATCGAGTTCTTCGGTCAGCCATGTCGTAAAGTTTTCCTGAAAAAATGCTTGGGCAGTCGGGTTATTGTTACTAACATATTCATAGGTATCATCCCATATGGCATAGTCCCGGGCGGTGTCTTCAATTCTTTTTGATTGGGATCTCATGATAATTTGGGTATGGCTGGCTTGAGCGCAGACCGCTTCTTTTTCTATATTAAAGAAACTATTCTGTAAAGCAATTCGATTTATAGTAAAATAAATGATTAAGGGGATGATCCCAATAATGAGCATGGCAATCGTTACTCGAAAACTCAATGAATTGCGCAAATCCTTTATGCGAATGGTTTTCATAGCGGATACCTCCAGTGTTTCTAAATAGGGAACATATTGTTAGAATATTATAGCATGT
This sequence comes from Clostridia bacterium, assembly GCA_030625885.1. Classification (GTDB taxonomy): domain Bacteria; phylum Bacillota; class DAOUPZ01; order DAOUPZ01; family DAOUPZ01; genus DAOUPZ01. Next base: position 59,455 of record DAOUPZ010000013.1, read on the forward strand.
TTTACCATATTTTGCACAAAAATACTAATCTGTTAAGCAGTTATATACAATAGCTAAAAGCATGTATCTATAAATACGCTTGCAACATGGGGACACACCACTCGTACCTTACGGAATAAGAGTTAAGAGTGAAGAACGCTCCCGAAGGTCGCTGGAAGAAAAAGATTAAAAGATTGAGAACAGCTCTTCCCTCTTCCAGCGAACGCAGAGAGCGATCTTTCCTCTATTTCTTAATCTTTTAACTGTCCATTGTCCATTGTCAACTGTTAACTAAAAAACGGCGATCGCCGTTTCCTAATCTCCAGTTCGTTCCAGAAGGATAATAGTGTTTTTTAGTTGAATATACTAGTTTGAGAAAAAAACACCAAGGAGCTGACTGATATGACACAACCCAAAGAAGACATGGGTATTACTAAGAACATTCGCGTTGTCGAGTGGCTGAAGACGGAATTAATTTCCACAATAGGTACCTTGTTTAAACATTTGCTTCACAGCACAGAAGAAGGTATAATAACATCAGTTTCTTATATTATTATTATAGCCTATGTTATTGGTAGGCGTTTGGGGATTGATTTTTGCCGGGTAGATCGGGAAGTGAAACGATTACTGCGGGCTCAAATTGATGAAAAGCATGAAGTGGAGAAATGGTATGGTGATTTTTCTGAAATGCTTTCATATTTTGATAGCAAACAGAGGTGAGTAGATTGGAACAACATTTTAAAACAAGGTCGATGGTGGAAACGGCATTACTAACCGCAATCACGGTGATTTTTTCTTTTGCCGGGCTCTATATTCCTTTTTTTGGCATCGTGATTACGTTAATCTGGCCTGTTCCCATTGTCATTCTTGTAACCCGCCATGGATTGTCCTGGGGTGTGATGGCCACAATTGTATCGGGTCTTTTGGTCATGATGTTCAGCGGCCCATTGGCAGCTATTACCATCGTGGGAAGCTTTGGTTTAATTGGAATTGCGTTGGGATATGCCTTAAAGCGGGATGAAACGCCGGGCAAGGTTTTGTTTGCCGGAACAGCGGCTTCTTTTATCTCTAAGGTACTGGTTATTGCTTTAACGATGGCGATTATTGGGATGAATCCCATTCAGGAGCAGCTTAAGATTATGGAACAAACGATGCGTAGCAGTATGGATTTTTATCATTTAATGGGTATAAAAGCAAATGATTTAGCGATGATGGAGAAAACGCTTGAAACCTTGATGGAACAGATGCGGTTGATTGTTCCAGCCAGCTTTATGATCGGTGGTTTATTTGACGGGGCTTTGAATTATGTGGTGGCAAAAGTAATCTTGAAGAAGTTGGGACACCCGCTTAAACAGATTGCCCCTTTTGCTTCCTGGCAGCTTTCTCGGGGAGCGGCAGGTAGTTTGGCAGCGGCGCTTTTAATTGCTTATATGGGATTAAAATCGGGGGGGGAATCATGGAAGATTATCAGTATTAATGTCCAAATCATTTTCTTCATTATTTTTGCCATTCAGGGATTAGCTGTAGCCTTATTTTATATGAAGCGTTTCTATCGTTCACGGATCGTACAAATTTTGCTTGCCGCTTTTGTTCTGTTCAATCCATTATTGTCACAGCTTTTATCGTTTCTGGGAATGATTGATTCTTTTGTGGATTTCCGTAAGTTAAGGGTAAGTGAATAAGAAAAACCCTTCAGGATTTTTCGGCGGAAAGGGGAAAGTAAGGGACTAAAAGATAATAGATTAAAGAGTGCAGCAAGAGAAGATTACAAATATCATATTATAGGAGGAATACATCATGAAGGTTATTTTGTTAGATAAAGTTAAAGGGTTGGGAGAAAAAGATGCGGTTGTTAATGCTTCTGAAGGCTATGTTCGTAATTTTTTAGTGCCGCGTGGTTTAGCTGTGGAAGCAACACCAGCAGAGATGAAGAAGTTGGACAAGAAAAAAGCGAATGAAGCACACAAAGAAGAAGAAAATAAGAAAGAAGCACAAGCACTTAAAGCACGTTTGGAAAAAACCATGGTAACGATCAACACAAAGGCGGGAGATGCGGGGCGTCTTTTCGGTTCAATTACCAATAAAGATATTGCAACCGTATTGAAAAATGAACACGAGATTGTTATTGACAAACGGAAGATTGAGCTGTCTGACACGATTAAGCAATTGGGTACTTACGAGGCAGTTGTCAAGGTTTATCCCAATATTGCAGCAAAATTAAGGATTCAAGTGAAAGAGCAGTAGCAAACTGAAAGGGGATACTATGAAAAATTTTATCGAGGGCCTATTAAAATTAGACAAATCAGGCCTTAAGGGCAGAATGGCTCCAGACGAGCAAACAAAACGGCAGGTGAATACACTTTTTGGCATATTATCCGATCTCTATGGTTCTGATAAGCTGATTATGAAAGCAGGCAAATTAGAAGCACTAGATATAATGAAATCGGAGAATATTTGTGAAAAAGTTTTAGCCTTACAGCGCATTATTTTAGAAAATCCTACCTTAGATGAGGTTCCCAAAATAGAAGATATTCCGAATATCATAGAAGAATTAGAAGATGAAATAGCGAGTATCATTGCGCGTCGGTCTGTAGAAGATGAATTGGAAAAGCGCATTCATATCCATATGCAGGAGCGCCATGAAGACTATGTCAAAGAGATCAAAATGCAGATTCTAAAAGAAGAAAGCGGTCCGGAAAATGCCCATACTTTGAAAAAGTTAGCTCTGCTAGAGAAATTGGGGCGGGTTCAACTTACACCTTCTACCATCGATTTGATTCGTCCCAGCAAACTAGAAGAAGTGGTTGGACAGCAAGCAGCCATACAAGCTTTGTTGGCCAAAATTGCTTCGCCTTATCCTCAACATGTTATTTTATATGGTCCTCCAGGTGTGGGGAAAACCACTGTAGCGCGGTTGGCATTGCAAAAAGCCAAGCGGTTGCCTTATACGCCCTTTAGTAAAGAGGCAACGTTTATTGAAGCAGATGGAACAACGATGCGGTGGGATCCCCGGGAAATCAGTAATCCCCTTCTTGGTTCTGTTCATGATCCAATTTATCAAGGTGCCAGGAAGGATCTTGCTGAGGGGGGTATCCCTGAACCTAAAACAGGTATGGTGACAGAGGCACATGGCGGCGTTTTATTTATTGATGAAATTGGTGAATTGGATATAATGCTGCAAAATAAGCTGCTTAAAGTTCTGGAAGATAAGCGGGTTCAATTTGAGTCTCCCTATTATGATCCATCAGACCCCAACTTGCCCCAGTATGTTAAAAAACTGTTTGAAGAAGGGGCTCCGGCAGATTTTGTGCTGATAGGAGCGACCACTCGTGATCCTTCCGATATTAGCCCGGCAATTCGTTCGCGTTGTGCGGAAGTGTATTTTGAACCGTTATCCCAAAAACAGGTTGAACAGATTGTCATCCAGGCGGCGCACAAGCTGAAAGTGAAATTGGCAGCGGGTGTTCCGGAAATCATCAGCCGATATACGATTGAAGGTCGTAAGGCAGTAGGTATTTTAGCAGATGCCTATGGTATGGTGTTGTATCGGAATGAAAAATTGCATCGTAATGATCAAGTGGTGCGTATTAGTGAAGAAGATGTGATTCAAATAACGCAAACGAGCCGTCTGGTGCCTCATGCCTTTCATAAAGCCCAGGACAGAAAAGAAATTGGTCATGTATTTGGACTGGGTGTGAGTGGTTATATGGGTTCTGTGATTGAAATAGAAGCGTTAGCGTTTCCGGTAGCAAAGGAGGGGAAAGGGACCATCCGTTTTAATGAAACAGCGGGTTCTATGGCTAAAGACTCTGTTTTTAATGCCACTTCATTGATTCGGAAGGTTTCAGGCAAAGACCCGGCGCAATATGATATTCATGTGAATGTCATAGGGGGCGGTAATATCGACGGCCCTTCAGCAGGGGGTGCAATTTTTATCGTTCTCCTCAGTGTTATAACAGAAAAACCCATTCGTCAGGACATCGCGATGACGGGAGAAATATCCATTCAAGGCAATATTCGTGCTGTGGGTGGGATTGTGGAAAAAATCTATGGTGCTAAACAGGCAGGCATGAAAAAGGTGTTGATTCCAAAAGAGAATAAAGAAGATGTTCCGGTGGATCTAAAAGGTATTGAAGTCATATTTATTGATCATATTGATGATGTGATGCGAGAAGTGTTTTAGGAACAGCCTTCGGCTGCTCCGGCAGGTAGCAACCAGCAGGTAGCAGGTAGGGAAAGATTATAGTACGAGGAACGAGAAAAGAGCGCTCCCGATGGAGCGTTTTTTTCCCTACCTGCTACAGCGAGCAAAGCGAGCGTGCTACCTGTCACCTGCTGGCACGCTTGATATGATTAACCAAATATATATAAATATTATTGATTGTATAGAACATAGAGAGAAAGTGGTGATGCAACGTGCGTGCCATTGTACAGCGGGTAACGAGTGGAAAGGTTTCCGTTGATGGAGAAACCATTGGAGAGATTGGTAAAGGATTAGTGGTTCTCTTGGGTGTGGGTGAAGGCGATACGGAAGCCGATGTGAAGTATTTAAAGGACAAAACTTGTGGTTTGCGCATTTTCTCGGATGCAGATGACAAAATGAATTTATCATTATTAGATATTGGCGGGGAGATGTTGGTGGTATCGCAATTTACGCTTTATGGTGATTGCCGCAAGGGAAAACGTCCCAGCTTTTCGCGGGCCGGGGATCCTTTGATCGCTAAAAAGTTATATGAGGATTTTGTCGCAGCGGTACGTGAAGCAGGTATTAAAGCGGCAACCGGCCAGTTTCAGGCAGATATGCTGGTGGAAATCTTGAATGATGGACCGGTGACATTGATGCTGGATAGCGGGAAGGGGTTTTAGTTATTAGCTTAAAGGAAAAGATAAAAGAAGCAGGTAGGAGGTAGGGAAAGAATAGTTGACAGTTGAGAGTTGACAGTTGATAGTTAAGGGATTATAAAAGATAGTTGAAAGTAGAAAGTGGAAAGAACGCAGTCTGAGACTGCTGAAAGCTAAAAGATTAAAAGATCATTATTAGTTATAGATTTCCAAGCTGATAACTTAAATTATAAACTCTTTAATTTTTTATAGTTTGAATCAATTAAGTAATAAAAAAACTTTATATATACAAAACGCAATGAATATATTTAAATTCCTTAATCTTTTACTTCCAACTAACCAACTAACCAACTAACTGCTCAATAATAATTTTATTTTTGACATTGGATATCTATATCAGCTTAAAGTAAGACATAAGGGGAAAGAACTTTAAATATTAATATTAATATTAATGTTGGAAGAGATTTTAGAATTAAGAGTAATATGCTAAATTGGGGGCAGTTTCTATTTCTATAGGGTTTTATTAATAGGAGGTTAATGCATATGGCTAGATTAATAACTAAAATAGAAGCTAAAGAAAATATGGATTATAGGGGTAAGCCTGCACTAGAGGTAAACATTGTTTTGGAAAATGGTACGACAGGTAAATTGATATACCCAACAAGTGATCAGGTAGCAAATGCAGTAGAGGATGTAAATCATATTATTGCACCTCAGATTATTGGATTTGATGCTTTTGATCAGCAGGATATTGATAGAAAATTAGTTGAGTTAAATGGTGATCGTATAAAAGGAAAATTAAATCTTCATTCTATTTCAGCCGTATCACAGGCGGTAACAAAGACAGCAGAAGCATATTTAAAAACGTTTAAGTAAAAAATAGGGACATTCCCCAATTTCGTATATTAAGGAAGGTGTAACATATCATGCATATCGAAAAAATAGTGATTGATTCTGTTCAAACGAATTGCTACTTATTAATAGATGAAACGGATCATGAGGCTTTTGTGGTTGATCCGGGCGGGGAACCGCAAAAGATTTTAGATAAAATTGAAGAACTGGGTTGTAAGGTTAAAGCGATTATTAATACGCATGGCCATTATGATCATATCGGTGCAAATGAGGCCATCAAGGAAGCGACGGATGCACCGATCTGGATTCACGGTGATGATGCACCGATGCTCATGGATGCGGAGAAAAACCTTTCGATTTTTATGCGGAAAGATTTGATAACGCCTTCGGCAGATCGTATGCTGGAAGCGGGTGATGTACTTAAATTAGGAGATCACTCTTTTGAAGTCATGTCTACCCCGGGTCATTCACCGGGTTCTATCTGCCTTTATGGAGAAGGCATCTTGATTTCCGGGGATACGTTATTTTGCCGCGGGCGGGGACGTACGAATTTTCCCGGTGGTTCAACGGAACAGATTATGGATTCCATTAAGAATAAGATTCTGGTTTTACCCGAAGAAACCAGGGTATATCCCGGACATGGAATGGAAACAGCCATTGGAGCAGAAAAACCTTATTTTGCATAAAAAAAACAGCCGAATTGATCGGCTGTTTTTTTTATGCAAAATAAGAGTTGGCAGTTAGGGAGAAATAAATATTAAATTCTAGAATCACATATCGATAAGAAGGTGCATAACAAAAAATTACAAAATTGAAATCATAAGCCATAATATGAAGAAAATGAATGAAAAATGACGTTATGCAGCATAATGATACAATTTGTGTCATAATATGCATGAATTTGGTGAGCCAACAATTTTGTTTTTGTGTATACATGATATATAATACAGTAAACGAATTAATAATAAAGATTATATTATAACAAGTAACTATTTTTTAAAATAAGTATGTTCAAAAAAAAATATGAGATTCCGAGTCTGTTTACCTAAGGTTTTAGAAAGCGATGGTAATTGACCGCTAGGGTTTATTGGGAAACGAATAGGCCTCCTGCTTTGGAAAGGAATAGGGTATCTTTATTTTGTGATGCAGTATTTCCTTGATCGTGAATACTGTTTTTTGTTTTTCAATATCCTGAGAAAATATCATCTTAGAAAGGGGATTATTAAGACGATGGGTATTAAAAAATTAAAAAGTTTAAAAATGAAATTTATTAGCGCTTTTTGTTTGGTTATTTTCATTGTGGCAGGTGTTATTGGGTTTTGGTGTTATCGTGATCTAGAAAAAAATCTAATGACTGATTTAAGAGAAAGATTGATGAGTATAGCGCAAACGACTGCTGTTATTATCGATGGTGATGAGCATGAAGAAATATTAGCGGCAAAAGATAGAGAGAATAAGAATTATAAGAAACTATTTTATCAATTGAGTCAAATTAAAGAGCAAAATGAACTTACATATTTATATACCTATGCACCACTCAGTAATGAATCTGTTCAATTTGTTGTTGATGCAGCAGAGGATGCGTGCGGTATAGGAGAAGCATATAATGATGTGACATCTGGCATGATGGAAGCTTTAAAGGGTCAAGGGGGCGCTGATCAGCAATTTCACTCAGATGAATGGGGGACGTACTTAAGTGGATATGCGCCTATAAAAAATGAGCAGGGGGAAATTATTGGTGGGATTGGCGTGGATATGACTGCGGAGAAAGTAATTTCCCTAAAAAAGCAGTTAGCAGTAAAGCTTTATATTTTAATTTTGGGGAGTATGGTTATTGGTATGATACTTGCCATCGTATTAGCAAATAAGATTACCGGTTCTATTATAAAGGTAAATGAAAAAATTGCAGAAATCGCTGATAATGGTGGGGATTTAACTCAGAGAATTGATATTCATACAGGTGATGAAATTGAAAACCTTGCTCATTCAACCAACAGACTGATGACTTTTTTGCAAGATATTGTAAAACGGATTAATAAAGATACACAGGTACTTCATTCAGCTTCTCAGGAATTAATGGCTATTACTGAACAATCAAGTCAGGCTAATGAACAGGTAGCCGGTAATTGTGAAAAAATGGCTCACGATTCTACCCAATCATTTGAAACGCTTGAAAAAACGATGGTTTTTATAAATGACATGGCTTCTGAGACGGTGTGTGTTGCTTCAGGAACCGAAGATTGCCGTCAATCTTTCCAAAACACAGCTGCTTACGTTCAACAGGGCGCGAGAAAATTAAACGAAGGGATTAAAGAGATTGAGGCATATGAGTGCATTAATCAGGAAACCAGTCAGGTTGTTGAAAGACTAAATGAAAAGTCAGAAGAAATTGGAAACATTGTTAATATGATTAATGATATTGCTACACAAACGAATCTTTTGGCATTAAACGCTGCAATAGAAGCTGCACGTGCGGGAGAACAGGGTAAAGGATTTGCGGTAGTTGCGGAAGAGGTTCGCAAACTTGCTGAAGAATCAGGTCGTTCTACAAAGGATATTGAAAATATTGTTAATGAAATTAGAAAAGAGACTGAAGCCGTGAAATTATCTCGGATAAAAGGAAATAAGCAAATTGATAAAACAATGATTACATTTAATGAAGCAAATGAAGTTTTTGGCCTTATTTCTGAGGCCAGTCAAACCGCTGTAAAGGAAATTGAAAAGATTTCAGTTTCTGCTCAAGCACTTTCAAATAATGGGAGAATTGTGAGTGAAGATATGAATACAATGGGAAAATTGGCAGCTAATAGTAATGATGGTGCGCAAAATATCGCGGCTGCCATTGAAGAGCAGGCTGCATCTATGGAGGAGATTAGTTCATCAACTGAACAACTGTCTTTAATGGCAAGTCATTTACAGGAGATTGTAAATATGTTTAAAATTTAGGTGATGATAGCGTAAAAAAACGGCGTAAGCCGTTTTTTTATGTCATCGTTGTATCACCTGTTGTTTGTCCCGTTATGTTTTGATGGGCAGTATCCGTTGTTTGACCCATATTTTGTTTACCAAACATAGATTGTATTTGCTGAACGACTTGTGGTGCCATATCAATCAAACGGTCAACAGAATTGTTGGGTCCTTCTACTGGAAGGAGATTAACGTTGCCATTGCCAACCACAAGAAAAGCGACAGGTCTGACGCTGACACCTGCGCCGCTGCCTCCGCCAAAGGGAAGCTCAGCTTGTTGTTGAATTTGTTCTTGTTCACTTTGGGCTTCATAATCAGCGCCACCAGCAGCAAAACCGAAAGCAACACGAGAAATGGGAATAATGACACTGCCATCAGCTGTTTCAACGGCATCACCAACAATGGTGTTGACATCAACCATATCTTTAATACTTTGCATTGCTGTTTGCATCAAGCCTTGAATAGGATGTTCATTCATCTTATTCACCTCCCTTCATAGAAGAAGTTTAAAATTGAGAATGTAAAATTTATAATTTTAAAGAAGTCTTCGACTAAGGTATGCAGAGCAAATGTACTGTCTACTCTAGCCAAAGACCGCCCTCACCCGTAAATTATTGAAACGATCGCTTCCTTTGGTCGCTGAAAGAAGAAAGCAAAAGATTTTTTTCGTTTCTCGTTCAGTAGCTTAAGGCTACGGTCTTTCCTCGTTCCTCGTACGTTATCTTTTCCTACCTGCTACCTGCTGGTTGCTGCCTGCAAAAGAGCGGGAAGCTATGTTTTTCAACTTTGTAAATCCCATTTCGATACCTGCTTTTATAATATGACCCAGTTTGATGGTGAATATACAATCTAATTGAACATAAAATTGGGGTTTTTCAAAATTAGGTGCAACAAAAATACGTGGGGGATGTTCTTTTGTAAATTGAATGCTGTGGCTTAAAAAGCCTACGATTTGACTTTTGATATTCCATAATAGTCCTGTTCCAATTCCGGTTACAGCCGGATTATGATTGCCTACCTCTGTATTCCATTCAAACCACTGGCAAGTTGTTTTTTTCATGACGTAATGGACAGGATGATCATAGGTATGATAAAAATCTCTTATTCTATGTAGTACGTCTTTAAAATGACTGATTGCTTCAAAAAGGGAGAAATCATCAACATCTTCATGGGTCATTTCTTTATTTTGCCCGGACGTGCTTTCATTAAATTCTTCCATTTCAATCTCTAGAGCAGGTTGATTTTTTTTAACTTTGAATAGAATCTTAGGAATTTTAATTTCCTTCTGAAAAAAAGGTTTTATCTCTATCTTTATGGTTAATATGTCATCTTTATGGTCCTTACGGTAATGGAGGATGATTTTGACGGGGATGAGAAGAACAAGTATCATAAGTAGAAAGAATAACAATATTAGTAAGTGTTGCATTTTTACACCTTCTTTGGGAAATAGAATATAATATAGTAAACATTTTTCATTATATTTAGTACGTCTTATATAGAATGTGTTAATAAGAGGGTTTTTATACTTATTATGGATAAAAGAGGAGCGTTTTATTTTTTTAAGAATACAAGCAGGAATTTAGTAGATTAAAGCGAATATGCTATATATACTATTTTCTAATAAATTGACAAAAAAGAAAATCGTGTAAAAAAATGCAAAGGGTGGTAAAATGCAAAGAAAAAAAATACTATTAATGGCTTTAATAGGGATCATGGCTATGATGAGTTGGAGTGTGTTCAGCATAGAAGCAGGTTGGGCGAGTTCTGAGACGGTAAAAGTTGTGATTGATGGGGAACAGAAAGCATTTAACCCTGCTGCATTGATTAATGATGGCGTAACATGGGTTCCTGTTAGGGGAATAAGTGATTGTTTTGGGGCAGAAGTAGTTTGGGAAGAGGAGAACCAACTAGTTCACGTTTCTTATGTAAATACTAATATTATTTTAAAATGTGAGCGGTATTGGGTTGAAGTGAATGGTGAAAAAAAGGATTTAGATATAGTAGCGCGGAATATCAATGGTTCTATGTATGTTCCTATACGATTTGCCAGCGTATTTTTTGGGGCACAAGTGATGTGGAATGATGGGTTAAAGCAAGTTGAAATTTTTACTAATGCACCTGTTTCAGTGACTTCTGTAACTGCTCTAGTAAACCCAAAGAATGATTTGACATACACGGTTAAAGCAGGGGATACGATTTATGGTATTGCTAGTGTTACAGGAATTTCACAAGAAACGATTATTGCTGCCAATAATTTGAGTAATCCTCAGAATTTGAGTGTGGGGCAAACTTTGATTCTTCCTGAAGTTAATCGTGATCAATTGGATACATTAGCTTCTCGGGGTTCAATCCGGCGTAGTAATGGTGAGAATAGTGATATCGTTGCAATTGCTAAGAAATATATTGGTACACCCTATCATTATGGTGGAACAACAACAAGAGCATTTGATTGTTCAGGGTATATAGGATACATATATAAGCAGGTTGGGGTTTCACTTCCTCGTACTTCTAGAGACCAGTCCCGCTTTGGTACATGGGTGACTCGTGGTGGCTTAATACCAGGCGATTTGATTTTCTTTACCACGAATGGTACCGGTGGTGTTTCCCATGTTGGGATGTACATTGGTAATGATCAGTTTATTCATGCCAGCTCAAAACATGGTGTTACCATTACATCTTTAAGTAAAGACTACTATACACGCCGTTATGTTACGGCACGACGAGTGCGGTAAGAAATTAAAAATTTAAAATAAAAACATAAAAGATAACTTACCCGGGAGGATTCCCGGGTTTTCGTTTTGATTATGGAAAAGATTAAAGTTGAAAGTAAAAAATAAGAAGAAATTAATTCGAAATCACATAAAGGAAATATAAGGAAAACGGCTAAAATGAATGTAACATACTTGAAAAATATCAATATATGTTATATTATTTATGACACAATCACTTAATTGTGTTATAATATATCTAAAAAATAGGAAGATAAAGGAACTTGAACAAGGCATATGAAAGAAAAAAATAAGCCAAAGATACTGACTTGTTATTTTTTTGAATGTGACCAATAATAATTGGGAGGAATGATGTGTATGTCAAAAAAAGTAGCGATTAATGGTTTTGGGCGTATTGGGAGAAGTTCACTTCGGGTGGTATTGGAAAACCCAAACTTGGAAGTTGTAGCTATTAACGATTTAACGGATGCTGCTACTCTGGCCCATTTGTTTAAATATGATTCCCTTTATGGTACCTATCCCAAATCTGTAGAAGCAATTGACGATCAAATTATTATAGATGGTAAAGGAATTAAGGTATTTGCGGAAAAGGATCCAGCTGTATTGCCCTGGGGCAAGTTGGAAGTTGATATTGTTTTAGAATGTTCCGGTGTATTTAGAACCAAAGAAGCAGCATCTAAACATATTACAGCCGGTGCTAAGAAAGTGGTCATTTCTGCACCAGGAAAGAACGTCGATGGAACGTTTGTAATGGGAGTTAATGAAGAAAAATATGATCCTGCAAACCATCATGTTATTTCTAATGCGTCTTGTACAACAAACTGTTTGGCACCCGTAGCTAAAATATTGCAACGGCAATTTGGTATTGAAAATGGTTTGATGACCACCATACACGCTTATACAAATGATCAACGTATTTTGGATGGACCTCATAAGGATTTGCGTCGTGCGCGTGCAGCGATGGAATCCATTATTCCGACAACAACGGGTGCAGCTAAAGCAGTCGCTTTGGTATTGCCAGAACTTAAAGGGAAATTGAACGGATTTGCGCTTCGCGTTCCAACCCCTACTGTTTCTCTAGTGGATTTGGTTGTTGAACTCCAAAGAAACACAACGGTTGATGAAGTAAATGAGGCTTTTAAAGCAGCAGCAGGAAATGAATTAAAAGGTATTTTAGGATACAGCGAACTACCATTGGTTTCCATTGATTATCGGGGTATGAATGAATCAACAATGGTTGATAGTTTATCGACGATGATGATGGGTGACAAAATGCTTAAGGTAGTTGCATGGTACGACAATGAATGGGGATATTGTTGTCGCCTGGTTGATTTAGCAGCATATGTAGCGGGGAAGATGTAAGAAATTGAAAATTTAAAATTAAAAGCTTATTAGCTGTCAGCTATCAGCTTAAAGGAAAACATAAAAGAGGCAGGTTGCGAACAGCAGGTAGCAGGTAGGGAAAGATAAAAGTGCGAGGAACGAGGAAAGAACGCAGCTTATGGCTGCTGAACGATGAACGAAAAAGATCTTTTACTTTCCTCTTTCAGCGAACGTAGTAGAGAGCGATCGTTCCTCGTTCAGCGACCAAAGGAAGCGATCGTTCTCCTACTTGTTATTTGCCGTTATTTATAAAAAATGAGGGGGCTAAGGAAGAATGGATAAGCTAACAGTAAGAGACATCGATGTTGCCCAGAAACAGGTTTTGGTTCGAGTTGATTTTAATGTACCTCACGATGAAGCAGGAAATATCACCAATGATAAGCGGATTCGGGAAGCGCTGCCTACCATTAATTATTTATTAGACCAACAAGCAAAGGTGATTCTTGTTTCTCATATGGGTCGCCCTAAGGGGAAAATCGTGGAAGAATTACGGTTAGATCAAGTGGCGCAAAGATTAGAGGAACTTTTAGGAAAACCCGTTGTAAAAGTGAATGATACGATTGGTGCGGAAGTAGAAAGCGCAGTAGCTGCTCTAGAGAGTGGTCAGGTACTGATGTTGGAAAACGTACGTTTTTATAAAGAAGAAACGGATAATGATCCTCAATTTGCCAAGAAATTGGCGGATTTAGCGGATGTATTTGTTAATGATGCCTTTGGTACGGCGCATCGTGCCCATGCTTCAACAGAAGGCGTTGCCCACTATTTGCCATCTGCAGCAGGTTTTTTGATTGAAAAGGAAATTGAAGCTTTAAGTAAAGCCATTCATCAACCAGAGCATCCGGTTGTGGCTGTAATTGGTGGTGCTAAGGTTTCAACTAAGATAAAGTTGCTATGGAATTTACTTGATATTGCAGATGTAATTTGTATTGGTGGAGCGATGGCCAACAATTTTATTTTAGCAACAGGTCGGCAGGTGGGATGTTCTTTAGTAGAAAAAGAATATGTTGATGAAGCATTGGCTATTCAAAAGGAAGCAAAGAAAAAGGGTGTTAAATTCATGGTGCCTACCGGTTTTTTGATTGGGAATAGCTTGGAAATGGACTGTAATTGGGGCGAACTAGGTATTGATGACATAGATGAAACGGACAGAATGGAATTACGTAAAGAACCCATATATATTCAAGATATCGGCTGGAGAGCCATGGAAAGTTATAAAGAGGAAATTTCCCAAGCCAAAACGGTAATTTGGAATGGGCCTATGGGTCGTTTTGAAAATTGGAAGTTCGAACGGGGAACCAAAAGAATGGCAGAAGCGATGGGTGAAAATACAGAGGCCCTTACGATAGTTGGCGGTGGGGAAACAGCTGCCGCAGTAGAGAAATTTGGTTTGCAAGATAAGATGAGTCATGTTTCTACTGGCGGGGGTGCCTGCTTAGAATTTTTAGAAGGTAAAGAATTACCAGGTATAGTTGTATTAAACAATAAGCAATAGGAGGGATTGCATGGTACGCATACCGTTCATTGCAGCAAATTGGAAGATGAATAAAACGGTTGATCAAGCAATGAATTTTACAGAGCATTTTTTGCCTGAGGTAAAGGATGCAGCAGACGTTGATATTGTTATTTGTGCACCGTACACATTATTAGTGCTTTTAGGGGCTCAATTTAAGGATACAAACGTCGATTTAGGGGCACAAAATATGTACTGGGAAGAAAAAGGGGCCTATACGGGTGAAATTGCCCCTGATATGCTTACTGATATAGGGTGTACTTACGTGATTTTGGGTCATTCAGAACGTCGTACATTATTCCATGAATCGGATGAAGAAGTTAATTGCAAGGTTCAAGTTGCTTTGCAGCATGGTTTAAAGCCCATTGTTTGTGTGGGCGAGGATTTGACGGAAAGAGAAGAGGGGAAAACATCAGAAAAAGTTTCCCGTCAGGTTAGAGCAGCATTTAAGGATATTGATGCGAAAGAAGTATTAAATTGTGTGGTTGCCTATGAACCCATTTGGGCGATTGGAACCGGTAAGTCCGCTTCGCCACAGGATGCTAATGCGGTTATTCAGAGTATTCGCCAGAACCTGGCAGATATATATGAACATGAGATCGCGGGTCAGATTCGTATTCTTTATGGTGGAAGCGTGAAGCCGGAGAATATTGCATCATTAATGGCTTTTGAAGATATTGATGGCGCACTGGTGGGTGGAGCAAGTTTGGATTGGGAAAAATTTGCCGCACTGGTTGAGAATAAATAGAACCGTATATACAAGGAGATGAAAAGGTGAAACCGGTTGCGTTAATTATTTTAGATGGCTGGGGATTAAGTGAGGGAGAACGGGGCAATGCGATTAAGTGTGCTAAACTTCCTTTCATGACCCAAATTATGAAAGAATGTCCCTGGACGACGCTTGCTTGTTCGGGAACGGCCGTGGGATTGCCTGAAGGGCAAATGGGAAATTCTGAGGTAGGACATTTAAATATTGGGGCCGGCCGGGTGGTTTATCAGGAATTTTCTCGTATTTCCCGCTCTATTGAGCAGGGTGACTTTTTTGTAAATCCTGCTTTTAAAGAAGTGATTGATGGTGTAAAAAAAAGAAAGAGCACATTGCACTTAATGGGGTTGGTTTCAGACGGGGGTGTACATAGTCATATTGAGCATTTAGTGGGATTATTACGTCTGGCTAAACAGGAAGGATTGAACAAAGTGTATGTTCATGCTTTTTTGGATGGCCGTGATGTAGCGCCACGGAGTGCAGCTCTATTTTTGGAAAAGTTGCAAACAGCCATGAAGGAAATTGGTGTGGGGCAGATTGCTTCTTTGCAGGGGCGTTACTATGCGATGGATCGTGATCAGCGATGGGAGCGCGTGGAAAAGGGGTATCAAGCTCTGGTAGATGGGGTGGGCAGGCAAGCCTATGAACCGTTGAAAGCTTTGGAGCAAGCTTATGATATGGGTGAAAATGATGAGTTTGTATTGCCAACGGTAATTTTTGATGGAGAACAACCAGTGGGCAGAGTGGGGTCCGAGGATGGTCTGATCTTTTTTAACTTTCGACCGGATCGAGCCCGTCAAATAACACGAGCTTTTGTAGACCAAGGCTTTTCTAATTTTAACCGTTCCTTTAGATTGATGCCAGACCAATTTGTCTGTATGACGCAGTATGATGCGGCTATTGATGCCAGGATTGCTTTTCCGCCTCATTTATTACAGAATACGTTGGGAGAAGTTGTGGCCCATAAGGGACTGAAACAGTTGCGTATTGCGGAGACGGAAAAATATGCGCATGTCACTTTCTTTTTTAATGGGGGGCAGGAAACACCTTTTGACGGTGAAGAACGGCTTTTGGTCCCTTCGCCTAAGGTGGCAACCTATGATTTGCAGCCGGAAATGAGTGCGGATTTAGTTGCTGAAAGTGTCATTCAAAAGATGCGGGAAAGCAATTATGATTTAGTTGTGATGAATTTTGCCAATGCGGATATGGTGGGGCATACCGGTGTCATGGATGCTGCAGTGAAGGCAGTTGAAACGGTAGACCTGTGTTTAGCTAAAGTCGTACCGACATTTCTAGAACATGGGCGTACGGTCATGATAACCGCTGATCATGGGAATGCTGAAGAGATGCTTACCCCAGAAGGTAAAGCGGTTACCAAGCATACATGCAATAAGGTGCCTTTTATTTATGTATCTGAGCATGAAGAAATCTTGCTGCGTTCCGGTATTTTAGCTGATATTGCGCCCACCTTATTGGATGTTATGGGTATAGAAAAACCGGAGGAAATGACAGGCACAAGTTTAATCGTAAAATAGGCAGGTAGCAAGTAGCTCGCGCCTTTCAGGCGCTTGTGGCAGGTGGGGAAAGAATAAAGATAAAAGATAAAAGATTAAAGATAAAAGATTAAAGATGCAAGTGGTAAGTGGCAAGTGGGAAAAGATTGAAAGATTAAGAAGGAAGAGAGAAGAGGAATGATAAAAACCCTAATGCAAGAATGGGGACATTCCGGGAGGTACGAGCGGTGTGTCCCCGTTATTGCATGGAAGGATAAAGCAGGAACTATCAAAATAAACCCTACCTGCTACAGCGAGCAAAGCGAGCGTGCTACCTGCCCTTTAACAACGAAGGTAATACATAACTTTATAATACAACTTTCAGGAGGTATGAGTAAATGAGTATCATTACAGATGTGAGAGCAAGAGAAATTTTAGATTCACGGGGGAACCCAACCATTGAAGTGGATGTGATGCTGGAAAGTGGTGTGATGGGACGGGCAGCGATTCCTTCCGGTGCTTCTACAGGTATATATGAAGCAGTTGAACTCCGTGATCAAGATGAAACACGATTTGGGGGCAAAGGTGTTTTACAAGCAGTGGATAATGTTAATCTCAATATTGCGTCTCGAGTGATTGGTTTTGACGCTTTAAATCAGCGCTTGATTGACCAACTTCTCATTGATTTAGATGGAACACCGAACAAGGAAAAATTAGGTGCAAATGCTACGCTTGGTGTATCCTTAGCCGTTGCGCGGGCTGCTGCCAGCTATTTAGAAATACCATTCTATCGGTATATTGGCGGGGTTAACGCTTATGAATTACCGGCACCGATGATGAATATATTAAATGGTGGTAAACATGCCGACAATAATGTGGATATTCAAGAATTTATGATTATGCCTGTAGGCGCTGATTCATTTAGAACGGCAGTTAGAATGTGTGCTGAAGTCTATCATCAATTGAAGAAAGTATTAAAGGGAAAAGGTTTAAGTACATCGGTTGGGGATGAAGGCGGTTTTGCACCTAACTTAAGTTCTAATGAAGAAGCATTGGCAGTTATTGTGGAAGCTATTGAAAAAGCAGGGTTCAAGCCAGGCAAAGATATTTATTTAACACTTGATCCTGCTGCCAGCGAATTCTATAAAGATGGCAAATATATATTAGCTGCAGAAGGTAAAGAAAAATCAGCATCAGAAATGGTGGACTATTATCAAGATCTAATCAATAAGTATCCGATTATTTCTATCGAAGATGGTTTGGCTGAGGATGACTGGGAAGGCTGGGCCATTATGACTGAAAAATTAGGGAATCAAATCCAAATTGTTGGAGATGATATATTTGTAACCAATACCCAGCGGTTACAGAGGGGTATTGCCGAAAACAGTGCCAACTCAGTTCTTATTAAACTTAATCAGATTGGGACGTTAACTGAAACACTGGAAACCATTGAAATGGCCAAACGAGCCGGGTTTACCGCGGTTGTTTCTCATCGTTCCGGTGAAACAGAAGATACGACCATTGCCGACTTAGCGGTTGCAGTTAATACAGGACAAATTAAGACCGGAGCACCAGCACGTACGGATCGTGTATGTAAGTACAATCAATTGATGCGCATTGAAGAAGAACTGGGCAGCATGGCGATTTATAGAGGTTTGGACCGTTTTTACAATCTTAAAAAGTAAATAGTTCTTGTCAATCTTTGTCCCTTATGATAAAATATTCCCGTTACTTAAATACAGTGCAGGGGGTGGAACAATGAGCATAGCCGTAAAAGTACTGCACGTTTTAATATGTGTGGTTCTCATCGGAGGGGTATTACTACAGTCTGGTAATGATGCAGGTTTGTCCGGTTCGATTGCCGGTGGGGCAGAAGCTGTTTTAGGCAAGAAAAAAGGGCGTGGAATTGATCAGACACTTGATAAATTGACGACAGTTGTTGCTATTATTTTTATGATTACCAGTATCATTCTTGTTGCTGTCGTTTAAAACTTTTGTTCCCTAAGCGTCCTCAGCTGGGCGCTTTTGGTTTGTAGATTATGAATATAAGGGATAAGAAAAAAATAATGCGTTGCTTATCCCAAAGTTTAGGAGGAGGAAAGAAATGGAATCAAATGTTATTTTCAGTGCATTAGGTATGGGGATTGTTGCCCTGCTATTTGCATGGTTTTTGTCAAGTTACATTAGTAAGCAACCGGTAGGAAATGATCGGATGAAAGAAATTGCTGATGCGATTCATGAAGGAGCGATGGCCTTTTTACAGAGAGAGTATAAGGCAATTGCAGTTGTAACAGTGGTATTATTTGTAGCGTTATTTTTCTTAATTGACCAACGAACTTCCGTTGCCTTTATCTGTGGGGCAATTTGTTCTGTTCTTGCGGGTTATATCGGCATGAATGTAGCAACAAAAGCGAATGTGCGGACGGCTAATGCAGCGCAGGAAGGTCAAAACAAAGCACTCGGTATTGCTTTTTCCGGTGGTGCTGTAATGGGTCTTAGCGTGGTTGGTTTGGGTCTTGCTGGTTTGAGTATTGTTTATTATGTATTTAAAGATCCTGCTATCGTCAATGGTTTTGGTTTAGGTGCCAGTTCTATTGCATTATTTGGCCGTGTAGGCGGTGGGATTTATACGAAAGCAGCCGATGTAGGGGCTGACTTGGTAGGTAAAGTAGAAGCAGGTATTCCTGAAGACGATCCTAGAAACCCTGCAGTTATTGCTGATAACGTAGGAGATAATGTAGGTGACGTTGCAGGTATGGGTGCCGACCTTTTTGAATCTTATGTGGGTTCTATTATTGCGTCCATGGCAATTGGGGCTACGGTTTTCGGACTTAACGGTATTTTATTACCCTTTGCTATTGCTGCAGCCGGTATTTTATCTGCTATTATTGGTACTCGTTTTGTAAAGACAGGCGAAGGAAGCAGCCCGCATAAGGCGCTGGCTAACGGAACCTATATTAGTGGTATTTTAGCTATCATTGCTTCTTATTTCTTAATTAATAGTATTATTGGTGATATGGGCGTTTTTTATGCTGTTATCGCCGGATTGATTTCTGGTGTTATTGTTGGTCAAATAACCGAATATTACACTTCTGGTGATCGTAAACCCGTTCAAAGTATTGCTTCAGCTTCTCAAACCGGTCCAGCTACTAATATTATTACTGGATTGGCAGTGGGTATGAAGAGTACGGCTTTACCAATCCTTACGATTGCGATTGCTATTTTCATTGCTTATCAACAAGCAGAATTATATGGTATTGCTTTAGCAGCTGTAGGGATGCTATCCACTGCAGCAATGACTGTTGCTGTAGATGCTTATGGTCCTATTGCGGATAATGCGGGTGGGATTGCGGAAATGGCGGAATTGGATCCTGCCGTTCGAAAGGTTACAGATACGTTGGATGCTGTAGGAAATACAACGGCTGCCGTAGGTAAAGGATTTGCAATTGGTTCTGCAGCTTTAACTTCTTTGGCGTTATTCTCGGCTTATGCTAATGCGGTTCAATTATCTAGCATTAATATTATGGATTCCCGTGTCATCATTGGGATGCTCATCGGTGGTATGTTGCCTTTCTTCTTCTCTGCAATTACAATGGAAGCAGTAGGGAAAGCAGCCTTCGAAATGATTGAAGAAGTAAGACGTCAATTCAAAGAAATTCCTGGTCTTATGGAAGGAAAAGCAAAACCAGACCATAAACGTTGTGTAGATATCAGTACAAGTGCAGCTTTAAAAGAAATGATTATCCCTGGTTTATTGGCTGTTGTTGCACCATTACTGACTGGCGTTATTTTGGGTAAAGAAGCATTAGGCGGTTTGCTTGCGGGTGCTTTGGTTGCTGGTGTATTATTGGCAATTATGATGGCTAATGCCGGCGGAGCCTGGGATAATGCGAAAAAATATGTGGAAGAAGGACATTATGGCGGAAAAGGAACCGATACCCATTCAGCAGCTGTTGTAGGGGATACGGTAGGTGACCCGTTCAAAGATACTTCTGGTCCTTCCATCAATATCCTAATTAAATTAATGACAATTGTATCATTAGTATTTGCACCATTATTTATGTAGTAAGTGATAAAACGTCGTACCAAAAGGTACGGCGTTTTTTTTATGTTATCTTTATTCTTTTTCTTTCCCCTTTCAGCGACCATCGGGAGCGGCCTTTCCCCTGAAAAACAGCCGTTAGGCTGTTTTTCTTACTTTAGCGATAATGAGCAAGACAATCGGGACACCAATTGCAAACATAAGACCGTATTTTCCAATAAAAGCACCCATGGCAAAAACGAGAGCAATGTTATTGGGGAGGAGTGTAAGCAAATAGATGAACGGCATGATAAAATACAGGATCGGCTTAGATTCTTCAAAATGGATGACTTGTGCCATGATTTGTACTAAAAAGTGTAGAAGTATAATGGAGGATGTAAAAGCAGCAGTGGTCCAGGCGGCGAGAAAAATGGCTTCTTGGTTTTCAATTATTCCTCCTGGAAAATCAATCATTTGAGTTGCTATGACCATAGGCCAGATAATCTTTTTTAGATCAGTAGCGCCGAAAAGTGCTGAGCTTATGATCATAATAAAGACATACAGTAACGTAATCATGCTAATGGCTGTGATGCTATTCTTTATTGCGTTCTGTGGTTTTGCTAGATACGGTACAATAAACAACACAATTTCAAATCCTAAATAGATCGAGAAGCTATTAATAATGGCTTTTAGCATCTCTGGCCATGGTGTCTGGAAAAATGGATGCAGACGGGCAAAGTCAAGGTGGGGAACCATTGAAAGGCCTAGAATAAAGACGATTGAAATGATGATCGGAAATAAAAATTGGCAGGTGCGGGAAATGACTTCAATGCCTCCCCGTGTTCCGAAGACAGTAGCCCATATGTAAAAAATTAAAATAGCTTCAATAGGGGTACTGCCTAACAGGTAAAGTTTAGTGACTTCGCAAAAGGCACGGGCCATATAGGCGCAATAATAGAAAAAGTAGAAAATGAAACTAATGGTTAATAATAAACCAATCCATTTTCCTACGATTGTTCTTGAAAATGTCGTAAACGTATGTCGCGGAAACATTAAAGCGAGCTTTGTCAGAAAATACGCAGCAACAATGGATAACAGTCCCCCCACTATAATGACAAACCAGGCATCATTTCCCGCTGCTTCTGCAGCAGCCCTGGGTATAAAGAGAACACCCGGTCCGACTAAAACGGAGGCAATTAATAACGTATATTGAATGGGAGATATTCTATCGTTTTCATTTACTTTCATATTAATGACTCCTTCACTAAAATGAGCTTGTTTTATCTTTTCCAAATAAAGAAGCATTATGCAGAGGGTTATGCTAGATGAGACGTATTAACGAGAGGAAAACCTGTAATGTAAGTTTTTTGTTGCGTTACATATAGTTATAAAAACATGACTTAATGGAAGGTATTTCTAATATTATATAGAATCTTGTTATTGATGGTGCGTTTTTAAAATGACTAATAAAATGAACAAGGATGTGAAGCAGTTGCAATCTATGATACAATTAATCTTAGATCTGATTAACAGCATGGCTGTTATTGTGGTTCTCGCTTATGTTTTAACACGCAGCGAATTTTACAATCAAGTTTTGGAAAATAAGGTAACGGTTAAAAACCGGGCATGTCTGATCTTGATTTTTGGGGTCTTTTCTATATATGGCACCCTGAGAGGGATTGAGATGATGGGCGCTATTGCGAATATCCGTGACTTAGGACCGACCATTGCCGGGTTGGTGGGTGGTCCTATGGTTGGAATAGGTGCAGGATTGATTGGGGGGATTCATCGCTACTCTCTGGGGGGATTTACGGTAGAAGCGTGTTCTTTATCCACCGTTTTGGCAGGCTTAATTGGGGGATGGATTTACCAATTAAGAAAAGGAAAATTTGTGGGCGTATCCGGTGCCATTCTGTTATCTGTTGGCATAGAACTACTCCACTTTGCGCTTGCTTTGCTTCTTAGCCATCCATTTTCTCAGGCATGGGTGCTGGTACAAAAAGTAATTGTGCCTATGGTTATTGCCAACGGATTGGGCATGGGTATTTTTGCATTTATGATTGTCAATTTGCTTAAAGAACGTGAGACAGAGGCAGCTAAGCGCTTGATTGAAGGGGAATTGCAAGTGGCCCGTCAGATTCAGCAAAGTATTGTACCTCATATTTTTCCCGCATTTCCGGAACGGCCTGAGTTTGAAGTTCATGCGATTCTGGAGCCGGCGAAAGAAGTGGGGGGCGATTTTTATGATTTTTTCTTTATGGATGATGATCACCTTTTCTTTGTTGTGGGAGATGTTTCTGGCAAAGGCGTTCCAGCGTCTTTGTTTATGGCAGTGACACGAACTTTACTACGGGCAAAAGCTGAACAGGGAATGGGCCCGGATGAAATTTTGTCCAGTGTTAACAACGAGCTTTGCCGGGACAATGATACGGGAATGTTTGTAACCATTTTTTGTGGGATTCTTGATATACACTCAGGAGAAGTGATATACAGCTGCGGTGGGCATGATTCACCTTTCGTGAGGGATCAAGAAGGCAGAGTGGAAGTGCTTCCACCCGCAAAAGGGCCGGCACTGGGGGCCATGGAAGATATGGTTTTCCAGAGTAAAGGGTATGTCCTGCAAAAAGGGAAAACACTGATTCTTTATACGGATGGTGTAACCGAGGCGATGAGCCGGACGGAAGATTTTTGGGGTAAGGAGGGATTGATGGATTCCCTATGTGGTATCAGAGAAATAGCAGCTTCTAGTATAACTTCTAAAATATTAGGGGATGTGCGTCATTTTGCAGTAGATACTTCACAGTATGATGATATTACGATTTTAGCATTAACTTATTTAAAGGAGGATGATGGAATTGAAAATTAATATAGCAAATGAACAGGATTATAGTGTGATTACAGTGACGGGGCGGCTTGATACAGTGACAGCACCGGATTTTGAGAAGGAATGTGCGGCTTGTAAGGAGACCGAAGCGCAGCGGATCATTCTTGATTTTGCAGCGTTGGATTATATTAGCAGTGCGGGTTTAAGATGTATTCTGGCTATGGCTAAGAAAATTAAAAAGACCGGCGGCAGTGTGATGCTTTGCGGTATTTCAGGATTGGTTGAAGAAGTGATTAAGGTATCTGGTTTTGACAGTTTTTTACCAATTTTTGAAAATGTAGAGCAGGCTGTTAGAGGGGAAGCATAAGATGGCTGGTAAACAGGACCAACGCATTTTTCCAGCCAGAATTGATGTGATTCCTGAGGTGATGGATTATGTCAGCCATGCTGCCGAAAAGGCAGCGCTTCATCCCAAACGCGTCATGCACATTCAACTGGCAATAGATGAAGCAATGGCCAATATTTGCAATTATGCTTACCAAACACCCCCTGGGGAAGTGTTGGTACGGATCCAGGATAAAGAGGGGCATTTTATGGTGGAAATGATTGACGAAGGGATTCCCTTTGACCCTCTGAATATGGAAGAACCGGATACTCAGGTAGGTCTTGAGGAACGGGAAGTAGGGGGATTGGGTATTTTTCTCTTGCGCCAGGTGATGCAGGAAGTGCGTTATCGTCGAGAAGGAAAGCAGAATATACTGACCTTTGTGGTGTAGAAATAAAGCAGGTAGCAGGTAGGAAAAGATAAATTACGTGGAAAGAGGAAAGAACGCAGCCTTTGGCTGCTGAACGAGGAACGAAAAAGATTGATCTAAGGCTTAAGGCTAAAGGGAAATTCAAAAGATTTTTTATTCTTTGTTTTTAGCCTTGAGCATTAAGCCGTTTTTTCTATTCCATGATCTTGTTGCGTCCTGCTTTTTTGGCACGGTAGAGTGCTTGGTCTGCGGCAGTGAAAAGGGCTTCAGGTGAATTTTCTTTTGTGGGGTTTATGCAGGCCAGACCAAGAGTGATGGTTACTATGCCGATAGGTGAACAAGGGTGTGTTATATTGAGGTCAATAACACCTTGTTTTATTTTTTTTGTGATCTGGTGTGCAGCTTCTCCATGGGTTTTAGGTAATATGACAGCGAATTCATCACCACCGTAGCGAGCCAGGAAATCACTGGGCCGTTTGAGTGTTTCCCTTAATACGGCAGCGATCTGAATGAGACATTGGTCTGCATGCTGATGACCAAACGTATCGTTAAATTCTTTGAAGTAATCCACGTCAATGATGATCAATGACAAGGGTTCCTGGTCGCGCACAGCACATTTCCATTCCCGGCTTAAAGATTCATCGAAGAACCGTCTGTTAGGAACGTTGGTCAAAGCATCTAGATAAGAAAACTGCTGAAGCTGTGCATTGAGTGTTTTGATTTTGTCCATAGCGATACTGGCATCTCTGAGCTCCTGAAGTTCGGTGATATCACTAAATACAGCAACAATTCCGATGGTTTCCACTTCATTTTCAATATTGGCTTTTAAGAAAGAAGTGGTCAGGAAGAGAGATTTTAATTTTGTTCCGGTATAGAAATCAACAATTTTGTGATGGCTGTTTGAAGATTCGTAAACAGCATCTAAAATGACCTGATTAAAATCATCATTTTGAGGATCATCAAAAAATATTTCTACATATTTTCTATTAATGATGTCTGTTTTATGTATTTCCAGTATTTTTTCTCCTGCTGGATTGATGGAAGTAATTTGTCCATTGCTATCGACTGTCAGAATACCGTCGTGCATATTATCTATGATATGTTTATATATGATGGAACTTTGCATGATTTTTTGGAATAGCAAAGCGTAAACACCTCCAGTTATTTTGGATGCAGCATTAAATAGGTTCTAAGTAATTTCAACATGGATAGCTAAACTTCCTTTAAAGAATTGACTAAACAGCAGAGGGTTGTTTTTAAAGGCAAAAACGGGGATAATCCCCGTTTTTGCCTTTATTTTTTCTGGGTTACTTTCTTACCTTCTGCCAGTTCTTCCTGCTGCGGGTTAAGAATGACAAAGTCTCCTGTTTTTAAACCCTCAATAATCACCACATCTTGTTGATTTTCAAAGCCTTTTTGGACGGGTTGAATCATTGCTCTTCTTTCCCGAATGACCCATAATGCGTCACTATTTTCATAAGGAAACAGCGCTGTTTTGGGGACAACCAATCGATTTTCTTCTTGATGGGTTGTAAATTGAACATCAATAGCATAGCCGGGACGCAGCGTAAGGGTTTTCGGGATGACGGGTTTCACCGTCACTTTGATGCGTTGTTCAATCAAACCCAGTGTTGATTGCTTTTCGACTGCTGAGGGGGCGATTTTTTCAATCGTTCCTGAGAATAGGGTATCAATGTTCGAGTTGTCTTGGATTAATTCTATCTTCATACCGGGTTTCAGGTTAGTGACGTCTTCAGTCAATACATAGACTTCTATATGATAGGCATCATTTTGAAAAAGGGTCATAACCTGAGAGCCAGGTTCAATGACCATGCCTTTTTTTACAGACAACTCAGCAATGATACCATCCGCTGGAGCAGAAAGATGATGTTCTTGCATTTGATGTTGTGTTAAATTGATCTGAGCAGCTAAATTCTCTTTTTGACCCGTATAATATTGAAACGAATCAGATTGTTGCTGTAACGCGTTTTTCGCGGCGTTCAGTTCATTTTGGGCGGTTTCATAGTCATTTTGGCTAATTACGCCCTCTTCATGTAATTGTTCCATCCGATTAAAATGAAGGGTCTTGGTGTTCAAATCTTGTTGTGCTTGTTCATATTGAAGTTTTTGGGTTTTTTGCTCACTGTCAACGCTTTTAAGTTGAGCTTTTAATTGCGCCAATTGAAAGCTTAGTTCCTGGGAATCAAAGGCAATGAGTGAATCCCCTTTTTTTACTTTTTCCCCTTCTTCAAATGGCAGTCGAAGAACCTTTCCGCCAGAATGGGTATAGATTGGGCTTTCATTAGCCGCTATAACCTTTCCTTCTTCTTTGAACGTCTTCGCAATAGACCGGGGTTGTATTTTGAGTAAATTGACTTCCAGTGGTTTTGTGCTTTCAAGCAAGATCATTCCTAGAATAACAACAGCAATCATGCTTCCTAAAACTATTTTCCACTTTTTCTTCATTGAGATCACCTCCATTATTCTTTTGATTTTAAAACCTCTACTAAATCTAATTTTTTTATTTTTTTGGCAGCAATTTTTTGTGCTAGCCAAATGGAACCGCTGGTTAGGAGAAAGGCATATAGCAGAGACATTGCGGTCATCTCTGTCGGCATGCTGTAAACATCGTTACTGACTGATTGAGCCATACCGATCAGCATGAGTTGGGTCAAGGGTATCCCCAGTATCATTGCAAAAAAACCGATAAACCATTGTTCAAAGGTGATGACGGAAAGCACTTCCGCCGGGGTCATCCCCATGACCATCATAGAGGCGAGTTCTCGATTTCGCTCTGATAAGGTAATGATAGCTGAATTATATACCACTGTAAATCCGGTAATGATTCCAAATAGAAGCATGATATAGATTGTCGCTGAAGTAGAAGCCATTAATTCTTTAATTTGCGCCAGCATACTGGCTTGATGATCAATGGCATCAATGGCTGATGATTGATTGTATGCTTTCTGTAAGGCTGGAATATCGCTTTCATTCATACGAAGCATAATGGAAGTGGTGATATTCTTTTGTCCCAAAAGGGTGTTGAGGGCTTCAATCTCCATATAGGCATTGAGCCCCAAATATTGGGGGATGATGCCCACAACTGTGACTTTTGATGTCGTTTCGGGATCTTTCATCATCAGGCTTTCTACCGTTATCGAATGGCCGACTTCCATGTTTAAAAGTTTTGCAAGGCGTCCTGAAATCAAGATTCCGTTTTTGGGGGGCGCCATTTTATGACCTGTTTCATCTAAGATATTGTAAAGATGACTGTTTTGAGGAAGACCTATTAATACGACATCTTTTTTATACCAGTTGTGTTTCAAAGTTACGGGAATATCTGCTCTTGTTTCCACACGTTTCATTCCAGGAAAATGATTGAGTTCCCAGATGACTTTTTTTTGCGGAAGCGGGTGGGAAAGAGCGACCTTGACATCATAGGTTTCTATTTTTTCAAATTGGTCAAAAATTATTTGCTGGCTTAAATCTTTCATTGACCAGGGAAGTGCTAACAACGAAAATGTAAAAGCAATGCCAAGTAATATAAAAAGGCTGCGCCCTGGATTACGAGTCATGTTGCGAATGGCCATTTTCCCTTGAACGGTTAACATCTGCCAAAAGAAAGAAACCTTTTCAAGGATTATTTTCTTTCCTCGATGAGGGGCAGGGGGCCGCATGGCTTCAGCTGGTTGTAAGGTCAGGGCTTTTTTGCAGCCCTGATATCCGGCAAAGATTGCAAACACCAAAGAAAGCAAAATGCCCATAACAAAGTATTTTAGAGAGAATTGACTGTTGAGTCCTGGCATATTGAAATAGATTTGATACAAGGTGGTGAACGGAAAGGAAAGCCAAATGCCAAGGAGACCGCCGATGACCCCGCCAATGGTTCCAATGATTAGAGCGTAGGACAGATAGTGACGCCTGATTTCGCGCCGGGTATATCCGAATGCTTTTAAGATACCGATTTGTCCTCGCTGCTGTTGGACCATTCGTTTGAGCATAATGTATAAAATCATGCCGGCTACAGCCAAAAAAAGGAGGGGGACACTTCGGGCCATGGCTTCTAATCCTTGTATTTCTTGGGTTAGAATCAGATGACTGGTTTGATCTTTACGAGCAAAAATATTTTTTAAACCATAGGGTTTTAATTCAGGTATTAATAATTCTTCCACATCTTTATAATCTGTGTTCGGTTTTAAGGTAAAAACAATATTGTTAACGGTTTCGCCTGTACCCAATAAGGTTTTCATCCGCTCCAAAGGCATCCAGGCAATCCCAAATGTTTCCGGTGTGGGAAACAAATCGTTAGCGGTGCGCAGGGCATAGATATATTCGGGACTTTTTCCCATGCCCACAATACGCAGGTTTTTCTTTTTGCCGGAAGCAATGATTTCGATTTCTTGAGCGAGTTTTAATTGATGAGTCTCAAAAAACTTGTTATCCACCCAAATATTCATTTCTTGGCGATCAAGGGGAATGCCTTGACTGAGCACCATCTCATTAATGTTATTTTCCTGTGTCGGATCGATAGAAATAAGGCGTAAATAGATGTTTTTATCTTGATCCTTAAGGACTAATTTAACGTCTTTGACCAAACGTCCCTGGAGATTGTCAATCCCTTTCAGCTTTTTCAAATGGTCCATCTCACTATAGGGGATGGCTTGAATTTCTGCAAAGCCGTCGGCAAAGTTTTGCTGGTTATAAAAGCGAGTTTGGGCGAGATGTAAATTGTCGATCACCATGGAAAAGGAAGTGAAAATGATAAGACCTAGAACGATAACAGTGATGCAGGCGATATATGCACCCTTATTTTCTTTTAAGTCACGAATGACCTTTTTTCGTAACATTACCAGCTCACCGCCTCGGGGGGGACGGGGTTCTCATTGTGGTCAATATGCGTCAGCTGTCCATCTTTGATATAAAATACACGATGGGCCATTTTGGCAATGCCTGCGTTATGGGTAATGATAATAACGGTTTTTTCATAGTTTTCACAAAAACGTTTGAGTAGTTTAAGGACTTGAATACTGGTTTGAAAATCAAGAGCCCCGGTGGGTTCATCACAAAGTAAAATATCCGGATTTTTTGCAATGGCTCTTGCCAGTGCGACACGTTGCTGTTGACCGCCGGACAATTGGGAAGGAAAATGTTGGGCACGATCAGATAGGCCCACTTCTTCCAGGACGGTTTCTATTGAAAGAGGGTCTTCAGCAATTTCTGTGGCGAGACTGATGTTTTCATAGGTGTTCAGATTGGGCATTAGATTATAAAATTGAAATACAAACCCGACTGTATGTCTGCGAAATAGGGTTAATTTTTTTAAATCAGCCGTATGCAGAGGATTCCCTTTATAATATAATTCGCCTGCGCTTACTTGATCCATGCCGCCAATCATGTTGAGCAAGGTGCTTTTACCCGAGCCGCTGGGACCGAGAATAACGATAAATTCACCCTTGTATATTTCAAAATCAACATCTTTCAGGGCATCGACTCTAATCTCACCCATTTGATAGGATTTAGATAAATTTTTAGCGACTAGAATGGGCGCCATATCACTCCCTCCTTTCAGAATCAGAATAAACTACACTTATATTTTATCATTGATACGGATTAAAAGTGAAGGTTTTTTATGTTCTTTCCCTTTTTTTAAAATGTAACTTTTTTGTAACATTTACGCGTTTTGTTTTGTTTATTATTATTATAGGAGGAATATTGTTTGTGTGAGAAACTATGGAAAAATTTTCTTGAAATCTATAATCTTTTGTGATAATTTTCTATTATTAGATCATGGATGATGGGGAGGGATATCTATTAGTTCAGTTATTGAAATTAAAGATATTAGAAAAGTATATCGAATCGGCAACGAAAAAGTGGTTGCTTTAAATTCCATTACCCTAAATATAGATGAGGGCGAAATATGTTGCTTCCTGGGGACCTCCGGTTCTGGTAAATCAACTTTGCTCAATTTGATGGCAGGATTGGAAAAACCCAGTAAAGGGTCGATAAAAATTAAAGCGCATCATATGGAAAAAATGAATGAAAAAAAACTCGCTGATTTCCGGCGAAAGCATATCGGGTTTATTTTTCAGTCTTATAATTTAATGCCGGCATTAACCGCACTGGAAAATGTGAGTATACCTTTGACTTTTAGGGGGATCACGAAGGATATCAGGGAAAAACGAGCCAAAAAGATGCTGGCTGCAGTGGGATTGAAAAAGCATATCATGCACAAGCCGACGCAAATGAGTGGTGGTCAGCAACAGCGGGTTGGGATTGCGCGGGCTTTTGTTGGTAAACCGGATATTATCTTTGCCGATGAACCGACTGGAAATTTGGATTCCAAAACCACAACCGAAGTCATGAACTTAATGCTGGAAATGACGAGAAAGAACAATCAAACACTTATTATTGTGACCCATGATCGTAGTGTGGCAGAATTTGCTGATAAAATTGTTTATATTTTAGACGGGAATGTTGAAAAGATTGAAATGAATACTAGGAGGTAGAGTAATGAAGAGAAAGCTAACGGGGTTTTTATTAATGATGATGGTGTTAACAGTATTTATTAGAATTGAAACGTGTTTTGCTGTTGATACAAGTCAATATAATCCAAAGCTTAGAATTAATGAAGATGGAGAAATGATTACTTTGAAAGGGGGAACAAGTACCACAGTAATTCTTTCCTTGGAGAATATAACCAAAGATCTTGTAGCAAAAAATATTGTTATTGAACCTATATTTAATAATATAGATGATTTTCCATTTGAAATAAATTCGTTAAATTTAAGGAAAACTATTCCTTGGATTAGTAGAAATTCGAGTAAAGAATTTAAATATGATTTTGATATTCCGTTAAATGCTAAATCCAGAATTTATCCCATAAGATTTAAAATCAACTATGAAAATATTTACAAAGATCCATTTGAATGTGTAGAGACGATTTATGTGAAGATAGAAAATGAAAACATTGAGCCTTTATTGGGGGTTAAAGCTATTAATTTTGAAGGAGAGAAATTAATAGCTGGGCAACCATGTATGGTTACTTTTAATATAAAGAATATTGGAACTTTTAAAGCAGAAAGGATTTATTGTACACTTTCTGGGTTCAAAGGTGAGGGACTTCAATTATATAACTCAATGGATACTGTAATAATTGATAAACTGGAAAAAGACCAAATGAGTAACGTGTCATATAATCTTATTCCTTATGAAGAAATGATGAGTGGAAGCCATGAACTTGTATTAAAAATGACGTACATAGACGATTATGGTAAGGAATATAAAGAAGAAGATACGATATTTTTACCTGTTGATGGAAAAGATCAGAATGATGGCCGGGTAAAAATTATTGTGGACAACTACGATTTCGGTGGTGATTATGTTAAAGCCGGTCAGCCTTTTAATTTGAATATGTCTTTTCTAAATACCAGTATGTCTGAAAAAGTTGATAACATTAAAATGACACTGACTTCCGAAGGGGTCTTTTCCCCGGTTGGCAGCAGTAATTCCTTTTATATTCAAAGAATTGGACCGCAAGAGAGAATTGAGAAAAATATTGTTTTAAAGCCCAAATTTGATGCAGAGCATAAGAATTATGATTTGAATGTGGATATTGAGTATGGTGAGAATAGTGAAGGTGATCCTTATGTGACCAAAGAGACCATTAGTATTCAGGTCATTCAAGAAAATCGGTTGTAATTTTCCGAAGTAGAAATGGATCCAGAAGCATTTGTTGGACAGCCGGTGGGTGTTTCCCTGGAATTTTATAATAGAGGTCGTTCAACGTTGAGTAATATGATGGTAAAAATGGAAGGTGACTTCAATATTGAAGACGGAAATTACTTTGTAGGAAATTTTGAAGCGGGTAACAATGATTACTATGAAGCAACGATTTATCCGGATAAAGAGGGCGAGCAGACCGGGAAGATCGTATTTGAATTTGAAGATGCGGTGGGGAATACACAGGAGATCGTGAAACCGTTGAGTTTTACAGCGATTCCTGCACCGGAAATTGAGGATATGGATGCTGAAATGGCTATGGCAAATAACGCTGATATGGGGATGGAGAAAAAGGGGTCTAATAAATACATAGGGATGGGTGTTATACTGGTACTTTTAGTGATAACGGTTATTGTTATTCGTAAGAAACGAAAAAAAAAGCAGGAAGGGATAGAATTTGATGAGTAGTATCGACCTGATCATTATGGGATTTAAAAATTTGTGGCGTAGGAAAGCGAGAACATTCTTAACGATTCTAGGGGTTATTATTGGTACTTCATCCATCGTTATTATGCTTTCCCTGGGTATCGCCATGAATGAAAGTTTTAAAAAAGAATTGTCCCGAATGGGGAGCATCAATATTATCAATGTTTATGCTCAAGAAGACCGTTTTGGCTATGAAGAAGAAGGTCAGAAAAAGGTGGAGCAAAAAAATGTTATTCTGGATGATAAAGCTCTGGTAAGCTTTCGTAATATGAATGGCGTCGAGGCTGTATCGCCTTTACTGGAACAGTATTTAACCGTAAAATCAGGGAAATACCAGGTTAACATCCCCGTTCGGGGGATTGATACTCAGAATATGGCTGCATTTGATTATAAAGTTCAAGCGGGTCGATTGTTAAGTGCCAGTGATACGAGTGCAATTGTATTTGGCGCACATGTTAATGAGGAATTTTATAATCCTAAATCGAGAAGAAGGACTGATTCTGAGGAGATTAAAGTGGATTTAATGACAGCGGACTTGCGACTTATGAGTGAAGGCGGGTACAATGGTCCGGCAAAACAACAAGGAAAGAAATTAAGACCTTTTAAAGTAAAAGGCGTCGGGATATTAACGGAAGGAAATTATGAAACCGATTGGGGCGCCTATATGAATATTAACGCTCTAAAAGACTTTATGGAGAAGCAAAAAAAATCACAACCCAAACCTCAGGATCCTAAGGAACGGCGTAGACAGAAAGAAAAGGAAAAAGGCTATCAGCAGGCGATGGTAAAGATTAAGGATATTGATCAAGTCAAAACTGTAAAATAAATGATAGAGGGGATGGGGTTTCAGACCCGAAGTTTGACGGATATCCTGGAATCGATGAAAAAAACGTCTGCAGGCATACAAGGGATATTGGGGGGTATCGGGGCGGTATCGCTTTTGGTGGCGGCTCTTGGTATCACGAATACCATGATTATGTCTATTTATGAACGCACTCGGGAAATAGGGGTGATGAAAGTATTAGGCGCGAAACTTTTTGATATTAAAAAACTCTTCCTTTTTGAGGCTGCGATGATTGGCTTATTAGGGGGCTTAGTGGGATTGATGATTAGTTATGGCGGCTCCGTGCTGATTAACCATATTGCAGGGAAGATGATGGGGGAATTTGCCATGGACAACAAGATTTCCATTATTCCCATCTGGCTTGCGGGTGGTGCGTTAATATTCTCTGCAATGGTAGGGATTATTTCCGGATATTATCCAGCCAATCGGGCTATGAAGTTAAGTGCATTGGAAGCAATCAAAACAGAGTAATAGGATGCAAAAACGGGTATAGTCGCCGTTTTTGCATCCTATTTTTTTCTTCCCTCTTCATTCTTCATTCTTCTCTCGAAAGACCCCAAAGGGGTTTTTCTGGATTGCCATAGGAGAAATCCACCTGTACCGATTAAATAGAAACCAAATATTTTTCTAAGTAAAGCGGTTTCAAGTTTGGTTGCCAGTATTGCCCCCACAATAGCGCCGCAGAGGCTGCCAGCAATAAGCAGCAGAGCCAGTTTTACTTTGATATTGCCTTGACGAAAATGAACGATGATTGCAACGACAGCAGTGGGAAGAAAGGACGCCAGGGAGACCCCTTGAGCAACATGTTGGCTGATATTTGTAAAAAAGACAAGGGCCACAATTAAAAAGGTGCCGCCACCCATAGCCATACCGCTAATGATGCCTGTAATGATTCCAATCATATAAATCGGCATCATATCACCATCTTAAGACCGGCAATGATTAAAAAAACCGCAAATAGCTTCCGCAATATAGCAGAAGGCAGCCGATTCATTAATTTAGCACCCATGTATCCGCCGATCATGCCGCTGATTGCAATCTGGATGGCAAGCCCTATGTTCACATAGCGATTAAAGCTGTAAATGACCGTGCTTATCAATGCCGTAGGAAGAATAACGGCTAGAGATGTGCCATGGGCCACATGTTCTTTTTCGTTAAGAATAGAAGTCATGGCAGGAACTAAAACCGTACCACCGCCAATTCCAAGCAATCCAGTGACCAATCCGCTGATTAAGCCGATGAGAACAATAAAGAGGCTATAATGTTTTTTCATAGATACCTCCGAAATTTTTTAATCTTTAACATTCCCTGTTCAGCGATTATAGGGACGGGGTTTTTCTTATTTTATATTGTTACCATAATTGATTGTATTAACCCTTTTTCACCAATTTCAATATTAGGATGAAGGGGAAAGTTGGGAGCAAAAGATTAAGGAATTAAATTATAGAAAGTATTATATATGTTTCATTTTTTACTATAAAGTTCATCTCATGTTTTTAGTATGATATATAGTAAAAAAGTACTATTTTGTCGAAATTAATAGATAATGATTATATTATGTAATATAATTATATGATATAATGTCAAATGATATTATGTTAATTAAAGAACAATATTTTGTGAAAGTATTTAGGAGGATGAATAATATGATTTTTCCTTTTCAGGAGAATAAGCGGGAATATATGGTATGCTCTGTTAATGTTCACCGCTGGCAGTTAGAGAAGATCGATAAGTTATGCAAAAAATATGGTATTACGCGTTCTGATTCATTTCGGACGATGATTGATTTTTGCTTGCAATTTTATGATGATGGGGGTAAACCTTGCTCAGAAGAAGAAAGCATAGAAATTTTTGAAAAATTATTAGAGACTCATATACCTTCTTATATAAAAGAAGAGAAGATGGAAAAATAAATGATAGAGATAGGTGAGAAAAATGTTTAACATTATTAAAGAAAAAAATGATGAATATACCATATGTTCTGTTAACGTGGAAAGCAGACAACTAGAAAAAATTGATAAAATTTGTAAGAATACTGGGGTAAATCGTTCCAAAATTTTTCGAGAATCGCTTAGTTTTTGCTTACAGTTCTTTGATGAAGAAGGTTCTTCTTGTACTGCTGAAAAAGCGAAGGAAATCATGGAAAAGATGACAAAAGATAAAAAATAATGCAGGCTTAGGCCTGCATTATTTTTTATCTTTTTATGAAGGTGAGAAATAAGGACAGGGTTATGTATGTTTTTTTGTATTCTTTTATCTGCTGTGTTTGCTTTTACCCTTTCTCAAGGGGATAAAAATATGGCTTTCTGTCTTTAAATCGTGTCAGGTGTGTAAATCCTGCTTCTCGGATCATTTCTAATGCTTCATTAAACCCTGTCGCTATATGAGAAGGCGTATGAGCATCGGATCCCAGCGTGAGGATTTCTCCCCCTAGTTTACGGTAAGCTTGAATGATATCAAAGGTGGGATGGGGGGTATCAATGCCGTATCGCAGGCCTGAAGTATTGATTTCCAAACCTCTTCCTGTTTGGATCAATGTTTTCAGAATGGATTCAATGATTTCACGGTGGTCATCGTAATGGAGGATGCGATCATGATAGGGGCCATAGCGTCGGATTAAATCTAGATGGCCTAAAACATCAAAGTTTTCACAGGCAAGAATGGATTCTAAAACTTCCTCAAGATAGGCCTGATAGGCTTGTTTTTTATTTTTACCGATAAAGAAGGCTTCTTTGGTCAGGTCATAGCGATTAACCATATGTATGGAACCAATTATAAAATCAAAAAACTTGTTCTTTAAAAAATCGTTAAATTCTACTGAAAAATAGGGT
Organism: Clostridia bacterium; assembly: GCA_030625885.1. Lineage (GTDB taxonomy): Bacteria > Bacillota > DAOUPZ01 > DAOUPZ01 > DAOUPZ01 > DAOUPZ01. The sequence continues at coordinate 95,456 of DAOUPZ010000013.1, forward strand.
TGGATGCCAATTTCTATACCCAGCAAAAGGTTTAGATCGTGGCCAAAATGCGCTTTTGCTTTTTTAAAGGATTCTACATAATCCGTATAATGCAGAAAATCATAATCGATATCATTAGGATCAAATCCAAAATGATCTGTAAATACAATTTCATCAAGACCGAGTTCAATTGCTTTTTGGCAAATCTCTGTCATCGTCATATTGCTATCGGCAGAGAAGGTACTGTGAAGATGGTAATCAAACATGTGTATCGCTCCTTTGTGTGAATTTTGTGCTTGAAAATGGTTAAGATACTTTAAGTAAATCTTCAGACTAAGATGGTAGAGACAGGTAGGGAAAGTAAAATACGAGGAATGAGGAAAGAGCGCAGCCTAAGGCTGCTGAACGAGCAACGAAAAAGATAAAGGATTGATCTAAGACTTAGGATAAAAGATGAATTCGAATAATCTTTTGTACTTTATTTTTTTCTTTCCTCTTTCAGCGACCAAAGGGAGCGATCCTTTTTCTACCTGCTACCTGCCGAAAAACAGCGAAGCTGTTTTTCTTATTTTACCCATTACCAATTTTTGTGTCAACATACGGGTAATATTATCTTGACTGCAAGAATTAAGTAATAGGAAAAAATAAAATAATTAATAGAAAGCAGCCATGTGGGTGAAAATAAAGTAGACGTTATCAAAAGGAAGTGAATGATTTGGAGAATTTTATTGAAATATTAGAAAAGATTGACAGTATCGTTTGGGGGCCAGTTTTGATTATCTTATTGGTAGGAACCGGTCTGTATCTCAGCGTGATGCTGAAGGGGATTCAACTGCGCAAAATGAAACATGCTGTAGAGTTGGTTTCGGGTAAATTTGATGATCCGCATGAGGAAGGTGAAATAACCCATTTCCAGGCACTGAGTGCGGCGTTATCTGCTACTATAGGGACGGGGAATATTGCCGGGGTAGCAACTGCAATCGCAGCAGGGGGACCGGGCGCTGTTTTTTGGATGTGGGTTAGTGCACTGGTAGGAATGGCAACTAAATTTACCAGCTGTATGCTTTCTTTGAAGTTTCGTACCATTGATGAAGAAGGCAGAGCCAGTGGGGGACCGATGTATTATTTGGAAAGAGGGGTCGGCTCCAAATGGCTGGGAATCATGTTTGCGCTCTTTACGGCCATCACTTGTTTTGGTACGGGTAATATGGTACAGGTTAATGCAATCGCAGATGGGATTGACAATATGATTAAAATTCCAGGAGCAATTGGTTCTATTCCCATGACGCGAATTGTAACCGGTATTGTAACCGCCATTTTTGTGGCGTTAGTTATTATTGGGGGGATTAAGCGAATAGGGGCTGTAGCCAGTAAAGTGGTGCCGCTGATGGCTGTTATTTACAGTGTGGGTGCGATAACTGTTTTAATTTTGAATGCTGATAAGGTTCTAGAAGCATTCCAATTAATTTTTTACTATGCGTTTAACCCCACTGCCGCAGTAGGCGGCTTTGCGGGTTCGGTAGTGGCGCAGACGATTCGGTTCGGCGTTGCGCGCGGGGTATTTTCCAATGAATCGGGTTTAGGAACGGCACCCATTGCACATGGGGCGACGAAAACGAGAGAACCTGTTCGTGAAGGTTTAGTGGCGATGTTGGGTCCTTTTATTGATACGATTATTGTTTGTACCATGACGGCTTTGGCGATTGTATCCACGGGTGTTTGGAATTCGGGTGTTTCCGGTTTAGATTTAACAGCTAGTGCCTTTGGGGCCAAGTTATCTTTTGGGCAGGAAATTGTTTCTATATCGATTATTTTCTTTGCATTTACAACCATTATTGGTTGGTCTTATTATGGGGAACGAAGTTTTGCCTATTTGTTTGGCGAAAAATGGGTGTGGACTTATCACTTAATTTATGTATGTTGTGTTCCGCTCGGTGCGATTTTTAAGCTAAGTTTGGTATGGACGATTTCTGATATTTTTAATGCCTTTATGGTTTTGCCGAACTTGATCGGTCTGCTTTTGCTTAGTCCGATTGTACTGCGTGAAACGAAGGATTATTTTGCGCGTGACATGGGCCGTATTCCACGCGATTAGGGAAAACAGTGGTAGACTGTGGTCTTTCTACTTTCAGCTAAAAAAGGAGTATAACTCCTCCTTTTTTATTTTATAAATCATAATCTATCAATATATTATCCATAATTTTTAAAAATAAGACATAATATAACAGGGAAAATTGATAAAGTATTGAAATAATTTCCTATTTAATATATCATTATATACTGTGTGAGGCAGAATATAATAAGTACTTTTGTAATGGATTAGAAATCTAAAACGAATATTTGGATGCGTCATGTTTGTGGGAAGAGGCAAGAAAAAAAGGAAATATTTTAAATTAATTAAATATTATACGGATGATGGCTGCAGAAGAAGGGACTATATTCCCTGCCGAAGGGGCAAGAAGAATGCTTCGAAAATCTCAGGCTCTCCTTAAGGAGAAGTACTGCAGCCGGACGGACCTCTGGAGAGACCAAAGTTTTGAGGCGCCGAAGGAGCAAACTCTTGTAAAAGAGTGAAACTCTCAGGTAAAAGGACAGGGGGTGAGAACTGAGACACTAAGTAGTGTCTAATTGGTGTTTTCACAGAGGTCAAATCATAAAATGTTTGGCTTCTTTATTTTTTTATAACATTTTTAGTGTCTTTTACATATGTTAGACATATGTGAAAGACGTTATGTTGACGAGCAAAAATTAAAAAGGAGATGGCGTAAGTTGGATGGTTTTATGAATATTTTGGATACAATTGATGGTGTTGTTTGGGGACCGATTATGATTATCCTCTTGGTTGGGACAGGTTTATACCTTACTGTATCCTTAAAGTTTATTCAAATGCGGAAATTAAAGCATTCTGTAGAGCTGGTTTCTGGTAAATATGATGACCCAAGTGAAGAAGGAGAAATAACACATTTTCAAGCGTTATGTTCTGCATTATCGGCTACCATTGGTACAGGAAATATTGCGGGTGTAGCGACAGCGATTGCTTCTGGCGGTCCGGGTGCGGTTTTTTGGATGTGGGTAACCGCTTTAGTAGGAATGGCCACTAAGTTTACCAGTTGTACGCTTTCGCTTAAGTATCGTGTGATTCATAAAGATGGAAAAACCAATGGGGGACCCATGCATTATTTAGAAAAAGGTGTCGGTTCGAAACCATTGGGTGTGATGTTTGCGTTGTTTACCATCCTCGCTTCTTTTGGGATTGGTAATTTGGCTCAGGTTAATTCGATTGCAGACGGAGTTGATAACCTGATACATATTCCCGGTGCGATTGGATCTATTCCCATGACACGTATTATATCCGGCCTTGTAATCGCTTTGTTTGTAGGGTTGGTCATTATAGGCGGAATTAAAAGAATTGGTGCGGTAGCGAGTAAAATAGTACCCCTTATGGCTGTTATTTATAGTATCGGGGCCCTTGCTATTCTGATTATGAATGCAGATAAAGTGCCTGAAGCATTTAGCATGATTTTTTATTATGCCTTTAATCCTTCTGCGGCAGCCGGTGGATTTGCGGGTGCGATGGTGGCACAAACGATTCGTTTTGGCGTTGCGCGCGGGGTGTTCTCCAATGAATCGGGTTTAGGAAGTGCGCCTATTGCACATGGTGCAGCTAAAACGAAGGAGCCGGTACGTGAAGGTTTAGTAGCGATGATGGGACCCTTTATTGATACGATTATTGTTTGTACTATGACGGCGTTGGCTATTATTTCGACTGGCGTATGGAATTCTGGTGCTTCTGGTTTGGATTTGACAGCCAGTGCTTTTGCATCTAAGTTATCATATGGGACAAATTTGGTTTCTATCTGTATTGTTTTCTTTGCTTTTACAACGGTTATGGGTTGGTCATATTATGGGGATCGTTGTGTGGATTATCTATTTGGAGAAAAAGGGGTTAAGATTTATCACTGGATTTTTGTCTGCTGTGTTCCTTTAGGTGCTATTTTTAAATTGAGCGTGGTTTGGACGATTTCCGATATTTTTAATGGATTAATGGCATTACCCAACCTGATTGGACTGCTGATCCTCAGTCCTGTTGTGCTGCGGGAAACAAAAGATTATTTTGCGCGTGATAAGGGGCAAATCTCCCGTAGTGATAATAATAAAGTGGATGTGACATTATAGAAAAACGGATCTGGGAAAAAGAAACTTAAAACCATAAAAATAGGACGCCTGAGAAGGCGTCCTATTTTTATGGTTTTTTGATAATAATATGAATTTCCATAGTATCTTCATTTATATTTTGATTTAAGTTAACTTTAAAACCGTCTTTTTTAAACTTGTTAAAAGATCTATCAACTTGTTTTTTTATTTTATGAAAATCGTCTGCAGCGGCTTTGCTTTTGGATTTTTGAGGCGGATGTTTTTTGATTATAACCTGGGAAATAATTTGGTTTTGATCGTTACTAATTATCTCTTCTGTCTCTTTAACAGTGAGATTATGATCAATAATTTCCTTTAAATATTCTAACTGTTGCTGGGGATCTTTAACTTTTAATAAAGCACGTGCATGACGTTCTGTAATATAATTTAGATTTAATTCTTGGAGAATAAAACTCGGCAATTTAAGCAATCGAAGCTTATTGGCGATAAAGGGCTGACTTTTCCCAATACGCTGAGATAATTGTTCCTGGGTATATTGATATCGATCAATCAAGAGTTTATAGGCAAGTGCTTCGTCTACAACCGAAAGATTTTCGCGCTGTACGTTTTCAATTAGGGCGATTTCAGCCATCATTTTATCATCAATAGCTTTAACCAGGGCAGGTATGGTTTGTAATCCGGCGAGTTTTGAAGCTCGCCAGCGGCGCTCGCCCGCAATTAATTCAAAGTTTCCATCATTAATTTTACGAACAATGATGGGTTGAAGGAGACCATATTGTAGGATGGATTCTTTTAATTCTTGTAAGCTGTGATCATCGAATTTTTTGCGCGGCTGATCAGGATTTGCAATGATATGATGAATACTTATGTATTTTACGCCATTTTGATTGGGGTGATGGGTATTACCATCTAAGGATTTAACTTGACGGTCTTTCATTTAATACCACTCCTTTAACTATAAATGAATTATATATGATTTAAAATTATAAATTTTAGCTATATTTAGTTATATAATAAAGAATTTACATTGCAGGTTTCCAGAGCCATTCTAAATGTAAAGTCCTTATTGCAAAGCAGATACCAATAATTATTCGACGCGATATCAAAAAAACCTGTCTTTTTTGACAATAGTCGTGTAAAAAATTAGTATATTTACATTTGTTTCTTTCATATTGGTAAAATCTGTGGTTATTGCTATGTGAATTCAAAGTTAAATAAATATTTTGCAAAAGAAATGTTGATTCAACAAAAGGCTAGAGAAAGCGATAGATTATATAACTGAAGGATAACGCTCAAAATTATTATGCAGCGATATTTGAAATTAGGTGTATTCCCGACAATATCTAGAACAAAAGTACTAATTTTTTTGAAACAATTGCAGGAATTTAATAATAATATGTAAAATTTTAATATAATCGAAGAAATATTTATTAGAATTTTAAGGCTCTTCACCAAAACATGTTGTTCAGCTAATGTTAATGAACCATACTATATTCTATAATTGAGGAGAGGTGTTATGCAAATGGCGAGAAAATCACAAAAATTATCTATCTTTATGAGATGTGTAAGAAGAAGTGTGGCTGTTATTCTTATTGTTGCTTTAGTTGTAAGTTTTCCATTGACGAGTTTCAGTCAAAATGCAGCTTATGCAGAGGAAACAATAATTGAAAACGTAGATGGAGGAGAGTCGATCGATACGGGTCGGACTGATATAAATGTTGATAGTAATCTGACGGATGATATTGAAATAACGGAAAAAGCGGATGATGATACAGCAAGAAAATATATGATCAGACATTATGTAAAGGACAGAAATAGAAAACTAAGGAAAGTAAAAGTTAGGAAAGTAATAGAACCAGAAGAATCTGAAGTTAACATAGAAAACGGATCAGCAGAGAGAGATGAAGCAATAATCAATGCACCAGTCATAACAATAACCGGAGATAATCTACTGATTGTGGAGGCAGGCAGTGAATATGTGGAATTGGGCGCTATCGCTGTTGATGAAGAAGACGGTGATTTAACGGAAACGATTGAAATAATAGGTCAAGTGGATACGGATACGGTAGGAGACTATACAATCAGGTATCATGTAACGGATAGTGAGGGAAATGCAGCGGTAGAAGCAGTAAGGGAAGTAAAGGTTATAGAAGCTATTTCAATAGATGTAGTTTCGGCTGCGCCTGTTATTACGTTAAATGGTGATCGTGAACTGACTATAGAAATAAATAATGGTTATAGAGATTTAGGTGCTGCAGCCGTTGATGATTGTGACGGGGATATAACAGATAATATAATGATAACAGGAAAAGTAGATGTTAATAGAATAGGAACATATATTTTAAAGTATAACGTGACTGATAAGCAAGGTAATGCAGCAAAAGAGGTAGTAAGAACCGTTCATGTTGTGAAAAAAGAGATACTGGCGAAACCATTAGGGCTGTTTTCTGCACAAAGTACGGGTTTGGTTGTTGCTGCAAACAATAATGCCGAAGATTTGGTAAATAAAATCTTAGGCGAAGGGGTAACGGCAAGCAATATTACTTTTACTGGCACATCTAATTCAGCAGGGATATTTTCACGAGGAACGGGGATTATTGGGTTTGAGGAAGGGATCATATTGAGTTCAGGTTATGCTGAATATGCTGTTGCACCAAATGATAGTGATTCAAAAACAGGTAGCAATGGATTAAGTGGGGATGAAGATTTAACTGCTTTAGCCGGGATGGGGACATTTGATGCGACAATACTTGAATTTGATTTTGTACCTGAAAACGATAAAGTATCCTTTCAATACGTTTTTTCATCAGAAGAATATAATGAGTTTGCTAATGGTGGTGTTAACGATACTTTCGGTTTCTTTATAAACGGCAATAATGTTGCATTAATTCCTAATACCAGTATACCTGTATCTATTAATACTGTTAATGGGGGTAATCCTTACGGAACAAATGCTCAGCATCCAGAATATTTTATTAATAATGATACAAGTGATGGTGGGGGAACAATAGATACGCAGATGGACGGATTGACAGTGGTGTTTTCTGTACAAGCCGATGTAAATGCGGGGGAAACAAACCATATTAAATTAGCTATTGCTGATGGGGGTGATGATTCTTATGATTCCAACGTTTTCATCAAAGCGGATAGTATCAATGACCGCCCTGCTCAACCGGGTCAATTATCAATAGGTACGATCAGTGGCAATACAGTAGAGATATTGCGGGAAGAAGGCAGTGATGGGACTATATCAGCTGACTGGAGCGCTAAAAATGAATCAGGGTCTGTAATTGATTCCGGTAATATAAGTTTTAATGATGGAGAAACGAGCAAGACAATCAACGTTCCGGATGGAACAAAATCTATTGCCATATCCAATCCTACGGGTGGTGCGGTGATCAGTGCAGATGGGGGGACGCAGGTAGTTGGTGGTAATACAGCTCCAACAATCAGTGATATATTAGATCAACCCATATTTGAGGATCATGCTTCGGAAGCGATAGCCTTTACAATAGGGGATAATGAAACGGCTGTCGTGGACCTGGCAGTAAGTGTGAGTTCATCAAATGAAACATTGATACCGATTGGAAATATTGTAAAAGGTGGCAGCGGAGCAGATCGCACAATAACGGTTACGCCTGCAGCAGATAAAAATGGGACGGCAACTATTACGGTTGAAGTAAGTGATGGCAGTCTGACGGTCAATGATACTTTTGGGTTTACAGTTAATGCTGTAAACGATGCGCCTGGTTTTACAAAAGGGGAGAATATAAACGTTAATGAGAGTACAAAAGAGCAGACAATCGCTAATTGGGCGAGTGATATTTCTGCCGGTCCTGGCGATGAATTAGAACAAAGTGTAACATTTATAGTTGCAAATGATAACAGTACTTTGTTTACTACCCAACCTGTAATTTCTGCCAACGGCACATTAAGCTTTGCGGCCAAGGAGGGTGTAGAGGGAACGGCTAATGTATCCGTACAGATTAAGGATGATGGAGGTACGGCCAATGGTGGTGAAGATACTTCTGAAGTTCAAAACTTTGATATAGTTGTGGATACTATTGTACCAATGGTTGTGGTAGGTACACCATCGCCATTAGTCACACAAGGCGGGCCGATAACTTATATCGTTAGTTATACAGGAGCGGATAGTATCAGCTTGGATACGGGAGATGTATCATTAAATAGCACAGGAACAGCAGCAGGGACAGTAGCTGTAAGTGGATCTGGAAACGAACAGAGAACAGTAACAATTAGTGATATAAGCGGCGATGGAACACTAGGGATCAGTATAGCAGCTGGTACAGCAGCAGATACAGCAGGGAATGAAGCAGCAGCGACTAGTCCGTCAACTACTTTTACAGTAGATAATACAAATCCAGCAGTACCAGTCATAACCACACCAGCACAAAC